>NZ_JAUDZE010000006.1:0-174089 GCF_030385805.1 Acinetobacter thutiue
AAATACATCCACTATTACAACCATGATCGAATCAAGGTGAAACTAAAAGGACTGAGTCCTGTACAGTACAGAAATCAGTCCTTAGAAACCACTTAATCAAACTGTCCAACTTATTGGGGTCAGATCACTGATGGGTGGATTTTTTATTGGCTTAAATGTACAACCTGAAGTTGCAGGCTGGTGGTGCCATTAAAGACATTGCGTTCCAGTGTATACACCAGGTCAACGTAGCCAAGCATCGGGTTGAACTCAAAACGATCTGCCGCATTAAAGGCAATGGCATCTACAACCTGCTGTCCGAGCGCCAGCTTTAGCTTTAAATGCTGGTCTTTCAACCAGCGATAGTCAATGACCTTAAAGTTTCCCTCAAACTGCGGCAGCGGAAATTTCTGTCCCCACGGACCAAGTTGCTCAATCCAGTTCAGGGTCGCAAGGTCCAATGCTGTATCAGGTAGTTCACCATCCGTCCACAAGGTTGCCTGAAACAGCTCCTGATCCATTTCCGCAATATATTGGGTGAAGATCTGCCTAAATTCCTCAAAATGAGCTTTATTCAGGGTAAGGCCAGCGGCGGCGGCATGTCCACCAAAATGACTGACCAAATGGGGATACTGCTCCGCCACCTGTTCAATGATGTCGCGAATATGAATGCCCTCGATTGAACGCGCCGAACCCTTGATATGAATCCCATCCTCATCAGGGGCAAACACCAGACTTGGACGATGAAACTGTTCCTTTAATCGCCCAGCGACAATGCCAATCACGCCCTGATGCCACTGTTCATCAAACATCACCAATGCGGCAGGTAAATGTTCCGTTTCCAACTGAATATGTTGTAAAGCACTGAGCGCCTGCTGCTTCATCGCGCCCTCAACCTGACGGCGCTCGATATTTAACTGGTTTAATTGCTGGGCAATTGGATAGGCACTTGCCATATCGGGCGCAAGCAGACATTCAATTCCGATCCGCATGCTTTCCATGCGACCCGCCGCATTGATACGTGGTCCAAGCACAAAACCCAAATCCTGCGCGCGCAGGCTTGCAGCATCCCGCCCTGCAATATCCAGTAGGGCCAGAATTCCTGCTCGACACTGGTGCTGCTGAATCCGCTTGAGGCCCGAATCAATCAAGATGCGGTTGTTATAGTCCAGTGTTGCCACATCAGCATAGGTGCCCAAAGCAACCAAATCCAGATACTGCGTCACTTTGCTGCTGCTTTTACCCTGTTGACCGCGATGAGATGACAACTTCGCCAGCACATAAAACGCCACCCCCACGCCTGCCAATGCCTTGCTTGGAAAGTCACAGCCCAACTGGTTGGGATTCACCACGGCCTCTGCGGATGGTGTTTGCTTGGTGGTCAGGTGGTGGTCGGTGATAATCACCTGCATCCCCAAGGCCTGTGCCGTTTCAACCCCTGCATGGCTGGAGATGCCATTATCCACCGTAATCAGTAAATCTGGCTGATAAGTCTGCTGTGCCAGTTCGGCAATTTTAGGCGTGAGCCCATAACCATACTTGAAACGGTCAGGCACCAGATATTCAACCACTGCGCCCATCTCTTGCAGCACCAAAACCATCAGGGCAGTACTGGTCGCACCATCGGCATCATAATCACCAATAATGACAATCTTCTGCTGCTGGTCAATCGCCTGGTCGATCAGTTCAACCGCCGTGTCCAGTCCCTTGAGACTGGGTGCAAGCAGATGCTTGAGTTTAAGCTCAAGTTCCTGTTCAGACTGAACGCCACGTCGTGCCAATATTTCAGCAATGAAAGCTGGCACGCCCTGAAACTGTTCAGGGCGTGTAAGTAAGGGTCTTTGTTGAATTTTTATCTGGGTCATTTATGGCATCAAACGCTGTATGGTCCAAAGTCCGTTATGTTTTTCATAATTTAGACGGTCATGCAAACGGTTTGGCCGCCCCTGCCAGAACTCATAATAGTCAGCTTGCAGACGATAACCGCCCCAAAACTCAGGCTTGCTAAGCTCGTCCTGATCAGCCACCTGCTGCTGCAAGTCCTGAAAACGCTGTTGTAACACGTCACGGCTGCTGATCACACCACTTTGCGGTGTGCTGATATGTGCCGCAATCTGGCTGTCACGCGGACGTTTCAAATAATAGTCAGTCGATTCCTGTTCGGAAATCTTGATGACTTTGCCACCGATCCGTACCTGCCGTTCCAGGCTCGGCCAGTAAAACAGCAACTCGGCATAAGGATTCTCGGCAAGATCCATCCCTTTCTGGCTGTCATAATTGGTATAGAAGTCATAGCCTGCTTCTGTGGCACCACGCAGCAACACAGTACGTACATGCGGACGACCCTGTGCATTTGCAGTCGCCAATGACATGGCATAAGGTTCATGCAGATTTGCAGCAAGCGCATGGTTAAACCAGTTCAGGAACTGTAGATGTGGATTCCCGCTAACCTGTGCTTCATGTAGTTCACCTTGCTCATAGCTTAAACGCAATTCACTCAGGTCTTTGACTAGATCACTCATACTTTCCCTCTGACGTGAAACAATTGAGCATCGGGCGTATACAATACGCCCCTACCGATATTTATGCTGCCTGAGCCTGGGTGCGTACCGCATCTGCCAGATGATTTGCCAGTGCTTCAACTTCCTCAAGTTGATCACCCTCAACCATGACCCGAATCACAGGTTCGGTTCCAGACTTACGGATCAACAGCCGTCCACGGCCCTGAAGTTGTTGTTCCGCTTTCTCAAACTCTTCAACCAGCGCAGGAATTGAGTATGGGTCAATCATCTGTTGCAAACGTACGTTGACCAGCACCTGCGGGAACAGTTCAAAACCCGCCACCAGTTCATGCAGTGCCTTGCCCTGTTCCACCATCACCGTTAATACCTGCAATGCAGCAATAATGGCATCGCCAGTGGTGCTTTTATCCAGCGTTAGAATATGCCCTGACGGTTCCCCACCAATCGCCCACGCATTTTCTTCAAGTGCCTGTAACACATAACGGTCACCGACTTTGGCACGTACAAAGCCTACATTGGCTTGCTGCAAGGCCAGCTCCAGCGCCATATTGCTCATCACGGTGCCCACCACACCCGCTGGCTTGTTTTTCGCCTGTGTCGCAAGGATGTAAAGGATATGGTCGCCATCAATCAACTGACCATTTTTATCCACCATCACCACACGGTCTGCGTCACCATCAAAGGCAATCCCAAGGTCAGCCTGATGCTCGACCACCGCTTTCTGCAATTGTTCAGGGTGGGTTGAGCCACAGTTTTCATTAATGTTTAAACCATCTGGCTCGTTATAAAGTGAAATAACTTTCGCTCCAAGCTCACGGAATACAGATGGTCCCACGCTATAAGCTGCACCATGGGCACAGTCCACCACAATCTTTAAGTCATTTAAATCAAAATGATAGGGAAATGAGGATTTACAGAATTCAATATAGCGTCCATTGGCATCCTTGACACGAACACTTTTACCCAGGTTCGCTGTATCATCTATGAGCAGTTCTTTTTCCAGTTCCTGATTAATTTCATCCTGCAAGTGATCGGGAAGTTTTTTACCCTCGCTGGAAAAGAATTTAATGCCATTATCAAAATAAGGGTTGTGCGATGCCGAAATCACAATGCCCGCATGTGCATGCAGGGCACGGGTTAAATGGGCAATCGCTGGTGTTGGCAAGGGTCCCAGTAAATGCACATAGACACCCGCGGCATTCAGGCCCGACTGCAACGCCGCCTCCAGAATATAGCCAGATAAACGGGTATCTTTGCCCAACACAACAATTGGCTTGTTTTTAGGGCTGTTTCTTTTTAATACTTTTCCTGCCGCAAAACCCAGTTTTAATGCAAACTCAGGGGTAATCGGCATTTGCCCGAATTTGCCACGAATACCATCAGTGCCAAAATAACTCATTTTTTACTCACTTTCTTATGTTTTATATGACGCTGTGCCATATCTTTATTCATGCTTTCACTTTACACCAAAACAAAAAAACCGTCAGTGAACTGACGGTTTTTCCAACGGCTAAATTACCAAAAATCAACCAACTCGATAGTTCGGCGCTTCCTTGGTAATGGTCACGTCATGTACATGTGATTCCGACATACCTGCTGAGGTAATTTTCACAAATTTCGCATTTTGACGAAGCTCTTCAATCACGGATGAACCTGTATAGCCCATAGAAGAACGTAAGCCACCCATCATTTGGTGTACGATGTTACCCATCGGGCCTTTGTATGGAACTCTGCCTTCGATTCCTTCTGGCACCAACTTCTCAGCACCCGCTTTAGAGTCCTGGAAATAACGGTCAGCGGAACCTGTTGCACCCGCCATTGCCCCCAAAGACCCCATACCACGATACGCTTTATAGTAACGACCCTGGAAGAATTCAACCTCACCTGGCGCCTCTTCAGTCCCTGCAAGGAGTGAACCGACCATGATGGTGCTGGCACCCGCGCCAATCGCTTTCGCCATGTCGCCAGAGAAACGAATACCACCATCCGCAATCAGGGGAATTTGGTCTTTCAATGCATTCGCGACACTGTCAATTGCAGAAATTTGTGGCATACCAATACCCGCCACAATACGAGTGGTACAGATTGAACCAGGACCGATCCCCACTTTTACCGCATCCGCACCTGCATCAAGCAAGGCCAACGCCGCATCACCCGTCGCAATGTTTCCACCAATCACCTGAACCTGTGGATAGTTTGCCTTTACCCAACGAACGCGTTCAATCACACCTGCTGAGTGACCATGTGCGGTATCCACCACAATCACATCCACGCCAGCATCAACCAATGCTTCCACACGGCTTGGTGTCTCCGCACCTGTACCCACCGCGGCGCCCACACGTAGACGGCCAAGGTCATCTTTACAACTGTTTGGATAGCTTTCAGCTTTACGGAAATCAGTCACCGTAATCAAGCCCTTGAGTTCGTTGTGTTCACCAACGACCAACACTTTTTCAATACGGTGTTTTTGCAGCAATGCCTGAATGTTTTCTTTAGATTCGCCCTCACGAACAGTCACCAGACGGTCCTGACCTGTCATGATGTTGCTGACAGGTTGTTCAAGGTTGGTTTCAAAACGTGTATCACGACCTGTCACGATACCCACAACCTTGCCATCCTTAACCACAGGCACACCGCTAATATTATTCGCCTGGGTAATCGCAATCAGCTCACGCACAGTGGTTTCAGGGGTAACGGTGATTGGGTCTTTCACCATACCCGCTTCAAATTTTTTCACACGGCGCACTTCAGCGGCTTGCGCTGCAATGTCCATGTTTTTATGCAAAATACCAATACCACCATTCTGCGCCATCGCAATCGCCATACGTGACTCAGTCACTGTATCCATTGCAGCAGAAACGAGGGGGATATTCAGTTGGATGCCGCGAGTTAAACGTGTCTTTAAGGAGACATCTTTTGGGAGAACAGTTGAGTAGGCAGGAAGTAATAAGACATCATCGAAGGTCAAGGCTTCTTGAACGATGGTCAGCATAACAATCTCACTGGTAATTTCCGTGAGCTATTATAAACAAATTTTGCCGTGATTTTCATTTTCTATGATGAAAATAATTTATAGGCACTGACTGTCCCTGTCCTGCCTTAAAAAATTCTAACTGATCTCGGCTGGAATACTGAACACATATTCATTCATCAGGTCCACCCCACATTCCAGACCCTCAATCCAGTCCAGAAACTGGTTGATCATCTCTTTTCCAACAAATGCGGTGCCATGCTGCGGCACAATCATGTCGAGGTCTATCTGGCGAACCATATTCACCCACAAACGGATGACCTTGTTGGAACACATATAACGCTGGTGGAAGCCTTTCATCTTCTTGATGTGAGCTTCAAAATCGGCAATCGGCTGGCTGGCATCATCAACAATTGAGGCACCCATATCCCCTGAAAAAAGAATTTTGGCGACTGGATCATAAAACTGGAAGTTGCCTACCGAATGCAGGAAATGGGCTGGAATGGCAACAATCGCAGACTCACCCAATGCAATCACCTGACCTGTATCAGGCAGCTCAATCAGTCGTTCCTCCCAGTCTCCTTTCATGCGGTCGCTCATAAATGCAGAGTTTAGGTGCGGTAAAAAGCGTGCCCATAGCTTGGATGCCACCACCTTGGCATCGGTATAGACCAGCCAGCGCGGCATTGAGGTGATGATGTCAGGGTCCTGATGTGATGCCATCACATAGTCCAGGTTTTTCAGTTTGGTATAGCGGTTTAACTCCATGGTTAAGGGCACATAGGTCAGGTCGCCGCCTGGATCGAGCACTGCGGCGCGGTCATGGTCAATAATCAGGAACTGGTTGGCCTGAATGCCCTCACCTTTCACCAAACTGGTAAAACTAATGCATTTATGTGTGCCATTATCAAATAGTATTTGCGATGTAGTCCGCTCAAAGCTCATAACAACCCCAAAAAAAACCTTTAAATATGAAATATTTTAATTCCATAACAAAATAATGGGATTTAGCCCATGTTTCAATCTAATATTGGACTTTTATCGTAATTTATAAGAAAAAACCCATAACGAGGTATGGGTCTTGTTTATATGTCTGGAAATGGGTACTAGAAATAATAATGCTGCACCAATGCCGAAATACCGACCACAAGGAAGATCGCAGCACCAATTTTATGAATCAATGAGATGGGGAGCTTATCTGCCAGTTTGTCGCCAATAAATACCGCTGGCGCATTGGCAATCATCATCCCTACCGTTGTACCACACATCACCCAAAACACACTGTCAAAACGTGCCGCCAGGGCAACCGTGGCAATCTGGGTTTTATCACCGATTTCTGCCAGAAAAAACAGGATAAAGGTTGCACCAAACACACCAAATCTCTGCCATTTATTGATGCTTTCAGTTTCATCGCCCAGTTCATCGGGGATCAGCATCCAGATCGCCATGCCAATAAAACCAAGCGCAAGAATCCACAATAGAATTTCAGGACTCAATACTGTAGTGATCCATTGTCCCAACACAGCCGAAAGACCATGATTGATGGTGGTGGCCAGTAAAATGGCAATTAAGATGGGAATCGGTTTACGGAAACGCGCCGCAAGCAGCAATGCCAGCAGTTGGGTTTTATCGCCCATTTCAGCAAGGGCAACAACTGAGGTGGAGATGAGAAATTCATACATGGTTGAATGCTCTGGCTAGCAAAATATACCGATGACCTATCCCTCCTGCTAGCCAAAATCAAATGGATTGATTGCAGAGTGATAAATCAAAGGTCTTGCCAACAAAAGCACAGCTGAAAAGCTGTTTTTGGTTCTTTGCTATGATGACCATGTTCTGTTGAACAATTATGTTGATCATCACCTCTCTACTTTGCGTAAAGAGCGGCTACTCCCCAATGAAGTGGTTTTATTTTACCAAAGAATTAAATCGTTTTAAATCGCTAGACTCAAAATTTTTGGTAAGCCCAAATCAGCACACGGACGATGCCCAGTAAAAAGGCCAAATAGACACTGAGGCCAAGAAAACCAAAGCTGCCCCAGCCACTTGCGCCACCCACATGCTGGGCCTGATATTCCATTGCCATGACCACTGTCGCCACCAGCATTTCCAACCCCATTACAACATACATCACCCAAGCCCACGGAAAATGCAAATAGCTGACCCACAACCCCATCAGGACAAAAACGATGAGTAGCAATGGCAGCATCACCCGATAAATCACCAACATCCCTGCACCAATTCTAAAAAGTGTTTTGAATAATGAATTTTTATTTTATCGCAATTGCCAGATAAATGATCATCATAAAAAGAAAACCCCGCTTAGGCGAGGTATTCTAAATTTAAAAATCTTTACAGCAACAAACTTCGAATATCCTTTAACAGTTTGGTCAATTTATTGGTAAAACGCGCCGCATCCGCACCATTAATCACCCGATGGTCATAGGACAGTGACAATGGCAGCATTAATCTTGGATCAAAGTCCTTACCGTTCCACACAGGCTGCATGGTTGCAGGTGAGATACCCAAAATTGCTACTTGCGGCCAGTTCACCAATGGCGTAAACGCTGTTCCACCAATACTGCCCAGACTGGTAATGGTAAAGTTGGCACCTTGCAGGTCTTTTGGTGACAACTTACGGTCACGTGCCTTCTGGCTCAGCTCAGCCAACTCAGTGGCAATCTGCTTAATGGATTTCTGGTCAGGATTACGCAATACAGGAACCGTTAAGCCATCTGGCGTTGCCACCGCAATGCCCATATGAATTTCGTTACGCAGCAGCACCGACTTCTGGTCATCTGCCAAATGCCCAGCAAAATAAGGCTCCTCTTTCAGCAAATGTGCAACCGCTTTGGCAATAAAGGCCAGGATAGTTAGGCTAATGCCCTGCTTTTTAAAGCCGTCTTTAAGCTCGCCACGCCACGCTTCTAATTCCGTGATATCTGCCAAGTCAAACTGTGTCACTTGAGGGATGAAATTATTCAATGACAATTGCGGCACAGACACCTGCTGTAAACGGGTCATTGCTTTCACTTCACCACCGCCAAAGGCACTAAAGTCTGGCAATGCTGGCAAACCAGCAGTGACTGCCGCCGCCTGGGATGAGGAAGCGGCCTGTGGCGCGGTTAATCGTGTTTTCACATAGGCAAACACATCTTCCTTAATCACACGGCCATGCTCACCCGAAGCTTTTACCTGAGCAAGCACCACTCCCAGTTCACGCGCCAGTTTACGCACGGCGGGGCCTGCATAGACTTTAGCGTTATCTTCTTCCTGTGCCTTGGTCAGTTTCTCTGCCTGCACAGGAGTGGCTGGTGTCGATGCTGTCGGTTGCGGCTTCGCTGTGGCTTTACTTTCTGCTGGAACCGCTGCCTGAGCCTTGGGCTTTGCTGGGGCAACTTCCTCGCCACTCACCTCAATGGTTGCCAGCGCCATGCCCTGACGGACTTCCTGATTCGGTGACACATGGATGGCTTTCACAATACCCGCAGATGAGCTTGGCACCTCAACCGAGGCCTTATCAGACTCAACCACACACAAGCTTTGCTGTGCTTCGACATGGTCACCCACATTCACCAGAATTTCTGAAACCAATGCCTTTTCCACACCCAGATCAGGCACGGTAATTTCCAGCTCACCTGTTTCTGTACTGGACGAGTCAGTTTCCTGCGTTTTATCTGGTTTGGCCTCTGGTTCAGGTGGCGTATCTGTGTGTGTAGTCTTGACCTGAATCAATACCACACCCTCCTTAACGCTGTCACCCTCCTTGATCTGGACCGCCTCAACAACACCAGCAACTGTACTGGGTACTTCCACCGTGGCCTTGTCTGACTCAACCACCACAATGCTCTGCTCAGGTTCAATCTGGTCACCCACTTTAACCAGCACTTCCGCGACCAGCGCCTTTTCCACACCAATATCTGGAACCTTCACATCAACCACTTGGCTGGACGTTGCTGTTTGGGTAGATTCAGCTGCTGGCTTGGTCTGTGGTTCTGCATCCGCAGGCTTATCTTGTGCTTTAGGGGTGTCTGACGCTGGCTTCTCCTGCACAGGCGTTTCAGCCGTTTGGGATTCATCTTCCAGTTCAACCAGTACAACGCCTTCCTTAACCTCATCGCCCTGCTGAACCAAAATATTTTTGACAATGCCTGCCGCAGTGCTTGGCACCTCAACCGTTGCCTTGTCTGATTCCAGCACCAAAAGGCTGTCATCAACGGCAACATGATCGCCAACCTTCACCAGAATTTCTGCAACCAGCGCCTTGTCTACGCCAATATCAGGTGTTTGGATTTGCATAATCAGTTCCCCTCACCTGTTTGATGTTCATGATATTCAGCCACCGCCTGCACCTGAGGATGTGTCTGGGGTGCCCATGCCACTGGACGATCTGTATCCAGTTCAAAAGAAGAAATCGCGTCCTTGACCAGACGGTTTTCAACCTCACCTTCATCCGCCAGTTTCTTCAGGGTTGCCACCACGATATGGGCCGCATCAACGCCAAAATAACTACGCAGGTTGCCACGGGTATCCGAACGGCCATAACCATCGGTACCCAAAGTCACGTATGGACGGTTGTCTGGCAGATAGGCACGGATTTGCTCGCTGTAGGCACGCATATGGTCTGTTGCAGAAACCACAATGCCATCGGTATTACGTAACTGCTGTGACACCCATGACTCTTTTGCAGTATCCGCCAATGGATGCAAGCGGTTGTATTCATCACATGCCATACCATCACGCGCCAGCTCATTAAAGCTGGTGACACTCCATACATTGGAATGGATTTGGTATTCATCACGCAAAATTTTCGCGGCTTTAATCACTTCACGCAAAATCACACCTGAACCGAGCAATTGAACAGTTGCCTGCTCATCTTTTTCTAATAAATACATCCCGCGTTTAATGCCCTCTTCAACCCCCGCTGGCATTTCAGGATGCTCATAGTTTTCATTCATGACCGTGAGGTAATAGAACACCCGCTCCTGATCCTGATACATGCGTTTCAGGCCATCATGCACAATCACCGCAAGCTCATAACCAAAGCAGGGGTCATAGGCAACACAGTTTGGAATGGTACCTGCCAGAATATGCGAATGGCCATCCTGATGCTGCAAACCCTCACCGTTCAGTGTGGTACGGCCAGCGGTCGCGCCAAGCAGGAAGCCCTGCGCCTGTGCATCACCCGCTGCCCATGCAATGTCACCAATACGCTGAAAACCAAACATGGAGTAGTACATATACATTGGAATCATCGGCAGGTTATTGGTTGAATAACTGGTACCCAATGCCGCCCATGCGCTCATTGCACCCGCCTCGTTGATGCCTTCCTGTAGCATATGCCCATCTTTGGCCTCACGGTAGTTCATGAGCTGCTCATTGTCTTCAGGCGTATATTTCTGCCCATGTGCCGCATATATGCCCAACTGGCGGAACATGCCTTCCAGACCAAAGGTCCGTGCCTCATCAGGCACAATCGGCACCACATGGTCCTTGATGGCTTTTTCCTTCAATAATGCCGAGATCAGGCGCACCATCAGCATAGTGGTGGACTGCTGCTTCTCACCACTGCCTTTCAGTACAGCATCAAAAATGGAAAGCTCTGGAATTGGCAGGGGGCTACTGTCTTTACGGCGCGCAGGCAGATAGCCACCCAGCGCCTCACGACGCGCCTTCATATACTTCAATTCAGGCGAGTTTTCCGCTGGACGATAGAATGGCAGTTCTTCAAGCTGTTCATCATTGATCGGCAGGTTAAAACGGTCACGCACATACTTCAATGAATCAAGCTGCATTTTCTTGATCTGGTGGGTTTTATTGACCGCCTCGATTTCATCAGACAACCCATAGCCCTTGACTGTCTTGGCTAAAATGACAGTTGGCTGCCCCTTGCTCTTGGTTGCCTCCGCATAGGCGGCGTAGACCTTGTAGGGATCATGCCCACCACGGTTGAGTGCATCAATGTCTTCATCACTGAGGTTCCTGACCAGTTCAGCCGCTTCTGGATACTTGCCAAAGAAATTCTCGCGGGCATAGGCACCACCTTTCACCTGATAGCGCTGGTAATCGCCATCCACCGCTTCTTCCATACGTGCCTTTAATGCACCAGAATAGTCCTGCGCCAATAGTGGATCCCAGTGACGGCCCCAGACCACCTTAATCACACGCCAGCCCGCACCACGGAAAATCGACTCCAGTTCCTGAATGATCTTGCCATTGCCACGCACTGGGCCATCCAGACGCTGCAAGTTACAGTTCACCACCCAGATCAGGTTATCCAGTTTCTCACGGCCTGCCAGTGAAATGGCTCCCAGGCTTTCAGGCTCATCCATTTCACCATCACCGAGATAGGCCCAGACCTTGCGGTCCTCTTCCTTAATCAGGCCACGATTCATCAGGTATTTTTGGATATGGGCCTGATAGATCGACATAATTGGGCCCAAGCCCATCGACACGGTTGGGAACTGCCAGTAGTCAGGCATCAGGTAGGGATGCGGATAACTTGGAAGCCCATTGCCACCCACTTCACGGCGGAAATTATTGAGCTGTTCTTCGGTTAAACGGCCTTCCAAAAAAGAACGCGCATAGATACCAGGCGCACAATGGCCCTGATAATAAATCATGTCACCGCCAAAATTGTCCGAGGCGGCACGGAAGAAATGGTTAAAACCAACATCATACAAGGTGGCAGAGGATGCGAAACTGGCGAGGTGGCCACCGAGGTCATCCCCAGTTTTATTGGCGCGCAGCACCATCGCCAGGGCGTTCCAGCGAATCAGGGCGCGAATACGGCGCTCCATGTCCTGATCACCAGGCATTGCAGGTTGCTCTTCAACTGAAATGGTGTTGAGGTAAGGCGTATTTAGGCGCTGGATTGGAACGTGTTTTGCAATTGCGCGTTGATATAGTTTTTCTAGTAGAAAAGCAGCGCGTTCCGTGCCCATGTGTTGTAATACTGAATCAAATGCTTCTTGCCATTCCTGGGTTTCCTGCGCGTCAGAGTCGCCATAAAACGCCATACAATTCACCTTTTCCCTTAAGTTATTTTGTCGGTACTATTTCTATCATGTTTTACTTTGATAAGGGTATTGCCCTAGGTGAATATAAAACCCTTTATTATTTCTCCACTAAATAGTCATTGACCTAATTCAAACAAAAATATAAAAAAATCGCCAATAAAGGCGATTTTTCACAATATTTCTATACAACTGTTAACAAATTACATTATGGCAACATTGCTAAATAGGTTGAAGGATTTTTACGCTGACCGTCCTTAACCACTTCAAAGTGTAAATGTGGTCCAGTACAACGGCCTGTGCAACCGACATTGGCAATATGCTCACCTGCGTTGACACGGTCACCCGCATTCACCAACAGACGTGATGCGTGTGCATAACGGGTGATGTAACCATTGCCATGGTCAATTTCAACATATTGGCCATAACCTGAGCCCCAACCTGATTTGGTCACCACACCTGGACCTGTGGCATAAATCGGGGTACCTGATGGCGCCGCAAGATCCACACCTGAATGATGGCGGGTTGAACCCAGCAAGGTTCGGGTTCCCCAGGTAGAGCTCACCCGCCCTTCCTGTAATGGATGGCTAACCAGCCAGGAATAGCCCGTGTTCGCAGAGAATGCTGGGGCATTGTCCTGAGTGGAGATTGCCGAACGACCATATTTCTTTTCAATGGTGGCGTTGTTCAGTTCAATGGTTTTTTCACGTAGTTTAACCGACACGTTTGAAATGGCTGGCAGGTCCAGATCATCTGGATGGGTGTATGAACCTTGTGCCAGAGTTTGTGACAACTGTTCCAAACGATCACTTTCTGTAGTCTGGGTAATATTCTGGTAGTCTGCAAAAGCAACCGAAGCAGCTGACGCAGCCAATGAAAATGCGAGTAAAATACGACGCGTATGATGCATAAAAAACCTCTTGAAACCGTCCTTAAAAAGTTCCTTTATCATCTCTTCCTTGATCACAGTTGAACTGAACGCTTAAGATGGACACACAACCTCCGAGGAAGCGAATATGTCTGAGCCTACCAACGTTTTTCAACAGAAAGGACAACACATAAAAACTGGAAACTTAACGTTTCTAACGACGCAAGTTACACAATGGAAACAACTTACGAAAATTATTCAACCCTTACTGCCCCAACCAGAGCAATGGCAGGTTGTTTGTTATCAACATGGTGTCTTGACCATAACTGGTGAAAATCAGGCAATGATTAGTCAACTCAGCTATTTACAAAGCAACTATGTTGCGCAGTTAGCCCAACTTGAAAGCCTCAGGGAATTACGAAAAATTCAGGTTCGGTTAAGACATAAAACCACTGTCCCGACTGAACCATCCCCCCCGTCTAAAGCACTAACTTCAGAGACCCAAGAGCTATTACGCAGCGCCGCTGAATATGTGAGCGACCCTAAGCTTAGCCAAGCTCTACTGCGTTTGGCAAGCAATAAAAAGTAAACAGCTTATCTTAAGCCCTGAAATATAAAACTGTTTTATGTGATAAAAATCTCAGTTTACATTGTTACAATATAACGTTGCCAATAAAAGACAATGACTTATGTCACACTCACATAAGGAATCGGACAGTCATTCTCGTTATTAAATGTTACAATTTCATAGCAGTCTGGATCATTTTGAACATTGCGCAACAACTGGTTATTCAGCGCATGCCCCGATTTATAGCCATCAAACTTGGCAATCACCTGATGTCCCAGCAGGTATAGATCACCAACCGCATCCAGAATTTTATGTCGCACGAACTCATCCGCGAAACGCAGTCCTTCTTCATTGACCACGCCTGTATCATCAACACCAATGGCATTTTCCAGACTTGCGCCCAAGGCCAGATTGTTGGCTTTCAAGTAATCCAGGTCTTTCATAAAACCAAAGGTTCTCGCCTCACTCACCTCATAAACAAATGTTTCCGTTGAGAAATCAATGGTGGCCGACTGGTATTCCTTGGCAAAGGCAGGATGGTCAAAATCAATGGTAAAATTCAGCTGAAAACCTGCATGGGGGGTAAAGATCGCACGCTTGTCATCAAGCAATGCCTCAACAGGTTTTAAAATGCGAATAAACTTTTTGGCGGCGTCTTGCTCGGCAAGTTCACCCTGCATGAGCAAATAGATAAATGGCCCCGCACTGCCATCCATGATGGGCACTTCAGAGGCAGACACCTCAACAATCAGGTTGTCGATGCCAAGCCCTGCTATCGCACTCATGACATGCTCAATGGTTCCCACCTTAATGTCTTCACGAACAAGGTTGGAGCACATGAATGCTTCCTGGATCAGCAAGGCATTTGCAGGGATGTCAACAGGTGGGTTCAGGTCAATGCGGCGAAAGACAATGCCTCCATCAATATGGTGTGGAACAAAATTGATCAGCACTTTTTGACCACTGTGCAGACCAATACCGCTCGCTTTCACCACACGCTTGAGAGTACGTTGTTTCACCATGCCATGCTAACTTCATTTGCAAAAACCGCTATAACTTAGCATATTTAGGGCGTTTTGACACTTGATAAATCGAATCGGTTGTTGGCAGAAATGTCAACCCGCATCTTATCCCAAAAAATAAAAAAGGGCATAATTGCTTATACCCTTTTTCTAAGCATATGATTTTATTATTTACGCTGTTGATTTTTCAGGTAATCCTGAATACTCATAGGTGATGAACGTGGAGTCGAACTCGGTGCCGCGGTTGCAGGCGCCTCAGTAGTGGTACGCTTACTGATCGCAGGTACATCATCTTCGTCCACAGGCTGCTGGGCAGCTGCCTGAACGGGTGCATGATGCGCGGTTACAGTACGTTTTTTATGCTCAACCTCAGACGCATTACGGGTCAGGCCAGTGGCAATCACGGTCACACGCAGTTCGTCACGCGCATCTGGATCAAACACTGTACCGTAGAAAATCTCACCCTCATCCAGATCAACAATCTGATTGACGACATCAGTGATAATCTCGGTTTCACGCAGAGTAATATCATCCCCACCCGTGATGTTGATCAGCACGCCTTTAGCGTTGATAATATTGACATTATCCAGCAATGGGCTACGAATTGCCTGTTCAGCCGCCTGACGGGCACGGTCTTCACCACGACCTAGACCCGCACCCATCATCGCATAACCACGGGTACTCATTGCGGCTTTTAAATCAGCAAAGTCAAGGTTGATATGACCACGATTAACAACCAAGTCAAAAATACTACGCACCGCACTTAACAACACGTCATCTGCCTTTTTATAAGCGTCTTTCATGGAGATATCACCATAAACGCTTAACAAACGCTGATTTGGAATAATAATTAAAGAGTCCACATGCGCTTCTAAGGCTTCAATGCCTTTTTCTGCCGATCTAAGACGCTTGCGCCCTTCAAAGTTAAATGGGGTTGTGACTACACCCACTGTCAAGATGCCCATCTCCTGAGCAACCTCAGCAACGACTGGTGCAGCACCTGTACCTGTACCACCGCCCATACCTGCGGTAACGAACACCATGTCCGTACCTTCAAGGTGCTGACGAATCATGTCACGGCTTTCTTCCGCTGCAATGCGACCTACTTCTGGATTTCCACCTGCACCCAAACCACGGGTACTTTGCTCACCAAGCTGAATCTTAAACGGTGCATTCATGCTATCCAGTGCCTGTTTATCTGTATTGGCGCAAATAAACTTCACCCCTTGAATATTGGCTTGCACCATATGCTGGACAGCATTACCACCAGCACCACCAACTCCAAATACAGTGAAACGGGCTTGACCGTTGCCATCGTCTAGTTCATCTTCTATAAATTCAAATGAGGCCATGACCTTTAGATTTCCTAATATATAAATGGCAGTTACTTCAGCCCGTTACTGCCCTGATTTTTAAAACAACTGATGTTTAGGATGCTGTTCAATAATACCCAGCTTGTCAAGTCCAGTGACTTACGATTACAACTTCCTAACAATTTTTCCCCAAAATACCTACAAGTTAAAAGATCGCTTTCAACTTGCTGTTCAGTGCGTTCCAGCCATTGGCAACCCGATCCATAAAGCTGCGGTCATTTGCCTCTTCCGGCTCCTCCACCGCATCCTGCAAGTCACTCTGGCTAAACATCAGCAAACCCGCAGCCGTTGCGTACATGGAACGGCGCAAGGCTGGCAAGTGCTGGTCATCGGCATAAACCTGCAAGGGTGGATTGCCCAAGTGTGCAGACACTCCAAGCATACGGCGTGCCAAATTGACCATACCCTCAATCTGGCAGGCATCGCCTGTAAGCACCACTCCATGATACAAACCATGAATTGCGCCACTATGTTCCAGCTCATCACGAATTGAGGCGAAGATTTCTTCATAACGTGCAATGATGATTTCTGCAAGCTCAATGCGACTGATGGTTTGTGTACCATCGATGCCCTGTACCTGGATCATGTGGTCTGGTTTCACCACACTTAGGTCTACACAGCCATGCAGAATCTTGATACGTTCGGCTTCTTCAGTGGTGGTCTGTAAAACAGCGGCAATATCGCGAGTCACATTTTCACCACCACGCTGCAATGTACGCGCCAGTGCCAAACGCCCATCAAGATAGACGGCGAGATTGGTAATGCCAGCGCCAATGTCAACTAAACAGACACCATATTCTTTTTCATCCTTGAGCAGGCTGGCTTCAGCAGTTGCCAAACAGGACACCACCATTTTTTCCACCCCGATATTGGCCCCTTTCATGGCACGGTCAAGGTTTTGCATGGTACTGATTGGCATCATCATCAACTGATAATGCCCTGTCATGCTATGCGCCGACATGTTTACAGGGTTTTGCACCCATTCACCAGAGTCGCCCAGCTCAAAACCAAGCGGCACGGCACTGGCCAGATAATAGTCTGGCGAGACATGGCTGGCTTTTGCCAGTTCCAAAGCCCGTACCACTTCATTGGTTGTAATAATATGATCATGGTTGGCCACAGGGGTACGGCCCGAAGCATAAAAACTCTGCAACTCTGTACTTGGAATGGACACCCACGCACTGTGGATACGGCACTCTGCCATATCCTCGGCCTCAGACACCGCATTTTTAATGGCGGCAATCACCTTGTCCAGACTGACAATCTTGCCTTTAACCATACCTCGGTTGCGAGCAGTTGCCATGCCAATGACCTGAATCTTATCTGGCGCATGGATCTTACCAATCAAGACTGAGACCTTATGGGTCCCAATATCAATCGCAACAACTGAGGGAACAGCTTCACTCATTACTTCAATACCATATCTTTTGTTGTGTATACGGGGGAAAATCTCCCGTTATTTTTAAGCCACGTATTATGGCTTCGCCTGAATTGCACCTGCAAGCTTTGTGTCATCAATCGTTACAACTAACTGACCGTTGACAATCTTGGGCGGTGCCGCGTTCTTCCACTGAATGGCTAGGCCATTGCGGTAACGCAGGTCAATCGCCGAGATGTTTGACCATACAGGTTTAAGATCCGTTTGTGCCAAATGGCTGAGTCGCTGCAACTTGTTCATGGTCTGGTCCTGATCCACAATGATACGCAGACCCGAATCAAACTGCATAAACCATGTCATGCGCTCGGTTAAATACAGCTCTTTTAAACGCAGGTTCGCTGGATGAAACAACTGGTTGATTTCATTATAGCGACGCATCATCATTTTGGATTGGCTGACTGGACCATGAAGCAGCGGCAGGTTTGGATGTGTTTTAGGCACCGCCTCGCTAAACACCTCACCGTTGTCACTAAGCAAACGCCCTGTTCCCCAACGTGCAATCGCGTGGCGTGGCATCACCCGCACCCGAATCGCATTTGGCCAAGCACGTGACACCACCACACGGTCAACCCATGAGACCTTTAAAGCCTGGTCTCGAATTTGTTCTAAATCTGAAGTAAAGTAGTTGTCTTTAATAATCGGATTTAAGTGCTGTACCAGCTGTTGATTTTCAACATCTGAATTGGTCCCAACAATCTGCAATTGCGCCACAGTTGCATCAGTCATCACTTTATACAAGCCATAAAGACCGATTGCGAGCACAGCGAAAGCGATCAGCAACAATATCCACCCTCCCGCATTCACCATTTTTTGCTTGGGTGATGGCGGTTTCTCGTGGATGGAACTGATTGCTGCCCGTGGTTTGCGGCGCATGGATGCAGGAAGTTGAGCCATGAATTAAGCCGACTTCGCCAGGGTTTGCTCTAGGATCGCAACACACAGTTGATCAAAACCATAACCCACCGCCTGTGCCGCCTTAGGCACCAAAGAGTGGCTGGTCATGCCTGGTACGGTATTCACCTCCAGCAACCAGAAGTTTCCATCCTGGTCCTGCATGGCATCAATACGTCCCCAGCCCTCTGCACCAACCGCCTGAAACGCACGCAGGCAAAGCGCCTGTAGGCTTTTCTCCTCAGCCTCGCTTAAACCACAGGGAATCCCATACTGCACATCGTCACGCTGGTATTTCGCCTCATAGTCATAAAAGGCAACATCTGCTGGCGGTTGCAAGCGAATCACAGGCAATGGCTGACCATTCAGGAATGAAATGGTAAATTCACGGCCTGTAATCCATTTTTCGGCCATCACCACCGCATCATGCTGTGTGGCTTTTTCAATTGCGTTGGCAAAATCCTCTGCTTTCTCAACCTTGCTCATGCCGACACTTGAGCCTTCATGCACAGGCTTGATAATCACAGGCAGGCCTAAATCTGCAATCACCGCATTTAAGTCAGAATCCTTGGTGACGATGCGATAAGGTGCGGTTGGCAAGTCACTGCCCTGCCAGATTTGCTTAGTCTTCACCTTGTCCATGCCAATTGCGGAACCCTGTACGCCAGTTCCCGTATATGGAATGTTTAGCCATTCAAGAACACCCTGAATCTGGCCATCCTCACCACCACGGCCATGCAGTACAATAAAGGCACGGTCATAGCCAACCAGTTCCGTCACGCTACGTTCCTGCGGGTCAAATGCCTCTGCCTGTACACCCGAACGCAGCAGCGCCTCTAAAACAGCCTGACCACTATCCAGTGACACAGCACGTTCAGCTGATTTCCCACCAAACAACACGGCAACTTTGCCGAATTTTGCAGCATTTGACACGTTTATATCCTTAAAACTGTAAAACTTTTAATATTCACAACACACATTATTTGGCATACAGGCGATGCTGGGCCAATTCTACCGAAATTGCACCCACGTTACCCGCACCTTGTGTTAATAACAGGTCATTTGCTTGTAACACTTTTTGTAAAACATTTGGTAAATTGCCATCCACAGGATCAACCAGAATCGGCTCCACCTCACCCCGCAGTCGAATGCTGCGTGCCAGCGCACGGCTATCTGCCCCCACAATCGGTTTTTCACCCGCTGGATAGACTTCTAACAATAACAGTTGATCCACCTGCGACAACACATCCACAAAGTCATCGAAACAGTCACGTGTACGGCTAAAACGGTGTGGCTGGAACATCATCACCAAACGGCGGTCTGGGTGGCTGGCACGGGCCGCCTTAATAGTCGCTTCAACTTCTTTCGGATGATGACCATAGTCATCCACCAATTTCACCAAACCCTCGCCAACTTCAAACTCACCCTGAACCTGGAAGCGACGGCCGACACCGCTAAAGCCCTCCAATGCGCGACAAATCGCCCCATCAGAAACACCCTCATCGGTTGCCACACCAATGGCCGCCAATGCATTCAGGACATTATGCAGACCTGGCTGGTTGATGGTGACGCGCAATGGCTCACGGTCTTTACGCAACACAGTAAAGTGCGACTGCATGCCATCCTGCACCACTTCAACTGCACGAATATCATTATCCTCACCAAAACCATAGGTCAGGATTGGACGGCCAATACGTGGCAGAATCTCGCGGATATTGGCATCATCACCACAGACCACAGCCAAACCATAGAATGGTAGGTTATGTAGAAACTGGATGAACGTATCCTTTAACTTGTCAAAGCTACCCTCATAGGTATCCATGTGGTCGGCATCAATATTGGTGACAATGGCCGCCATTGGCTGCAAATACAGGAATGATGCATCCGACTCATCGGCTTCCGCCACGATAAAGCGACTTTCGCCCAGTGCCGCATTAACCCCTGTACTATTGAGCAAACCACCAATCACATAGGTTGGGTCAAGGTTTTCCTCAGCCAGCATGGTGGTCAACAAGCTGGTAGTGGTGGTTTTACCATGCGTACCTGCAACCGCAATGCCATGACGGTAACGCATCAGCTCACCCAGCATTTCCGCACGGCGCACAATCGGGGTACGTTGCTCAATGGCCGCCTTGATCTCTGGATTTTCAGGGTCGATTGCCGTTGAAACCACCAATACATTGGCATTCTTAATATTGTCGGCTGAATGCCCAATATAAACCTTGATGCCATTTGCTTCGAGATGCGTGGTGGTTTTGGATTCCTTAATGTCCGAACCCGAAATTTTATAGCCCTGATTTTTTAGAACTTCAGCAATACCACACATCCCCGCACCACCAATACCAACAAAGTGGATATGTTTAATACGGCGCATTTCTGGCACTTTAATCAGCTTTTTGGCTTGGTTTGGATTGGTAGGAGACATAGATAAACTCGAATTACAATTTCTTGATCAGGTCAACCACATGCTGGGTGGCATTCGGTTGTGCT
The DNA here is from genome assembly GCF_030385805.1 of Acinetobacter thutiue. Classification (NCBI taxonomy): domain Bacteria; kingdom Pseudomonadati; phylum Pseudomonadota; class Gammaproteobacteria; order Moraxellales; family Moraxellaceae; genus Acinetobacter; species Acinetobacter thutiue. The sequence goes on from NZ_JAUDZE010000006.1 coordinate 21,139, forward strand.
TGTTGGCGTGCATTAATTGCCATTTCAGAGAGCAACTGACGGTTGAGCAAAGCGCCCAGCAGTTCTCCCAGAAAGGACGGTGTCATATTGGCTTGCTGGCAAATCTTGGCAGCACCCACATTTGCCAGAAATTTGGCATTGGCGGTCTGATGGTCATCCACCGCAATCGGCAAAGGCACAAAAATCGCCGCAAGGCCCGCAGTCGCCACTTCCGTTACCGTTAACGCACCTGCACGACAGATAATCAGGTCAGCCTCACTATAAGCCTTTGCCATATCATGAATAAACGGCTCAACCTGCACCTGTAGGCTTTTAGGTGCATCATGGTAACGAACACGGGTTAAATCCTGCTGATTCTGCCCACATTGGTGAAACACCTTTAAAGGAATATTCACCTTGCTTAACGCCTCAGGCAAACGCTCATTTAAGGCCTGCGCACCCAGTGACCCCCCGACAATCAGAACACTAAGGGGCTGATGCTCCTGTTCACGGGTCTGGTAACGCCATGATGGATTCAAAATCGCAGAAATTTCCGCACGCACAGGATTGCCTGTGGTCACCACTTTATCACTAGTTGGGAAAGTATTTGGAAAAGCCTGACAAACTGTCGTGGCAATACGCGCCAATTGCGTATTGGTAAATCCAGCAATGGCATTTTGCTCATGAATCAGGATCGGAATCCCCAAAATACGTGCAGCCAACCCACCTGGTCCAGCCACATAGCCACCAAAGCCCGCCACCGCATCAACCTTGAGCTGCCGCATATAGCGCATTGCGCTCATGGTCGCCTTGAGAATCTTAAAAGGTGCACTGAGTTTACGCAACAAGCCATTGCCACGCACGCCCTGAATGTCAATTTGATAAATCGGAATATTTTGGTCTTTGAGTAACCGATTTTCCATACCTGTAGGTGTCGCAAGCCACGACACCTGACAGCCTTCCTGTTGAAGTTGTTTTGCAACAGCCAGTGCTGGAAAAACATGCCCACCTGTACCAGCGGCCATCATCATGACATGTTTGGGTTTGTTCTGCGGTGAATTGGTCACGGTCTAATTCTTCAACTCAAAAAAAAAGTTATCGTCTATTGTTTTCGGAAGTTATTTTAATCCTAAAGCTTCATTCACGAAAAGCGAATTTCACCTGTTTACAACAGAAAGCCCCGCTTTTTTCAATTGTTTGTTAGAAACAGGGGAGCACTACATCCGATTGCCCATTTGCCTTGCAATCAGCATCAAAAACAAATGGGCAATTCGGCCAACAAACAGGGAGTCTAGTTCTGTCGTCCAGCCTCAAGCACAGTAAACAAATCATCGGCAATTGAGGTGCCAAACTGGGCATCAATTTCCCGAATACAGGTTGGGCTGGTGACATTAATTTCAGTGACATAATTTCCAATCACATCCAGCCCGACAAACACTAGACCCTTTTCACGCAGGAAAGGTCCAACCTTTGCAGCAATCATTTTGTCATTTTCAGTCAGTGGACGTGCCTGCCCCAAACCACCTGCCGCCAGATTGCCACGTACCTCACCATTTTGCGGAATACGCGCCAGACAATAAGGAACTGGCTCACCATTGACCATCAGGATGCGTTTATCGCCTTCGACAATTTCAGGGATATAACGCTGTGCCATGATTGGACGTGTTCCCATTTCCGTGAGCATTTCCAGGGTCGAACCAATGTTCACACCATCCTGATAGAGGCGGAAAATCCCCATGCCCCCCATGCCATCCAGAGGTTTCACGATGACATCACCATGCTCCTTGATAAACTCACGAATCAGGCTTTGTTGGGATGTTACCAAGGTCGGAACCTGAAGTTCTGGAAACTGGGTCGCAAACAGCTTTTCATTACAGTCACGCAGTGATTGCGGTCTATTGATGATCCATACCCTCTCACGCTCCGCCTGTTCCAGAATGTAGGTGGTATAGACAAAGTTCATGTCAAATGGTGGGTCTTTACGCATCAGCACCACGTCATAGGCGGCGAGCGACTCTTTTTGTTTCTCGCCCAGCTCATAATAATGACTGTAGTCTTCAAACACCTTTAATGGTGAAATCAGGCCGAATGCCTTGCCTTGTTCGATATATAAATCCTGTTGCAGTGCATAACCCAGCTCATGTCCACGACGGCTTGCCGCCCATAGCATTGCCATGGTTGAATCTTTCTTGAGATTGACTGTTTCAATTGGGTCCATCACCACAAGTACACGCATAACCTGACGCTCGTATTTTTAATCTTGCCGAAAAGTATAACCAAGTTTTCTGCTTATGGCTGAACAAGTTATGTAAATATTAAATAATAAAAAATCTATTTTATTCAATTATCTACAACAGCATCATCTTTCTTTTTCAATTGTGGGCAGGTTTGGGAAATGTTTGACTCGTTTGAGTTCCAGCCAGATACATTTCCCAACATGCGAATACTGCCTTATGACAATAAACGTTGAATATCCTTGGCAATTTTTTCTGGTTTGGTGATTGGCGCATAACGTTTCACCACCTCACCTTTTTGATTGATCAAAAACTTGGTGAAATTCCACTTTATACTGCTTCCCAAAAGTCCTTTGGCCTCTGAGGTTAAATACTGATAAAGCGGATGGGCAGTTGGCCCATTGACATCAACCTTGGCAAACATGGGAAATGACACGCCATAGTTGCGCTGACAGAAGCTGCCAATTTCCTCATTGCTTGACGGGTCTTGGTTGGCAAACTGGTTACATGGAAAGCCCAAAATCACCAAGCCCTGCTGCTGATAGTCCTGATATAGCTTTTCCAAGCCCTCAAACTGTGGGGTTAAACCACACTGGCTTGCGGTATTCACCACCAGCAGCACTTTGCCTTGATAGTCTGCGAGGTTCTTTTGTTCGCCCTCTAAAAGTTCAGCCTGAAAATCATAAATCTTGGTCATAAGAATTCTCTCTGCAATAAAACTTGTGTCATTCCCAAAGTAGCCTTGTTTATTTGTTAAGCTACGGCACAAATAATATTGCACACAATTATATTGTGTGCAAGTTAATTATGCGCAATATACTTTTTGTGTTTTTCAATTTATACTGCTTTATCGATATTGCGACATTAAGGATGGGATCATGACTGAGATTGCTTACCTGGATAACCAAGTCTGTTTTGCCATGTACTCGGCGACCAATGCCATGATTCGCCAATATCGTCCATTGCTTCAGGAATATGACCTGACCTATCCACAGTTTATTGTGTTGCTGGCGTTGTATGAAAAAGACAATGTGACCTTGTCTGAAATTGGGCAAAAGACTTTTTTTGACTCAGGAACCTTAACGCCGATTATTAAAAAACTGGAAGAAAAGCAGTTTTTAAAGCGTGTTGCGGTTAAGGAAGATGAGCGCATGAAAAAGGTCATTTTGCTGGAAAAAGCGCTTTCGGCAAAAGATGAAGTTACCCTGATACCTTTTAAACTGGCCTGCTCTTTGGGTGTTGATCCCAATGATTTAGTGGCGATTCATAATCTGTGTCATCGTTTCTTAAAGGGTTTGGAAAGTTCTAAACTCGAAAGCATGAGTGAATAAATGCAACAGGCCATTGTTGGATTTCATCTGGATGAGGAAAATCATTGGGTGGCTGACCTCGCCTGTGGTCATGGTCAGCATGTGCGCCATGATCCACCTTGGCAAAATCGCCCTTGGGTGTTGACGGAACAAGGGCGTAAAGAAAAGTTAGGGGCGATGCTGGAATGTAAGAAGTGTGAGGAAGAGTGATTCGCATAACAGCCATTATGTTAAATCAAATTCTTAATGTCTTTCATCTTTTTTAAATCTTTCCCATTCAGCTGCTGTTCCTCCTCCTTGCTTGTGCCATTTTTGATGTAATGCCCTATCAACTGGGTCAAGATTTTTGGGATCAGCCATTTTTCTTGGTGCAGAACTAACTGATTCTTTATGGTGAACATCTATTGGGCTAGATGGATCTAATTTACCAGTTCTAATAGCTTCTCTTTTTACATTTCTTTTTTCTTTTTTCATTTGAGTTTCTAATTGTTTTCGATGGTGATCTCTGGTTTTATCAGCTACAGGTGAATCAGAAACATCTGTCAAATAAGTTCGAGATTGTCTTAATATATCCCTTTGTGTTGGTGGTCTTGGTTCTTCTGCTCGTTTACTAGTTTCAGCAATTAACGTTGGTGTCTTTATATATTGATTTCCCTTATTATCTTCAAAAAAATTTTCTTTAGGTTGTGTTAGTGCGTAGGTTCTAGCAGTTTCAGGATCTGTATTTAAAATTGTAGGTAAGGCTTTGGTAGCAACACCTGTCTCTCCTGTTTGCGAATTTATTACTGCATTTCTACGCAAGCTATTTTTGATCTTATCTGCATCTTTTTGAGGTACAGATGATATCTTTTCAGAAAAATTAATTTGATCCTTACCTTTAAGCTCTTCAATAGGAATAATTTCATTTGTAGAATCTTTATCCATGATAATTACTCCTCAAAGTCTGTATTAGCGAGTTTTTCTAATCTTTTAAGTTCTAAAAAGGCTTCGCTATCCTCATTTTTTACAATTTGGGTTAATTTTTTCCAATATTTTGGATCAGGAGTATCTAATTTAAGAAGGGTAATCCTTTGATTTGGATCACCATGTTTTAATATAAATTTAATACGTGCTGATTCATCTTTGAAATAATCATCTTTCAAAAAATCCGTGTGTGTTTTTTGGAGATATTGAATAACCTTCCATAATTCAGCAGTATCATTAGCTTTAATTTCTAAAGGATGAAGCTTTTCTGACAGAAATTTTTTGATATCAAAAAAATCATCACTTACTTCATTTTCACTTCTCATGTATCTGATAAATTTAAGTTTATCTAGGTTGTTTTTTGATTTAAAACTCATTTTATTTCCGACTAATAAAAAAATGATAGCTTTTAAAATATTGAACTAATAATGAAATTAGCATAATACGGCTTATATAAAAGGCTTGTGAAGTGAGCCTTTCGCATAAAGAAAAACTCTCAATTAATTGAGAGTTTTCATTGTAGATTGAGCTTTTAAGCGTCGAGATTCTTCTAATTTCATTTTTATCAGTTGATAAGCATGATCTAAGAATAAAGTTAAAATTTTAAGACCGAATTGGATAAGAAGTGGCTTCATTTTGCTATTTCCATATAAATTGAAGTAGTTTCAATTTTTCAAAAACATTGTATTTCCTCTAAATCAGGAAATCAATAGATTATTTGAAATTATGCTATAATAAATTTATTTCAAATTAGAGCAAAGCATGGTGCGCGAACTAAATTATAATTTTTCAACTACTGTTTCTCATGTGACAGGAGCATTACTCCATTGCTTAAGGGAGTTTAAAGGTATAACGCAAACATCATTAGCTGAGAGTACAGGAATGAGTACATCTGGATTATCTAAGCTTGAGAAAGGCGAGACTAATATTAGCATTGAGCAAATATTTATATTTGGGCAACAGTTTGGATTAAAATCTTCTGAATTTATGGTTTTACTTGAGGAATCAATTGAACTTATTAATAAAAAAGGAATTTTTGTTGCAAATACGAAAAGTAAAGCAGTGCATATTGATAAAACAAATAATATTCCTGTGGTAATGGGAGTCGGTGCAATAATGGGTTTAGCTGTTGGATCTCCAATTGCAGCTTTAGGCATAGCAGCCTTATCAGGAATGATCGCTCAGAGCTCTAATGATGTTCTTAAAAAACAGATAGAGTCACGAGAAAAAAATGAACTTCAATTATTAACAGATATAGGTACTTTAAAAAATATTATTCAGCCATCAATTTTAAAAAAACTAAGTGAAAGACAGCTATTAAATTAAGAGTTTCTAAAATTAACATAATACAGCTTATACGAAATACTTGAACTTTTCCTTTTCGCATCAATATCTTAAAGTAAGCCGTTCTAGGGTTCAGCGCACTGGAACGGCTTTTACATGATTTTTCACGTTCCACGCTTATTTTTCAATCATTATTTCCAATAATTCATTAATTAAACTCAATAAGAAAGGAAGCTTTCGCTTCCTTTCAACTTAGATCCCATATTTCTCACGATAGGCTTGCATATTTGCCAAGGCTTCTTTCTCACCTTTTACATCCAGATAATCCATCAAATCTTTCATGGTGATTAAAGCATGCACAGGAATTTCTAGTTCTTGCTGCACTTCCTGAATCGCAGAAAGCTCGCCCTGACCACGTTCCTGACGGTCAAGTGCTACCAAAACCCCTGCAATACTTGCACCCGCATTTTTTAAGATGGTCACCACTTCGCGGATTGCAGTCCCAGCAGTGATCACATCGTCAATGATCCAGACTTTCTGACCCGCAACTGATGCACCAACCAATACACCACCTTCACCATGATCTTTGGCTTCTTTACGGTTAAAACCCCAAGGTACACTTTTGCCATGCACCTGAGACAACGCCACCGCAGTTGCAGCAACAAACGGGATGCCTTTATAAGCTGGACCAAAAATCACACCCACGTTGTCACACTGAACCAGTTTATCCGCATAGCCCTGTGCTAAAAGCGACAGTGCCTCACCATCATTCAGTAAACCCGCGTTAAAGAAATAAGGACTGATACGACCTGATTTTAAGGTAAACTCACCAAATTTAAGCACACCACGTGATAATGCGAGTTCGATAAAAGCTTGCGGATGAAATGACACAGGCGTTGTCATAAGGTGCTCCAAATTCTTCAATTGAGGTTAAACATACGCATGATACCAAAGGATAGCTATCCAAGTGATGTAAAAATTCTTCGCGTCATTTCAATTAACGTCAACGGACTGCGTTCTTCCGTGACCAAGGGACTGCTGGAATGGTTGGAACAGTCGGGTGCGGATGTGGTGTGTATGCAGGAAAGCCGCATTACCCATGAACAGTGGACCGATAAATTCAAGCCTGAGGGCTGGCATACCCACCTGTTCCCTGCCGAACGTGCGGGCTATGCAGGTACGGCGATTTACAGCCGCCTCCCATTTGTTTCAGTACAAAACGGTTTGGGTTTTGAACTGGCCGATTCGCAGGGACGTTTTATTACGGCTGAATTCGATCTGGGATTGTCACAGCCTGTTCATATTGCCTCACTATACTTGCCATCAGGTTCAAGTGGTGATGAAGCGCAGGCGCGTAAAGATTTATTTCTACAGGAATACGCCCAAATATTAAAACAATGGCGGGATGAGAATAAATCAATCATCGTCTGTGGTGACTACAACATCGTGCATAAGCGCATTGATATTAAAAACTGGACAGGCAACCAGAAATCTTCAGGCTGCTTACCGCATGAGCGAGCATGGCTTGACCATATTTATGATGAACTGGGTTATGTCGATACATTCCGCGAAGTGCGAAAAGAGGCGGAATTGTATTCATGGTGGTCAAATCGTGGGCAGGCCCGTGCAAAAAATGTGGGTTGGCGGATTGACTATCAGGCCTGTTCACCTGACTGGAAAATGCGGACTGCGAACGCATGGGTATATAAAGAACAATGGTTTAGCGACCATGCTCCTGTCATCATTGACTATAAAATACACGAATAAGTGAACACTTGTTCACTTTGACCGCCTCTTTGGCTGACAGATTGTGTCGTTTTTTGTGTATTTTTATTTATAGGCTGTAACGGCATTATAGCACCACGGCACAGGGAAGCGGTCAGGATGACCAAAAAAGGATAGGAAGCCGTAGGAAGACAAAATAAACTTAGTTTAAGTTTATTTGCATGGATGAGACATTGGACGTTGAAATGAGACCCGCATGATCAGGAAGATTAAATGCGGGTTTTCTCTTTTTTAATCTTAGATATTTTTCACCCCGTTTGTCTGTAGCTTTTTTCATCAAAAAGCATGATTGATTTGATCATTTTAATTTTGCTCAACACACTGCATCAATTTACTTGATAAACAGGGTCTGTTGACCATTTCAAACATGCATTGAGTTATAGGCTAAAAAACTCAACTGGCAAATCACCCTCTTTTTGCGTTAGGCTTTCAGCCATATCTTTTCTTGTTTTCTATGGTTTACAGCATGTTTAAAATTTATGGTATTAAAAACTGCAATTCGATGAAAAAGGCCTTTGATGCCTTACAGGCAAAGGGTATTGCCTATGAATTTCATGACTACAAAAAACAAGGGATTGATGCTGCAACTTTAGCGCTTTGGCTGAAAGAAATGGGTGCGGATAAGGTGCTGAATAAAAAAGGTACAACTTGGCGCAAGTTATCCGAAACGGAACAGGCCCATGCCAGCAGCAATGAGCAAAACCTGATTGAGACCCTCATTGCCCAACCTAGCCTGATAAAACGTCCAGTGCTGCAAACTCCACAGGGCTTTGTGATTGGCTTTGATGAGGCGACTTACCAGAATCTCTCCGCTTAAACAGATAAAAATAAAAAACCGAGTCTCAGGACTCGGTTTTTTTCAGTTCAAACTCAAATTAGTTAGCACGAACCCAAGTCTGGTTACGGCCTAGAGCGGCCACACCAATATAACCACGCAGTTTAAGCTTTTTACCACCCTCGATGATTTCAGCTTTCAACTTATAGGTCTTGCCATTTTTAGGGTCGATAATTGAACCACCATCGTAATTCACACCACCGACATTTTTCAGGCCATGCACAATAGTCACACCTTTAAGTGATTTGTTGTGATAGGTTCCTTCACATTTAGAGCAGGCATCTTCCTGACCTGGAACTAAATATTTTTGAATAGACGCTGTTAACGAACCGTCCTTTTGCTCAGTAAACTTCACAATCGCTTTTGGCTGCTTCGTTTCATCATCGATTGTCTGCCAAACGCTACCGTTCAATGCATCTGCCGCATTGGCAAAAGCAGTTAAACCGAGTAATCCTAGTGCTAAAGCAATTTTCTTCATTTTTGTAATATCCTTAAGGGGTCTTTCAAGACCACGAGTATTGGGAACTTTCATCAATATTGCAATTCTTGATTATGACTATTTGGTATAACCTGAGTAAGAATCTTGAGGGGTATAAGCCCAACGCTTTATTCACCTATAAAATAAAGCTCAAGTGCCTGAACTCTCTTATTATTATACTGACCTAACAATATGGAAAAACTATGAAATTTGGTACTGTCTGGAAATATTATTTTACTGAATCGCTACTAAAAGCGACCATTCGCACGCCGAGTCAGTTTAATTTGGCCCCAAATGCTTTACGACCGTTGCTTGACCAACTTTGCCGTGTATTTCCAAAGGACCAAACCGTACAAATCCGTCCATTACGTCTGGCGGGTGTACGTGGTGAAGAGATCAAGGCACAGGCTTCTGCCACCCAACTGATTCTCCACATTCATGGGGGTGCATTTTTTCTGGGTAACCTGAATACGCACCGCGCCCTAATGACGGATATTGCAGCGCGTACACAAATGCAGGTCATCCACGTGGATTATCCGCTTGCGCCTGAACATCCCTATCCTGAGGCAATCGACGCCATTTTTGATGTCTATCAGGCGCTTCTGGTACAGGGAATTCAACCGAAAGACATTATTGTTTCTGGTGATTCCTGTGGTGCCAATCTTGCGCTGGCCCTGTGTCTACGCCTAAAGCAGCAGCCAGAGCTGATGCCAAGCGGCTTAATTTTGATGTCACCTTATCTGGACCTGACCTTAACCAGTGAATCGCTGCGTTTTAACCAGAAACATGATGCCCTGCTCTCCATAGAGGCGTTGCAGGCAGGTATCAACCATTATTTAAAAGATGGTACCCAGCCAGATGATCCACGTGTCTCACCCTTGTTTGATGACCTCAAGGGTCTGCCACCGACACTGGTTCAGGTGGGTTCAAAAGAGATTCTGCTGGATGATTCAAAACGCTTTAGGGAAAAGGCGGAGCAGGCGGGTGTCAAGGTTCGGTTCAAGCTCTACACAGGCATGTGGCATAATTTCCAGATGTTCAATGCATGGTTTCCTGAGGCAAAACAGGCACTGGCGGATATTGCGGATTTCGCCCATTCACTTGACCGTGACTAGGCCGCTTAAATTTTAAGCAAAAATGGTCAGCTATGTCTGACCATTGTCACTCTTAATTTAATTTTGTCATCATAAAATAAATTTGATTGAATATTCAGATCATAGCCCCTTTTTCAAAAAATTTTCCCGTTATAATTTGCATTAAAAAGCCCAGAGCTAGACTTTTTTCTCATTCCAAAGATGTTATTGTTATTTTAATTATTATTCTTCAATATTTTGACGACAACTCTACAGTTCCTACGGAATCTCATTGCATATAAGGATGCATGCCAATGGTCAAGATTCGTTTTAATAGGTCAACTGACACAAAAAGATGGGGCCTCAGGCTTTTTTTGGAACATCAAATTGTAGTCAATTGGACCATACTTAAAAAAAGTATTTTATTACTGATACTTGCTGCTGTTATGAACCTGTTCTGGATCAGCTGGGATATTTTTGTCCTCACCCATCCAGCATATTCAGCATGGGTACATTTAAACCTGGTCTGGTCTCAGTTATGGACCAGCCTGATTATGCTTGTGGTTTTAGTTGCCCTCATTTTTCCCTGCCACTTTTATAGGGATCGGAAATGGGCAAAGGAGTTTCTTCCCCTCATTACGGTGCAAGTCTTTACCGCAATGCTTTGCCACAACAGCTATCTGGTGGGAAGCTTTAGTCCAGCAACCATGGTGGGTTATGTCAGCGTGGTGGGTGTGGGCTTGATCCTGTTTAACCGTAAAATGATTTACTGCGCCCTTGTGCCTGCCACCATTGCCCTGTTGTTCTGCAATTATATGAGCATCATCGGAGCACTCACCTACGCCCCACTGTTTAATATGGCGGAAATTAACAAGGTTGCCATGCATCCATTCTGGGTGGGCAGCATGATGTTCTTCCTTGTTCCCATCCTGCTTGCCTGCCTATTCCTGTTTGAGGTCTTGCTGACCCAGTGGCGCACACGGGAAACCGCCATTCAGGTCCTCAGCCGTCTTGACCCCCTCACCAATGTGCTGAACCGACGCAGCATCAGCAGCTATCTGGAAAAGCTGCACCAGCAGCCTGACCCGTTATATTCAATTGTGCTACTCGATTTAGATCACTTTAAAAATATTAATGACCAGTTTGGGCACAGCATGGGCGATCAGGTGCTGGTTCAGGTGGCAAGATGTCTGGCAAACAACATACGTGACCTGGATGTGATTGGGCGTTTTGGTGGTGAGGAGTTTATTTTGCTACTGCCGAACACCACGACGGCACAGGCACAAAGTGTGGCGGAACGCTGCCGTCTGGCAATCTCCCACCTGAACTTTATCACGGAATATCAGCAGGAATTTTCGGTCAGTGCCAGCTTTGGCATTAGCAGTTCAGTGAGTGCGGATGAACCCCATTTAATCATTAGTCAGGCCGATCAGGCATTGTATGCGGTCAAGGCCAATGGACGGAATCAGGTGAAAATCTTTACTGACCTTGCCATTGATTAAAGCTATTTCCAGCCATTTAGGGGAAATGGCTGGAAACTTTTAGAATTAGGCGGATTGAAATAACTGTTCCACATTGATGATTTCATCCGCCAAGTCCCGACATTCTTGTGAATGGGTAATTACGATCAGGGTTTCAACATTGGTTTTCAGGTAGTTCAGGATTTGAATGGCAGTCTTTGAATCCAGTGCTGAAGTGGGTTCATCTAGAATAAGGACCCTGGGTTTCTTTAGAATTGCGCGCAATATATTTAAACGCTGTTTTTCTCCTCCTGAAAAGCTTTTCAGGTATTCATTGATGTCATCATCTAGTGACAGGTTTTTATCTACAAGCAGGTGTTGCAGGTCAAAAAGGCCCAGTAGCTGCTTGATCTCCTCATCAGCATAGCAATGCCTTGAGTTATAGACCAGATTCTCCCGCAAGGAACCTGTAAAAATGGAATAGTTTTGCCCAACAAATGCGATTTCATCGAAAATCTTTTCTGAATAATTCTGGCTAATATCCAGATCCTTATAGAATAATTTTCCAGCCCTGATTTTGTAGAAACCCAGCAGATAATTGATCAGGGTGGATTTTCCAGAACCTGTTTTCCCAATCAGGACATAGGTTTTATTTTTATAGAGCTTCAGGTTAAATTGCTGTATGACGCGTCCGCCCACCTCCAGTACTACATCAGCGAATGCAAACAATAGATGGCTGTCTGAATAATGCTGCTGGCTGTTCTGGTCTTTTTTCATCCTGAAATAGTTGTGAAATTTTTTAATCGCCACCACCTGCCCTGAAATCAGGTTGACTTGTTGGGAAATCATCAAGAAAGGAATGGTCAGCATCATGATGTAGGAGCTGATCATCACCATATCCCCCGTGGTTATCTTTCCGAGAGAAAATAACTTGGTGGACATCAGCAGGAACGTCAGTAAAAAGACAAAAATTAAAATGATTTGCAATACCATAAGGCTGGCGATCTTCATGTGGCTATGCGACATTTGCCCAATATAGCTTTTGACATTGCGCTCAAAGCGATTCACCTCAAAATCAACCGCGTTATTCGCCTTAATTTCATAGCTGTTATTCACTTTTTCCAGAAACTTACTGTTCAGGATACTTTTTACAGAATACAGGGGTTCATAATATTCCTTGCTTTTTCGGGTAATAAAATAGGAAATGGCAAACATAAGTAATGCCGTCCCAATAAAACCCAATGCAAAAAACGCATTAATATTGATATATAAAATGTAGCTAATAAAAAACAGTTGAAAGATTGCGGGTAGAAATACAAATAATAGCGAAAGGGTTAGTGACGAAAACGAGCTGCTGGCGCGCATTGCCTCAGAATTGAATACGCCCGTATCAATCTTGTCCTGTTGTAACTTCTCTATTTTTAAATAATTTTCCAGTCCAGTAATCAGAACGGAAGACTCCAGTCTAGACATGACCACAACATGAAAGAAATTTCTGGTCCACTCAAGAATCTGGGACAACAGCCAGGCGAAGCAATACGAAACAACCAGAATATAAATATAATGGATGCCCTTGCCATGTTGTGTGCCATCAATAATCAGTTTAATCAGATAGGGTAACAGCGAATTGATTAAACTCACTACACAGACCAAGCCAATGATCACCAATAAATGTTGTTTTGAATTATTATAAAATCTGTTCGATGCGTTCCATATTTCTTTATATATTGCTAAAAACACCAACACAATACCCCTCTATATGGCGAGAGCGAGTACCATAATATAAATAGTCCAGCATGACTTATGAATTTTATTTATCAATCTTTCCAGATTTCTAGGGCTTTAGATATTCACCACGACGTTTTCGATAAGGCTCATCAAACGCCACAAACATCTGCTCCTGTCTGGCTTCCGCAATCCATTGCTGCACGGATGCCAAAGACAATATCTTTTGCATATAGGCTTGGCTTGACGCCGATAATGGCAGCTTAAAACACTCAAAGCGCATCACCACAGGTACATAAAACGCATCGGCAAGGCTAAACTCACCACATAAAAAGCTGTCCTCAGCTGGACGTTCAGACCAGATTTGCTCAATCCGTGCCACATCTGCACGGAGCTGGGCATTGTCCACCCAAAGCTGCCTGCCAATATGTGCCAAATCCGCCTCAACATTCATTGGACAAAGATTGCGTAAGGTCTGGAAACTGCTGTGCATCTCAGCACTGATGCAACGCGCCTTTGCCCGTAATGTTTTATCCTGCGGTAACAGCGCCTTTTCGGGGTGTTGCTCAGCCACATATTCACAGATGGCCAGACTGTCCCAAACCACCAGTTCCCCATCCACCAGCACGGGAACCTTACCTGTTGGGTTCAGCTTTAAAATTTCTGTCTTAAACTGGCTATCCGCTTCAAAGCTGTCGAATTGAACCCAATGCTCCTGAAAGGAAATACCCGCCTGCTTCAATAAAATCCATGGACGCATTGACCAGGTTGAATAGTTTTTATTGCCAATCAATAAGGTATACATGCTTATAATTTTCCTTTAAATGCCGTGAGTTGTTGTAATAATTCGTTCTTTTTAAATGCGCCTGTCAAACGGAGCGGGCGGATTTCCTGTTGTTGCAGATTCAGGAATAGATAGGTCGGTGGACCTAAAATATCCCATTGATTGAGCAGTGCCTGATGTGAGGCATCATAATGGCTTAAATCCAGTTTAATCAAATAGTAAGGAGCTAAAGCCTGTTGCACCTCAGCATCCTTTAAGATGCGATGTTCAATCGGCTGACATGCCACACACCAGTCGGCATACACGTCAATAATCATACCGCGATCTTTTGGCGCATTGGCCAGTATCTGCTGAAATTCATCGGCGGTTTGTGCCACATGCCATTCCGCCAGTTTCTCTGCCTGCACTGTGCTCAGGTTTTGCATATGCTGATATTGGTTAAAGGCAAGAAACGGAATTGCAATGATGAGCAGCAATGCATACAACCACTGCAATTGTCCCTTTTTCACAAAGAGACGGTACACAGCATAACCAATAAAGGCCAAACCTAAAATCAGACTAATTACCTGAATTGCCAACTCTGGCAACAAGGGACGAATAAAATAAATACTCAGTGCCAGCATCAGAAAGGCGAAAATCACCTTAATCTGATGCATCCACTCCCCCGCTTTCGGCAAGGCTTTCGCACCTAACACGCTGGCAAGCAACAGTGGAATCCCCATGCCAAAACCCAGCGTAAACAGCAATAATGCGCCCTGCCACTGGTTTTGGGTCTGGGAAATAAACAGGAGTGTTCCTGCCAAGGGTGCGGTCATACACGGCCCGACCAGCAAGGCAGAGATCATGCCCATGACACTGGCGCCAATCAGGGTTCCACCCTGCTGTACCGACTGCATATGGTCCAGCCGATTAAGCAGTTTTTGCGGTAGCTTGATCTCAAACAGGCCAAACAGGTTTAAGGCGAACAGTACAAACAACAGGCTAAAGGCCACCAGTGTGGCAGGCTGCTGCAACCAGCGCTGAAAGTTCAGTCCAGCCGCCGAGGCGATCAGGCCAAGCACCGCATAGACCATCGCCATACTCACCACAAAGGTCAGTGCAATTGTCCATGCCTTCACCCCTTTATGCTCACGGATAATCAATGAGGTGAGAATCGGCAGCATCGGCAACGAACACGGTGTAAACGCCAGTAAAATACCCAAACCCAGAAACAACAACAGGCTATAGGCAAGGGAATGTTGTTCCAGCGTGCTTGACCATTTCTGGTCTTGCGCCATGCCAGTTGAATTGTTGGAAGATACAGACACGGTAGCATCTGATGTTTCCACCCTGTCATTTGCGGCTGTCTGGGCATTTAAGGCATTGGCGGAACGGGCGACATCCAGAAAGCGTTTTTGTGAGTTTAAACCTGTATTTTCCACGCTGACCAAACCATCAGCATCGGTCTGGAACTCAATGTTTTGCGGTGGATAGCAGATACGGTCTTTGGCACAGCCTTGCCAGCTCACCCGATAATGTTGCGATGCCTGTGTAGCAATACTGAATTCAACCTGCTGGTAATACACTTGGGTATGACCAAAATTCTCATCATACTGGTCAACCGCCTTGGGTAAATTCAAGGCGACCGCTTTATTGCCCTGCTGAACTTCAAATTTGTGTTGATACAAATAATAGTTGGGCTGAATGGTCCAGTGCAGACGCGCTTCATTGTTTTTGGTCGATTCAACCGAAAATGTAAATGCCTGTTCTGGGCTGAGCAATGGCGCTGAAACATTGTCTTGGGCATGGATGACCGTCCCACATAACAACAGTAAACTGCCAAGAAAATAACGGATCAGCTGGAAACTGTAGCCGCCCTGAACACACTTTTTCATTATGTTTTCTCTGCTGTCTCTCCAGCACTCCCTATGAGGTCAACAGGAATTCAAGGGAGGCACATGGAGAGAGGTTTGATTAGAATAGGACCGAAACGCCAAAACCACCGTTGTAGCTTTTGCCACTGCCATTTAAATCGACCCCGACACTGGCATCCAGCTGGGCACGGTCATTGATGGCATAAACCAGACCCGTGCCTAAACCATATTCATAGTCCTGGCTTTCCGCCTTACGGTAGATAAATTCTGAGAAACCAGACAATTTACCTGCAATTTTATAGTCAATGGTCGGAACGGCGGTGACTGCCCAATCACTGTTCTGCGCCTCATAACGCATGGTAATGGAGGTACCAACCAAGTCACTCAGCTCATACGCCACTGCCGAAGTCAGGCTATAGATGTCGTCATGTGCAGTGAACTCGTCATTGCCCGTTGCAATAACCGCCTCAGCCAGCAAGGCCATGCTTAAACGGTCATCCTTGAGGTCAATAGCCTTTTTCAAGCCAATGCTGACATCACCCAAACCATGGGTTTCCTTTTTCATGCCCGCATATTTGTTTTGCTGCCAGACAGGTCCCTGCCAGCCCAACTGGAGTTCAAGGCCATCGGTTAAACCTGTGCGCAACAGCATGTCAGCATTGAGTGTCAGGGTTTTGTCTTTTGCCCCAGCGACATTGTCCTGCTGATAGCTGACAGAGGGCAATCCCTGTTCCCAGGCCAGATGGCCCACTGGTGTAATCCCCGTGCCCATGCCAGCCCCAGGGCGATCAAAAGAAAAATCCGCCGCAAAAGTTGTACTGACCATCATTGAGGCTGCAATAAAGCCCAATGTTTGAAGTGTTTTCATCATTCTCCCCTTTTTCATTCTACTGGCTAGGCTTATGCCGTTAACTCTTTTGACATTTTTGCGCCATGGCGACGTAGTAATTCTAGTGTTTCGCGCTCTTCCTGCAAGGACTCCGACCAGTCAATTTCATCAAAATCGCAGTCAAAGAATAACTGGCTAATGGATGACAAAATGGTGAGGCCCTCTTCATCACGGGTATTCGGATCAACCTTTTCATCCAGTAGACGCTGTACCACAGGCACACAGGCCGAGCTTGCCGCATCCCACAGTGGTCCATAAAATTCCTCGGCATCCCATAAATGCAGGTTTGCCTTGGCCTGAATCAGCGCCTCTAAAATCTCCAGATAAACTTTCAGCTGATGTTGCTTCTCTGCATCAGTAAACGGTTTGCCAGCCTCGTAGGCCTCACAGACATTCTCCCACCAGACAAACAGACCATCACATAAAATGGAAACAGGAAATCCATGCTCTGGGTCAATAAAGTTCGGGTCAAGCCCATCAGCAAGTAAAGACTGCACCTGGTCCAGATCGAGTTGTTGTATGGCTTGCACCAAGGCCTGCTGTTGCTTACTTAACATGACCAGCTCTCACAATATTTGAATGGCTCTATTATGCCGAATATCCCAACAGGATTTTATAAAACAGCCCAAAAATCATGTATAAATTTGATACACACATAAAAAAAGCCCACTTTGGGCTTTTTTTATGCATATCTGCCTATGCTTCTTTGAGGTCTATGTCATCATCGACATCAACATATTCTGGCAAGCCACCACGGTGGTGGTCTTTTTTCTCATATAAATGTTCCAGACTGCGTTTCAGCTTATCAATCGCACCATGAATGGATGCATCAATATTGGTCGCTTTATGCGTTACCGCAACAGGTTTTAGGCCTGCTGGACGAGCCTCGATCATGCAACGCTTGTCATGATCGCCCGATTTCTCCCCATTTTCATCACTAATATGAACCGAAAAATGTGTAATACGTTCGCTATAACGTTGGAATTCTTGCGTAAGTTCTGCACGGACATAACTGATTAAACGTTCGCTACCATGAATGTTCTTATCTGTACGGATTTCAATATTCATAAATATCTTCCTCTCTTTTCTAGTGAGACGGTGCTACAAAACTTTGTTATCTGGCACACTTTGAGCATGCATTCATTCAGTGCAGTTGTATATTCTGATTATGTAAATGCCTGTGGTCTCCTTGCTTTGCATCGGTTGCATTTTAGTCGTGGAGAAGATCTTCTATCATTCCAATATCTGTCTTTCATCACAAATATGCAAGCTGATTTTTGACATTTTGATGAAAACCTGATCAAAAAGCGGCCTAATACCATCTCATTCCTGATTTGCCGTTCCATACAAATCTTTTGAGCATTTGGTCAAATTTGGCTTTATTTTTGCTTAATACCCTGTATGCTTTACACGCCTTTTTGGGGGGAGATTTTTAAATGCAATTGAAGCAACTTACAGCGGCATGTTTATTGGTATCTACAGCGGCGTTCGCCCAAGCGAAGCCGATCTGGCAGGATTTCAGCCTGACGGGTTTATACGGTGAAAATTATGAAGTTGTTGATGAGCAACAGACAACTGTAACCGTTGAATATGCGGCAAAAGTAAAATATGCCGATGTATTTTTCTTTATGGACCGCATGCGCGGTGGCGACGACCATAAAAGCACCTATTTCGAACTCTCTCCACGTTTAAGCCTGGGTGAAGTTTCGGGTCAAAAACTTGCTTTTGGTCCAATTAAAGATGTGTTGATCTCAACAACGTGGGAAAGCAATAACGATGACTTTTCTAGTTTTGACAACTTCTTATATGGTGTAGGCTTCGATCTTGCTATTCCATATTTCCAGTATGCGAACATCAACTTCTACCGTGCCAACAACGAAAACACCACTGATGACTATCAAATGACCATTGCTTATGCATTGCCATTTAAACTATCAAATGAAGATTTCCTCGTAGATGGTTTCCTTGACTGGTCTACAGGCGAGAAAGATCATGCCAGTGAACTGAACTGGACAACGCAATATAAGTGGAATGTCGGTAAACACATTTCACCTGAAACACGTTTGTACCTCGGTATTGAACACTCGGTTTGGAATAACAAGTTTGGTATTAAAGGCAGCGACGAAAACAATGTCAGCGCCTTGGTTAAATACCACTTCTAAACAGTCAATATGTTTAAAAACAGCAAGCTCCGTCTTGCTGTTTTTTTTGTAATCACGCATATTCGGAATATGTGAACTTTCTTTTATTTTCTCATGTCATTCGGTCTTAAGCTTGCAGCACACTCCTTGAATCCCCGTTATCAGATTCGTTTTGCCACAGTGGATGATTTAGCACAGATTCTCGCGATCTATAATCATGAAATCCTCACAGGGACAGCCAACTGGAATGATCAGGCAGTGAGTCTAGAACAATACCAACAACGCTTTCAAAGCATGCAACAACAGCAATTTCCAATGATTGTGGTTGAAGATCAACTCAATAACAAAGTTGCTGGTTATGCCTATTACTCAGCCTTTCGGGCGATTAGCGGTTATCGTCAAAGTATCGAGCATTCTGTTTTTATTGTCCCAGGCCATGCACGCCAAGGTTTGGGTAAGGCCCTGATGCAGCAGTTGATCCATCTCGCAGCACAACAAAACATGCATATCATGGTGGCTGCGATTGATAGCGAAAATACAGGTTCTATTGTCCTGCATGAACAGCTTGGCTTTATCCAGACAGGCTATATGCCACAGGTTGGGCAGAAGTTTGGTCAATGGCGTGATTTGCTCTGGATGCAGTTGAAACTCTCAAGCTAACAATTAGATCACAGCATATATTTCCAATGATTGTTTAAAATGAATATCAAGCAGCTTTAGAAATATCGAAAATGATGAGAACAACTCAACTTTGCCTGATGGTTATGACAGCAATTGGCTCAGCCTCAACTTTTGCTGAAGATTCATTTGAACAAGAATTACAACAAGGCTGTGCCAAAGTGAAACAATATGCCCAAGCAGGCAAAAAGTTTTACGATCAAAAGCAATATGCCAAAGCAGTAAAACAATTTGAAGATCAAGCTGCATGGGCTCAGTTCTGCCAAATGAATGCTGACGAAAGTGGTATTCAGGTGACTGACCGAGACATTGAAATTGCCAATAATAATGTGGGATTGAGTTATGCAAAGTTAGGCAAACCCCAATGGGCAAGAGTTTGGTTTTTAAGAGATAAAGACTCTAAAACTAGCCAATACAACCTGAAACAGCTAGCAAAGCCCCAAATATCTAAAGACCTACAAGGCACTTATGTTCGAGCCAATGATTTTGGGCAATGGGATTACATTAAGGTCAGTAAAAAGCAAAATAAGTATCAGATCGCTTTTGATGGCTATTACTTTGGACTTAGAGGCCTGATCTATGGTCCAAATATGGGGCAGTTCGAAACCAGCATGCCAATCATTGCAAAACAGGCAAACTACCGTTATGAAGACTGTCAGATCAAACTCCAATTTGCTAATGACCCTAATCTAGGTCAAAAAATTGAGGTGGAACAGAACAATGGCGAATCTTCTTGTGGCTTTGGACACAATGTTTATGCTGGTGGGACATTCTATAAAGTGGAGAAGAAATAGGTCTAAAATAATAAAATAAAGGATTTTATTTTATTATTTTTTAATCGCCAAAAAACAAAAATACTGGCAAATAATGAGGAAAAACTTTGATTACAACAATTTTTATTTTGGCAATCATTTTGGGTTTTATGATTTTCATTAAAACTTCATTCGACAAAAAATACAACAACTCCAAAATTCAGACATTTATGAAACGTAGCTTCTGGATTTGTGTTTATCTTCTCCCTTTCATTTGTTTCATATTCATTAAAGACCTGAGTCATCCTCATATGCCTAATAATGCAAGTGGTTCATATGCATTGGGAATAGCTTTAATAACATTTATTTCACCTATTTTTATCATCATTGGGTTCTTAATAGGTCATGTATTCTTTCTTGCAATATTTATGATGCTTGATTTAATCATTTCAAAAATTTATGGTTATCATGCTAATTATATATTTAGTATTGTATTCACCACTTTAATTATGATTGGCATTTTAGAACTTATTTGGTGGAAAGGATTCTACTCGGAAGACTCTATTCCAATTCGAATTTATACATGGAACACAGCAATACTAACTTTACCATGGCTACCAATTATTGGCGCTCTAGTAATACCAAAATGGAAAAAATGAAAACTTTAATCTCAATAGGCTGATTAAGATCAGCCCTTACATAAATCTTAATTTAATGGCTAAGGATGAGTAATACTAAATCGCCACCAACTCCCGAATCCCCTTTTCAGGCATTTCTACCCCTTGCCCCTGTGCAATCACCTGCCCACGCGCCATTACCGTATAGTTATCTGCTAATTCCTCAGCAAAATCATAAAACTGCTCTACCAAGACTATCGCCATTTCCCCTTGATCTGCTAATTTACGAATGACCCGACCAATATCTTTAATAATCGAGGGCTGAATACCCTCCGTTGGTTCATCTAAAATCAAGACACTAGGCTCAGAAGCCAACGCTCGGGCAATCGCAAGCTGCTGCTGCTGACCACCCGATAAATCCCCACCACGGCGATGTTTCATTTCATCAAGTACAGGAAAAATTTCGTAGAGATGACTCGGTACTTTTCGGGTTTTTGCGCCTGAAAATTTTGCCATGCCAATCAGGATGTTTTCCTCTACCGTCAAAGTTGAAAAAATATCTCGTCCTTGCGGTACATAGGCCAATCCTGCACGTACTCGTTGCTCAGGAGACATCTTGGCAATATCTTTGCCGTCTAACAAAATCTGTCCTGACTTAATCGGTAAAATCCCCATCAAGCATTTCAGCAATGTGGTTTTACCTACGCCATTACGTCCTAAAACAACGCTGCATTCCCCTACAGGCGCAGATAAAGACACGTCACGCAGAATATGACTGCCACCATAAAACTGGTTAATTTCTTTCACTTCTAACATGGCAGTCTCCTAGCGTCCTAAATACTTTTCAATCACATCTTCATTGGCCTGCACCTCTGCCAATGTGCCCTCTGCCAAGATTGCGCCCTGTGCCAACACCGTGACCTTTTCGCTGATGGTGTCAATAAAGCTCATGTCATGTTCCACCACCACAAGGGTATGATTTTTCTTGAGTTCCAAACATAGTTCAGCCGTACGTTCGGTTTCCGCATCGGTCATGCCTGCCACAGGTTCATCCAGTAAAATCAGTTTCGGACGTTGCATCAACAACATGCCAATTTCCAGCCACTGCTTTTGACCATGTGACAATAATCCTGCTGGTTTTTGCACAAATTCCTTTAACCGAATTTGTTCCAGTGTTTCATCCAGTGCCAACTGTGCTTCTGGGTCTAAACGAGAAAATAAGCTTTTCTTGACTCGTTTATCTCTGGGTGCAGCCAACAGTAAATTTTCCATTACGCTGAAATTTTCAAATACCGTTGGTTTTTGGAATTTACGCCCAATACCCGCTTCGGCAATTTGTTCGGTACTCATTTTGGCAAGATCGTAATTCTGCCCAAAAAATGCTGTGCCCGTGGTTGGGCGGGTTTTGCCTGTAATCACATCCATGAGCGTGGTTTTCCCTGCACCATTTGGTCCAATGATGCAACGTAATTCACCCTCTGCGATATACAGCGATAAATCATTCAATGCGCGGAAAGAATCAAACCAGACACTGACTTTTTCCAGATACAAGGCAATGCCATGACTAAAATCCGCGCCCTGTGTTTTGGCCCGCCCATAACCCTCACCAAGTTGACCGCCATGTTGAGCTGAGTTGGTTAATAAATCACTCATTCGCTGCGCTCCTTTTTAAAACGGTCAAACACACCAATTACACCTTTCGGTAGGAACAAGGTCACCACAATAAATAATGCGCCCAAGATCAATAACCATGCTTCTGGTGCTGCCACGGTAAAATAGGTTTTCACCGCATTAATCAAACCTGCACCGAGAATCGGTCCAATCAAGGTGCCACGCCCCCCTGCGGCAACCCACACCGCCATTTCAATCGAGTTGACTGGATTCATTTCACTTGGGTTGATAATGCCAACCTGTGGCACATACAACGCACCTGCAATACCCGCAATCACGGCAGATAATACCCACGCTGATAGCTTGTACCACAGCGTGCGATAACCCAAATATTGCAAACGGTTTTCGCTGTCACGAATTGCGCCAAGCACCCGACCATAAGGACGGTTCATCAATTGACGCAAACCGATAAAACACAGCATCAACGTTAATGCCGTAACAAAACAAAGTGTTGCACGCATTGGTGCAGAAGTGATGTCAAAGCCCAACAGCGTTTTAAAGCCTGTAAAACCATTATTGCCACCAAAACCTGTTTCATTGCGGAAAAACAACAGTGCCGCAGCAAAGGTCATGGCTTGGGTAATAATCGAGAAATACACGCCCTTGATTTTTGAGCGAAAGGCAAAGAAACCAAAAATAAAGGCAACTAATGCAGGGATGAGTAACACCAAAACCATTGCCCAGGCAAAATGTTCAGTCCCGACCCAATACCACGGCAATTCCGTCCAACTCAGGAAGCGCATAAAATCAGGCAGTCCATCACCTGCGGATTGGCGCATCAGATACATGCCAAAGGCATAACCGCCCAAGGCAAAATATAGACCATGCCCCAAACTTAAAATACCTGCATAGCCCCAGACCA
This sequence comes from Acinetobacter thutiue, assembly GCF_030385805.1. Taxonomy (NCBI): domain Bacteria; kingdom Pseudomonadati; phylum Pseudomonadota; class Gammaproteobacteria; order Moraxellales; family Moraxellaceae; genus Acinetobacter; species Acinetobacter thutiue. Next base: position 44,512 of record NZ_JAUDZE010000006.1, read on the forward strand.
AATCCAGTGCCAGCGCAACCAACGCCAGACACATGATCTTGCCGATCAGGGTAATCCAATACGCTGACAGATAAAATGCCGAATCAGGCGATAACAAATGCAACCACGGCAAAGTCAGCAACACTGCAAAACAAATTGCAATGGCGATTGCGCTATAGGGCTTATCTGCAAATAAAGAAGTGATTTTCATTGGCTTACTCCACAAAACGACCTTTGATGGCAAACAAACCTTGTGGACGCTTTTGGATAAACAAAATCACAAGAACCAACAGAATAATTTTGGCTAAAACCGCACCTAAACCAATCTCCAACACTGTACCGCTGATGCCCAGTCCTAATGCTGCAAGTACCGCACCCCACACCTGACCCACACCGCCCACCACAACAACAAGGAAAGCATCAATAATGTAGTTTTGTCCAAGGTCGGGGCCAACATTACCCACCTGCGCCAAGGCACAGCCTGCCAGTCCAGCCAAGCCAGAACCCAAACCAAATGCCAGCATATCGATACGTGCCGAACGAATCCCCACTGCACGCGCCATTTGACGGTTTTGCGTCACCGCACGGACAAACAAACCAAATCGTGTTTTATTGAGCAAGAATACCAACAGCAACAGCACCGCAATGGTAAAGCCAATAATTGCGATACGGTTATACGGCAGCATCAGGCTTGGTGTAATCGCAATCCCGCCACTCAACCATGCCACATTGGACACCTCAACGTTTTGTGCCCCAAACATCATGCGAACCGCTTGCATGAGGATCAAGCTCACCCCAAAAGTGGCTAATAAAGTTTCCAGTTGGCGACCATACAATGGACGAATCACTGTACGTTCAATCAACATGCCAATTAAGGCACTGACTAGGAATGCCGCTGGAATTGCTGCCAGTAAATACCAATCCACCACGCCAGCAAAATGGGTTTTAAAAAAGCTTTGCACCATATAGGTGGTATATGCCCCGATCATGATCAGCTCACCATGGGCCATATTGATGACCCCAAGCAAACCGTAGGTAATCGCAAGACCAAGCGCTGCTAAAAGTAAAATACTGGCGGTACTGAGCCCTGAAAAGATATGCCCAGACCACTCACTGATTTGAATGCGGGTTTTAATTTTGTTTTGTGCTTCGACCAAAGCCGCTTTTAATGTCGCATTGTTTTGGGGTTGTTCCAGACTTTGATTGATCAATGCCAATACATCGGGACGGTTGGAATCCGCCAACACTTTCACCGCTTCGATTTTGGTAAATTCATCTGGGCTATTAAAATCCAAACGGGCTTTCAGTTGTGCGAGACGTGCTTTGACCGCTTCACTCTTTTCATTGAGATACAACTGTTTTACCGTTGCAACATCCAGCTCATCCAGATTGTTTTCTAAAATATCCACCGCAGCCAAACGCTGCGAAGCATCATCTGAATTGAGTTTGGCTTTGGCCTGTCCAAAATTCAGCGCCTTACGCAAGGTATTGACCAAGGTTACTTGAGACAAATCTGATGGCCAGGTTTCCAAAACTTGTTGTTGTGGGTAACTTAATAGTTTTTCATCGTTTTTTAAGATATAGGTATTGCCTGAACCATCGGTATATAACTCATTTTGGTCAAAATACGCCACCAACTGATCCAGTTGTTCAATACTGGCAGGCCATTGATTCAGCATGGCACGACGAGCGGCAAAGTCAGATTTTACAAAAGTTTGAATCGCATCCTGAGAAGTTGTAGACGTCACGGTTGTTGCGGATGTGGCTTCTGCCCATGCAGGACTCAAAATCATCTGTGCCATGATGCAGAGCAGTGCCAAAACATAGTGTTTCGCCATAGGACTCCCCTTATATTTTCTATTTAAATCAATCAAAAAAATAAAACCAAGAAAAACCTGCTGCCGAAACAGCAGGTTGTATGCGCAAGTTATTTAGGAATATAAGGGCTCCAAGGCTCTGCTTTAATCGTTTCAGGTGTTTTGTAAACCACATCGAATTGGCCATCACCACGGATTTGCCCGATCATCACAGGTTTATGTAAGTGGTGATTAGTTTCATCCATTTTCAGGGTATAACCCGATGGCGCAGCAAAAGTCTGACCTGCCATAGCATCGCGGACTTTATCAACCTCTGTCGAACCTGCTTTTTCAACCGCCTGCTTCCACATATTGATACCGACATAGGTGGCTTCCATCGGATCATTGGTCACAACCTTGTCGGCATTCGGAAGTTTGTATTCCACCGCATATTGCTTGAATTTATTAATAAAATCGGTATTTTTCGGATTCTTCACTGACATGAAATAGTTCCATGCCGCCAAATGCCCCACCAGTGGCTTGGTATCAATACCACGTAGTTCTTCTTCGCCCACCGAGAATGCCATCACAGGAATATCAGAGGCTTTGATACCCTGATTGCCCAACTCACGATAGAACGGCACGTTTGAATCACCGTTGATGGTGGAGATCACCGCAGTCTTTTTACCCGCAGAGAATTTTTTAATATTGGAAACGATGGTTTGATAGTTGCTATGACCAAATGGTGTGTATTCTTCCATGATGTCTGCATCGGCAACACCTTTAGATTTCAGGAATGCACGCAAGATTTTATTGGTGGTACGTGGATAAACATAATCAGTACCGAGCAACACAAAACGTTGTGCCTTGCCACCCTCATCACCCATTAAATATTCCACCGCAGGAATCGCTTGCTGGTTCGGTGCTGCACCTGTATAGAAAATATTTTTAGACTGTTCCTGACCCTCATACTGCACTGGATAGAACAATAGGCCATTGAGCTCTTCCACCACAGGAAGCACTGATTTACGTGATACTGAAGTCCAGCAACCGAAAATCACCGCGACTTTATCCTGGGTAATCAACTGACGCGCTTTCTCTGCAAACAACGGCCAATCCGAAGCTGGATCAACGATCACAGGTTCCAGTTTCTTACCTAGTACCCCACCATTGGCATTGATTTCATTAATGGTCATCAAGGCGGTATCTTTTAATGAAGTTTCAGAAATCGCCATCGTGCCTGACAGTGAATGTAGAATCCCCACCTTAATCGTGTCACCGCTTGCGGCTGGTGCTGCCGCCTTGGTTTCTGTTTTTGCTGCTTCTGTTTTTTCGGCTGGTTTAGAACAACCTGCCAGACCTACCCCCATCATGGCTGCCATAAGAACGGACATTGATAATTTATTTTGCATCTTGTTTCTCCCCACACATGGATATTGTGATTTTTACTGAGTGGAGTTATTCAATTTCTATGCCAACAATTCAACATATTGTTTTACTTATATTTTATTTAAAATTGTTCGACAATCACAGCATCTTGTATACAACATTGCATACAAAAAATACGTGGTGAACTAAAATGATGCACATTAATTTATCCTAAATAGAGCTAGACCCTAGATAAAGAAAAGCCAAGCATGCAAGCTTGGCTGACTAATCCATTAAACTAATCATTTAAACCGCTATATCCGCCAGATTTCCTTTCTGCTCTAACCAATGCTTACGGTCAGCCGCACGTTTTTTCGCAAGCAACTTATCCAGCAAACCTGCTGTTAAATGTGCATCATCCAGATCGAGTTGCACCAAACGGCGCGTATTTGGGTCCATCGTGGTTTCACGCAACTGGCTGGCATTCATCTCACCCAGTCCCTTGAATCGGGTGATCTGCGGATTCTTATTGCCCTTGACCTTTTTCAAAATCGTTTCAAGCTCATCATCATCCAGCGCGTAATGTACATCCTTACCAATATCAATACGATAAAGCGGTGGCATTGCCACAAACAGATGCCCATCTTCCACCAAAGCAGGAAAATGCTTTACGAATAATGCACACAGCAAGGTCGCAATATGGAGGCCATCCGAATCTGCATCGGCAAGGATACAAATCTTGCCATAACGCAACTCGGATAAATCATCACTGCCAGGATCAACCCCAATCGCAATCGCAATATCATGGACTTCCTGTGAAGCCAACACTTCATCCGAAGACACTTCCCACGTATTTAGGATTTTGCCTCGAATTGGCATAATCGCCTGAAAATTCTTATCACGTGCCTGTTTAGCACTACCGCCTGCAGAATCACCCTCGACAATAAACAATTCACTTTCTTCACGGGTCAAACCCACACAATCCGCCAGTTTGCCAGGTAATGCTGGGCCTGCCACAATCTTTTTACGCTCAACCTTTTTCGCAGCCTTTAAACGACGTCCAGCCTTGGCAATTGCCATTTCAGCCAGTTGCGTGGCAATTTCAGCATGCTGGTTGAGCCATAGCGCAAATGCATCCTTGGCAATATTCAGCACGATATTGGATGCTTCACGGCTGGACAAACGTTCTTTGGTTTGCCCTGAAAATTGCGGCTCCTGAAATTTCAGCGACAGGATGAAATTCACCCCATCCCAGACATCTTCGGCAGAAAGTTTCATATTACGCGGTAATAAATTGCGTAACTCACAGAACTCACGCAAGGCCTCAGTCACACCCGAACGTAAACCATTGACATGGGTTCCACCCTGCGCGGTTGGAATCAGGTTGACATAACTTTCCTGAATCGACTCACCACCCTCAACATTCCAGCAGATCGCAAACTCACAGGCTGCACGTTCAGCCTGACCACTGCTAACAAAAGCTGGATCAGGCAAAATCTCCCGATCCTCCAGTTCATCCATCAGATAGTCGACTAGACCATTCTCAAACTGCCATTCAATCTTTTCATTATTAATTTGATCGATATAAATAATTTTTAAACCTGCCGCCAACACCGCTTTGGCTTTTAAATTATGCTTCAGGGCTTTTAAGGCAAACTTCGGACTGTCAAAATACTTGGCTTCTGGCCAAAAGCGAACGGTTGTGCCTGTGGCACGTTTTGCCACTTTCCCCTCTAGTACCGATAAAGGTGCCACAGGTTCACCCTGCTCAAACACCATCTGATACAGATTGCCCTGACGTTGTACCGCCACCTCAACCCGTGTGGATAAGGCATTGACCACGGAAATACCTACACCATGCAGACCACCAGAAAATTGGTAGTTATCGGTACTGAACTTTCCGCCCGCATGCAGCTTGGTCAGGATAATCTCGATCCCGCTTTGTCCATATTCAGGATGGATATCGACAGGCATGCCACGGCCATTATCCTCAACTGACAGGGAACCATCTTCATATACCGTGACACAGATCTGGTTGGCATGTCCTGCAAGCGCTTCATCCACCGCATTATCAATCACCTCCTGCGCCAAATGGTTCGGACGCGAGGTATCGGTATACATGCCTGGACGACGACGAACTGGGTCTAAACCAGAAAGAACTTCAAGGGATTGTGCCGTGTATTGTGTCACTTGGTCTGACTTCCTTATTGGAGGGCTGCCGATAAAAATTCGAGGACTAAGGGTAGTTTTTCTTCAAAATCATCCATTGCATGATTGCCACCCATGTCGGTTAGAATCAACGAGGATGGCTGTGCTGCACTATAATAGCGTTGTGCCTGACGATAATCCAAGACTTCATCGCCTTGTTGCAACAGCACCAGAATTTTATCAGCATGATTGAGTCTGGTGTTGGCAATTGATTGTAGTTGCTGCAATTGATCAGTATCAAGTGTCCATGATTCAGTCACCTTGAGTGGGATTTGCTCAATTCCAAACAAATCCTGAAACAGTTGCCATGGTTGCATGGCTGGATTGATCAGTACAGCAGGACATCCATATTTTGCGACAAAATATGTCGCATAAAATCCCCCCAAACTGCTTCCAACCAATACCACTTGGTCACGTGGCAGACTTACGATCAACCCAGAGATTTTTTGCAGCACTTCATCAGGTGATAGGTTCAGATCAGGTAAATGCACCTGAGACTGATCGTGGTTTGCACAATATTGTCTCAATTGCTGCCCTTTTTTAGACATGGGGTTGCTACGGAAACCATGTAGATAGATAATTTGCATATGCACCAAAATAGACAGCAGCTTGACTTATAGTGAAATAAATCACATTATTAAGCACAACAGTTAATCAAATAACAATATAAATTACATATAAGCTTCATATTGTCGGACACAAAAAACGATACTGTATTCCGTTCATCAGTATTCTAAAAAAATTACTTATGAAAGACATAAGATGTAAGCGTTTGTTGTAGTTTATCTAAACAGTATTAAACTGAATAACATCAAACCTTCGGTATATACAAAAGGATGGGGAAATTAATATGCCAAGTTTAACACCTCTGCATGAAACCTACTGTAAGTGGGATCGTACACCCCCAAGTCAGGCAGATGTTTTGGAAGGTTTGGCACAACTTGTGAGCACCAGTTTGAGTGGGGTTCATGAATTGGTGCAGTTGGTACAAACTGAAGTGTTACGGACTACGCTCGGTTTAAGTGCACAAAAAGCCAGAAATTTACAAAAACTTCCACAATTACAAAAGTTTTATCATTTTTCCTATGATGCCATCCAGAAATATGGTCGCTGTTTTCTTGCACCAAGTCTGCGCCGCATCATTGAGCGATTCCCAGTCCTACATGACAAACCACTGACCCCGACCCTACATTTCGTGGTGGGGGCGCTGAATGGGATCTTTGGGGATTTTTTCCTTAAGCAGCATAATCCAATGGCTTTGCCGATGGTGCTGTATGACCATTATGGATCACTACAGCAAGGTGAGTTGACTGGGCGTGTGGTGATTTTGGCCCACGGTCTGTGCATGAACCATTTAACCTGGTCAAACCAGCGTTATGGCGGCATTGGTGAGCGGTTACTGGCACAGCGTGATAACAACACCATGCTGTACCTGAACTACAATACAGGACGACGCATTTCCGCCAATGGCCGTAGTTTTGCCAATACGCTTGAAGATCTGGTGCAACGCAATCCACGTATCACCAGTATCGACCTGATTGGTCACAGTATGGGTGGGCTGGTTTCACGCAGCGCGCTGTTCTATGGCAAACAGAACCTGTATCAATGGGTTCATATGGTTGAGAATCTGGTCTGCATTGGTTCACCTCACCATGGCGCAGCGCTTGAGCGTTTCGGTTTTGTATTACAGGATAAACTTGGCGCATTTCCTTTTATTAACCTGATTGGTCAGTTGGTCAATATCCGTAGTAACGGTATTCTGGATCTACGCTATGGTAGTGTCCGTGATGACGACTGGGAACATAATAACGCACGTATCGGGTTTGCGGACGACAACCGCAAACCTGCACCATTACCGTCTCATATCAACACATTCCTAATCGCGGGAACACTGGAGTTTGAGAAGTTGCGCAACAAGGCACTCAAGGTGATTGGAGATTCACTGGTCAGTGTCAAGAGTGCTTTGGGAGAACATCCAAACCCTCGTTTCCAGCTTAAATTACCCGAAACACATAAAGCTGTGTTTTATGGACTGAATCACTTTGAAATTCAGTATCATTCCAGTGTTGCGGAACAGATTACCCGCTGGCTATACCCTGAAGTGGGTGAAGTGATTGAAGAAGGCGTTCAAACACATATGGTGAATGTACCACACAATTATACTTTCGAAGACCTCGATGGAATTGTTGAGACCTAAAGCAAAAAGCTCGGCTATGGCCGAGCTTTTTAAATGAACTTGGTTTACTCTTAACAGCAGATCAAAATACTGTCTTCTCACAACCTAAGGTCGATGAAATACATTTTAGATCAACATTCAAAACAGCTTGGAATGGAGAAACTTTTCCATCCTTATAAGTTTTAATATTTGTAAGATATATATACTACCCCTTTTTTGAGTCATATACTACTTGGTCACCCAATAATACGTCCGTTTGCTCACTACTATCTTTATTATCAAAGAGTATTACGGGTATTTCACTAAAATTATTATTTTAATGATACTCGCTTCTCTTTATTATTTTCCATATAAATTAAATTATAATTTTTATCAATTAATACATTTTTATTTGCTGGAATAAATTTGTTTTCCACCACACCAAAAGCATTAATGATTGTAATAGCAAGTTTTGGACCCTCATTCTCATTATCTTCAAATGGAGAAATAATAATTTGTTTACCATTTTCTGTTTCAGGAAGAATAATACTATCTCCATAACTTCGAGAAATAGACGAATAATATTCAAGTAGATCAGATGAACTCACCAAATGAAATTTAGAACAAATATTTTTATCTTTGTTCAAAAGGCATTTAAGATGATCAACTGAATTGTAGGGTAAATATGTTACTGCCAAACCATGAACATTTCTTTCTTCCTTTGTTATTTTCCCAGTGGTTAAAAATGACAATCTGGATAAATATTCATCTCTATAACATTGATTTCTAATTAGACCTGCACCCTCCCCAGCCACATAATTTATTTTCCTTTCACAATTATTTTTTATTTTTTTCACCCATTCATTATAATCATTTTTTTCTCTATTTTTTTCATTATCAAGTTTAATAATTAATTTTTTATTCTCCTTTTCTATACATTGTATACTTTCATAAACAGTATTTTTATTACAATTTACTGATGAACTATCCGCACATGCTGATATTGTTAAACCAAATGTCAATAATAGCAATCCTGTACTAACTATATATTTACTAAACATATTAAATTCCTTTGAAGTTTTTAGGGAGAACAATTTTAAAAGATTTTGGCATTTTACTTTTGAGTTCAGTCGTAGTACCATGAGCGTGTATAGCTGTTCCATTACCAAGTATCATACCTTTTTTTACTGCTTCATCATGAAATTTATCTACCCATGCCTTTCTATTTTTTGCATCTGAATAATATTTATTTGCATAGTTTAGATTTTCCCCAATGATAGAGGATTTACCATTCGCTCTCTCGATAAGATAATTATTAACAAAATTCCTAATTCTATTACTTATAGCCGAAATTGGCATCTTCTCAACACTACCATAAGGGTCTAAACTTTTAGGACCTGTAATTTTAGAAAACTGCCTATCAGCATTAACTACACTTCTGACACTGTTTCCCCATACACCTGACTTGGCTCTATTCATAATAGTATCTACAACACCAGCAGCTTGATCGGTAAAATATTTCTCTGTTTTAAATTTTATCACTTCAGTTTCAGTTACTTTCATAATATCTATAATATCATCATTACTTAGTACTAATTCATCTACTAGATTATTTTGTAGTTTTGGTATTGAAACCACACCACTACAACTTAGAATATTAGAAATTTTCAAACTATTTACAAGAGCAACTAATTTAATACCATTTAACTCTACTATAGTTTTCTTAAATTTTTCATTATTCAGATATATATCTGCAAATGCTGTAACATCAAAATGTACCCATGTAGTTGCTCCTGATGCTCCACTATTAAAAATCTTTGGTTCTAAATAAATTTTATTAGTTGTCCTTTGTTCAGATGCTCCCATTTTTTTAGCCATAATCTCTTTTCTGATAAACTCCATATCATTGACTTCACGAGTTCTACTCCCATTCTTATTAAAATGAATATCCAGAGCTAACCCCATATGATTAACCGATGTTCTTCCATGTGCTTTATTATTTTCAATACATCTATAACCAGATTCTATATAAGCCACTTCTATTTTCTTTTCCTTGAATTCTTTTTTTAAATAGAAATTTATAGCCTTTAATATCCATATTAAACTTCGATGCAGTCCTGGATATTCATTTGCTTTGTTTGAACCAGATGCAATCCCCATCTTACCATTACCAAAACCCGAACATTTGCCACAATTACAAGCAGCTTTCCCCATAAAACTAGCAATAGGGTATTCTTCATAAAACTTATCTAAAGCTACCAATACAGACCCACAAATTTTCCCCGTCTCTGGTACACCCATATAATCTCGTTGAAACTGCTTAATGCATTTTGCAGTCAACTCTGTAAAATCATCAGTTGGCAAAGCCCCTCCAAATCCTGCTAAACGGATATTAATCTCTCGGATTAACTCACTCTTTCCGCTTGAAATGCATTGTGGATTGGTTTTACATAAATTCGGCGTATCTACTTTAGGAGTCCCACCCTCTTGACTACGGTCTTCTACGGTAGCTATTTTTGTAGCTGTTGCTTCATTTAATGCTTTTTTAGCTTCTTCATATAAGTCATTTGCTTGATCTAAAGCTTTATTGCCGTATTCTTGTATTGTTCCTAAAATTCCTTCATTCTTTTTTTCTGTTTGTGTTGTAGCTAATGGTTTTTTAGAGCCTTGTGGAGTAACTCCTGTTTGTTTTGGTTGTTTATTTTCTAGCTTCGGCTTTGATTTTTCTTGATGTGAGTTATTTCCTATAGCAGGAATATTCACTGGTAATTTAATAACTTGCCCAATACCAATCTTGTTTGGGTCATCTATTTTATTCAAACGCTCTAATGCTCGAACAGTTGTATGATTTTTTTGAGCTATTCCAAAAAGGGTTTCACCCTTTTTTACAACATGAGTTTTTCTTTGATATTGCCCATTATTACCTTGAGTTGTTAATGTTTTTAAATCTAAAAGAACTTTTGGGCTTGTAATTTTTACCAGCATGCAGTCTTTGGACATTACAAAACTTTGTACCTTGACCATCAAACCATTAAACATACTTTTAATATAAACATCTAAGGTGGTGCCCTTATCTCGACTAATTTCAACAATACACCCAGAAGAGTTGGTTGCTCCAGCAGCAATAACTTGACCAGTTCTCTGGTTTTTTACTTCATATTGTGCTTTTGAGATTGGGCTACCAAATAAATCTAGGATTTGTATTGTAACTAATGATTTTTTATTCATTTTTAACCCTTGTCTTCTATATTATTATCAATTTTCAACTCTCTACTTCCAACATTTTTATCTTCTAAAAAGTCATCTTCATCAAAACTGTCAATTACCAATCCCCATTCATCATCAGAGCCAACCAGAACTTGGACTTTCGTTGGGTCTGATGTGCTAATTTTTCCTGTACGACCATGCTCATCTATTGTTCCAGAGGTAAATGAATTCGTTTCAGGAATAAAAACTTTATAGCTAAGCTGACTGAAATCACTTTCCCAAAATAAATCGTAAATGTCTAAACGATTACTAAAAGTTGGAGTATTAGGCAATTCGGGCACCTCATATGAAACTTTTGCCCCCGCAGTAAACAAATGCTGCCCTGCCTTACTTTCAAACTTACCACCTGTTGTTGAAAATACGCCCTCTGCATTAATCTTGAGCTGAGAACCACCAGCAGTTAACACAATCTCTTTTGGACTGGTGATTTCAATCTTTTCTTCAGTAGATATGAGTTTAATCACTTTTCTGGCAATTGCTTCAATGGCATCATCCTGTGCCTGGAACTCTAACTTCCCTTTTGCCGCATAAGCCCTTAAACCCTTTTGGGCGGCGAACAGACTAATCTTGTCCTGGGCATGGCCTATGATATTCTTTTGCGCACTCAGGTTAATCGAACCGCTGGCACTTTCCGCGATGTCCTGTGAGGCCTGCAAGATGATATTCTCAGGTGTGGTCAATGCAATCCCATTTGGTGATGCCAAAAGCATCAGGGCCTGTCTAAAGATTTTACCCTGTTCTTGCTGCTTGGTATCTGAGCTGTTTTCCAGACCTTGTGTATATCCCTCCATAAATCCCTGTAGAGAACTCAACGCTTTTGAGGGGGTAACCTCTAATTTATTTCCCTTGTTAAACGTTCCACACGAACTCATCAAGTCAAAGTCTTTAATTTCCACATTGGCCAGAACTTTTCCAACTTCCTTAATGCTTTCAAACGGATTTTGGAAGATTCGATCCTTGATACTTGCAAGCTTGCCCTTGACAGTATCTGTGCCGTGTTCTTCAACGTTTTCGATAAACTCTTTCAGGTTCTCAACCGCATCCTTGGCATTATTAAAAAAGGCATTGAACTCGTCCGCGATTCCTTTCGCATCTCCCCCCAGTGCACCAATATCCTCAATAAAACCCCCACAATCCTTTAAGGCATGGATTGGATCTTTATTCACGCTTTCTTTAAACAGATTCAGCGTGCTGTCCAATGCCTGTCCTGTGGTTTTTAATTCAAGTGACTGGATAAATTTCGGCAAGCGGTTAATCACATTTAATGCATCAGTCTGCTGTTTTGCAGCGATCTCACTCAGCATTTTCATACTCTCGTAACCCTGTGACAGTAGAGACTGCGCCTGGGCTGCCTCCAGATGGTCAGCAATGGCCTGTTCCTGCGCATAAGTACTAATCAGCATTCCCTTACCAGCCCGCACCGCCCCCCAAGCATCGGTTCTAAGCTCAAAGCCCTCACCACGACCATTACTGGTTGCCTGTTCCTTGGGATGGCTAAGGTTGCCCAGGTTCAGCTGTGTTGCCGCATGGCTGCTTTGCAGTTGGGTACTGATCTGGCCTGTGGTATCGTCAAATCGTAGTTGGTTAAAACCACTGCCATTGACCTCCTGACTGCGGATGCCACTGAGTTTTTTGGTGTCTGGCAGTTGTCCTTTCACATCAAATTTAGTCGGAGAGCGTTGTGCCTCATGGATTCGACCCGTAACAAAAGGACGGTCAATGTTGCCATCAAAAAAGTCGATGACCACAACCTCACCAATACGCGGTAGGAAGCGTGCGCCATAGCCCTCACCCGCCCAAGGAGTCAGCACATCGATCCATGCTGAATCTGTGTCGTTGTCATTGCTGCCTGCTCCACCATCATGCCCATGATCATCGACTCGGGTGAATAAGAAACGCACCTTGATTCTCCCCCATTCATCCACATGGATGGTTTCGCCCTCTGGGCCCACCACCTTGGCACGCTGGGGATAGACAACTGGACGATGCTGCTGTGGATCATATTCAGGCACTGTCTTGATGTAGCGGCGAATCAGGATCAGTTCATTGCCCTGTCGCTCAACATCATTATCGCCATGTTTATCCCAACGACTTTGAGTCAAAAGCTGACCAACCTGTTGCTGGAGGTCCTTGGGTAAATTATTCTGGTTATAGAAATGCTTACCTGTAATCAGAAACTCCTGATCAGCCCCCTCGTGCTGGCCGATTTCAGGGTGGTCATGCAAGCTAAACCAATACCCAACCTGTGTGTCACGCACACTGCTATAGGCCTTAAAGTATTTAGCCTGACTGGCATGGTGATCATTGAATTGCTGGTTCAGTTTTTCCAGTTGGTGATGGCCTGAAGCCGTTGCGTTATCTTCTCCATTCAGGTCCTGCATCCATGCGGGACTGATATGCCAAGCCTGCTCAAGACTCAGGCTGGCTGAATCAAACTGCTCTGAATGGATATGGGTGGTGGCAACTGACCCTGCACCTTCTTCCTGCGCAAGCCCATCTGGTTGCCAACGTTGCACATGCACCGCAGTGGGTTGCAAATGACGCACGGCAATAAAGCCTGTAATGCTGTCCTGTTGCTCTGTCGCACTACTCCGATGGTAGCGAATAGAGCGGCGCGGCAAAGCCTGATATTGACTGTTGTCATCAATCAGTCGGAATTTCTGTGGCTGTACAGGCAGGCTAAAATGGGGAACAAACAGTTGGGCTTCATCAACTAGCCAGTTGATGCCTTCACTGCGCCATAAACGGGTCAGGAAATCATAGTCCGATTCATTATGCTGCATGATAAACGGACGAATATCATAGTTCTGACTTAACCCGTTCAGATCCAGGCTCAGGCTTGTGGCAAAAAGTGGACTTTTTTCCTGCCATTCCTTAAATATAATCTCAGTGACCTCAATGATGCTCTTGTTCATGAAAACACGGCTATTACGGCGTTTATGCCATAAGCTTGTCGCATCTTTCATGATCAGTTTATATAAGGTCAGCGCCCCATCACTTTGACCATAGCTGGCCTCAGTAATCATGCCCGTGGTGCGGAACAATTGACCTGAGTCAGTCACCTGATCGACTGCAACCTGAACCCCAATGAATTGTTTAAGCGCAATATGGGCGTTGGTGGATAAACAGATCAACTCAACATCCAGCCCTGTATTCAGCTGGTGTTGCCCCTCAATGCGTTGTAAGAAAACCTGACTATTTAGAATTTGATTAGAAAATTGTACGTGTACAGCACGTTTTTGTGCGCTTAGCCCCATTTTTTCTAATACATTAAAAATATTAAAAAGCATTTTTATAATCATGGTACAAAGAATCGGCTGCACTTTATAAAAAAACAGACACCCCTGTCTACAAAACCCTGACCATTTTTAGCAAAAAATTACATTTTTGTTTACTTACTGACAAAATAAGGCCCTAAACATCAGTAGTGTTTAGGGTCTTATTTAAGGTGAAGATTCTGTTTTATTTTTGGATAACAGGATATTTTCTAAACAATTGCCATAGGCAGATCAGTAGAATCAGGCTGAAATAGAGTAACGACCATACAGGCAGGGACTGACCTAGAAAAGTCCAGTCAATTGCAGCACATTCACCCGATCCTGAAAGGACTTCCTTAAACACCGCTTTCATTGGCAGGGCATCCACCAGATAGTCAAGACCTGGGCCACAGCTCGGCACCTTGTCGGGTGGCAAGTGCTGTAGCCATACATGACGGGCTGCCACGCCAACCGACCAGCCAATCGACAAGGCCGCCAGCAACGCATAAAAACGTTTAAAGGCGTTTGAAATTGGGTTATGGATAAATGCAATCAGTGCAATCAAACCCATCCCAATCAGGCCAATACGCTGGAAAATACACAGTGGACACGGTTCCAGCCCCTGCACATGCTCTAGGTACAACGCAAATGAGATACCAATAATGCTAGCCAACACCAGCACAGCACTGACTAAACGGTAGTTCCATCGCATGGGAAATCCTCTAAAATATTAGCGATATTGTGCAAGATATTGTCCAAAACTCATGTGGTGATCTTGTTCAAGTTGCGCCTGTTTTTGCAATGAAGTTTGCGCCAACTGTTCAAAATACTGTTGTCTTTCCACACTTAATGGATGTTGATCATAACTGTTGACATGCTGCTGCGCCATCATGCTACCAAAGCTCCACGTACCACCATGTTGTAGCGTATCCTCGATCACATGCGCAGACAGTGTCTGTTCAACATGGTTTAAACGTTGCTGCATCACCTGAACAGCATCCTGATAAAGCTGTGTACCATCTGTTTGGTCAAGTATGACCGCACAGGCCTGAATCGCATTTAAATGACGCTGTGCCCAATCCTGAAATGGTACTGTGGTCTGTCCCGCTACAATTTTGGCATCGGCGGCACGTCCACGATTGACCACTTCAATCTGGTTTTGATCAATCTGTTCCTGTTCATCGGCAAATAAATCAGGACTTTCATTCAATAAACAGTAGAGCGCCAGACTTTCCAGAAAGCCTGCCGTGGTTTCATCAATACCAATTGGACTATAGGGATTGACATCAACGGCACGAAGTTCAACATAGCCCACACCACGGTCTTTTAATGCCTGTGATGGAGTCTCACCCGCCTGAGGCACCTGTTTTGGACGAACCAGACTGTAGTATTCATTTTCAATTTGCAGCACATGATCATTGATCTGAATCGGTTCACCATTCTCATCATCTAGACCTAAATTGGTAAATTCAGGATAAGGGGTATGCACCGCTTTTTGTAATCCATCGAGATAATCGTGTAGATCGTTATAATGAATGCCCAATTCTTTTTGTGCTGAATTTTGGTATCCCAAACGCCCCATTCGCAATGCGGTTGCCTCGGGTAAATATAAAGTGCCCTTGACCAATGGCTGTAAATGATGCTCACGGCCTGTCAGGAAACAGCGGCATACCGATGGGCTTGCCCCCAACAGATACATAACCAATGGGGTAAGTCGGATAAAGTTCCGAATCAGGCCAAAATAGCGGTGACTACGATAATCTTGCAGACTGAGTTGTTTTAATTCTGGATTACTTTCATGTTGCTGCAAGCTGGCAAATAGCTGGTCTGGAAAAGACAGGTTGTAGTGCACCCCTGAAATGGTCTGCATACGGCGGCCATAGCGCACACCCAAACCACGGCGGTACAGCGTTTTAAAACGACCGATATTCGATGTGCCATACTGCGCCAGCTTAATATTTTCCTCATTGTCATCCAGCATACAGGGCATTGACAGTGGCCATAAGCGTTCACCATCTTCCAGTTGCTGATGCACAACACTGTGAATATCCCTGAGTTCATTTAACGCGGCGGCAATGCTGGTTTGCGGGGTGGTGATGAACTCCATCAACGCTTCGGAGTAATCTGTGGTGATATGTGGATGGGTCAGTGCCGAGCCCAAAGCTTTTGGATGGTTTTTTTGTGATAAAAATCCATTGCTTTGCATACGCAGACTTTCACGCTCTATACCACGCAGCATCCCCTTGAATAGCGAGGCATCTACCCACGTTGGTATCACAGAGGAGGAAAGTGTGCTGGGTTGATTCATATTATATGCTCGCTTGTTCAAGATCAGCCGACCAACGCAATGGCAACGACTTTGTCGAGTGTATTAGGATTTGAATAATACCCACCCTTTCGACTCAGCCAATTATAACGACAATTATGGCCTAGTCACCTGATTGTATTGGTTTAGCCTGGCAATTTTTAACACAATCCGATTATATAAAACACGCTGAAATTGTGATTTTATTAAAAATAAATCTTCCGATGGATACCTGCCCATGCAAGCGCAAGACATTCTTGATTTCTGGTTTGATCCTGACCACCGTTCACTCTGGTTCGCCAAAAGTGATGAATTTGATGCAAAAATTCGTGAGCGTTTTCAAGCAATTCATCATCAGGCTACCCAAGCCGAACTGTGGTCATGGCGCAAGACTGCTGAGGGACGCTTGGCCGAAATTATTGTGCTGGACCAATTCTCCCGAAACCTGTATCGCGACCAGCCACACGCCTTTGCCCAGGACAGCATGGCACTGATGCTGGCACAGGAGGCGATCAGCCTGCAACTGGATGCCCAGCTCAGTCCTGAACAGCGTTCGTTCCTGTATATGCCGTTTATGCACAGTGAATCAAAGCTCATACATGAGTTTGCACTCAAGCTGTTTCAACGACTGGGCAATGAAATCAATCTCAGCTTTGAGAAAAAGCATAAGCTGATTATTGACCGTTTTGGGCGCTATCCGCATCGCAATGCGATTTTAGGGCGAAGCTCAACCGCAGAGGAACTTGAATTTTTAACCCAACCGAACAGTAGCTTTTAGGGCCATCTTCCCAGACCCTGAAAAACAGGAATTGCATATGAAAACCTTATTAATGTGCACACCGCTCCTTGTCGCACTGACATTTACAGGCTGTGCCACCGTCCCATCACAACCCAGAACATTTGACCAGCTCGGACAGTTCACCGCTTATCCATTAAATGACAAAACTTACCGTGTGGGTTTCCAGGCCGATCGTAATTTGAGTTATGGTACAGCCGAGGAGATCACTTTATTAAAGGCGG
The DNA here is from genome assembly GCF_030385805.1 of Acinetobacter thutiue. Taxonomy (NCBI): domain Bacteria; kingdom Pseudomonadati; phylum Pseudomonadota; class Gammaproteobacteria; order Moraxellales; family Moraxellaceae; genus Acinetobacter; species Acinetobacter thutiue. Next base: position 61,867 of record NZ_JAUDZE010000006.1, read on the forward strand.
CACAAATCACGGTCAGGAATGGTTTCCGATATTTCAGCGTTGTGGATGATCCAAGCAACGCCCGCCACAAGGCCCAGCGTCAGGCGGTAATTTATCCAGCACCATCCTATTACCCTTATGGCTACTATCGTCGTTACCCAGCCTTTTGGCCCGATCCATTCTACGATATGCCTCAAGTGGTCAATATTGATCCAGTTCAAGTGTCGTATACTATTGAGTGTTTTAAGACACAGCAGCAATCGCCTGACGCATTTGATGCACAGCTCATTTTGCAGTCCCTTGGGCCAAAATATGGACTGAGCCCAGCGGGAGATGTGTTGCAGCCGCCTGCGCCACCACAAGGCAAACAGTAAACTAAAGGATGACTAAATGAATTCAGCCGAAGAAATCCATGTTCCAAGCCTGCAAAGAAGCAAATACTTCGCCACCATGGCCCTGATTATCGCCGTGATGTCGTGGATTGGCTTTATGGTTGCGGCACATTTCCTCCCTGAATATAAATGGCTCATCCATATTTTCATGCTCGGCGCAGAGGCGGGTGTGGTTGGTGGACTGGCAGACTGGTATGCGGTCACGGTGTTGTTCCGCAATCCTTTTGGGAAAATGCCGCTACCGAAACTGTTGCGGGACCATACTGAAATCATTCCGAGAAACAAGGCACGTATCGCCGAGTCTATGGGCCGCTTTGTACAGGAAAACTTTTTATCGCCGCAGATTGTTGAGCGCAGCCTAAAAAATGCCGATATGAGTCTGGCGGTGGGTCAATGGCTGGCCAATCCGCACAACAACAGGCAAGTGGTGCAGATGATCCAGCATACTGTACCGAAGATCTTTGAGTTTGTGAGTCAGGACCAGATTGCCTACTTTGTCCAGAACAACAGTGTGCAATGGGTACGCAGCACCAAGATCAACAAGCTTGCCAGTGAAATGTTACGTGCCGTTCTGGAAAATGACTTCCATCAGGATGTGCTACAACGCGGCCTTGATCTGGCCCATGAATGGATTGTGTCGCATCCTGAAGAGGCACGCGACCTGTCACGCAAACTGTTTCAGGAACTGGGTGTCTGGAAACTTGCCAAGGGCGCAAGCTGGATCGGCATTGATGTACAGCAACGCACCATTGACTCACTGATTGAAAAGGTTGAGTCCATGCTGGCCAACCCTGAGCATCCGTGGCGGCAGGACATTGAAACCACCACGCATAACCTGATGTTGCAGCTTGCAGATAGCAACAGTGAAGCCAGCAAACGCTTAAATCAGGGCAAGGACGATGTGCTGGATAGTCCACAAGTGCTGAACTTTATCAGTGGCGCTATTGCCATTCTCTGTGATGCGATCAAAACCGACTTGATGCAGGCAGATTCAGGTATTGCCAGCAATTTACAGGCGGCATTACAACAGTTGGGCGAAAGCCTGATTCAGAATGAAAAAGTACGTCAGGTTCTGAATGAAAAAATGGTCGGTTTGGCAACCAACTTTAGCGAACAATATAGTGACAAAATCATCCGTTATATCAGTGAACGTATCCATGAATGGGATTCACGCGAAATGATTGCCAAAATCGAAAGTGAGGTGGGTGGTGACTTACACATGATCCGCGTCAATGGCGTGATTGTCGGGGCATTTATTGGCTTGGCACTGGGTGTGATTCGTGCCATTGTTGAAAATGTTTTATAAATAGCAATATAACGATGGGGGATTTATTCCTCATCGTTATGCAGATTGCGCTAGTTGTTGCTTGCTTTGCTGGTAATATCGAACCAAGGCGTCGGTGTCCTGCTTTAAAAACGCAGTGAGGTAGGCTTTAACCTGTACCAGTGAAAGCTGCTTAAACTGAACCGTCTCTTTCGCCTGAAGCGTAATTAATCCAAATATTTGTTTTTTAGGGACAACCACTGGAATGTCTGTCTTGACGATAAAGTTAAGTTCCTGAGATGACCCGTAGGTATTCAATACGATTTCTATGGTCTGCTCTGTCTTTTCATCGGTAATGGTAAAGGTCGGACTGGCACCATCCAGTTGCAACCAGCGGCTTAACTGCTGTTTCCAGCCCATTCGGTCAAATCTGGTCAATACCCCAATGGTATTCAAAGTCCCGAACTGCTCCACATCATTGAGATCAATATGATGCGGATAGCGTATTTTTAAATCGAAACTGTCCATTGCCTGATGTCCCATTTCACTATAATTGGTATTTAATTGAACCCCTCGATAGAAATTATAGCGCTTTACAGCAGCAACTAAAATAGCGTATCATCATGAAAAACAACAAATTTTTAGACAATTTTCAATAAAAAATGACCAATTCCGTCACTATTGTTTTTATTCAGACACAATTACCCTGTTTTTCCCAACATAAGACACATTTTTCAGTCGATTAACGGCAAAATTCAACATTTACTTAGGGTCTGTTGACATTTCACAGATGCTTGCGACAGTGGACATTTTTTAGACGGTACAAGGCATGTTTTGCGAAATTTAGTTATTCTAAATGAGCGAAACATAACGCAGTAGCGGCAAAAAATGTCCCTGTCCCGCAGGGTTATGGCTAAAACTTCCATAAACTGCGTTATGAAACTTGACAAGGGGGTCGCCATTGCCTGCGTTTCATGCCTTGTTTATGTCGTTTTAGCCGATAACGCAATGCATGGCTGAAATGTCAACAGACCCTAATCACAATAACTTGGTCAGGCATCACCTTTCACTATACAATCACTGCAAAATAAAACGTCAATCAGGTTAAAAAAATGTTGCAGCTTCAGTCAAAACTCCCAAGCCAAGGCGTGACCATTTTTAGCGTGATGACTGAACTTGCACAACGGCTCAATGCCCTGAACCTGTCACAGGGCTTTCCCGATTTCCCAGCACCGCCTGCCCTGATTGAAGCCCTCTGTCAGGCCACCCAGTCGGGATACAATCAATACCCTTCGGGTGATGGTGTACTGGCATTACGTGAGCAACTGGCGCAGCAATTTCTACAACGTGACCAGCTACAGCTTGATCCCGTCACTGAGATCACCATTACCCCAGGTGCAACCATCGCAATTTTCTGTGCCATTCAGGCCTGTATTCATGCAGGTGATGAAGTGATTATTTTTGACCCAAGCTATGACAGCTATTCTCCCGCCGTACAGCTTGCAGGTGGAACATCCATTCATATCAATCTTGAGGCACCGACCTTTCAGGCGGACTGGCAACAGGTTAAAGACCGCATCAATGCCAAAACTCGCATGATCATTGTCAATACACCGCATAACCCAACGGGTGCGATTTGGTCGGAACAGGACTGGCATCAACTGATTGAACTGATTCAGGATAAGAATATTGTGGTGTTGTCTGATGAGGTGTATGAACATCTGGTGTTTGATGGACAGAAACACTACAGCGCGCTACAGTTTCCAGAACTGCGTGAGCGTAGTTATGTGATTGGCTCTTTTGGTAAAAGCTATCATGTGACGGGTTGGAAAACGGGCTATTGCGTTGCCCCACCCAACCTGATGCGCCTGTTCCGTCAGATTTATCAGTTTGCCAACTTCTGCGGCACCACACCTTGCCAGATTGCGCTCGCTGATTATATGCAACAGCGTCCTGAGCATATTCAGGAGCTTCCCGACTTTTATCAGGCGAAACGCGACCTGTTTAATGCCCAGATTGAAAACTCACGTTTTAAATTGATTCCATCGCAAGGTACTTATTTCCAAAGTCTGGACTACAGTGCAATCCGTCCTGACCTGAATGACATTGAAATGTGCCAGTTTTTAGCGGAACAGCATAAAATCGTCGCGATTCCGATTTCGGTATTTTATAAAAATGCACCCGATGATCTACGCCTGATTCGTTTCTGCTTTGCCAAAACCGACCAGACGCTGCAACGTGCAGGCGAAATTCTGGTGCAGTGCTAATCAACAAAAAATAAACTGAACAATCATGACTTCAACCTGACTGATGATGGTATGGTGAAAAATAGATGTTTCAGGATGAAGCATGAAGGAAACTGAATGACACCACACCAACCTCTGGTGATGCAGCCAAACCTCTGGAAAACCTTTTTTGTTTTTCTGGTTCCCTTGATTGCCACCAATATTTTGCAAAACCTGTCGGGTACCATCAATACCATCTTTGTTGGGCAAATGATGGGCGTGGATGCAATTGCCGCCGTTTCGGTGTTCTTTCCAATCCTGTTCTTTCTGCTTGCCTTTGTGATTGGAATCTCGGCGGGAACCACCGTGTTGGTGGGACAGGCATGGGGTGCCCAGAATCTTGAGAAAGTGCGCTGTGTGATTGGTTCAACCCTGTTCATGACCCTGATTGGCGGTAGTGTGATTGCGGTTTTAGGTGTGATGATGGCCGAGCCCATGTTGAAATTGCTGGGTACAGATGCCAAGGTCATGCACCTGTCACTACCCTATGTGCAATGGATGCTGGCAGGTAGCCCGCTGTTATTTGTCTATATTATCTACACCTCAATTCTTCGCGGTGTCGGTGACAGTGTGACACCGCTGATCGCATTGAGCCTAACCAGCCTGATTGGGCTGGCGGTTACGCCTGTGTTGCTGAAAGGCTATTTTGGCTTTCCTGCCCTCGGGATTATTGCGCCAGCCATCGCAACCATTCTGGGCTATGCAGCCGTACTGGTTTTTCTAGGGTTTTACCTCAATTATAAAAACCATCCACTTAAGATTGATCGCCCACTTTTACAGCATATTCGTCATGATGCCACACTGAGCAAACTGATCTTAAAACTGGGAATTCCAACGGGTATCCAGATGGTCACCACCTCTTTGGCAGGCTTGGTGATTATTGGCCTGATCAACCATTACGGCGCACATGCCACCGCGGCTTATGGAGCAGTCAATCAGGTGCTGAACTATATCCAGTTTCCAGCGCTATCCATTTCAATTGCGGCCTCCATTTTTGCCGCACAGGCGATTGGTGCTGGCAAGCCCGATTTACTGGCAAAAGTCACCCGCACCGCTTTAGGCATGAATTTTCTGTTTACAGGCAGCCTGATTGCACTCGCCTATTTATTCTCAAAATATTTAATGGCACTGTTTATTACCGATCACAGCGTGATTGAGCTTGGGCAGCAACTGTTGTTTATTGTGCTGTGGGCAGTTTTATTCTTTGGGGCAAGCGCGATTTTTGCATCAATCATGCGGGCCAGTGGTACGGTGAATGTACCGATGCTGATCAATATTTTGACCATCATCCTGATTGAGGTACCATGCGCGTATGGATTCAGCAAAATTTGGGGCCTGTCAGGCATCTGGATTGCCTATGCACTGTCTTTTGTCTGCCTGTGTATTTTTCAGGCGAGTTACTATCAGTTTGTCTGGAAGAAATCCAAGATTGAGAAGTTGATTTAAACGAACAAGTCTCACTGATCATTTATATTTCTCAGTGAGACTCACCTGTTTAGCCTATTTATTTCCAGTTCCAGCCCACACCAATACTACCGCCAAAGTCACCTTGGGTATTGGTGGTTCCTGCGGCCTTATAACTGAATTTATTATTGTCCGTTACGCCACTGACACCAATGGCAACCGCCTGTTCGCCATTCCAGCCACCCACTGCGGCACTGACCATGCTGTTTCCAGCCTGTATTGGCTGCGGCAGCCCCGCAACAGCCAGACTTGAAGCAATTGCTGCATAGGTATCCTGTTTAAACTCCTTAAAGTTCTGGTTTAACTGATCAATACGGCTGTCAGTATAACGCTGCGCACTTTGTAAGGTACTGGCATTGCCCTGATCGGTATAGCTTTTTGCCTGAGTTAAAGTGTGTTGGTCGGCATTTTGCATTTGCCGTAAATTCACCGCATCTGTGGCTTGGGTCGCATCTGCAACATGAATGATTTGACGTTCTTTATTGGTCGCACCGACTGAAACCGTATTGTCACGATTTGAACTCGAATCATTGCCCAAAACCACAGCATTTTTTGCTGCTGTATTCACATTATTTCCGACCACAAAAGTATTATCGCCTGAAACGGTATTGTTATTGCCCAAACTATAGCTATTATTGCCTGCCACAGTGCTTGGGTCACCAATCGCACCTGAGTGATCACCTGTGACAGTATTGCCCACGCCAATGCTGATGGATTGTTGACCTTGTGCTTTTGCTCCTGCACCAAGGGCAATGGCATCTTCGCCAGTGGCTTGTGGTTTGTCCTGTGTTTTTGCAGTGTTGGACTGAATCGCAAGATAAGGGTTGGTTTGGCTATCCAACCATTGTTGTTCTGTTCCAGCAAAACCATTTTTTATTGCAATTTCAAAGGTACTTAATCCCTGATCACCTTTTAAGCCTTGTAACCCCTGATCACCTTTATCTCCTTTTGCACCATCTTTGCCATTTAAACCATCCAAGCCATTTTTACCGTCCTGCCCATCTTTACCGTTTAAGCCTGCTATTCCTTGATCACCCTTATCGCCTTGATCTCCTTTTAAGCCTTGTAACCCCTGATCACCTTTATCTCCTTTTGCACCATCTTTGCCATTTAAACCATCCAAGCCATTTTTACCATCCTGCCCATCTTTACCGTTTAATCCTGCTAGTCCTTGATCGCCCTTGTCGCCTTTATCCCCTTTTAAGCCTTGCAACCCTTGTTCGCCCTTGTCACCCTGATCGCCTTTTAAACCCTGTAAGCCTTGTTCGCCCTTGTCGCCTTTATCCCCTTTTAAACCCTGCAACCCTTGTTCACCTTTATCGCCCTGATCCCCTTTTAAACCCTGCAAACCTTGTTCACCTTTATCGCCCTGATCGCCTTTTAAACCCTGTAAGCCTTGTTCGCCTTTATCGCCCTGATCTCCTTTTAAACCCTGCAAACCTTGATCGCCCTTGTCGCCTTTATCTCCTTTTAAAGAAGCAAGCCAATCTGTTTCTGACCCTGTAAAGCCATGACCCTGTGCAATTTCATAGGCACTTTTCCCATCTGCACCAGTTCCTCCACTGCCTGCGGGTAAATTATTAATCTGGTTTTGTAAGCCTGTTAATTTGGTATTTACGGCACTTAACGCACTACCCACATTATTATAATTTGAACCTTGAATCACATAAGTTGGTGCTGTCCAAGTACCGCCTGTATAGCTTGCCCCACCGCCCAATGCTGTTGCAAATGGATGGAGCTGGGACAGATTGACCGCATCAGTGTCTTTGCTTGCTTTGGCAAGGTTGGTTAAGCGTTTTTCTGCACCGCTACGTCCGATTGAAATGGTATTTTCTTCATCTGCCAGTGAGTCATAACCTAAAGCGGTTGCGCTATCGGCTGTGGCTTTACTATAACTGCCAAATACCGCACTATTTTCACCCGATACGGTATTGTTAAAACCCACTGTCGCAGCATAAGCACCTGATACAGTATGATTTGTGCCAATGGCTGTACCTGCCACACCAGACACGGTGTTGTTTAAGCCCACAGCCGTTGCACCATTGGCAACCACAACATTATTTCGCCCCAATGTCTGAGCCGATGCGCCTGTCACAATACTTTCATTACCAATGACCGTGCTATTGGCAGCCATGGCAAGATTACCGCCATATTTCAAAGAGGTGAGAAAATTATCTTTTGCCTCAGGTGATAAGCCCGTATCACCCTGTACCGACAATAAGGTATTTTTGGTTAAGCCAGCCAATGTTGTGGTCGTAGTGCTTACAGTAATACCATTAATACTATCAATCGTACCACCTGTACCTGTATAGGTCAGAGTCAGGGTTCGGCCACCACTGGCGGCACCAATTACAGTTGATGACGCACCGAGGGCAGCATTGATACTTCCAGCAGCATAACTATAATCGCCCCATGCAGTATTAAATGAACCTGTTGCGCTGCTGTTATTGGCATTGGCAATATTACCTGTCCCCAATGCACTGGTATTATGTGCCGATGCCGTATTACTGCGCCCTACGGCTGTTGCATAATTTCCTGAAACAGTATTCAAGGAACCCGACGCATGACTATAATCGCCTGATATGGTGTTGCCCTGTCCAAAGGCACTACTCTTAGTCCCTAAAACCTGATTACTACTGCCCACTGCTGTACTCTGCTGCCCTGCCGCAACATTTCCCCCGAATTGCAATGTGGTTAAAAACTGCTGTTTTGCCAGCGCACTCAAGCTGTTATCACCCTGAATGGAAAGAATGGTGGTACCACTTAAATCATTAACATTGGTGACATTTGTTGTCACAGCAACACCATCAATACTGTCAATCGTGCCACCTGTTCCATTTTTGGTGACCACAGGCGTTCGAGGGGTATTGGTTGCACTACCCATAGCAACCGCATTTACACCAATAGCCGCATTACGAAAACCAACTGCAACAGTATTATCTTCTAACGCAGCATTATAGCTGCCGACTGCGCTGGCAAAACCACCTGCGGTATTGTTTGCATAGCCAAGCGCATTACTGTTTACACCCTCGGTTAAATTGCCACGTCCCAAAGCACTGCTATACAACGCACTGGCAGTATTGCTATATCCTACTGCCGATGCTCCCACACCTGATGCGATATTTGACCAACCCAGTGCGCTACTGCTTGAGGCAATCGCTCTGTTTTGATAGCCCAATGCACTACTGGCATAGCCTGCTGCGATATTTTCGCCACCCACAGCCGTGCTATTTTGTCCCAATGCAACTGCTGCGCCTGTTCGCATACTTTTAATTGCATCCTGAATATCATCAGAAGACATCGTCATGCCATTGATTGCACTAATATTGTAAATGGTTGAATCTGCTGCGGTGACAGGAATATCATTAATTGTATTTACGTTTCCATTCTGATCATATTGAATGGTTAAATTATTTACATTGGATGCGCCACCAATTGCAGTTGCCCCCGTCAACTGTGCCAATGTTTGACTACCCACCGCCAGACTATAGTCACCTTTGGCTTTATTCGATGTACCGAAAGCACTGCTATATTGTCCTGCTGCGCTATTAGCATCCCCCACAGCCGTACTTGAAATTTTGGAAGCGGTATTATAAAACCCGATTGCCGTGCTACTTTGACCCATTGCATGATTAGAAAAACTACCTACTGCTGTACTATAAGTACCTGATGCCCGAGCTTCCGAACCACATGCCAACGAAAACCCACCCTCTGCGGTAGGGTTGCTAAAAGGTGCTGGAGTTAAGTCACAGATTGAACCTGCCCATGCTTGCCCACCGAGCATTGCCAGTAGCAAAGGCGTTAAACGAAAGAGATAAATCTGATCACAAGGTGTAGCAGTTGATTGTGCTGGTCTTGCGGATGTGCTTTGACTGATCGCCCGTTTTGCCATTTCGGACACCACCACCATTTGCCCAAGTGATTTATTCCAGATAATTTTAAAGATGCGGTTCATAATACTCATTTTCCTATCATAATAAGCATTATTTAATCGCTAAAATTTCTGGCTGTATGTCCTCTAAATGAATGACAAAAACCAAGAAAAGCTCAAAAAATGTTTTCTTGGTCAGGTGTTGCCTAATGTAAAATTTGCGCCAACAATGCCAAGAGCTGGCTTTGCTGGTTGGTCTGTGTTTTTCTAAAAATTCGGTTTAAATAAGTGCGTGCCGTGGTAATACTAATGTTTTCCAATTCAGCGGCCTCGGATAAAGCATAGCCACGTAATAAATAAGTCGTGATCACTGCTTCCTGTGGACTCAGACCGAATAACGAAATCAATCGCTGTTTGGTCTCACAACCATAGTCAAAACCGACTTTCCGAATCAGTAAAGAAACCGCCTGCACACAACTGATGCCAAAACTTTGCGCATCAGGCAAAACTGAAATAAACACAGACAATAGATTGAGTGGTTCATGTGCGATAGGCAATAAAATTTCCTGTCCTGCTGACAGGCTACCTGATTGTGCAATATTAAAAATGGCTTGTTTTAATTGAACATGACCGATGGATTGTTGAGCTTCCAGTTTTTTATTTTTCACCCACAATGGGCTATTGATGTGATGAATCAAACGTTCAGCAAATGGATTTTGATAGAGAAGCTGGGCATGTTGATCAACAATGATGAACCCAGTCTGCAAGCTGTCCAAACCTTGACTATATTGCTCTAACTTCACTTGCCCTAAACGTTGGTAAATTGCAGAAACATTTTGTAAGGTTGGCAACAAGGCTTCTACCATCGCCAGATCAGAGGACATAAATTTGGATTGCCGCCCACCTCGCGCCAAGGTAAAAATACTTGAGGTTTCTCCCTGCTGAAAGGGCTTGATTTGTAAAACACTATGCGAATCCTGTGGTGCAAGCCATTCATTAAACAAGACACTGCGCTGGAGTTCCTGCTTTGACACAATCATTTCATCGGTTTTGATACTTCCCACAGGTGCTGTCAACATATGACCTGACAACATATCATGTTGCCATAACTCATTATGATACAATTGCTTATAATATGGGTCACATAATCCACTCACTGCCACAAAATTAAAGGCAAAATTGACACCACAACTATTAAATAGTGTATTGAGGCTCGTCATTGCCTGATCCCATTGACGATGATCATAAACAGCCTGAATCAGTTGGTGATTGACTTCTAATAATTGCTGTAGACTCATCTCTATTCCAATATTGTTTTTATTGTCGTTTTTTATTTTAAAACTTAAATCACTTAGCTCATAGTAAAAATCTTATGATTGGTGAGACCATAAAAAATCCCCCTGACAGAACCTGAGTTGCTGTTCAGAGGGAATTATGTTTTGTTGCTACAAACCAACTTACATCATTTTCGTTGCAATCGCTGCAAGACGTTGATAACCCGTTGGGAATAAACGCTGGAATGTATCCACAACACGCGCATCTGTACCGATCAGCAGACGGCGTTTGTCTTTCAATACCGCATTGAGAATTTGACGGGCCGCTTCTTCTGGTGGAGTACGCAGAAACTTGTCAAACTGCTTAATTGACTTGTTCGGGTCCATGCCCAGACTCTTCAGGCTGTCATTCATTTTCGCCGCTTTTGCGATATTGGTACGGATACCACCTGGGTGTACGCAGAGTGAGCTTACGCCACTCTTTTCAATATCAAGCTCCTGACGCAATGATTCAGTAAAGCCACGTACCGCAAACTTGGTTGCGTTATAAGCTGACTGTGTTGGCTGCGAGGTTAGGCCAAAAATACTGGAAATGTTGATGATATGACCATCTTTGGTTTGCTTGATGAATGGCAGGAATTCCTTGGTGCCGTAAACCACGCCCCAGAAGTTGATCCCTACGATCCATTCCAGATCTTCATAGCTTGCACCTTCCACAGTTGAGCCCAAAGCCACACCCGCGTTGTTGAAGATCATATTCACTGAACCATGATCCTGTACCGTTTCCTGCGCCCACTGTTTCACCGCATCACGGTTTGAAACATCAAGCACCTTGGTGGTTACAGTCACTGGATATTGTTTTACCAGCTCAACAGTTTGCGCCAGTCCCTTTTCATTGATGTCACTCAATGACAAATGGCAGCCCTGTTTAGCCAATAAAACTGCGAGTTGCTGCCCAATCCCAGAACCTGCACCTGTGATCGCCGCGACTTTATTTTTAAAGTTTTTCATTGCCTATCCTTTGTATTGCGAATGAGATGCACATAGTTCGCCCCAATCATGCGTTGTCATGTGCAGTTTAAGCTGTAACCAATATAATTTTGACAATACAGGTTGTCAATATAGTACAATGGACCTTTAAGACAAATGGCAATAACCAACACCTTACATGTCATAATAGGCCTATTTACATTTTATGACTGAACATGGTTAAAAGAGACAAGGTGGATTTTCAGAATTTGGTTATGCTAGGTCAGCACAACATTGTTGAAATACAAATAACCATGATCTACATGATTTAAAGACTTTTTAGGGAACGGTTTTCTCAATGGCAACTCAAGATCGATCGACACGCAAGAAAAACATGACTGATAGCAAAGAACGTCAGTTCAAGGGTCTCTCCTTGACTGAGCGCAAGGAAGCACGCCGCGAAAAACTGATTGAGGCAGGCATTGCCATGTATGGCACACAGGGATTCTTCTCCGTGACAGTCAAGGATGTCTGTAATGAAGCCAAGCTGACTGAACGCTATTTCTATGAATCATTTAAGAAAAGTGAGGAACTGTTTCAGACGGTTTTCCTGAAAATGATTGAGAAAATGCAGACCTGCCTGACCCAGGCGGTACTCATGGCTGCGCCTGAACCGAAGAACATGGTCACGGCAGGATTGTCCGCCCTACTCAGCACCATCAAGGATGACCCACGTATGGCACGGATCATTTATATTGATGCCATGCTGGTGCAGGATTTACATAATCAGGCCACCATTCAAGAAACCCTGACCCAGTTTGACCGTATCATTCAGGGCTTCGTGATGATCACCATGCCCAATGCCCCACAGAGTGCCGAAGAAGTGTCTTTAATGGCAACAGGGCTGAATGGCTATGTCACGCATATTATTATCCGTTGGGTTTCCGAGGGTTTCAAGCAGCCGCTGGAGGATGTTTTAGCGGCCTGTTGTGCAGTGTTCCTGTCCTTTATTGAGACCACAGCCAAAAAAAATTAAAATCGTTTTACAGTTTTATGACAGATACAACCCTAAAACTGAGGTAGAGTTAAATAAATGAATTGCATGGCTTTATTGATCGTTTAACTGTCATCATTTGGTCACTGCTCTGCCCCACAACTGTCACAATTTATTGCTAAATTCGACTTTATCAGCTCTTTTGCAATGATATTGTCATAATTAATCTTTGTAATAAGCCTGTCATAACTAAAAAACCATATTTAAGGGTATTGCGCTGTGAAAGATGACTATATTTTAATTGTCGATGATGAGCTACCAATCCGCGAAATGATCCATACCTCTCTGGATATGGCGGGCTTCCAGTGTCTACAGGCTGAAGATGCCAAACAGGCGCACCAGATCATCGTTGATCAGCGTCCCGCACTTATTCTGCTGGACTGGATGCTTCCAGGCGGAGTCAGTGGTGTGGATCTGTGCCGCCGCCTGAAACGCGATGAGAACCTGGCGGAAATTCCCGTGATCATGCTCACCGCCCGTGGTGAGGAAGACCATAAGGTACAGGGTCTCGACGCAGGTGCGGATGACTACATGACCAAGCCATTCTCCACCCGTGAACTGGTGTCACGCATCAAGGCGGTGTTGCGCCGTGCCAATGCGCTCAGCGGTGAAAAGGTGATTGATGCCAATGGCCTGATGCTTGATCCTGTCAGCCAGCGAGTCAGTTTTGGCAACAGTATTTTAGATATGGGGCCAACTGAGTACCGCTTGCTGGCATTCTTTATGACCCATCCTGAACGTGCCTATACCCGTGCCCAATTGCTGGATCAGGTCTGGGGTGGTAATGTCTATATTGAGGACCGTACCATCGATGTGCATATCCGTCGCCTGCGCAAGGTGCTGGAACCATTTGGGGTGGATCGTTTTGTACAGACGGTACGTGGCACAGGCTATCGTTTCTCTACACGCGCTGATTTAGCAGCAGGTTAAAATCCTTTATGTATGAACCCTATCCCGTCCCTGAACTGGCACGTGAACACCAGCGTTTTCGCTACAGCAGTTTATGGACGTTTGCAAAACAGGATTTAAGGCTGCTGCTGTTTTTCTTATTGATTGCAAGCTTGATTGGATTCGGGGTCGGATACTTCTGGAGCTGTGTTTTTATCGCGTTCGTGGTTTTTTTTGCCCTCCAGCTACGCTCGCTTTATCTGGTCAATGACTGGATTTCCAACCGCCCCTACGATGTGCCACCCAACCTGAATGGTATCTGGGGTGCATTGCTGTTCAATGTTTACCGTGCCCAGCGTCAGGAACGTATTGTTCAGGCGGAAATGGTCGGACTGATCGACCGCGCACAATCCTCTCTGGTGGCGTTGGCTGAGGCGGTGGTCTTGATTGATGACCAGCATCAAATTGAATGGTGGAATCCTGCTGCGGAAAAATTACTGGGGATTAGCCCATTGGACCGTGGACGTAACTTGCTGGCGATTTTACGCCAACCCAACTTTATTGAATATTTCAAGCATAGTGATCAGGCACCCGATGGCATTCGTCTACAGGCCAAAATGGATGAAGAACATTATGTACAGGTGAAACTGACCCGTTTTGGGGGTGAAAGTCGGTTGCTGGTCGCCTATGACATTACCCGCATGCACAACCTTGAGCAGATGCGGAAAGACTTTGTCGATAACATCTCACATGAACTACGGACTCCGTTGACCGTACTCAGTGGCTATATCGAAACCTTTACCGATCAGGATGACATTACCCCACGCTGGAAACGTGCCTTTACCCAAATGCAGTCACAAACCAAGCGTATGAATGCCCTGGTCAATGACCTGCTGCTGCTTTCCAATCTGGAAAATAACAAGAAAGTGGCAAAAAATCAGATCATTGACATGCCCAACCTGATGAACCAGCTGTTTGATGATGCCCGTGCCTATAACCTTGATTATGGTCATACCCTGAATCTGGATATTGACAGTCACTGTGACCTGATTGGCTCGGATATGGAAATTGCCAGCGCGTTCAGCAACCTGATTACCAATGCCATTAAATACACACCTAAAGGCGGCATTATCACCATTGGCTGGCATGAAGATGGTGATCACGCCTATTTTACGGTACAGGACACTGGTATTGGCATTAACCCCAAACACCTGCCCCGCCTCACCGAACGTTTCTATCGGGTGGACAGCGCACGTAGCCGCCAGACAGGGGGAACAGGTCTGGGCCTTGCCATTGTCAAGCATGTGCTGATGCAGCATGGTGCACATCTGGAAATCAGCTCGAAAGAAAACGAGGGTTCAACCTTTACTGCGGTTTTTCCGAAAGAACGCCTGTACCGAATGTTGTAAAGTTTAGGTCATCTGCCCTTCCCTCTGCGTTTAAATTTAGCTATTATCCTGTCTAGATTTTTCGCTGTAGACCAAAGATGAAGCCTTATACCTATGTATCCCTGTTCAGTAGCGCTGGCGTGGGATGCTATGGATTTAAACAACAGAATTTCGACTGCGTCCTCACCAATGAGCTGATTGAAAGACGCATGGATGTTCAGAAATGCAATGCAAAATGCGGCAATCCACAAGGCTATCTGTGTGGTGACATTACCCTGCCTGAAATCCAGCAATATGCCCTGAATCATATACAGCAATATAAAAAAGACCATGCACTCAAAGACATTGACGTGGTTATCGCCACGCCACCGTGTCAGGGCATGTCAGTGGCAAACCATAAAAAGGCCGAGAACGAGATTGTCAGGAACTCGCTGGTACTTGAAGCCATTCACATTGTTTCCCTGATCAAGCCGAAAATCTTTGTCTTTGAAAACGTGGCTGCATTTATGAACACCAAGTGTGGTAAAGAAGGGCGAGAACGCAAGATTTCCGAGGCAATTCATGAAGAACTCGCTGCGGACTATGTTTTTGATTCAAGGATTCTCAACTTTAAGGATTATGGCGCACATTCCAGCCGCTCGCGCTGTCTGGTGCTGGGGATCAGGAAAGACCTGTCCCAGCATATAACTGTCTCTCAGCTTTGGCCCTCTCAGGAAACCGCCAAGAGCATGAAAGAGCTGATCTCTGACCTACCCCGTTTAAGTGTCATGGGAGAAATTTCCAGTCACGACATTTACCATAACTTTAAGGCCTATAAACCACATATGCGTGCATGGATCAGCGACTTAAAGCAGGGTGAAAATGCCTTTGACAATGCTGATCCACTGAAACGTCCACATCAGGTCAAGGACGGTGTTATTGTTCCCAACGTGAATAAAAACGGCGATAAATATAGCCGACAACTCTGGGATAAAACCCCGCCCTGCGTGCATACACGGAATGATATATTGGCTAGCCAAAATACCGTGCATCCAGAGGATGACCGCGTGTTTAGTCTCAGGGAACTGATGATTTTTATGAATGTCCCCGCTGGTTTTAAATGGAGCCAGCAGGATGAGACCGTATTGAACCAATTAAGTCTAACTGACAAACAGGCTTACCTGAAAAAGCATGAGGTCAACATTCGGCAAAGTCTGGGAGAGGCTGTTCCAACCATTATCTTTTCAAAGATTGCTAAAAACATTAAAGAGGCTTTAGCAAATGTTGAAGAATAAGGACAGCTACCTCAAGCAGGTGATCAGCAGTCATCGTTTAGAAGTGTTTGAGGAAAACAGGAATTTTATCCTGAACAATCCACTGTCTTTATCTATCCATGACCTATCACGGATTGCGGAACTCACCAACAGCCATCAGGAATCGACCGCTGCCTATTATACCGACCCCATGACGGTATCCACACTCTGCCAGAACCTGCCTGAATTTCATCAAAAAACCATCCGAATACTGGAACCCTCTGTAGGAGTGGGAAATATCCTGCGCGAGGTGATTGCCAAATATAAGGATACGGTTGAATCCATTGAGGTTGATGCGTTTGATATTAACCATCATTCATTGGAAATCTGTGAGATTCTGATGGATAAAACATTTGGTCCCTTAACAAATATCAAGATCAACTATATTCATGATGATTTCCTGCAATACCAATTTCATCAACATTACGACTTAGTGGTGGGCAACCCTCCCTTTATAAAAATCAAGGGAAAATATAAAGAGAGTTTACGCGCAGAATTAAACAATTCTGCTGCTGACAATAGTGCCGCCTTTTTTCTGGATAAGGCCATTGGTTTAGCCCAGCATGTCGCCTTAATCCTGCCTAAATATTTTCTCCATAATATAGATTTCTCAGTTTCCAGAGAGAAAATAAAACAGCTAGCAATCAATAAAATTGTTGATTTTGGAGAAACAGGTTTTAAAGGTGTACTGATTGAAACCATTTGCCTGTTTATTGATACTCAGGCAGTTTCAGAAAATTCCTCTACACAAGTGATTTCTATTCCGAAGAAAATCAATATTCTTCAGAAGCAGGCTGACATTACCCAGCCTACGTTTCCAAACTGGCTGATCTATATTGATGAATCTTTTCAAAAACTGGCTGCCAAAATGCAGTTTGGTATTTTCACTGTCTTTCGGGATCGGCAGATTACCTCCAAAATATTAAAATCCACAGGCGACATTTGGGTGATTAAATCCAAAAATATCCCGAGAACTGGGGAAGCCATTTACCATATTGAGGATGATGCCTTTATTGATCAGGAACATTTATCCAAGCTTGCCGTTGGGCAATATTTAGAGCGGGATGATGTATTTCTGAGTCCAAATATGACCTATTATCCAAGGGTGGTGAAAAAACCTAAAGGCTGTATTGTGAATGGTTCTGTTGCAATTTTCGAGTTAAAGACAGACATCAGCATTTCTGAAGAAGATTTATTATTTTTTGCATCGGCTGAGTTTGAAGCATTCTACCGCATTGCCAGAAATCATAGTACCCGTTCATTGAATATTGATAATATTGCAATATTTTATTTTGGTAAGAGACAGCATCGTGTTTAATGAGAATCATCTGGAACAGTTTCTAAATCAGTCCAACTATGATATCAGGCTACCGAATAATGCCAGATGGATCGATCAGAAATGTACGCCAGATGTGGTTTGTATTATTGCCGACTGTATTCTGAACTATATTGAATCCAGCCAGAAATCCACTTTTCTAACCAAGGAAATCTGGAATTCAGACTATGCCAAAGAAATTTCGGATATTTTCTCAAAGCCAGATGTCACCAGTTCAAGTGCGCAAAATGAATACGATAAATTCTTTCAGCAACCTATGGAGCTTCTCAGTTACTCAGGGCTGCTATTAAAACAAAAACAGGGAAACCAGAATTTATATACTGTCCAGAATATTGAGTTATTAGAATATATCGCCCGTAGGGAAAGAAACTGCCTCAACTTTTTAACCCACTACATAACAAAAGTCCTGAAAGACAGTGGCATATATACCCATTTTGAAAGTTTCTTCAGCACACCAAATGCCAATACCTTTTCACAGCTCAAAGGTCAGTTTGAATCATTTATGATTCAACATACAGCGATTAATACTGAGATTGAATGTAGACGTATTTTTACCAAGGTACTCAATCCTTTATCTTTTACCCTAAAAAACTACGGTACAGAAAGAGGACGTTTATCCCCACAAAAGATCACCTATGACCAGTTGATGTACAACCGTTTAAACTTTAGGGACTTATATAGCAACAAACCTAAAGATGTCACCCGAAATGAATATGAACCCACAGTCCCTGAAAAACTAAAGCTGGAAAAATTCTGGAAATATAATTCCAGCAAAGCCAAAAAGTTACTCAGAGCATTTAATGATGAGTTTCGAAACCGTATTTCAGAACATGAGGACGATTTGGCAAACTGTGAGGCAACCCATATTCACCATATCTTTCCTGAAGCTATTTATCCCGCTATTTCTGGAACCGTTGAAAACCTCATCGCCTTGACCCCATCCCAACATTTAAATCGGGCGCATCCACTCGGTAAAACACAGGAAATTAATAAGGAATACCAATACCTATTGCTCATCTCTAAAATGAAAAGTATTGAAGCCAATTTAAGTCAGTCTACGATTCCACAAATTTATGATTTCAACCAATTCAGGGAGGTTTTGGCTGTGGGCTTAGATCAACCACAGATTCATGAGATTGCAGACCTCGATTTTTCTTCGATGACAAAAGCGATAGAGCATTACTTTCAATAAAAGTAGAAATGTTAAACTTTTACAAAAAGATTTATGCAATATCCCTTAACTCAGAAGTTCTAATATTCGCACATGCCTGCGGGTAATATCCCCCAAAGGGCTTGTATTGAGTGGGCTGATAATGTTGAAGAATATGTTGGCTTTCAATCATACCGATTGGATACCAGTACTGGCCTACAGGATTCCACTGGTTGCTATTTTGTGGACGCAAGAAACAGCCAAACATGACCATGTCATAATGTGTCAATAAAGGATATTGCCCCGCGACAATCAGTCGCCGTCCATATGCCTTGTCATCATGTATCTGGCGTGTTGTCACGGCATTGACCAATTGCATGCTGGGCAGGGTCTCGGTCTTTACATCAACCCGACCACCATTATGGATAAAGTCATAATCGTCGGGACGTAAATAGTTGTCTCGAA
The DNA here is from genome assembly GCF_030385805.1 of Acinetobacter thutiue. Taxonomy (NCBI): domain Bacteria; kingdom Pseudomonadati; phylum Pseudomonadota; class Gammaproteobacteria; order Moraxellales; family Moraxellaceae; genus Acinetobacter; species Acinetobacter thutiue. The sequence goes on from NZ_JAUDZE010000006.1 coordinate 80,938, forward strand.
TATTCACACGCCAATCTATGCCCAAATAGGTCTGGCAAGCAAACTCGCCTAAGAAACCAATAATTTGTCTGGTATCTTCATTTAAATACCCTAAATTAAAATGGGGATGTAGATAGTTGTTTCTTCTTGCAACTTCATTCTGAGCTGCGCTCAGCATTTCTTGTGTTATTTTGATCATAAAAAATATCTATTCTTTAAATTTAACCCATTAGGCTTGGGCTTAGTTAAGTTAAATCGAGTCAATCGAAAAATAATTATAGGCAGTCATCATGAAAAAAGCCCGACATCCTGTCGGGCTTTTTCATATTTCGCACTTAGGTATAACTCCTGTCCTACCTCACGTCCTGATGCATGAACTTATCATTTTTGTTTTATGTTCTGGAACTTCCTGTTCCTGATGGGTTCATAATAGGCAATTTAACTCAGTCTGGATATGGGTCATTGGCTAGAATTGGTGTAAGTAAAAGCGTACAGGGTTTAGTATGTAGAAAAAATTTATAAATAAAATTTCTCATAAATACCCTATATAAATAAAATTAATTTGAAAAGAAATCTTACTTATTTTTAAAAATATAAAAACCACTTAGAAATAAGAAGATGATTTGAAAAACAATCCATCCTAGTACTGAATAATTAGAACACTGTGTAATAGAATCATAAATAATTTCCTTATAAGATACTGTTTCCATCATATTTAGTAAGATCAGTTCTAAACATAATAACAACAATGTAATAGTAGAATATAAATATTTGTTTTTTATAAAAATTAGAACCAATGAAAAGATAATAGATAATAGACCACACATCCCTAGCATAGACGGGTCATTCGCCGAGACCCCTTTTAGTTCTTTAAAATAGGTAATAGTTCCTATAGCAATATATTCATGAATACATAAATCTTGGCCAAATTTATCAATCGTATATCCACCTATACCTGATAGGAATAAAAACACTATAGCTACATATCTAATCATAAGTTACAAACTTAATTTTAATGATGGATCAAATTTCCATGTCTCAACTTGTCGTTCAGTAACAAAAGCTTCATAAAGCCAATCAGGGTTTGTCTCATCCAATATTCTTTGTTAAACCTAACGACATTAATTGACGTACTAGATGAATTCATACTTTACTCTAAACAGCGGTCAATTACATAATCGTGATTTAATAAGGGGAAATTAATGAAAGCAATAATGATTAGAAGTCCAATGTCCGTAGTAGAAAAAGATCAGATTGGATATGGTTGGGCTAAAGTAGATTTTTCAGAACATGAAAATGCCACTGATGTAATTGCCAAAATAAATGAAGAATATACTAATCGTATCGGTAGACATTCCAATAGCATAAAAAGATTCTTTAACTTAGCGAATGGAGATATTGTTGTCGTACCATTATCCAAAGCAATTGCTATTGGTATCGTAAATGGTAAAAAATCCTTTGATCAGAATCTAGCCAAAACTAAAGCCTGCAATCTTATTTCAGTAAATTTCTTTAGAACCAATAATGGGCATATTCTACGAATACCTAGAAAATCTCTCACACAAGGCTTTGAAAGCCGTTTAAAAGTAAGAAAGTCAAATACAAATTTGAACGACTTTAAAGAGGAAATTACTAGAATTATTGATTCCATTGAATCTAATGGTGCATATAAACAAGAAACATATTTGCTAGAGAAAATATCACAAGCAGAGCAAAAATTTAAAAAAGATCTTCTTACTTCTATAACTTCTGGAACAACTTGGTTGTCTGCTGGTGGAAATGGTCTGGAACAACTAGTTAAGGAGCTTCTTGTTATTGAAGGTTATACGGCAGCTATTCAACCTAAAAACCAATCTTCTGGTATCTCTGATATAGATATTATCGCAAGTCGAATAGACCGCTTTTCAGAATCAAATTTACTAATACAAGTTAAACATCATTCAAACATATCAGGTAATCATGGACTTAAACAATTAATAGCTTACGATGATTTTGAAGATATGGAATACCAAAAGTGGTTTATAACTACAGCAGATATGACTGATTCATCATTGGATATAGCTGCTCAAAACAACATTAAAGTTATGGTTGGTTCTGATTTTATCGATTGGGTTTATGAAAATCTTTCCGATTTATCTTACGGGACAAAACAGCAGTTAGGCATTATTGAAATACCACTACTTTTAAAATAGCCATACAACAATTATTTAAAAAAGCCCCTCAAAAAATTTTAGGGGCTTTTTTTATCTTTAAATTTAAACCGAATGCCCCAACCGTTCACCCATTACTACAGTCGAATTGGCGTTAAACTGCTCTTCCCACACCATTTTATCTTGTTCAAATAGCACTACAGCAGTTGAACCCAAATAGAAACGTCCAAGCTCAGCCCCTTTATCCAATTGCAGTTGATGATGCTGTAACTCAACTTTACCTGTTGGTTTCACCTTACCTGTAGCAACGGTTTCAATCCCAGCCACAATCATCGCACCAACCAACACCACCGCCATACGGCCCAGCTCGGTATCAAACAAGCACACCATACGTTCGTTACGGGCAAACAAGCCTGGTACATTTTCCGCAGTTGTTTGGTTTACTGAAAATAACTCACCTGGAATATATAAGGTTTCGGTCAATGTGCCAGCGAATGGCATGTGTACACGATGGTAATCTTTTGGCGATAAATAAACAGTCGCAAATTGTCCATTCTGGAATGGTTTAGCCAATTGCGGATCACCAATCAATTTCTCAACTGAAAAACTTTGACCTTTGGCCTGAAAAATATCGCCCGCCTCAATCTTACCCAACTGAGAAATCGCACCATCGGCAGGGCTAACAATACTATCAGCACGCTCATCCACACCACGCACACCCTGTTTTAATGCACGGGTAAAGAACTCGTTGAATGACTTGTATTGCTGTGCATTGCTTTGTTCAGCAATACTCATATCAATGCCATATTTTGCCTTGAACGCCTGAATAACAGCAGTTTTCACCAAAACATTTTCACTTGCGGCAACTTTGCCAATTACACGGCTCAGTTGGTGTTGTGGCACAAGATTCTGTGCTTTGATAAACAGTTGTTTTTTTAAATCTGCTGCAAAACTCAAGATGGTGACTCCCCTGAAATAATAGGACTATCGAGGCGATTGCCCCATTCACTCCACGCACCATCGTAGGCCCTGACTTGCCAGTTAAGCAATCGCGCCAGAATATACGCCAAGCCCGAACGGTGATGTGACTGACAGTACACCACCACAGGTTGCTGTAAATTAAAGCCTAATTGCTCCAAACGTTGTTGAGTGCGTTCAAGCGGATGCAATTTTAGATGATTTTCACGATTAAGGGCAGTACTCCATTCAAAATGCAGTGCACTTGGGATGTGACCCCCACGACGCGCGGCCAAACGAAGTCCCGTATATTCCTCATTGGTACGGCAGTCCCAAAGCTGAATATTTTCTTGCTGAACCTGCTGCAACAGCTCGTTATATTCAATCCGATGCTGTTGCACGGTATCGAGATCAATTTGTAGCACATCAGCGACAGGTGTGACTTTTTCAACCTCTGCGGTGGTGGGTAGACCAGCGCCCAGCCAGCCATGAATTCCGCCATTGATCAAACTGGTACGGGTAAAACCAAGGCAGTGTAAATTCCAAATCAGTCGCCCTGCCCAAGCACCGCCCTCATCATCATAAACCACGACATGATGCTGCGGTGAGATATTCAGCTTTTCAATCAGGGTTTGCAGGCCCTGTACATCGGGCAATAGACCATTGGCCTGTTCCTGTTGCGCCACCAGATACTTTGGCTGCAAATGAATCGCATGCGGGATATGTAGCTGCTCATAAACCGATGCTCGGCTTAAATCAATAATACGAATCAACTCGTGCCCCAAGTAAGGCACAAGCTGCTCAGGTTCAATCAGTAAATCAAGTTTAAAGTCTACATCTGTCATGGTTAGGGGTCTTGTCGCCACAGCACTGCAATGATTTTAACATAGCCTACTTTTTATCTTTGTCTGATTTTTTGCATTCGTTTAGCAAAAAAGAAGATATAGACTACATCGCTTCCTCAATCTCAAACACCTGACGTAGATACGCCAGAAATGTATCGTTATCGGTCATGGTTTTTCCTGGGCTGTCCGAGATCTTCGCCACCGACTGCCCATTACATTCCACCAGTTTTAACACGATATTCAGCGGAGTCTGCCCCATATCATTGGTGAGGTTGGTGCCAATCCCAAAACTGACCTGAAAACGGTCCTTAAAATATTGATGCAATAACCAGGCTTTTTCCAGATTAAGGCCATCACTAAAGGTCAGCATTTTGGTCTTGGTATCAATCTTTAATTGACGGTAATGTGCATAGGCCTTGTCCCCCCATTCGTAGGGATCACCACTGTCATGGCGCAAGCCATCAAACAGCTTGGCAAAATACAGGTCAAAATCACGCAGGAAAGCATCCATTCCAACCACATCAGTCAGGGCAATCCCTAGGTCACCACGATATTCCTGTACCCATGCCTCCAATGCCGCTTTCTGGAAATTGCGCAACCGCACATCCAGCGCCTGAAATGCCTGTAAAAACTCATGTGCCATGGTTCCAATCGGGCTGATACCCAACTCTTTCGCCAGCAGTACATTACTGGTGCCACGGAACACTTGCGGTGCAACATCATGAAACACCTGCACCACATGCTTTTGCCAGTCAAAACTATAACGGCGACGGGTGCCAAAGTCTGAAACCAAGAATGGGGGATCATTATCCTGCTGTTGGTGGGCATAGTGTTGCAGTTGCACCAGCTTGTGCTGTAATCGGCGCTCGCCCTCTGCCAAGACCTCATCGCTACGGATACGGCGGAAATACAGTTCATTGACGATTGCCAGAACAAAGATTTCAAACATCATGGCCTGTACCATCGGCCCCTCAATCCGAATATCCAGCCGCCCTGCCGCATCAATACTGGCCTGAATAAAACATCGCTTGAGCTGGAACAGCTCCAGATAGTCAACAAAGTCACTCTTGATGAAGCGCAGTGAACGGAGGTACTGCAATTCATCCTCTTTAAAGCGAAGTTCGCACAGCAAATCGAGCTGATGGTTGAGATCACCCAAAATTTCCGTCAAGGGATAGGCGGTATCCTCCAGATTTCGGCAACGGAATAAATAGACACTGTGCGTTTGTGGAAACTGGTGCAGTACCACTTGCAACATGGTGAATTTATATAGGTCAGTGTCCAGTAAAGATTGAATGATGGCAGACATAGGCGATGGTTTTAACCAATTCTTTTGCATAATATAAGTTGTTATACAACCAAATGGCTGGGATTGAATAGTAGACTTTTGCTGCACAGTCAATTTTCAGGCCCATTTGTCTGCTAAAATTCCCTGTCTTTTTCATCTATCTTTCAATGTTATGCGTGCATTAATCCAACGGGTCCTCGAAGCCAAGGTCGTGGTTGAGGGCCAAACCACAGGTGAGATTCAACAAGGCTTACTGGTATTTCTGGGAGTCGGTAAAGAAGATACCCTAGAAAAAGGCCAGAAGCTGATTGACAAGATTTTAAAGTACCGCATCTTTGATGATGAGAATGGCAAGATGGGCTGGAATGTCAGCCAAGCCAATGGTGGCATTCTTTTGGTGTCCCAGTTTACCCTGATGGCACAAACCCAAAAAGGGCTGCGTCCAGACTTTGGGCCTGCAATGCCGCCAGCCGCAGCCAAAGCGCTGTATGAACAATTGGTGGAATATGCACGCCAACAATTTGCAAATGTCCAAACAGGTATTTTTGCTGCTGACATGAAAGTGCATTTGGTCAATGATGGTCCTGTGACCTTTAATCTGGAAATTGAATAAATTTAGACCATAAAAAAACTCCCGAATGGGGAGTTTTTTTATTTAGGCTTATTTGCCTGTTTTTTCTTTAATAAAGGCACGCGCCTGACGAATTTTTTCTTTTACAGGTTTTGGCACTTTAGGTGGGATCAATTTTGCCGCCTGATTAAACCAGACCAGCAGGCTAAAGTCACCTTCCATTTTGATGCTGCCATCCTGCATGCCTGTCATAAATGCAGTTGGATCACCTTTCACCAAGGTTTTCACGCCCTGCTCACTTGAAGCAAACTGCAAAATAAAGTCAGCCTTTTCTGGATTGCCTGCAACGGTATCAATCTTGCCACGGTTGACAATAATCTGACGTGCCAGTCCTGCATCCGTACCAATCTGGATACGGAATTCACGGTCATGAACCAATTCAATAAACTTTGGGCTAGTACGTGCCAATTGCTTCATACGTAACGCCAAACCTGTCACCAACAAATCTAACGGATCAGTGCTTACATCAACAATAGGTAACTGAATCACAGGTAAAGAAGAAAGCTTCATGACATTTATGCCCACAGTATTATGATGAAAATTAAGACAACTGTATCCTAGCACAATTGTTGCAAAGGCGGTAAAAGCTTTGTTTCAGAAAGTTAGTGCAAAAAAGGCATGCCGAGCATGCCTTTGATGTGATTTATCTTATTATAAATTATCGGCTAGAGCATTGTTGCTGGTCATCCTTGTACACAGGGGTGTGCTCAATATACTGACGGTTTGCCAGCTGTTTCTGCGCCTGCTTGTCTTCACGCAAGAGAATAAATGTCACCATTACCATCGCAAGGCTCAGCGCAGTCAGGTAGCTATAGGCGACTGACATTTCGAACATGGTTTGCACCCCAAAGCGCACCACTTCCAGCAGTCCCCAGCACAGCATACCTGCCAACATAAAACCTAGCCAACGACGATAAGGAGAAAAGAAAACAGCAATAACTGCGACAGCGATCAAGCCAAATCCAACCCACATGGTGAAATTCGCTGCTTCCATAGAAACCTCCGTCTTTAAAAGGATGGTCGGGGTCTTGCCCAGACCTCATCATAATTGTTCTGTAATCTCTAACAGTACTATGTATTGCGTTTGTGTCTTTATGCATTATGGAGCGTTTTTTCCAGAAAAAAAGAGCCTGAAATCAACCATACGACACAAGATGTCGCAATATGCTTTTGTCATTACATTTTTTACAGGCATAAAAGGCCTGAATGTCCATATAGCATCAGTTACAGCGTGTCATTACAAAAAACTATCACGCTGTTTTTAGCTTAAAAAAACTTTTTTCAGAATTTTTTTATCGTTGTTTTTCTATACATTTAGACATAAATATGACGGAATCGTGACGTATTTAAAATAAATAATGCCGCTTGAAAAACGGCATTAAATAAAGCTCAAAACACAGATCTGGACTGCTTTCAGCACAACCCACCTTTAAGCACGATTCAGGTCCTTGTCATGCATTCCCAGCAAGTATAGGACACCATCCAAACCGACACTTGAAATCGCCTGATTGGCATTCTGACGCACCAGTGGTTTTGCACGGTATGCCACGCCCAAGCCTGCAATGGCAAGCATTGGCAAATCATTGGCCCCGTCCCCCACTGCCATGGCCTGTTCCAGCGAAATACCCATTTTGTCGGCCAAATGACGTAATAGTTCAGCCTTACGCGCACCATCAACAATTGCGCCCTTGACCTCTCCTGTCACCAGACCATCCCGTACATCCAGAATATTGGCATGCACTTCATCAATTCCAAGCTTTGCCTGTAGGTATTCAGCAAAATACTGGAATCCACCTGACAGGATTGCCGTTTTATATCCCAAGGCTTTCAGGGTTGAAATCAGACGCTCTGCACCTTCGGTCACAGTTAAACGTTCTGCAATTTTTGGTAGAACCGAAGCATCTAAACCTTTTAACAAGGCAACACGGGCACGGAAACTTTGCTGAAAATCCAGCTCCCCCTGCATGGCACGCTCGGTAATTTCAGCTACCTGAGCACCCACACCCGCCTCCAGTGCCAGCTCATCAATCACTTCCTGCTCAATCAATGTTGAATCCATATCGAAACACACCAGACGACGGTTACGACGATAGGCATTGTCTTCCTGCACCGCGACATCAATGTTCAGTTCACCAGACAGACTGAGGCAGGCGGCACGCATGGCCTGCGCGTCCAGCATTTGTCCACTTAAACCAAACTGGACACAGGCACGGCGTGGAAATGGGCTATCGGTTTCTAAATCCATCCGACCCGACAAACGTGTCACCGTTTCAATATTAAAGCCCTGACTCGACACAATTTTGGTCACTGCCTGCAAGTGTGCTGCTGTGAGTTCTGGGGCAAGCGCAGTCACGATATAGCGGGTTCGTCCACCCTCGCTCACCCATTGTTCATATTCTGCGTTGGAGATTGGTTTAAATCGCACAGTTAAGCCAATATCATGTGCTAAAATCAGGATCTCTTTCATTGCCAATGCGGTTGCAGTCTCATTATCCGATGCAACAACAATCCCAAGGGTGAGTTGATTATGGATAACAGCCTGACCCACATCGAGTATTTGCAAAGAATGTACGGAGAGCACCTGCATTAATCGAGTAAACTGATTCGGTTGATCTGGTCCTAAAAAGGATATAAGAATGATTTCTCGCATGAATTGACTCGTGGTTGAGCGACAACTATTGTATGTAAGAATCATAACATAACCCAACCTGAATCTATTTGACTCTTATTTATCTTGGAAGTTTAACTTGAATGCGCCACGCCAAGGGCTATTTGCTAGCCTGCTGATTGTAAGTTTTGCACTGCATACCTTTTTATTGGTGATTGCAACAACACATCAACTCAATGAAAACCGCGCCAGCCAGGGACAACTGATGACCAGTCAGCTTGTGGCAGATAGTCTTTCAGAGCTGGAACCCGCCAACACGGTCTCATTGGCGCTGGTGGCCAACCGTTATGCAACCAACCCAAGTGTCGCATCCATCCGTATCCTGGATGCCAATAAACAGGTGCTTGCGACCAGTGGCATGGCCAAAACACGTCAGGGTGAAGTCTTTGTGCGTGATGCCCTGCAAAATGAAAAGAAAGTGGGAACGGTGGAAATCACCTTAATCCAGCCAAGTATTGGTGAAATTCTACGCACACAGTGGCTGGCGATTTTGGCTTCCTTGTTTATCCACTTCCTGATTTGGCTGGCTTACCGTGCCATTGCCCGCCCAACACGCAGTGAATATCTTGCGCGTATTAATCAGGAAAATCATCTTAAACATGAGATTCAGCGCCTAACCCAGGCGCTGGCGCTGGAAAAACAGAACACGGTGACCCTAGTCGCACAGGCCCAGCAACAGGCAAAGGCCCAGCCAAAACCACGGATTGAAAAGAATCCAGCCGAACAGCCCCAGCTTGATCATGAAACACTGGCACTGAATATCCAGTTTTATGATCCAAAGCAGTTGCTTAGTAGCGTAAACCAGTCAGTCTCGGTTCCCTACTTCAAGCTTTGCCAGTTATTTTTAGATAAAAGTATTGATCTGTGTAGCAGGCATTATCAAATGGATGCCGCACAAATTCGTGTGGTGCAGGAATTTAATGCCGAGGGTGCCACATTATCAACCACACTGGAAAAGCCACATGCGCTTGAATGCCTGATGATGGTGGGTGCAGTGTTCCAGTTGTTGGCAGAGGTGCTTTACAAACGTTACCGTGAAGATAAACGCTTTGCACTACAGACCCGTGGTGCTGTGACAAGCGCCGTTGATGCGATGCAACTGGACGCGATTGAGGCATCGAAACGCCTCACCCAGCATTTGCATGCAAAAGAGGCTGCTTTACACCTGAGCCATGACCAGCTTAAAACCATTCAAAATAGTTATGAACTGGTGGCAATGCCAAACCCAAGCAATATCATGACCCGTCATGCCTTTATGATTAACGGCATGAATGAACAGTGTGCCACTTTGGCGCAAAATCTTCGCACTGAAATCTTGATGGGCAAGAAAGCGAAAGTTTCAAGTGAATCTTCAGATATTCCAGCGTCATAACCCATTATCATCTGTTTCCTGACAGACCTGATTGCTTTTCCAGAGAATCAGGCTTTTTAATTGATCAAGAAGCACAGGCGAAATTTGTTAAAATGCGGTAAACTATGCTCGGTTTATCGAATATGAGTGCCTTGAAAGGCAATAAAAAGGTGAAAGCGAATGCCGCTGAGTCGTGTTGAAGAGCTTGTCGCAGATATTCGTGCAGGCAAAATGGTCATCCTGATGGATGATGAAGATCGTGAAAATGAAGGTGACCTGGTCATCGCCGCAACGCATGTGCGCCCTGAAGATATTAACTTCATGATTACCCATGCACGCGGTTTGGTCTGCCTGACACTCAGCCGTGAACGTTGTAAACAACTGAATCTTCCGTTGATGGTTGACCAGAACGGCGCACAGCACGCGACCAACTTCACCCTCTCGATTGAAGCGGCTGAAGGCATCAGCACAGGCATTTCCGCTGCTGAGCGCGCGCATACCATCCGTACCGCGGTTGCGGCACATGCCAAGCCAAGCGATATCGTTCAGCCAGGCCATATTTTCCCATTGATGGCACAACCAGGTGGTGTACTGCACCGTGCAGGCCATACCGAGGCAGGCTGTGACTTAACCCGTTTGGCAGGCCTTGAGCCAGCGTCTGTGATCTGTGAAATCATTAACGATGACGGCACCATGGCGCGTCGTCCAGATTTAGAAGTGTTTGCGGAAAAACATGGTCTTAAAATTGGCACCATTGCCGACCTGATTCATTACCGCATGACCAATGAACAAACGGTTGAACGTTTGTCCCAAGAAACCATTGATACTGAATATGGTGCATTTGAACTGTATAAATACCGTGAAATTGGCAATCCAGATATCCATCTGGCGTTGGTGAAAGGTGAACCAAAACAAGGCATCACCACAGTTCGTGTGCATGGTTTCAACCCTGTACGTGACTTGCTAAAACTCAATAAAGCAGATGGCTCCACTGCATGGAGTCTGGACCTCGCACTGAGAACCATCTCAGAGAGTGACCGTGGAGTGCTGGTATGGATTGGACAGGACCATCTGGAAGATCTGGGTCATGCAATTCATCACCTGAATCAGCCAAAACCACTGAAATCCAATGCTGCCCTCTCCCAGCAATATCAGACCATTGGTGTCGGTGCACAGATTTTACGTGATCTGGGTGTTGAGAAAATGAAGCTGTTGAGTTCACCGCTTCGTTTCAATGCCCTATCAGGATTTAATTTAGAGGTAGTGGAATACATCACTGCCGATCAAGTCACAGCAAAATAATCGAGGTTGTTATGGCAATTCGCCGAATTGAAGGTTTACTACATCTCGCAAGCGAAGGTCGTTACGCGATCTTGGTTGGTCGTTTCAACAGCTTCGTGGTTGAACATTTACTGGAAGGTGCGATTGACACCTTAAAACGTCATGGCGTTGCAGAAGATGCGATTACTGTGATTCATGCGCCTGGTGCATGGGAACTGCCAATCGTTGCGAAAAAGCTGGCTGCCTCCAACAAGTTTGATGCCATCATTGCCCTCGGTGCAGTGATTCGCGGTAGCACACCACACTTTGACTTTGTTGCGGGTGAATGTGCCAAAGGTTTGGGTGTGGTTGCACTTGAAAGCACTATGCCTGTAATCAATGGTGTGTTGACAACTGACAGCATTGAGCAGGCAATTGAACGTTCTGGTACGAAAGCAGGTAACAAGGGTAGCGAAGCTGCATTGACTGCAATCGAAATGGTTAACTTATTAAAGGCAATTTAAAGCATGTCGCAAACACTTCAGGCCGCTTATGCAGCGAAACGCAAAGCACGTCGTTTTGCTGTACAAGGGATTTATGAATGGCAAATGAGTCAGAACCCTGTCCATGAAATTGAGGCACGCACCCGTGTTGAAAATGCCATGCACAAGGTTGACCTTAACTATTACCATGAATTGCTCACTCAAGTGGTTGCCCAACATGACGCTTTGGATGAGTTGCTCATCCCTGTCCTTGACCGTGAGTTAAATGCCCTCGATGGCGTGGAACTTGCCACTTTACGACTCGGTGCCTATGAATTACGGGATCATCTCGAAGTTCCATACCGTGTGGTGCTGGATGAAGCGATTGAGCTGGCAAAACACTTTGGTGGCGCTGACAGCCATAAATACATCAATGGTGTACTGGACCGTCTTTCCTCAAAGCTTCGTGAAGCTGAAAAACAGCAAGCTAAATAACAGGCTTGTGTCATGGCTGAGTTTTCAATTATTGACCAATACTTTAAACGCGCATCAACCCCTGATGTCAGTTTAGGAGTTGGTGATGACTCAGCCATTGTTACACCTCCTCCCTCACAACAACTGGTGATCTGTACCGATACACTGGTTGCTGGTCGTCATTTTCCCCTAAACACTTCAGCACATGCCATCGGCTGGAAAAGTGTGGCGGTCAATTTATCTGACCTTGCTGCAATGGGTGCAAAACCGCATAGTATTTTACTGGCATTAAGCTTGCCAACAGTTGATCATGGCTGGCTGGCTGGCTTTAGTCACGGACTATTCGATTGCTGTGATCAATTTGGTGTCAGCCTGATTGGTGGTGATACCACACAAAGTGCTCAATTGACCATCACGGTCACGGCACTTGGCTGGATTGAACAGGGTCAGGCCATTACCCGATCAGGTGCACAAGTAGGTGACTACATTTGTGTCAGTGGGCAGATTGGAGATGCCGCATTTGGGCTACAGCATCTTGGTCATGCCCTACAGCAACGACTTGATTATCCAACGCCACGCTGCCAACTTGGCCAGCAGCTAAAAGGCCTGGCTTCCAGCATGATTGATGTTTCAGATGGACTAGCCCAGGATTTGGGTCATATTCTGAAAGCGTCTAATGTCGGTGCAAAACTACAACTGGATCAGCTTCCAATTGATGAATCACTCAAAAAGCTGGAAAAGCAGCAGGCATGGCACTACGCTCTTGCGGGTGGTGACGATTATGAGCTGTGCTTTACAATATCACCGCAAAATTTTGAAAAACTACTTCGACAACAATTAGATGTTCCGCTTACAATAATTGGTGAAATCACCCAACAAACTGGATTGTCATTTGTGTATATGGGCGAAAACCACCCATTACCTGTTCAGGGATATCAACACTTTGCATAAGCCACCGATTCACTTTAAACAAATGAGCTGGTTCAACCGCTGCATCGTTTTTTGCGGTGTTGGTTTCGGTTCTGGCTTAGCGCCCAAGGCACCTGGAACATTTGGTTCAGCCTTTGCCCTACTGTTTGTGCCATTGTGGCTACAATTGGGTTTCTATGGCAGCTTGATTGCCATCCTGATCATGTCGGTTGTGGGCATTTATATCTGCGGACAAACCGCCAAAGTCATCAATGTGCATGATGATGGACGTATTGTCTGGGATGAGTTCGCAGGACAGTCCATTACTTTCCTGCCTTTGCTTTATTTACAGCAAATGAATGGGTTGTGGGTCATTGCTGGATTCGTATTATTCCGTATCTTTGATGTCTGGAAACCATTCCCAATCAGCTGGGCAGACCAGAAAGTGTCTGGCGGTCTGGGTATTATGCTGGATGACATTATTGCTGGGCTTTGGGCAGCAATCTGCCTATCTCTTCTCCACTTCTACTTTTGACTTAAACCAGTAGGGTTAATTATGTCAACAACTGTGATTATTCTTGCAGCAGGAAAAGGAACGCGGATGCGTTCTCAATTACCCAAGGTTCTACAACCGCTTGCAGGTCAGCCTTTGCTTGGTCATGTGATTCAAACAGCACAAAAACTACATGCCCAAAATATTATCACCATTTATGGTCATGGCGGTGAACTGGTTAAACAAAGCTTTGCCAATCAAGCCATTGAATGGGTTGAACAAGCTGAGCAATTGGGAACAGGCCATGCCGTGCAAATGACCCTGCCTGTGCTGCCACAGGATGGAATTTCCCTGATTCTATATGGTGATGTGCCTTTGGTTCGTCAAAGCACCCTTAAGCAGCTGCTTGAAGCCTCAAGTGAGTCTGGCATTGGCATGATCACGCTAAACGTTGAAAATCCAACGGGCTATGGTCGGATCGTTCGTCAGGCAGGCAAGATTCAGGCAATTGTTGAACACAAGGATGCCAATGAAGAACAGCGCCAGATTCAGGAAATCAATACAGGCATTTATTGCGTTAGCAATGCCAAGCTACATCAATGGCTGCCAAAACTATCCAATAATAATGTGCAGGGCGAATATTACCTGACCGATATTGTGGCGATGGCCGTTGCGGATGGCCTGGAAATCGCCTCAATTCAACCTGAACTGGCTTTCGAGGTTGAAGGGGTGAATGACCGTTTGCAGCTTGCAACCTTGGAGCGTCAATTCCAGCAGCAACAGGCCAAAGAGCTGATGCTGCAAGGGGTTCATTTAATCGACCCAAATCGTTTTGATCTCCGTGGTAGCCTAAAATGTGGTCAGGATGTGCAGATTGATGTGAACGTGATCATCGAAGGGGATTGTGAGCTGGGCGATAACGTCCAGCTTGGTGCGGGATGCATTTTAAAGAATACCCGTATTGCAGCAGGTACCAAAGTTCAGGCTTATAGTGTTTTTGAAAATGCGGTTGTGGGTGAAAACACCCAGATCGGTCCTTTTGCCCGCCTACGTCCAGGTGCCAGCCTTGGCAATGATGTTCACATCGGCAATTTCGTTGAGGTGAAAAACTCAAATATTGGTCAAGGCTCCAAAGCCAACCACTTCACCTATTTAGGTGATGCTGACATCGGTGTGGATTGTAATATTGGTGCAGGCACCATCACCTGTAACTATGACGGTGCCAACAAACACCGTACCATTATTGGTGATCAAGTGTTTATTGGCACCAATAATTCACTGGTTGCCCCAATTAAAATTGGTGATGGTGCGACCACAGGCGCAGGTTCAACCCTGACCAGAGATGTAAATGAACATAGTTTAGCGGTTGAACGTGCTAAACAGTTTGAAAAAGCCAATTATCAACGTCCCCAAAAATTGAAAAAATAAGAGGATTCTATTATGTGTGGCATTGTTGGTGGCGTTGCAGAACGTAATATTACAGAAGTATTGATCGAGGGTCTAAAACGCCTTGAATATCGTGGTTATGATTCTTCAGGCTTGGCATTATTAAACAATCAACACATCCTGCGTGAACGCCGTGTGGGTAAGGTGGCCAATCTGGCTGAGGCGGTATCAGAACAACATTTAACAGGGAATGTCGGTATTGCGCATACCCGTTGGGCAACCCATGGCAAACCAACGGAAAACAATGCGCACCCGCATGTTTCAGGCAATGTTGCGGTTGTGCATAACGGTATCATTGAGAACTATCAGGAACTCAAGGATGAATTACAGGCCTTGGGTTATGTATTCACCTCACAGACCGATACCGAAGTGGTTGCGCATCTGGTCAATAATGCCTTAAAACAAACCGATAGCCTGCTTGAAGCTGTCCAGAATATTGTACCCCGACTCAAAGGTGCTTATGCACTAGGTATCGTGCATACTGAACATCCAGATGAACTGATTACCGTGCGTGAAGGTTCACCACTGGTCATTGGTGTAGGGATTGGTGAGAACTTCATTAGTTCAGACCAGTTAGCCTTGTTGCCCGTCACCAATCGCTTCGTTTACCTGGAAGAAAGTGATATTGCCCGTTTAACCCGCAGCAGCATTGAAGTATTTGTTGATGGTAAACGTGTTGAACGCCCAGTAAAGGAACTGGATGCAACAGTCAGCAATGTCTCTAAAGGTGAATACAAACATTTCATGCTCAAGGAAATCTATGAGCAGCCTGAAGCAATTCAACAAACTATCTCTCAAGCTTTAAATGGCAATAGCTTACGTGATGATTTCCTCAACCATGCCGATGCTGACTTTGGCAAAATCCAGCAGGTACAAATCATTGCCTGTGGTACTAGCTACCATGCAGGGATGATCGCCAAATACTGGTTTGAACAGTTGATCGGTGTACCTTGCCAGGTTGAGATTGCCAGTGAGTTCCGCTACCGCACGCCAGTAATTGTGGCAAATATGCTGTATATCTGTATTTCCCAGTCTGGTGAAACAGCGGATACACTGGCAGCGTTACGTGAAACACAAAAACGTGCCAATGCACAAACCCTTGACATCACCACCATGACGATTTGTAACGTTGCGACTTCATCTATGGTTCGCGAAACAGATCATCATTTATTGACACTGGCTGGCCCTGAGATTGGTGTGGCATCAACCAAGGCATTTACCACCCAGCTTGCAGCACTGATGCTGTTGATTCTCAAGATCGGTGAAGTGAAGCAACGCCTTTCTGAGAATCAACGCAACCAGATCATTGAAGGATTATGGCACTGTCCTAAAGTGATTCTGGATACCTTACAATGCAATACAGAAATCCTGCGTTTATCCACCTTGTTTGTTGAGAAAAACCACTGCCTATTCCTGGGTCGTGGCACACATTTTCCAATTGCGCTGGAAGGTGCGTTGAAGCTGAAAGAGATTTCATATATTCATGCGGAAGGTTACGCGGCAGGCGAACTGAAACATGGGCCATTGGCTTTGGTGGACAATGAAATGCCAGTGGTGATTCTGGCGCCAAACGATGACATGCTCGATAAACTCAAGTCGAACATGGAAGAAGTTCAGGCACGTGGCGGTGAGCTGTTTGTATTTGCTGACCAGGACAGTGGTATTCACGGTAAAGACCGTCAGCATGTGGTTCACATTCCATCTGTCAATGAATGGCTGGCACCGATTGTTTACAGTATTCCTGTACAGCTACTTTCTTACCATGTTGCGGTATTACGCGGAACTGATGTCGATCAGCCACGTAATTTAGCGAAGAGTGTGACTGTAGAATAAAATGACAAAGTAGAAGAAAGGTTCGTGTGTTTAGACAATATAGTTTTAAACTGAACATTAAAGTTCTAAACTGTAACAATATAGTTCTAAACTAGACATTAAAGTTGTAAACCAGATAAACCCAGCTATACTGATTAAAAAGTAGGCTGGGTTTTTCTATGAGTAGAGCACCGAGATTCTTCACACAAGAACAAATTAGCAAAAGAATAAAAAGCGGTCGTGGACAAGGTATGGGAAAAGATTACCAACCATGGCTAACTATTCAGGATGTACCCTCTCGTGGGGTCTCTCATCGTATTTACTCTCATAAAACGCAAAGAGTTCATCATTTACTTTCTAATCTGGAACTGTATGTTTTTTTGATTTTAGATTGGTCTAGTTCTGTTCAGGATATTCGGGAACAATTTCCTTTGAATCTAGATGACACAAAAGAAATCTGTTTAGAGCATGGTTTGAGACATCCCAGCATACAAGGCTCGGAACAGGTTATGACTTCCGATTTTCTGATTGATACAAATGATAAGAAAAAACCTCAATTCGTTATTCAGGTAAAACCATTAAAAGAACTCATCAAAGAAAGAACAATTGAAAAACTCGAAATTGAACGTCGATACTGGGAGGTTAAAGAAATCCCATGGAGTATTGTGACGGAACAAAATATTCCCACACCTACCAGAAAAAATCTTGAATGGTTGAGCCCTTTTATTACTGAGCATTTAGAGCCTGAAATCTGGGATAGCCTACATACCATTTCTTATTATTTTTCAAAAAAACCAGAGATTCCTATCATTAAACTCTGTAAAGAAATTGATATTCAGGAAAGAACTACGGCTGGAACGACCCTACAATATTTAAGAACACTTATAGCAAATCGTTTAATTAAATTTGATATCCAACAGCCATTCCAAAAATTAAAAGGGTCTGACCTAGTGTTTGATTTAGAGGTGTCTTATGTGGCAAATCAATGAGGTCGTTAAATTTGATGAAAGCCACTACCGGATTTTATTCTTTCAATCTGGCGAAATCATATGGATTCATATGGAGGAAGCCAAAGGAGTTCCATCTTTAGTTCTTGAAGAACAACTTTCACAATGGATTGATGAAAAACGCTTATTTAGAAGTTCAGACCCTTTTGAATATCTTAAGTCTATAGAGCCACCCGTAAACTCAGTCGCTTTTGAAAAACGTGCTCAGGCTTACCGAATTATTGAACCAATCGTATATGACACGGGCTGTTTTAATGAAGAGATTAGAGCTAAACGGGTTCGTTTAGTAGAACAAACTAATATCGCAACTAAGGCGACGATATACAAATATCTACGTCGCTATTGGCAAAGAGGTCAAATTCCAAATGCTTTATTGCCAGATTATAGAAATGCTGGCGCACCTGGTAAACCAAGAACCTTGGCAGGTTCTAAAAAGTCAGGGGCAAAGCGTAAATTTGGCAACGGAACTGGTATTAAAATTACGCCAGAAATTGAAAGGCTCTTTCGGTTAATCGTTGAATCTGAATTATTAAATGATAAGCAAATTAATATCACATCGGCTCATCGACAATTTGAAGAACTTTTTGTCCAACATTACCCACATATAAAACAGGGAGATATTCCGACACGTAGACAGTTTGACCATTTCTACAAACGTGAATACGAACTTCCACAAAGAATAGAGGCCAGAACTCCTGTCTTGAGTTTCCAAAAAGATATACGGCCATTAAGTGGGACTGCTACAGCGAATACGATTGGACCTGGTAGCCGTTATGAAATTGATGCGACTATTGCCGATATCTATTTAGTTGCTGATGATGATCGAAGCAAGATTCTAGGTCGCCCTATCCTATATGTGGTGGTTGACGTTTTTAGCAGAATGGTCGTGGGATTCTATATCGGATTTCATAATCCATCATATGTTGTTGCCATGCAGGCGATTGTAAATGCTTGCAGTGATAAAGTCAGTTTATGCAAATTACTTGGAATTGATATCCAGCCAGAACAATGGCCAACCCAAGGTTTACCTGATGCCATTCTTGCTGACCGTGGTGAAATGATGAGTCATCAGGTCGAACGCTTAGTCCATGGTTATAATGTTCGTATTGAAAATGCACCTGCCTATCGAGGGGATGCAAAAGGTATTGTTGAACGCTATTTCGGAACATTACAGGCAGAATTCAAACCTTATGCTCCTGGAGTAGTCAAAGGAAATCGTATTCAAAAACATGGCGAAAGTGATTACCGTCTTGATGCGGTTTTGCCTATTTCTGCCTTTGCCAAAATGACCATAAAGACAATACTTTATCGTAATCAGTATCATGTATTGGATACGTATGACAGAGATGCAGATTTTCCTCCAGACTTACCCTCTATTCCATTACACATATGGAACTGGGGAATCCAAAACCGTACAGGCCATCTTCGTACTGTAGATCCAGATACATTGCGAATCATGATACTACCTCGCAAGAAAGTTTCCATTTCCACTTCTGGTGTCAATTTATGGGGCCTGTATTACATTGGGTCAGAGATACTCAGAGAGGGCTGGCTACATCGTAGTAAAGAGGTCACTCGCCCAAAGGATCTTCAAGCAGCCTACGATCCAAGCTGTGTAGATAAGATATATTTATTCCCAAAACACGATAGTACGATCTATTGGGAATGTTCTTTATCAACCAAAAGTCGTCAATTTGCGGGTATGTCATTTTGGCAAGTGTGGGAGATACAGGATCAAGAAAAGAATCTACATGCGATTGAAAAAGATAACAGTAAAACTGCCCGTAGAGAGTTGGATCAATTTATTCGTGACACCATTGCTGAATCAAAAAAAATGGCGACCAACTCTGGTGTATCCAATCGCCAGCGTTTATCTGAAATTAAATCGAATAAAAAGTCTGTTCGTGAAAATGAGAAATTATCAAATACTTCCTTAAAACCTGATAAGCACCCTAAAGATCAAGGAACAATTATTTCATTTAAGCCAAAACAAGATGAATCAAGCTATCCGCAGTTCGTTCCAGGTCTTTTTGATGATGAGGATGATCAGTCATGACAAATCATATAATCAGAAATGCAGAATATCAGGACACTGGTGTTCATGCTTATAAAGATAATCCATTCATTGAGGCTCTACCGCCTATTCAAGAACCTTTTGAAGATGCAAAAAATCTTATCTCAAAAGTAACGCCTACTCTTGATGATATAAAACAGAAAAGGGTTATTCGTGCCCATAATATCCATCAGATCACAGGCTCATTTTTCCAGCCTTTGGCAATGCATATGTTACTGAGTGAACGTATTTCTCTCATGATTCGTGGAGGATATGTTGGTCGCAATCCAAATACAGGGAAATTACAACAACATCTGCAAAATGGTTATGAAAGATTGCAAACAGGTGATCTGAATGCCAAACGTTTTGATGAAACTGAATCAACCGCTCTAAGCATGGCTATCATTGGCTGTTCAGGCAGTGGCAAGACGACCTCTTTACGAAGAATACTAGGGTCATATCCTCAAGTCATTTTTCACCCAGCATTAAATCGTCATCAGATCGTCTATTTAAAGATAGATTGCTCACATGACGGTTCACTTAAAGAACTTTGTCTCAATTTTTTTCGGGCAATTGATAAAATCATTGGTTCAAATTATGAGAAAAAGTATGGGATGAAAAGACATGGGGTAGAAACCATGCTTGCCCTCATGGCCCAAACAGCCAATATGTTTGCTTTAGGTCTCTTAGTCATTGATGAAATCCAACATTTGAGTCGGGCAAAGTCTGGTGGTTCAGAGAAAATGCTCAACTTCTTTGTCACTATGAGCAATACCATTGGTATTCCTGTACTTTTTGTGGGGACGCCTAAAGCAAGAGATATTTTTGATCTTGATCTACGCTCCAGCCGACGTGCTGCTGGTTTAGGGTCTATCTTTTGGAACCCAATCCCACAATATCTACCTGATCAGAAGAGTCAAAACCCTGAGTGGATAGCATTTACCAATACACTTTGGAAATTGCAGTACTTACAGAAAAAAGACCCTATCCTAAGTGATGAGATTCGAGATACCTGGTTTGATTTGAGCCAAGGTATTCTCGATATTGTAATAAAACTTTTTATTTTGGCCCAGTTACGTGCCCTTGCCACGGGAGCAGAAACGATTACTGTAGAGCTGCTGAAACGTGTTTATGATGATGAACTGAAACTTGTACATCCTATGCTCAGCGCACTACGTTCAGGTATACCTGAACGGATCGCTCAATTCTCAGATTTGGCTGTACCCGATATGGATAAGAAAATCATCCATCTTATTCAGAAGATCTCCGCTTCTGCCATCGAATCCGAAGAAGACCGAGCCTTAAAACAGTTGAGTAATGATGATCAACGTCGCGTATATCTGATGCTAAAAGATGAGTTCCCATCAGACTCCATCATCTTTGCTATTCAAAAAATTGTAGCGTTAAAACCCCAAATATCTAGACAACAGCTCTTGGCTGCTATTGTTCAAGCAATGGAGACAAACAATACACCGTCACAGGCACCGGCAACCAAAAAGAAAAACCAAAGAATTAGCTTAAAACAATGGAATGAGTTGGAAGATACTGATCTTCGTCATATTTTTTCGATGAACCCAACCAGTCCAGAAAGTATTTATACCCAATTAGACCATCAAGGTTTAATTCTGCAAATGTCAGACCTGTTGTCATAGTACGGGGTGAGAATCATGTGGAATTTTCCAACACCGCTTCCTGATGAGCTGATTTACAGTACCATCGCCCGTGCTGGATTACACCATGGTATTCAAAGTCCTAAACAGTTACTTGATGAGGTTTTCCAAGATAGAAAAATCGTTGCTACCATAGACTTACCCAGTCATTTAAATGCTATCGCACATTTACTAAAGCGAACTGGCCGTTTTAGTTTAATAGACCTGATTTACAAACATACGATGTTTGGCTTATATGCACCTTTTGTTCAGGAATCCCATCGACAAAAAGCAATCACTTTAATGGCTGAGCAGGCATCTGGCTCTGTTCATCTTATGCTTGGCCTGAATGCTTCCAGAGTCTCCAACAACACCAAATTCCACTACTGTCCAATCTGCATACAGCAGCAACGAGAAACTTATGGAGAGTATTTCTGGAATAGAACCTGGTTTCTACCCAACCTTTCAATCTGCCTGAAACACAATTGTTCACTTCTGTCTCAGGATTATATTCAACAACAGCATCGGCATCTTTTCTTACCCTTATTACCAAATCAAACTCAAGACTCTGCTCATTCCTATTACAAGGAAGACTTCATATTAGGGCAAATGGCTGTAAAGTTATTACAACTCGATCCTCGATCATCCCCAAACCATGAACAATGGACTAGATTCTATCTGGAAATGGCTGATGCAAAGAATTTCCGTAGAGGGAATCATGTATGTCATGTGCAAACTTATGAGCAAGTGATTAAAAATTTTAATCTTGGTTATCTTCGTTCTAAGAATTTAAGTATTGACCACCAACAAGATACTTCATGGCTTAAATCTATTTTCAGAAAACACCGTAAAGCCTTTAGTTTCTTGGAACATTGTATTGTCTGGTCTTCATTTATACCCGAAATGTCACCTAAAGAAATTATGCAATATGTCAGCTCTATTTCAGTAACCCCATATTTTGTAAAACGAACTATTTTTACTGATAGTCTTCCTCCTATAAAGACAGAGGAGATGAGACAAAAATGGCAAGATATTGTACAACTTCATGGAGTAAAGGCTGGCCGCAACATTAAATCAGGTTCGGCAACTTATATGTGGCTATATAGAAACGATCAAAATTGGCTACTAACATTTAATTCAAGACATTTATCACAACCTCAAGTCCGAAAAAATAAAGTAAATTGGCCTATACGTGATTTTTCAATAACCAAAGAATTATTCAAAGTTTTATATCGTTCAAATGATGACTTAGCTTGTCCAAGAATGTCAAAAAGCTGGTTTCTGAATCAGTTATCCAAAGGAAATTCCATTTCCAAAAATTTGTACCACTTGCCTCTAAGTGCCAAATTTCTTTCAATTTATTCTGAAGATACAATGGATTATCAAATACGGAGAATTACCCATGCCATGATCAGGCTTGGTTATACCGAATCCAGCACTAAAGATAGGTGGCGGATATTACGACTTGCAGGATTAAGTAAAGAAAGAATTACTCAAGAAGCCCAAATTTTTCTAAATATGATTTGTGAGAAGAAGATTTATGCACATTAAACGCCTCCCTTTAGATACATTGATTACAGGGATAGGACGACTATTTAAATATGATGATAACCCTTGGTTTATTAATCTGTGGGGAGAGTCTGAAGACTCTAAAGCAAAATATAACACCTCTTTTTCCCACATGCATTTGTTAGCCAAACGTCGCATTATCAACTCCACCCAAAATGAGCATCGAAAGTCTGGATTTCATCTAAAATTTAGATGTCCTTTACCAGCAGAATGGTTGTCTTTTGCTCAATCTAAATCACAATTTCATTTTTTTGGATTTGATGCTTTGGCAACATTTTCAAATGAAGCACAAACCGTTAAACAGGTTCATATTGAATTACCACAGCTTGAGTTAGCCAGAGCGTTCTTCTTCCAGAATGCTTACCTCACTCGATCTGCGCTTGAGTTGAATGTGCTGGCAGAAGACTTTGATATTCAGAACAGGACTGATCATTACCTGATTAATGTTCTTCCCCCATGTGAGGGTTCACTTGCACTTTCTCATTTCAATAAACCTGGGTTTCGTAGATTTCTTGCATATTTACTCCTAAATAAAAACATAAGAGCTTCATACGAAAGCATCGCTCAGCAGTGTCAGGCTTTTTCAAGCATTAATAATACGGCAAGAACATGGAACTTTAGTTTCATCCCACCCAATTTAACAGACGTAAATATTGAGGCACACGGTTATTACGACAGGTTAACCAATACATTTAAGATTGATGAAATCATTAGCTTTTCCGGACTCTCCACCCATATTGATAAACCGGTTTATTTTCATCATGATAAATTTTCTAAAGCCTCGAAAAATTCAGGTAATACTAGTACCATACCACCAAAGCCGAATCATGCAGAGCCCAAACTCAATGATGAGGAAGAAGCAATGCCTAGCAATAAACCTACTATTGTAGATGGTCCAACCACTTTACTTGATTTTGATGATCCATTTGAAACTGGGAAAGTCGCAGATAAAACTGGTTCAAAAAACGCTGTTATCGTGGATGATGCCCAAGAGTATATTGATGAATTAATTGGTGATGTAAATGCCGATGAACCAGGAATTGGTGGTTCAGTTAAGGCGGGGGATTTTGAGGGCGCAAAGGATCAATCTGATGATGCCCATTTATATCTAGATCGTTTCTCCGCTTTTATGCAGATGCTTTATAAACTTGAGGAAAAGTATGGAATACAGTATTCCCTGACTTTAAAAACTCTACCTGAAGTAGCGGGATTTACTAAACATCTAAAAGCAGACAATAATCCACGTTGTATCGCTGAAGTACATTTTCTGCATCAAGGTCAGCATTTCATTTTACTGGAAGTTGATACATCCGATAATGCGAACCGCCTTTCAACGCAATTATTAACGATAAAGGATATGAACTGTTGGGAAGAAAATTATGAAAAACTTCGTAAGTTTGTTGTTCAAAAAACGCTTAACTGGCCACATAGCTTCATCCAAAAAATAGCAACTCAACAAGTTAGATTTAATCATCCACGTATTGATGATGGACAAAAAGTCGCTATTGAGGATCTAGAAGGCTGGGCTAATCGGATTTATATGGGTTTAACCAAATAGAGAAAGGAAAACTTATTAACAAAACGTTAAATTTCCAATTGAGAGTTTCATTTACTTCTTTTGCGCTGATAGTTAGGTTTAGCTCTCAACTGGAAAAACGTATTGGAAATATTACTATCCCCAAAATTTTGTATTGGACAAATGATTTCACTAATATTAGCGTTAAATCTTTTTAAGAATAAATGTACGTTTCTCCCTCCTGTAAAATAATGAAATCACTTTAAGTGATATTTTTTTCCTAGCACCTAATACAGAAATTTTCATAGCAACACCTCAGTCAAGACCTACTTTTCCTGGGATCCAGTAAGTCTTTGTCTTAATATTTTTCACCCCGTTACTGCGGAGCCTATCTCTCACTGCCACGATAAGATCAGAGCAACCCGTCAACACAACAACAGAATCTCGCACAACTGAAAGCCTGTCAGAAACTGCATCTATAATCGCATTGATATCACCACGTAATACAACATCTACGTTATCAAGCCCAACGGCTTTGGCTGCCGAGTACACATCTGAAGGGTTATCCGACTGGATCACCGTATGTACAAAACCCGACCGCTCAATCGAAAGCGCAGCTGCAACTGCGACGCTTGTTTCATCACCAACAAGAACGATAGGACCATTGTCAATCGTTAACGAACGTTGAGGCCCAATGAAAGGAATAACAGCACCAGGCTGAACCTCGGCAAACCAACGTGCACCAGGTCCATCAGCATGCTTCCATCCTAGAAGCAACATACCCTCAGGATGACGAATCGGGGTATAGGTTCGCACTTCGTCACAAGGCAACAGGAGTTGAACTTTTGTGCCTGCGGCATAGCCATCCATTGTGCTGCCCAGACGAACCAACTGAAAGCCACCAAATGCCTCAACGGAAAGAACCGTGGCACGCTCAAGTGCAAATCTCGAAAACAAGCGAATAATCTTACCTTTTGTCGACGCCATTACTGGTCTCCCGTCTTTTGAATTACATTATTTTGAAAAATAGCCTCTTGAGAATTGGTATCATCGAAAGTTGAAACCATGATCGATGATTGCCATTCGAAATACGGATTGAAGGTAAGCCTTGCATGAATTCTACCTTCTTCCTGATATCCCCAGTCGGAGTACCAAACAAGCTCCCCCTTTTCACAGGACCTCATTTCTTGTTGTCCCTGCCCATTCAGGCAGATACGTAAGGTGCCATTACTTCCATAAAGCGGATTCTCAGGAGAGAATAGCAAGCCCATGTGCGAAAACTGACTTATGCGCTGCTCTGGAATCTTGTCTTCACGAATGAGGGTACGCTTCGTATCTGTCAGCCCAGTGGGCTTATCCCCATACCAGACCAGTCGACTCTGTGGATTGGTAAAGCGTTGCTGGAAGACTTTAAGCAAGTAGTCGGTATTCAGCACAGAGTCATGTTGGGCCACCACCATGAATACAGGTTTGTCATAGGGCTGAGTCAACAGGCGACGCGCCACCTTACTAGTACGATAGAACTGGGCAAATCCATTGGTTGGGACATTCATGTACCGAACTGGAGTTTGATTGGGAATGGTGGCGTCAGCAGGACTAATTATCCAAGGGCGAATATGCGACACTAGAGGCGCC
This sequence comes from Acinetobacter thutiue, assembly GCF_030385805.1. Taxonomy (NCBI): domain Bacteria; kingdom Pseudomonadati; phylum Pseudomonadota; class Gammaproteobacteria; order Moraxellales; family Moraxellaceae; genus Acinetobacter; species Acinetobacter thutiue. The sequence goes on from NZ_JAUDZE010000006.1 coordinate 107,112, forward strand.
AGCCAATCGAAAGGAAAGCTCTTGAATCCTGGGGAAAAGAGCATAAGCCCAGCAATTTCAGAATGAGAATAGGCGTACTCCAAAACCAAATTTGCCCCTGTAGAGAAGCCACCCAGATAGACGGGCCCATCTACATCATCTTCCAGCGCATAAGCTTGCTCATAGACAATCTTCTGCCACTCTTCAGCAGTTGTACTCAATAAATCACTAGGCTGCGTACCATGACCTGGAAGGAGTACTGTGCGCACGAGAAAACCGTGCTTTACCAACTCCTCCGCAACATCATGGAATAACCAAGGAGAGTCACCCAGACCATGAACAAAAAGAATGCCTTTTTGGGGCTTGCCCTCGATATTTGCTGGACGCCATTCCTGAGGGCCATTCCACAAGAGCTCTTTTTCTTTGTCAGGAAGCTGGAAGCTCCTTCTTGTGCGCATATTGTCCAGTGTCTCTCGCTGGTAATCTTCAAAGCTGACGGCTGCGATCGGCTTCTCGGGAGCATTTAGGGTGGCGCAAGCAGCCAATAGGCTAACGCCCAGTAAAACAAATACTGCCAGCGTAAAAGATTTGATAAGCTTTACGGTCTTTTGGTGAAAGCAGAGGCGTTTAATGAGGTCTGCTTTCATCACCACCTTATACATTTTTTTCATCACGACCATCTCGAAAATTCCAAAGGATATTCCTTGTGTTTATGTTTCATTACTGACAGATGTACGCTTTAAAGTAATTGCATTTTAGGAACAGGCTGAAGCAAATAAATCACATACCTCACATACCAAGTTATCAATGATAAAATCCTGTTTCCAGCCATGTATAAATCCTTTAAATTTTCCAATTAGTAACAGATATTCCCTTTCGGATTCTTGCAGAACACCCAGTTCAAAAATGTTCTTTGGACATATATCTATATAATCATCTTTACCCTCAATTTTTTTGTTGAACAAATGATTACAACGATATGAGCATTAAATCTTTTTATGGATAAATCTTGGTTTCCCCCTCGTGTAAAATAATGAAATCCTTCTGAGTAATATTTCCTTTTTCTAAAGCAGTCTCTAAATCTTTTAAAGGTTGATCAAATGCCTCTGAAGCAAGTTGGAAAGTCCCAAAATGCATACCAACACTTAGTTTCGCACCTAAATCTTTATGCGCTATAACAGCTTCAGATGGGTCCATATGAATGGATTGCATAAAGAATTTTGGTGCGTATGCACCAATGCCTAAAAGAGCAATATCTGGTGAACCAAGGCGATCTCTGGTTTCTATAAAATGTGTTGAGTAACCAGCATCTCCGCCAAAATAAATACTTCGAGCTTTATGCTGAATAAAATAACTCCCCCAAAGACTTTTATCTCGATCAAAAAGTCCTCTGGCAGATGAATGTTGTGTAGGTGTAAAAGTAATAGAGGTATCAGAAGTAACTTTAACGCTATCCCACCAGTCCAATTCTTCTACATTCTTTATTCCAGTTGACTCGATCAGGGCCTTATCACCGATGGGTACAATCACTTTAGGTGAAAATAACTGGTTTAATTTTTTTAATGTCGCAATATCAAGATGATCATAATGATTGTGACTGATAACAATGATGTCAATTTTTGGAAGATCGGCAATAGCTATGCCTGGTTTGCGTACACGTTTTGGCCCAATCCAACTAAAAGGACTAACCCGCTCAGACCAGACTGGATCGGTAAGAATATTTAAACCCTGAAACTGGATTAAAAAGGTTGCGTGATTTACAAAGGTCACGCCCATATCATTATCGCTTAATTTTTCAGCTAGTTTTGGAGTTACTGTGTTGTGTACAGTTGTAGGCCATTTGCTCCGCCCCTCTCTCATCATACGAAATATGTCAGATAAGCCAGGTGAAAACTGTTCTTTTAAAGTAGGATTATAAAATTTCTTTCCATTAAAATGATCCGAAGGCTTAGGCTTACGTTTATTTACTGACGTTGAGCTACTTACCAGAAATATTACACAAAAAGCCTGAACCATAAGCTTATACATTTTTTTCATCACGACCATCTCGAAAACTCCAAAGGATATTCCTTGTGTTTATGCCTCATTACTGACGGGTATACGTTTCAAAGTAAGTGTTTTCTCTCGACATGCCGAAACACATAAAAATTTCTTTACGCTTTGGTTTTATCATGATACTTTCTATCAAAAGTGTCACTTGGTGACATTATTACACTCAGTGACACAGAAGATCAAGCTAGGTATCGATAGAAATTGCTATGACAGTTAAAATTCCAAATTTACGTGAACAGCAAAAGGCAGCCATTCGTAAAGATTTAATTATTAAAGGCGTTGAATTATTTTTAAAACAAGGGTTTGTCAACACTACGGTTGATCAAATTGTTGAACCTTTAGGTATAGCAAAAAGGACTTTCTTTAGATATTTCAGTACAAAAGAAGATCTCCTTTTTGCTTGGCAAATTGAGAAAGTGCCTGAGCTCGTTCAGGAATTGAATAACAGACCAAGTGATGAAACACCCTATACGGCTGTTTGCAATACGCTGGCGTCCTTGCTTACTCGCTATGACCAAAATCCCAAACTTGCCTTGGCATTCATGGCTTTAACGAAAGAAACAAGTTCATTGATTGGAAAGGAATATGAAAAAAGAATTATTTGGGAACAAGGTCTTGCAGTAGCACTGATTAAAAGAGAGGGAGAAAAACAAATGCCCCCCCTTAAAGCAAGAATTATTGTTGGTACAGTCATGTCCGCATGGACAGCAGCACTTGATGAGTGGTTCGAAAGTGGTGGTCAAGCAGATCTACGTCCCATTGTGAAAAAAGCATTTGCAATGATTAACGAATCATAAATCACCCCTTATTTATAAATATCAATGATTGAGGTTTAGGATGACATCCGCACCAGTTCCCCTGAATGAGTCCCCGAAGAAAAATAATACAACACACCGAATTCGGTATGTTGTATTTGGTCTTATTGGAATTCTGGCAATGGCACTTCTTATTTACTGTAATCGTAATAAAGAAGATCATCCTGCTGATCGTTCCAGCACTACCGTTCCAGCACTGACGGTAACAAGCAGCACACCTCAAAAAGTCACTTGGCCACTTACGCTTAATGCAGAAGGCGTTATAACGGCTTGGGAAGAGGCAAGTATTAGTGCCCGCATCAGTGGTTACCAGCTCGTTGATGTATTGGTAAATGTAGGAGATTCGGTAAAAAAAGGACAAGTACTGGCACGTTTTGATCGTACACTGCTACTTGCAGAACAGGCTGAACTTCTGGCAAAAGCTGATCAAGCTAAAGAAAATCAACAACGGATGCTTTCCTTACGAGATAGCCATGCGATTAGTAAGCAGGAAGTGTCTGATGCCATCACAGAATCAAAAGTTGCAAATGCTTTACTGGAAAAAAACCAGCTACAGTTACGCTATACCAATGTTGTTGCCCCAGATGACGGGATAATTAGTGCTCGTGCAGCAACACTGGGAAGCACAGTCCCTATAGGACAAGAATTATTTAAGATGATTCGTCAGAATCGACTTGAATGGCGTGGTGAGTTAACGGCAGTACAACGCTCTCAAGTCAAAATCGGACAAGCTATCATTTTGCAACTCCCAAATGGTTCTACTGCAACGGCCATAGTCCGTCAGATCTCTCCATCCTTTGATAACGAATCTCGTCTTGCAATGATTTATGCGGATATACAGCCGAATAATCAAATACATGCAGGGATGTATGTAACAGGTAGTATCAAACTTGGCGATAGTCTAGCCCTCACTGTACCAGCCAAGAGTGTCATTATTCGTGATGGGTATGACTATGTTCTGGTTCTTTCTGAAAATAAAAACATCTCAAAAGTATCATTACGCAAAGTCACTGTGGGTCGTCGTCAGGGACAAGCCATTGAAATCACTGATGGATTGAATGGTAGTGAACATATTGTGGTTGATGGTGCAGGCTTTTTATCTGATGGTGATGTTGTTCGTGTAGCTCAACGTAGTGGAGTGACCGAATCATGAATTTTGCGACTTGGTCTATTAGAAATCCTATCCCCGCCATCTTGTTGTTTGTCTTATTAACGATTGCAGGGATTTGGGGATTTCGCAGTTTGCCTACCCAAAATTTACCAGATCTTGATCTACCTATGGTTACGGTAACTGTAGCACAGCCTGGAGTTGCTCCAGCCCAGCTCGAAACTGAGGTTGCTCGTAAAGTCGAGGATTCTCTTGCAAGTCTAAATGGGCTCCGTCATCTACAGACATCCGTAACTGATGGTTTAGTCACGATTCAAGTCGAATTCGAGCTTGAAAAAAATATTTCAGATGCATTAATTGAAACCAAAAATGCCGTTGATAGTGTCCGTTCAGATTTACCAACAGAAATTCAGGAACCCACTGTAAGTACCCGAAAAAGTGTGGGAGGTTCAGTACTTACATATGCCGTTGCGTCTCCTAAATTCGATGAAGAAGCTCTTTCCTGGTATGTTGATCATACGCTGGCAAAGACAATATTAGGTGTTCCAGGTGTTGGACGCTTTGAAAGAATTGGTGGGGTGCAGCGTGAGGTCCAGATCAGGATTGACCCTGTACGCATGGCGGAATTTGGTGTTACGGTCGCAGAAGTATCTCACACATTACGTCAGATTCAGCAACAGTCTTCAGGGGGACGAGGGCAACTTGGTGAAGAAGAACAATCCATACGGGTGATTGCAACCGTCCAGCAAGCACAAGAACTTGGCGCTTTGCGAATTACCCTGTCTAATGGAAAAAGTCTCAGACTCGATCAAATTGCATCTATCACAGATACCACAGCAGAACATACACAAGCAGCATTATTGAACGGAAAGCCTGTAGTCGGGTTTAGTGTCTATCGGGCCAAAGGCTACGATGAGGTAAAAATCGCCGAGGGCGTTCGAAAAGTCCTTGATCAGCTTAAAAAAGATGACCCAAGTATAGAGCTGACCTATATTTCAGGTTCAGTCGATGAAACGGTTGAACAATATGACGGTTCTATGGCGATGCTTTACGAGGGAGCTATTCTTGCCATTATTGTTGTTTGGCTTTTCCTGCGCAACTGGCGAGCTACTTTAATTTCCGCAACAGCTTTACCTTTATCCATATTACCCGCTTTTGCAGCGATGTCCCTATTAGGCTACTCACTTAATACCGTGACTTTACTGGCTCTCGCAGTCGTTGTCGGCATTCTGGTTGATGATGCCATTGTTGAAGTCGAAAATATTGAGCGTCATCGGCAAATGGGTAAGCCGATCCGTCAGGCAGCAGAAGATGCTGTTAATGAAATTGCACTGGCAGTAATTGCAACCACAATGTGCCTGGTAGCCGTTTTTATGCCTACGGCCTTAATGGGTGGCATTCCAGGCATGATGTTCCGACAATTTGGTTGGACTGCGGTGATTGCCGTTTTAGCGTCCCTGCTGGTGGCACGTCTGCTTACCCCGATGATGGCTGTCTATTTTCTTAAGCCTGAAGCCCAAAAGGAACATAAAGACGGGCGGATCATGCATAGCTATCTGCATACTGTACGCTGGTGTTTGACCCATCGAAAAACCACATTATTTGGTGCCACATTATTCTTCGTTGCTTCCATAATGCTGGTACCCATGATTCCCTCTGGTTTTGTACCCGCTTCTGACAGTGGGATTACCACAGTCAATATGGAATTGCCTCCTGGCAGTTCATTACAGGATACCTTGTCTGCTGCTGAAATTGCCCGTACAGTAATTGATCAAATACCTGGTATTGAACAGGTATTTACATCAGTCGGGACTCCACAGGAAGCAGGTCAAGGCACCACGCAGGCTGGTAGTGTCCGCAATGCTTCATTGACCCTGATCATGTCACCTCGTGGTCAGCGTGAATCCCAACTGGCCATTGAAAATAATGTACGCCAAAAACTGGAAAATGTTCCTGGTGCACGTTTCAGCCTGAGTGGTGGTGGTCCTGGTGAGAAATTGCAACTGATCCTTGCCAGCGATAACTCACAAGCCCTCAAAGCTACAGCACAATCACTGGAACGTGAGTTACGTGGTATTGGCAAATTATCCAATATTACATCGACAGCCAGCCTTGAACGTCCAGAGATTGTTATTCGCCCCGATAATCAACGTGCAGCCGAACAAGGTATTACCACAGCATCCATTGCGGAAGTGGTAAGAGTTGCGACAAGTGGTGATTTTGATGCACAGGTTGCCCGACTCAATCTTGATAATCGACAAATCTACATCCGTACCAGTGTTGATGATCATCTACGGAAAGATATCAATACATTGTCAAATCTAAGAATTGCTGGAAAAAATGGGTTGGTTCCTCTTTCGAGTATCGCTGAACTTTCTATAGAAAATGGTGCATCTCAAATCGATCGATATGACCGTCAGCGTTATATCACGGTAACAGCCGATTTGAGTGGTATGGCATTGAGCGATGCCGTATCGGCAGCAATGCAATTACCTAGTGTAAAAGCTATGCCCTCCAGCGTGAAGCTTATTCAGACTGGTGATGCTGAGATTGCATCAGAATTTGCATCAGGATTTGGTATGGCAATTATTTTTGGATTGCTATGCGTATTCTCAGTGCTAGTACTGCTTTTCAAGGATTTTTTCCAGCCTTTCACAATTCTCTCTGCCATTCCGCTCTCTATAGGAGGTGCCTTTATTGCCCTTATGATCAGCCATAGTGAATTGAATGTACCATCAATGATTGGTTTGGTCATGCTCATGGGGATTGTGACCAAAAACTCAATCTTACTGGTCGAGTACGCCATTCTTGGAATGCGTGATCGTGGGCTATCTCAATATGAGGCATTGCTAGATGCTTGCCATAAACGTGCCCGTCCAATTGTGATGACGACTATTGCCATGATTGCAGGGATGTTACCGATTGCCTTAGGCCTTGGTGCAGATTCAAGTTTCCGTCACCCCATGGCTATGGCTGTAATCGGAGGTCTTTTGACCTCAACAGCCCTGAGCTTACTTGTTGTTCCCGTTGTTTTTACCTATGTAGCAGGCCTTGAGCGTCGTTTAAAAAAACTGGTACGTCGAGATGCCTAATTATTGATCACAAGGAGAGTTTTTCATGACCTTAAATAATCGTGCCTCATTGACACTGAGTGCAGCCCTACCTTTTGTATTTTTTTTACCCTTGGCAGAAGCTCGAGCAGAAGAAACATCAAATAAATCCAGAAAATGGGATTTAACATTAGGTGTTGGTGCATTGAGTCTGCCTGAATATCCAGGCAGTGATGACAATAAAACCGAAGTGCTTCCACTCATCAATGCTCGCTACAATCGTTTTTTTATTGGTGGTGCTCCTGGCAGTGGTTTACCTGGGGGGCTAGGAGCTTATCTATATGAAGATAAAAATTGGACCTTGGCTGCTGCTGTTGCACTTGGTATTGACGAACCTCGTAAGGAGTCAGATGACAGCCGTTTACAGGGTTTAGGGGATATTGATGCTACAACTCGTGCAGGATTATCGGGCAGCTACCGCACAAACTGGTGGATGGTCAGTGCCAGTGTCATGTCTGATGTAGAGGGAAACAAGCAAGGCACGATGGTGAATGTTGATGCCAGAGTAAACTATCGTCCATTTGAAAGGCTCATGGTTTCTGCTGGTCCTGGTTTGACTTGGGGCAATGATGAATATATGCAGACTTTTTTTGGCGTAAATGCTGAACAAGCTGCCAATTCAAATTTTTCAGCATATGAAGCAGGCAATGGTATTTCAAATTTACGTTTCTCAATTCATGCCCAATACCAACTCACACCACATTGGAATATAGGCGCAAATATCACCGCTGCGCAATTACAAAGTGATGCAGCCGATAGCCCTATCGTTCAGGATAAGAACCAGACAATGTATGGGGCATTTCTCACTTATCGTTTTTAAAAAATTCCTATGACTAATCTCTGATTAGTCATATCAACTTAACGGATAGATAAAAACCAAGAGGTCGTTATTATGCAAGATCAATCGCCGAACGCTCAAACAAATGTAAATCCTACATTTCAAGGAAAACATTGGACAAATCACAATTTTTTTAATGAAAATATTCTAATCGACGCTCTTACAAAACATATTCTAAGCCTTATGCCTTACGGCATGACCGACTTTGGTGAGGTTATGGATATCGTCTGTCAGCTTAAAGACAGTAGTGAAGAAACCTGGGTGACTGCATGGGCGGAATTGGCAGAACGTATACAAGCTCGGGCAGAAGAGGCTGACAAGAATGGTAAAAATGTTACTGCGTCAACGGCTTATCTAAGAGCGTCAACTTATTGGCGTTGTGCATTATTGTACTTTAGCGATTTTGAAGATGCGCGTATGAAAGATTATGCGATTGCGAGCTCAACATGTTATCAACGCTATCTTCATTTATCTGGTTATCCTGGGGTCGCCATTGAAATACCTTATGAGGATAGCTTTTTACCTGGCTATTTTTATAAATCCCCCAATGCTGGAGAAAAAGCGCCTTTACTGATTATTACACCAGGTCGAGATACCTGGGCAGAAGATACACGCTGGGTTTATGACGCAGCTCTTCGTAGAGGGATTCATTGTTTAATCTATGATGGTCCAGGTCAGGGTTTTGCATTAAGACTGAATAATCTGACATTTCGCCCTGACTGGGAAAAAGTCGTCAGTCCGATCATTGACTTTGCTCTGGATAAATTTCCAGAAGTCGATGCGGGTAATATTGCACTTATGGGTTTAAGCTTTGGTGGCTATCTAATACCACGTGTTGCTGCATTTGATCAGCGTATTAAGGTATGTATCACTGATCCAGGCAATATCAGTTGGGGACGACAAATTATCACTCAACTGGAAAAGTTCAAAGAACATCCTTTAGAACAATTACCAGCACAAATGAGAAATCTGGTACGTGATTATGCATGGAAGCATGGTGTACCAAATACAATTAAAGATGTCATTGATGCGCTACAACCCTATGATAACTCAGATATTCTTGACAAGGTAACCTGTGAAACCCTCGTACTGGATGGAACAGCTGAAGTATTTAGCGGTGCAAAACCATTTTACGAGGCATTACAGGGACCTAAGGAATATCTGTTATTTGATGAGACCTCAACAGCCCAATCGCATTGCCAGATAGGGGGATATGCCACTGCCTCTGAATTTATCTTTGACTGGCTGGCTGAGCGACTTGGTGTTCAGTCATAAACTCAAGATGAAACCAACATGGCTTTGAAATGAATTAAAACACTAATTAAGTGAGGAATATTTAATGCACACCTCTTTAAACTCTCATGAATTTTTACTAGGTGGTGATACCCCTATTAATCGTCTTGGTTTTGGCGCAATGCGTTTACCCTGTAACGGCTTTAGAGGCGTAGCACGTGATCCAGAAGTAGGAAAAACCGTATTGAACCATGCTACAAAACTTGGCGTCAATTTAATCGATACAGCAGAATTTTATCAAAGTGGCGATGGCACAGTACGTGCCAATGATCTTATTCGAGATGCATTGCATCCTTATCCACCCAGTTTAGTTATTGCGACTAAAGTCGGTGTAGTATTTAACGAGGATGGAAGCCATCGAACGGCAACAGCTCAAGATATGCGTCAGCTTATTGAGGAAAATTTAAAAAGCCTCGGACTTGACTCTCTTGATCTCGTATATTTGCGAATAGGTGAGATGACTGTACCATATGGAGAGTCTATTGCTGAACGATTTGAAGCATTGGCCAAATTACGCCAAGAAGGACTGATACGTCATTTAGGCTTAAGTAATATCGATCATGCACATTTGGCAGAAGCACAAACGATTGCTCCTGTTACCGCAGTTCAAAATCATTTCAGTATCACTAATCGTAAAGATATGGATTTATTAAATATCTGTACGAACAACAAGATTGCCTTTTGTCCATTTTTCCCACTGGGCGGTGGGATGAATAATATTGATAATGATCAGCTCACCCGAATAGCTGCTAAACATGGCGCAACGACAACTCAGATTGCATTAGCCTGGCTTCTGGCACTTTCTCCTGTCATGTTGGCTATTCCAGGTACTGGTTCACTTGAACACCTAGAAGAAAACATGGCAAGTACGAATATTCAACTGGCTAACGAAGACTTGGCAGAATTAAATCATTAAGGAAATCTGATGAAAAGAATACAATTCGACCATTATGGTGGTCCTGAACATATGTCTTTTGCTGAATATACTTTGCCGACTTTAACAGCCAATCGAGTCCGTATACGTGTAAAAGCTGCTGCACTTAATCCTTTGGACTGGAAATTACGTCAAGGTGCTATGAAGTTTGCAACTGGCAGAAAGTTTCCACAGGGCATGGGTAGTGATTTTGCAGGTATTATTGAAGAAATCGGTGAGGATGTGAAAGATTTTAAAGTTGGAGACGAAGTTTTTGGCACACTTGAAATTCGTAGGCAAGGCGCCTTTGCTGAATTGGTGGATGCAGATTCAGAGCTGATTTGCCTTAAACCAAAATCATTGAGTTTTAGCGAAGCTGCCTGTCTTCCAATTCCAGCCGCAACTGCATGGAATGCTATCGTAAATACAGCCAAAGTAACATCAGGAATGCGTATATTTATAAATGGTTGTAGCGGTGCTGTGGGTAATTTTGCTGTACAAATCGCTTTAAAATATGGTGCAGATGTATCTGGTACATGTGGTGAAAAGTCTATAGAAAATATCAAAGCCTTGGGAGTTCATTCCGTATATAAATATACAGATAAATCCTCATTCATGTCTAATGGTCCCTATGATGTAGTCTTTGATACTCTTGGGACTCTTCCTGTTACAAATGGCTTGGAAATGCTGTTAACTAAAGGGAAGTTTATCGATATTAATCCAACAATTGGCAGAGTGCTAAGAGGAATATCATCTATATCAAAAAGTTACAAAATGGTATTTGCGACAGGGGGATTTAAAAATCTCTCTGATATTGAAAAGCTTGCAACCGAAGGAAATCTGTATTCTTCCATTGGTCTCGAAGTACCTTTCGCCGAGGCATTGAATGTTATAAGAAATATAGAGCAAGGACCGCGAATACCTGGTAGAGTAATTTTATTAATGTAAGAAATGATTTACATAAGATCTTAGACTTCTTGCGAAAGTAGTATTTTATGATTTTTATTTTTACAAGAAGTCTATTTAATAAATTAAAGACAATCTATTAATAAGTCCTCACATGGGCTATGAGTAAAAACAAATAGGAATAATTCAGCACATTAAACTATTTTAAACACAATTAAATCAAATTTTTAATCATTACATCTAATTGTGCAGTTACCGCTTGGAACGGGGTTAAATTTCCCCAAGCTCGGCATAACAAAATCGCCCCCTCAAACGACGCAATAATGCTTAAGCTGACTTGTGTGGCCTGCTCAAATGAGATGCCGTCTTGTTCAAGTGCTTGTGTCAATCTTTGTTTCCATAAATTTAGCACTTGTTTGACTGTTTCAACATATTGTACTTTTTCATCATCATTCCCTGTTTCCATTAATACCGACATTAAAGGACACCCAGCCTGGAAACTGGAGTCCTGTACAATCCCACCCCACCACGTAATAAATATGGCAATGCCCTCAGGTGTCCCATGCTGATTCAGTGCTTTATCCAGTTGTTCCAATGCGATATTTCCAGACAATAACAACGCCTCTTTGACCATTTGTGGCTTACCATCAGGGAAATAATGATAGGTTGAACCCAATGGCGTTTGTGCATGTTTAGCCGCTTCTCGCACACTGGTCGCTGCTAACCCTTGGGTCCGCAATAAATCCAGTACCGCAAAAATAAGCCGCTGCCGTGTATTTAATTTGCTCTCTGCTGCCAAACCCATCAGTCACATTCCCTTTAAAAAACACATTGCTATAACACATGTTATAGTTTAGCATAATTTTCACTATAACAACTGTTATAACAGATTAAATATGAACACAAATCTCACCATCAAAGCCCAAGACGGCTATCCACTTGCAGCACTCCGTTACAGTGCCGACAAGCCGAAAGCGAACATTATCCTTGCAGGCGCAACAGGCGTACCGCAAGCGTTCTATCGACGTTTTGCCGAGTATGCAGCGACATACGGCTACAATGTCATTACCTTTGATTATCGGGGTATTGGTCGTTCTAAACCTGCGGATTTTAAAAATTTTGATAGTAATTTTATTGAATGGGCAACACTTGACCTTGCTGCCGTAGTCCATACGATGGCAGATGATTTACCGCTTTACATGGTGGGTCATTCATTCGGTGGACATGCCTTTGGCTTATTACCCAACCATCAAAAAATCAGGTGTCTTTATACTTTTGCCACAGGTGCAGGCTGGTATGGCTATATGCCAAAAGCTGAGGCCATGAAAGTAAAATTACTGTGGGATTTGGTCTTACCTGCATTGGCACAGTGGAAAGGCTATATTCCAATGTCATTGTTAGGTATGGGTGAGGATTTACCCTATGGCGTGTATCAACAATGGAAACACTGGTGTAAATTTCCGCATTACTTTTTTGATGACCCGAAAGTACCTGAAATTTCAGAACAATTTAGCAAAATCCGTACGCCTATTATTGCTGCAAATGCTTTAGATGATTTATGGGCCTTACCTCAATCACGTAACGCATTTATGCAGGGTTATCAAAATGCTGATGTTCAATTGATTGATATTCCATTAACCCAGTCATTACCGAAAATCGGTCATATGGGTTATTTCCGTAGTGATGCAAAACCGCTTTGGGATAATGTTTTAACTGCCTTTGATCAGACACTTTAACAGCTCCCATTGAGATATTAACTATGCAACCCGTGTTTGTCTTGCCTAATTTACTCAAAGTTTACAAAGCCCTGATTTGGGTTACACTCTACGCTGCTGCTTTGCATTTCTTTGATAATGTTTATTTTTTCTTCCAGTATCCAGAACCTGCCTGGCTAACACGAGAAATTGTTGCATTACTATGGATTCCGATTGCCTTAATGGCACATCGTGCAGTGGATTTAATCTATACAGGTAAAATTGAATACAGTTTTGCGGTAATTCATGGTTTTGTATTAGCCAACTGGATTTCTCTCGGGCATTATTTATTTGCTTGTCCGCAAGAAGTATTAACTCGGATAAATATTGCAATCTTTATCCAAACCAGTATGGCAAGTATTTTATTTATCATGACTTTATGGTTACAATTCACTCGTTATCCGAAGTCATTACCTTATGCCAAACGAGCTTGGCTAAGGAATATTGTCATGTATGTGGTGTTAATCATTATTTTAGAGTCAATTCTTCCATCAGATTTCCATGATTGGTGGTATACGTGGTTAATACCATCAAATCCACATTAGTTCATACGCAGGTTATGGAATTTCTCCAACATCTGGATTGCCTCTTCATTGATACGGAAGCTGTTTTAAAGGATTCTTAACCATAAAAGGACTCTAGAAATATAAAATATTTCATAAAAATATCTATATATAGTATTCAAACATTACTTTTATGACTAAAAGATACCAACATATAGATTACATTTTAAAATTGGTTATATTTTCACGAAAAAATGACAGCTAACATTTGACTTTCATCACATTTTCTTCTATCTTTCTTCCTGAATCAGAAGATTTTTTTGATTCACGGAGGATATATGAGTACTTTTAACCCTGACATGTTAAAAATCGCTCGTGACCTAAGAGGCATGAGTCAGACTGAACTCGTCCAAAATATGAAAAATATTACTCAAGCAGCTTTATCAAAGATTGAGAAAGGTGACTTAAAACCCTCAGAAGAAACTAAACAGCAACTTGCTAAAGCACTAAATTTTCCCGAACGTTTTTTTACTCAACTTGATCATTTTAAAGTTTCTCCAATTAGTCTTCATGCATACAGAAAAAAAGCCACTACAACAGCTAAAGTTCTAAGCCAAATCAATGCCGAAATGACAATAAAAGCTGCTAATTTAGAAGCACTAAATATTTTTTCTCAATTAGATGAAAAATTACCTTTACCTAGCTATCAGATTCATATCAATGTGAGCACTGCGAGTGAGGCTGCACAAAATCTACGTAAGATGTGGGGTTTAGGGTTAGACCCAATAGAGAATTTGACAGAAATAATTGAGCAATCTGGTATTTATATCTTTTATTGTGACTTTGCAGAAGATCATATTGATGGTGTATCTCTACAGACTCAGAATTGCCCTCCATGTATTTTCTTAAATAAAAATCAGCCTAATGACCGAATTCGCTTCACATTAGCCCATGAGTTAGGGCATCTAGTGCTTCACAAATTTGCACCATCTATAGATATGGAAGATGAAGCAAATGAATTTGCAGCCGAATTTTTAGTTCCTACCGAAGCAATCAAGGGACAACTACGCACAACCAACTTAAAAACCTATGCGACAAATAAATTAGCTTGGAAAGTCTCTATGGCAGCTTTAATTGTTAAGGCTAAACATATAGGGGATATTAGTGATCGTCAGTCAGCAACACTTTGGCGTCAAATGAGTATGTATGGGTATAGAAAAGTGGAACCATATCCACTTGAACGAGAATGCCCAAATCGATTTGCTCAATTAATGTTTGAATTTTGCCAAAAAAACAAAGAACAAATTCTTAATGACTTACCATTAATGTTCAATCTATACCCTGAAGATTTTTGTCAGCTTTATAAAGCAGATATAAAAGCCTTGGAGAAAATAACGATGGTTTCTTAAATAATTTAGCCGACCCTAAGGTCGGCTACGAAAACGTGAGAAAGGCAGATTTGGGCATATGCCCCTGCAATTCTGGACCAAAGACTATAGCAAAGCTAAAGGTCTTTCACGTTAGAGTCCCTAGATGTGGTGTCTTGATTCTAACGCAAAAGCCCTCCAAATAGCAATGTTCTCTCTAGTCTAGTCCTTTATTGCGCTCACTTTACTGAGCCCTATACAGGAGTAGATCTATGTCTACAAATACTGATGGTATTGAATACATCTATACACGCTTCATTACCCGCAATGGAAAACGTATTTATCATCCTAAAGGTGGTCTTTATAAATTTCCAAAACGTTCAAAAAAGACTAGTTCTTAGAATTTATGGGGTTTATTTAAAGACTCCATTCGTTCAAAAGTCTTCTATAACGTATAAGTAATTGTTCTCTACCTAGTTTTTCAAGAAAGGCCAGGTATTTCATTGACATATTTTATTAGAGAACACATATGAGTATTCAAAGTAAATTTAATACTTTCAATCAACGAATCCAACTTACACGTCAAGATGATGCGTATAAGGAGGCTCGGGAAAAAGATGATAGTATTACTAGTGCAATCAAAACAAAATTTAAGGAAAAAGGCTATCCTGTTATTGATGATTTTGTTCAAGGTTCATTAATTACTTTCACCGCTATCAAGGAAAAATATAAAGATTTTGATATTGATCGTGCAATTGTCATTGATCATGATCAGGCACCCACAGATCCAGTGGAAGCAAAAAAGGTAGTTCTTGATATTCTAGAGAACCGAGGCTTCCGCAATGCAAAAATCAAAAAACCTTGTGTTACTGCGGATTACCAATCTCAAGATTTACATATCGACATTCCTATCTACAGAAAAACGTCTTGGGGAAGTTATCAATTAGCGGTGGGGAAAAAAGATTCAAACGCTGAAAATAAGGTATGGTCTGACTCAGCTCCGAGAGAATTAATTAGTTGGGTAAATGATTCTTCAGCATTTGGAGAATATGAAACCCAAAAGTTATATCAATTCCGTAGATTGGTCAGATATCTAAAACGATGGAGAAATTTTAAATTTAGTCACGATGTAAGCCGAAAGATTTACTCCATTGGCCTCACAGTTATGATTAAACAGCACTTTAGACCTAGTATTGATTCAGAAGGTTGTCCAAATGACTTAATAGCCTTGAAAGATACTGTGAATTCCATTCTTAATTGGTCTGGATATTTTATTTCTTATCCAGATGATCAATGGAAAGTTCAAGTTAGTCTTCCAGTTTCGCCATATCGAGATATCTTTCATGGAAGTAGTTTCAATACGGGTACAAGATTTAGAAACAGACTTTCCACTCTAAATTCATCACTTCAAACAGTCATTGATGAAACTGATGAATCTAAACAATGTTCGCTCCTTATTGGACTATTTGGTGATGATTTCCCAGAAGGGACAAATAATGCTTCTGCTACACGTAAAGCAGTATTTGCAACTTCTGGAGCTGTAGGGACATCTCAAGGCGCATGAACTATCAACCTATTATTCAACACTTAACTACTTGCGGATACGCTGTATCCGCAATAGAGTTTTGTTTATTGCCGGCCATTAAAGTTGAATGTGAAATTTCAGGTTATGAAGTCTCCCTCATTCACATTAAAGTTGATGAACTCAAGGAAATGCCATCTTTTGTTCTCGAAAAGCCTGAAGCATTTCCACGATTGGCACATACCCTATCATTCGATAAATGGGGAGTTGCTTCTATTTGTGTAAATGTTCCTGATTCTGTTTCTATCAATTACGAAGTACCTGAACTCGCATTTGAGGAATCAATAAAGCGACATATAACACTATTAAATCAATGTCTATCTGATCAAGAGTGGAATGAAAAAGAATTATTACGTGAGTTTTTAGCAGGATGGTATCAAATTCGAGAGCAGGAATACGCCAATTTTCTTTGCCTATCCGATGCTGGTAATTTTGAACTGATAGATGTCTTTCCACCTAAAAAGAAAAATGATAAATATGGTCTGGACTCTTATCATTTTGGAGTTCCAAAAGATTATAACCGGAATTCAAATTACTCTTTAATCAATAATCAAATCAAAGGGAGAGGTATTCCAACAGGTACAGGTTGTATAGTTCCTCTTCAAAGCTTGATTCCTGCCCCATGGAGAAAGAGTGATTTAAGTGACTGGTATATGAAAATATTAGATTTCATTGACCCATCAATACGTGACAAACTCACTCATACTTTTGGCCAATGTAGAGATCATTCTTTCTGGATTATTTTTAATGCTGTAACCGATTCAGGAAAAACATGGTTTGGTCTGCACTTTGTACTCAAAAAAGACATTAAAGGTAAAAAGAATTTTCCACTAAATACCAAAAATTTAGAGTTTTGGGATATTAAAGCAATGGATATTCGCCTGTTTAATAAAGAACGAATTATTCCTCGTAGTGGTGCAGATATATCACTACAAAATAAGAAAGTTTTACTCGTAGGATGTGGTAGCGTTGGGAGCCAGATTGCAAATCAACTCGCTTCAACGGGTATTGGTCATTTAACACTTGTAGACCCAGAATCACTTTCCCTCGATAATTTATATCGCCATAGCTTACCAACTACCTACGTAAATTGGCCTAAAACTTACGGCTTAATATTAGAATTACAAATGAAGTACCCGTGGCTTGATACGGCTCAAAAATTCTGTGGATTATTAGATTTAAGAGATGAGAATCTCCTCAATAGTTTTGATCTCGTCATTATTGCAATTGGCTCACCTAGCCAAGAACGTATTTTTCATGATTTCTGCATCAAAAATGAAATTGAAACAGCAGTAATTAATACATGGGTTGAAGGATATGGTATCGGTGGACATGCAACCTTAGATATTCCTGACAGTTTAGGGTGTTTGAGATGTGCATATGTAAATTCTTTAGACTTTTCCAGAGGTCTGGTATCTAACCTTAACTTCTTAAAATCAGATCAAAGCTTAACAAAAAATATGGCTGGCTGTGGTAATGCTTTTCTACCATATAGTAATCTAACAGCAATCCAAACAGCTCTAATTGCATCTGGCTTAGCCTCTAAATTCTTATTAGACGAAATCACCCAATCATCTAAAGTGAGTTGGAAAGGAAGCCCTACAGATGTTATCAACAATGGCTTTGAACTCACTGATCGTTATCAAGCATTCACAAAACCACTTGAAGTATTACCTCTTTTAAATTCAGGATGTGATATTTGTAATGCATGATGAATATTTTCAGATTTCTTTCAATGATTTAGATTTATCTATCTCGAAATCAGTCTATGATCTATGGCTCAAATTTCGTCAAATGAATCATAATGATACGGAAGCTTGTGGAGTACTAATTGGTACTAAAGATTTTGCTAGTAATCATTACTGCATTGAGAGTGTAACTGTACCGATGTCCAAGGACATTAGAACAAAATATAGCTTCACAATGAAAGATCCGAGACATCAACAAATAGTTGATAAAGCATATTTGGACTCCAATGGAATCTCAATTTATTTAGGAACTTGGCATAGCCATCCTCAAGCTATTCCAATTCCATCACATATAGATTATGAAGATTGGCAAAGATGTTTGAAGCGTAATCCTGATAGAAATTTATTTTTTGTCATCATTGGCTTAGAGCAAATAAAAATTGCCATACACATGAATGATAAATTTATGGATCGCTCTCTTCTTATTGAAAATGAGGACATTTAATATGACTACAATAGATACAAAAATTTTTAATCAGGCAATGGATGCCCCCTTTGAACAGTTGGATAAAGTATTATCTTATATTGATGATATTAAAAAATTTATTAATTGGAATACAATTGGAATACTCAGTGATGAAAGTAGAAAAAATTTAGTAATCCTTTTATTTAACGATTCTGATCTATTGGGAACACTTCGTCTAAACTTAGATATTGAAGAATGTGTAAAATCTATAAATGCAATAAGTGAAAATCATCAGCCAATTACTCTAAGATTTTGGCAAGGTTCCTCATTACAGAAAGAACACCTTGAAAATTTGGTACATTTGAAAGAAATTTGGGATTCCTGTTCTGCTATATCTAGTCTTCTAGATAACAGCCAAAAAATAGTGGATTTTCTAACTGAGTACTTCAGTGATAAAAACAAGATTGGTCGTGGGAAAAACTTCACAACAGCTACAAAAAATAAAGTGTGGAATGATGGTCATGGACGATGTATGTTTGTAGGTTGCGGAGAGTCCCTTAAATATGAGTTTTTGTCAGGGACAGAGGGGAACTTTTCTTACTTAGCCCATAATGTTGCATCTGCTGTAAATGGTGAGCGAGGGATTCCCTATTTTTCAAGTATTTTATCTGATGAACCAGATAACATCTTATTACTATGTGATAAGCATCATCGACTCATTGATAAAGTAGCTGCGGCAGATTATTCAGCTACAACCTTGGCATTAATGAGAAAAGAGTTCTGTGATCTAGCAGAAAATCTTTTAGATGGCCTATCATTTGAAGCAGTACCTGTGTACACAATTCTATGGCCTGTAAATGGACAGTTCGTTTCTAACCCCCAATTAAAAGATATAGCTTCTAGCCTATCCTTACTTAAATCAAGAATTAAAGGTCAAGAGCGTTGTTTAACCGACAGCAATACACCTTATAGGAAAAAACCTGAAAAATTTAATGAAGATTTAATTGACCTCATTAGGGATGAAGCAGATCAAATATTGCAAGGAACTAAACGTGATGGATATAAAGCTGCACTATTTGCTTTTGGACCAATGCCTGCATTAATAGGTTTAGGAAGTTTATTAGGTAACAAAAATGAGTTTACTCCTATGCTACGTTATCGGGATAGTAGTAGTTGGTTATGGCCACATAACAATGTAATAGACCCATTTTATGAAATCAAAGGCCTAGACCTACTAACAGAAAATGACGATGTTGTAATTTGCGCCAATTTCACAGCAATAGCCGAACCAATCCAAAACCGAGCTCAAGAACTCAAAGAGTCCGTGGGAGCGGCTATTTTAGAAATCACAGCCTTACCAGAATATATGGGAAATGGAGCCATACCTAATCCAGAAAGTGGAAGGAAATTCTGTGCTAGATTGCAACAACTATTGCATGATTTAAAAAATAAACATAACACTAAAAGAGTTCATTTATTAGTATGTGCTTCAAATGCAGCGTGTGTTTTCATAGGACAAGCTATAGATTTACATCATCCAGAAATCATTGTTTATGATTTTGCTAAAGAGACTATGGTGGCACGCTTGGTTATTAAGAATAATGGGAAAACTAACGAACTTGAACTCCCGTCTTAGCTTTCCTACAAATATTTTACTCAATGAAATAAAGTTAACTAATGCTCTACTAAGGTTATAGATTATGGCAATCACAGAAGAACAAATTTTTGAGATGATTCAACATTGGTTAGCATCTAAAGAGAATGGATATTTTGGCTCTAGCTATGGAGGTCTTGATATCGCTTTAGCAGCCCCCGAGGGCCACCTAAATATAGAAAGTTGTAAAGAGTTTATGACTAAACTACAAGAAGATATTCCTATACTGGTAAAAAGGCCCTTAACACGTATTATTAAATCAACACCAATAATCACTTTTTACTTTGGTGATGAGCATAGAACATATAATCTATAAAACATAGTTTACAACTATATTGTTAAATTAAAAATTAAAGTCTTAAATCAAGTTTAAGACTTTAATGTAAAAATCGGAATCTATAAAGTTTTTAACTCATTGATTTTATTAAATCATAAGTTTACAACTTTATTGTTCAAACACAGTTCGCCTTTCTTCTATTCTTTACCATCATTTCAACTATAAATTAAGAATTTAAAAAATTTATTTTATGCCACATAACGGCTATTTTTATGATTTAGCAAAATAATTGAATTCAGGATTACCGCACCTAAAATAGAAATTAAAACCAGTTTCCAGTCCACAAAAAACAGTGACGTTAATAAGATCGCCACATCAATTCCCATCTGTACCTTTCCAGCTGGAATCTTGAAATGTTCCTGCAAATACAGCGCAAGCAGGTTGATGCCACCCAGACTTGAACGATGCCGAAACAGGATCAGGAAACTTACCCCCATTAGCACATTGGCAAAAATCGTGGCATAGATTGGATTGACCTCTGACAACTGAAAGAAATGGGGAATGGTTTCCGTAAACCCAGCCAGTAATGCCACCGCAACAAAGGTTTTCACCACAAGGGCAATACCCATCTTTTTATAGGCAAAATAGTAAAATGGAATGTTGATCAGGAAAAATAATACGCCAAACTTGATGTCAGTGATGTAGTGAATCAACAACGACAATCCTGCCGTTCCACCTGTCATAATGCCTGCCTGCTGCAACAGGGTCATGGCAAACGATAAAATGAATGTTCCAATCAACATCGCCAGAACATCCTCCACTCTTGAGTGTTGGTCTACCACAGGCACGGCTGGGCTTAGCAAAGATACATGTTGATCAGTACTCATAACGGCATAACTCAAGAAAGAAGACAACAGCAGGGAGAGCATCCTGAATAGGGATGCGGATTGATATATTTGATCATTTTTATGGCTTTTACGCAATTTATTATTATATTTTTATCATAAATGCAATTTATAATTAAAATAACACACTAGAATACACAAAGGTTGCGTTGTGATAGCGTTATCTTGACTGGCGTTACAAGGGCAGCAAAGTATTTATTATTTAATCGCAATGCCATTTTCCTTTAATTTTTCTAAAACAATAGATGTATTTAAATTACTGACTCCAAAGTTACTGGATGACAAAGTACCAATTAATTTCACCATTTCATCCAAACTCTTGACCGCAACTTTGAGTACAAAATCATAACTGCCCGTGAGTTTATGAATATCTTTAACTGCGGGTTCATGCAAAAGAAACTCAACAAAACGATCATGGGTTGCATCATTATAATTCTGCAATTTCACCTCAATAATCCCCATAATCGGGGTTGGGTCAGCATCCAGGGCAATCTGTGCATAATAGCCTGTGATAATTTTCTTCTGTTCGAGGTTAATCCGACGGCGTGAACACTGGGAAGTGGACAATCCCACCAACTCAGCGAGTTCCTGATTGGCCAAACGCCCATTAAACTGGAGGTGATGAATAATTTTGCGGTCAAAATCATCTATTTCTTCAGTCATAACACTCTCTATTACTGTTCTAGTCCGCAAATACAATAAGGCATTTACTCGTGAACAAAAGTTTACGTTTTTAGCACAGCCGTCACAAGCCTAGGTAAGCAGGTTGGATGACTGTATCCGCTGAACCCCCTGCCCAGACATTTCCTGCCAGGCCTTTTGCAGCGAGCCATTCAGGTCAATCGCCTTACAGGCATCCTCAACCACATAGGTTTTAAAGCCAAAATGTACCGCATCCAAAGCCGTCCATGCCACACAGAAGTCCGTGGCAATTCCAACAATATAAACGGTATCCACCTGATGTTCCTTTAAATAGCCATTGAGACCTGTGGGTGTCTTGCGATCAGCCTCCATAAAGGCGGAATAGCTATCAATATCTGGATGAAAGCCCTTACGGATAATCAGCTGCGCGGCTGGAATATTTAGGCGGGGATGAAATTCAGCATCATGGCTGCCCTGCACACAGTGTTTTGGCCATAGCACCTGCGTACCATAAGCCAGTTCAACCGTTTCAAAGGGCACTTTATCCTTATGGTTTTCCGCAAAGGAAATATGCTGTTCAGGATGCCAGTCCTGTGTCAGCACAACCGTATCGAACTGCTGTGCCAACTGGTTAATCAATGGAATAATCTGGTCCGCATCGGCGACCGCCAGATTACCGCCTGGCGTAAAGCCATTTTGGACATCGACCACGATCAATGCGCTATGTCTGGAATGTTTCTGCATTTTATAATTCAACCTTAAGCTGCTGTTTTTACCTTACCCTGCTGCTGGCTTTCCCGCCACTGTTCCCTGAATTTTTATCGAGATGAATTAAAGTTTTCCACAGTTTGACTAAAGCATATTGTTCTTATGCGCTCGATCAGTCATAATTTGCATAATTGTCATTCAACCAAGCTCATTGCTGAATGACCAATCAAAATACTGCAACCATCCATTATTTCGTTTTTTATTCACTTCAAATTCGGATGGGAAAATAGGATATTTTTTTAAAATGACTCAGCTAGCACAGAATATTCAAGGCTCAATTGTCGCAATCGTTACCCCTATGTTTGAAGATGGTGGTGTGGATTGGAAGAGTCTTGAGAAGCTTGTTGAGTGGCACATCCAGCAAGGCACACATAGCATTGTCGCTGTCGGCACAACAGGCGAAGCCTCAACTTTGAGTATGGAAGAACATATCAAGGTCATTCAGGAGGTGATCCGCGTTGCCAACAAACGCATTCCGATCATTGCTGGAACAGGTGCGAATTCGACACGTGAAGCGATTGAACTGACTCAGGCAGCAAAAGATGTGGGCGCCGATGCAGCGCTTTTGGTCACGCCTTATTATAATAAACCGACACAGGAAGGCTTATACCAGCACTATAAAGCCATTGCTGAAGCGGTTGATATTCCACAGATCCTTTACAATGTTCCAGGCCGTACTGGCGTGGACATGCAGAATGAGACGGTGATCCGCCTTGCTGATGTCAAGAACATCGTCGGCATTAAGGATGCAACAGGTGACATTCCCCGTGGCAAGGCACTCATTGATGGCCTAAACGGCAAGATGGCGGTTTATTCAGGTGATGACCCAACCGCATGGGAACTGATTTTGCTGGGTGCCAAAGGCAATATTTCAGTCACCGCAAATGTTGCGCCTAAACAGATGAGTGATGTTTGTGAGGCCGCACTGGCGGGAGAGCAGGCAAAAGCGCAAGACCTGAATCAGCAAATTGCAAATCTACACAATATTTTGTTTTGCGAATCAAACCCAATTCCTGTGAAATGGGCGTTGCATGAGATGGGCTACATGGGTACAGGCATTCGCCTGCCTTTGACCCCACTTGCGGAACAATATCGTGAACCTCTTCGCAATGGTTTAAAAGTTGCGGGAATTATCTAATACGAGCAATTTATGATGCAATTACGTCTTGGTGTTGTCCTGGTCATTTCAGCTTTAAGTTTGGCTGGTTGTGGTCGTTTTGCCCTGAATAACCATTCTCTGGATTATAAAAAGGCGCAGGCACTTGAACCCCTCAAATTCCCTGAGAATGCAACGGTCAGACCATTCACACCATTGTATCCAGCTCCTACGGTTGACGCGCTTGCCATCGAGCATGCGCCAAACTTCGTAAACAAGACGGGCAACCGTTATGCGCTTCCCCGTCCAGAGGCAATGCAGAGTTCAGGCAATCCTGCTGCAAGCACAACTACGACTTTAGGTCGTCCACAACTGGTGATGGATGGCAACAAGAATCCACTGCTTAAGGTAGACGGGCCAACCGCAGCCGCCTGGCAGTATACCTTTGCAACCTTGAGCAGCCTCAACTACAAGGTGGTTTCACAGGCGGACAATGGTTATGAGGCAACCATCAAGGTAGGCGACCAGAACTACCTGCTCAAGCTCTCTGCCGTAGGCACAAGCAACACTGTTGCCCTGTTTAAACTTGATACCACCTTTGCAGACCAAGCCACTGCAACGGAAGTGTTAACCCAGATTTACCAAAATTGGCCAGCCTAGTGGTTGACTAGGCATTTTCTAAATAAAGGTTCCCCCATGTTAAAACAAACCTTGCTCTATACTGGTAAAGCAAAATCTGTCTATGAAACAGATCATGCTGACCACCTGATTTTAGTCTTTCGTGATGATGCCTCTGCGTTCAATGGCGAAAAAATCGAACAACTAGATCGTAAAGGCAAGGTCAACAACCGTTTTAACGCCTTTATCATGGAAAAACTGGCTGAAGCTGGCATTGAGACGCATTTTGAAAAACTGCTTTCTCCAACTGAAGTGCTGGTTAAGAAACTCCAGATGATCCCAGTTGAATGTGTGATTCGTAACTACGCGGCGGGTTCACTGTGCCGTCGCTTGGGTGTTGAGGAAGGCAAGGAACTGACACCGCCAACTTTCGAATTGTTCTTTAAGGACGATGCGCTTGGCGATCCAATGGTGAACGAGTCTCAGGCGATTGCCTTGGGTTGGGCGAATGCTGAACAGCTTGAAAAGATGAAAGAACTCACTTACCAAGTCAATGATGTGCTTAAGGCATTGTTCGACGCGGGCAACATGATTCTGGTTGACTTCAAGCTTGAGTTTGGTGTGTTCCATGACCGCATTGTACTGGGTGATGAGTTCTCTCCAGACGGTTGCCGTTTATGGGATAAAGACACCAAGAAAAAACTGGATAAAGACCGTTTCCGTCAGGGTTTAGGCGGTGTGGTTGAAGCCTATGAAGAAGTTGCTGCACGTTTGGGCATCAACCTAGATGATATCTAAGCTCCTATAAAGCTTAAGTTTTCATATAAAGAACCAGCCATTTAGGCTGGTTTTTTTAGTTTTTATGCGCATGAATCGTGTATCAACTGAATGGGTTTACTCATTCTGATAGATCAGTTTTCCTTCCTTATAGGTTGCCAGAATCCTGATATTCTTGATTTCCCTCGGCGGGACCTTGAGTGGGTCACGATCCAGAATCACAAGATCGGCTAATTTCCCAGAGCTCAGTGTTCCCTTTGTTTTGTCCTCAAAATACTGATAGGCGGCCCAGTCGGTCATGGACTTGAGTGCAAGGTAAGGGCTAATTCGCTCATCAGCACCTAAAACATAATCACTACGGGTCACACGATTCACCGTGGCATCCAGCATCATCATGCTGTTCGGTGGAACAACAGGTGCATCATGGTGCTCAGTAAAAATAAGCTTCTTGTGAAAGGCGGTTGCTGTTGGGGAAATATGCGCTGCCCTTGTCTCGCCCAGCGTTTGCTGACGGTGCCAGTCTCCCCAATAAAAGGTATGTAGAGAAAAGAATGAGGGAATAATATCCAGTGCCTTTAACTGGTCTAGCTGATCATCACGAATGGTTTGGGAATGGATCAATACACTTCTACGATCCGCCTGCCCCTGTTTCGCTGTGGCATCCTTTACCGCACCAATAAACTGGTCAATCGCAGCATCACCATTGGCATGGGCGAGTACCTGCCAACCCTGCTTAAAGGCTAAATTGATGTATTGATTGACCTGGTGATCATCCTTTATGGCTGGATAACCTGCATAGCTTTTATCTTTGCCCTCAGGCGGAATCAGATACGGTTGTGTCAGCCATGCGGTTTTACCCTGAGGTGAGCCATCCAGACTGATTTTAACCCCACCAATACGGAAATGATGGTCATAATGCAGGGAACTGCCCTGCTTCAGCATATAGTCCTGGCTGGTGGTGATGTCTGGATAGGAGACCACATCAATCGGCAACTGGTTTTGTTTGGCCAAGGCATGCCACATTTCCGTGGTGCCCTGATCTGCACGTCCCTCCTGCACGGTGGTAAAGCCGTTCCTCACATAGGCATCAATGCCTTTTTGTGCAATCTGAAACATCACGGCTGGTGGCACATCTTTAAAGATTGAGCCAATTGCAGTAAATAAAGCGGACTCTTCCAAAACCCCATTTGGAATATTTGAATTTGGTTCCCGACGAATCACCCCGCCTGCTGGATTGGGTGTATTTGCATTGATCTTTAACAGTTCCAAGGCCTTATGGTTTACAGAAGCCAAATGGCCTGATTGATGCAAAATCATCACGGGCTGGTCTTTTGACACGCGGTCCAGATCATTGGCAGTGGGATGACGCTGTTCAGACAATTGTGCATCATCATAGCCATTGCCTAAAATCCAGCCACCCATTGTTTTAATCACGGCTGGATTTTGCGCTTTCCACTGAGTCAGAACCTTAACCAGCGAATCAATATCTGAAACCTGACCATCAGGCAATGGATAAAGATTGGCGACCATTTGATGAAAGCCCACCATATTCACATGGCTATGGGCATCAATGAAGCTGGGGAGGAGCGTTTTATTCTTTAAATCAATATATTGGACTTTTGAGTCTGCCTGGCTTTCAGCCTGTTGCCTTGAACCGACAAAATGGATCTTTCCATCCTTAATCAGCAGCGCTTCAGCATATTGTGGCTGCATTCCCTCCATCGTTAAAATCGAGCCACCATAAAATAATTGTTCTGTTGCGATTGTCGGTGTTTTTATTGTTGTACAGCCAGAAAAAGCCAGTGACCAGACTGTTACATAAAGCAATTTACTGAAATGATTAGAATTCATATATAAAGCCATATTTTTATTATGCCTTTATAATTAAAACGTATTCTTGTGCCAATAAAAAGGCTTAATCCATTATTTTTGTATTGTTTGTTAAACTTTCGGACCTTAAAACTTTTGTATCGTACCCAGAAATTAAAATATTTTTGCCAGTTTATTTGACACCTTGATTGCCGCATCATCCACATAACGGCTATACGGATATGCCAGTGCAATACTCAGGATCACGGTAAACAGGCTCGCCCATAGTCCCGCATTTAAATAAGACCAACCCAATTGCCCATACAGTAGGTTAAAGAATGGAATTCCCAGCGCATACAGGATTGCCAGATGGATCAGGTAAATTGAAAAGGATAGCTTGCCTAAGAGAACAAGGAAACCATGATCAAAAAAATGCGCCAACCATCTACTTTTCAGAACCGCGTAAACAATAAAGAAGCCCCCGAGAAAATTTAAATAGTCATAGGTCTGCTCACCCAGAAACTGGGTAAACAACTGGTAACTTAAGCTGCTGTTATGCGCCCCGCAAAAATACAGTCCAAGAATAAACAGCAGCACTGAAACAACGGTACTTAGCTCAACCGCATATAAAAATAGCCCCATCCCCAGAATAAAACTGATGATGCCAAGCAATACCGTTTGCGAGATCATATAGGCTACGCCCACACTGATGATCAGGAACAGGCCGCATAGAATGGGCAATTTGCTATAAAAATAACTGCCCAGATAAATCACCAGTGAACCCAGCAATTCAATCTGCATGGTCCATAGTACCCAGTTATAGCTGGAATCCCCAAATAGAAATGCGCCAATGCTTCCCTCATACAGGGCAGTGGAAAGTTTGGGATCTGGATTAGCCAAGGCAGCGCCCCATTCCGAGACGTGGGAAACATCGACAGGCACATAACAGACCAGATAGGCAATCACACAGGAAACAAAGGTGGGAATCGCCAAACGGGGATAACGCTTGAGCAATGACTTTTTTAATCGCTCAGTTGCATTTGGTTTGTTTAAACTGGACAGGCTCAGCACATAGCCACTCAGGACAAAGAACACAAAAACTGCGCCTGTCCCTGAATAGAAAAATGCCAGCGGTGAGTTGTGCAACTGGGCGAAAAAAGCATATTGCGGAACCGCACTTTCACCAAAATTATGCAGTTGCGGAAAGAATGTCAGCGACAGGTGTGACAGCACCACCGCAAGGCAGGCAAGGCCCCGAATACTTTCCGCAGCATTAATTTTTTGGGTGGACATTGATGGAACTTTATCATCCGTGATAAACGGCGATGATGCGACCTTTTCACTGACCTGTCTAGGGGGTGATTACAAAATAATGTGACCACACAACTCGTTATTTTTATATGCCCCAACACTCTCAATCGCCCCTTGTCTCTGGCTTTCCTGTCTGACTGACAGCCCTTGTTCATGCATTATTTTGCCTCTTGACTGCCTGCTGTACCATGCAATTTATAAAAAGACACATAAAGCTGTTAGGAACAGGCTGGATTTATCATGAACACTGCCTTAACAATAAATCAAAACAAGAAATATAAATTATCTACTCAGTGAGGAGTAAAGCTTATGGATCATAAAGTAGAGCAGGAAAAGGTTGACCAAACCCTAAGCTGGCGTGAAAAAATGGCGGTTGAAGAACATGAAAAGCTGTCGCCCCGTCTGGTCTATGAAATTATCCGCCGTGATGGCGCCGAAGAACTGGATCGTCCAACGGTTGCACTGATCTTTTCAGGGATTACCGCAGGTTTGGTCATGAGTTTTTCATTTGTATTCAAGGCCATTATCGCATCCTATATCCCGATTGATGCGGCCTGGACCGATTTAATCACCAATGTTGGTTATACCATTGGATTCCTCATCGCCATTCTGGGACACATGCAACTGTTTACGGAAAATACCATCACCACCGTTGTGCCTTTATTTAAGCCGTTTAGCCTTGATAAATTAAGGGCGGTGGGACGCTTGTGGGGAATTGTAATCCTCTGCAATGTGATTGGAACAGGATTGGCGAGTTTATTTTTCCTGACCACTGACCTGTTTAATCCAGATATTGACGAGGCGCTGGATGAGCTGGCACACCATGTTGCATCCTTTTCTGCGACCCAGAATGTGCTGAAAGGTATTATGTCAGGACTATTAATTGCGGCTCTGGTCTGGATGTTACCCTCAGTCAGCAATAAATTCCTGCTGATCTTTTTTATGACCTACCTGATTGGGCTGGGCGACTTTACTCATGTCGTGGTCGGCTCCACCGAAATGTCCTATCTGGTCTGGCAGGGAGATGCCTCCATTGGTCAATATCTGTTTACTTTCCTGATTCCAACCACCATTGGCAATATTATTGGTGGTACAGGCGTGTTCACTCTACTGATTTATGGTCAGGTGACTGAAGAACTGGAATAGCATGATTGCTGCTAAATTTAAGCTGATGCAATGACAGCTTATTGCTGCTGCTGTTCCTGCTGCCAGCGTCGTTGCTGCAAACGTTCGCCCTCAACTTCACGCTTGTTTCTGGCAGATTCATACAGCTTGGTGCCTTTTAACTCAGGCGGCAGATATTCCTGCATCACAAAATGCTCTGGGAAATTGTGTGGATACAGATAATCCACGCCATAGCCCTGCTGTTTCATTAACTTGGTCGGTGCATTGCGCAAATGTAAAGGCACAGGCAAGTTCGCTGTTTTTTCTGCCAGTTCCAACGCCCGATTAATGGCTAAATAGGTACTGTTACTTTTCGGGCTGGTGGCCAGATACACCGCACATTGTCCCAAAATAATCCGTGCTTCTGGCATACCCACCGCCTGCACCGAACGGAAACATTCGCCTGCCAGCAACAACGCATTCGGATTGGAATTGCCAATGTCTTCTGAAGCGGCAATCAACATACGACGGGCGATAAACACAGGGTCTTCACCACCTTTCAGCATACGTGCCATCCAATACAATGTGGCATCTGGATCACTGCCCCGAATCGACTTGATAAATGCTGAGATAATGTCGTAGTGCTGCTCGCCTGACTTGTCATAACGGGCAATATTCTGCTGTGCCACCTTGACCACAATCGCATTGGTCACGATATTTTCAATATCTGGTTCAAAGGTGCTGGCAATCAGGTCAATCAGGTTCAGCGCCTTGCGGGCATCACCTGCGGCAAACTGAACCAGCGCATCATATTCCTCAATCTGGATATGCCGTTGCCTTAAAAATGAATCAGTTTGAATCGCCCTATTGATCAGGGCTTGAATCGCCTCTGCATCCAGACTGTTCAGGGTATAGACCTGACAACGGGACAACAGGGCGCTATTGACCTCAAAGGATGGATTTTCAGTGGTGGCCCCAATCAGGGTAATTTTACCTTTTTCCACCGCACCCAGTAAGGCATCCTGCTGCGATTTATTAAAACGGTGAATCTCATCAATAAACACCACAGGCGTGAGCAGATCACCACTTTCAGCAATCACTTCACGCAGTTCTTTCACGCCTGTATTCAATGCAGACAAGCTAATAAAAGGACGGTCCACCGCCTGAGCCAACAACAGCGCAATGGTGGTTTTGCCCACGCCTGGCGGCCCCCAGAAAATAATCGATGGCAAATGTCCCTGATCAATCATCTGACGCAAGGGTGCATGTTCACCCAGCAAATGATCCTGCCCGATGATTTCGGATAAATCACGGGGACGTAAGCGTTCAGGAAGTGGAATATGCGTATCTGACATCATCAAGGGCTTTCTGCTGTTTTATCCTAGTCTATTGCGTCTGGCGTAAATCTACAATTTGAATCTACATGCACTGCGTCATTCTATTGCGCACTGTTTGCCTGAATCAGTTGTTGTACCACCTGATAACTGGCTTTAATGCGTGCTTCATTAGGAAAATTTGTATTAGCCAGCATCACGATACCAATTTTTTGCTGGGGAATAAAGGCCGCATAGGCAGCAAAACCATTGGTGGCACCTGTTTTATTGAACCAAGTTGCAGTTGGGGCAATCTTTGACTGTTTGATCGGTGTAACTGCATGACTTTGCAGCGCCATTTTGCTGGAATTGCCCTGTAATAGCGTTTCAAGTTTTACAGGATAATTATATTGTTCCCAACCCAACCCTTGGGTCATGGCCCCAACCTTAAAATAACCAACATGGGTATTTTCAATGGCTTTACGCATAGGCAGTTTTAACTGCTGAACATTGATCTGGGCATCCAGAAATTTCAACATATCTGAGCTGCTGCTTTTTACACCATAGGCTTCGGCATCAAACATGCCTGCTGAGACACGGATTGGCTGATCATTTTTATAGCCCCATGCATATTGCGATTGCTGCTGTTCAGGCACATCAATAAAACTTTCACTCATTCCGAGTTGCGGAAAAAGTGTTTTCTCAATCAGTTCAGTATAGGGCTTATGCATTGCCAAAGCGGTGACGTAGCCCATCAGGCCAATGCTGGGATTGGAATATTGCCGTGCTGTGCCAATTTTGGATTTTGTCTGCCAAATCTGGAAATACTTGAGCATATCCTGTTGCTGCACCACATCATCAGGAAATTGCAGGGGAAATCCGCCTGCCGTATACGTCCCAAGATTGAGTAAAGTCGCCCGATTTACAGCGGTATTTTTCAGCTCAGGCAAGTACTTGGCAGGATGATCAGAAAAGGAAAGCTTCGCCGTTGCCTGTGCATAGCCTGCCAAAGTAGCATTAAAAGTTTTGCTGACCGAACCCAGTTCAAACAGGGTACTGTTACTGACAGGCTGCTGCTTTTGTTTAGATGCTACGCCATAATTGACAAAATAATGTTGCCCATTCAGCGTCACGCCAACGGCCAAGCCTGGAATCTTATATTGTTCTAATAAAGGTTTAAATTGCTGATCCACAATGTCCTGAACCTGCTGTTCATTCAACTGCTTCGCCCAAATAGAGGAACTGCAACACAGCATTACGGTACATAGGAACAGTTTTTTTCGATTCATCAGGTGATTGTTTAATTTATTCATTCATCATTTCACTTTAAGTTCAGGTTTATTTAGCACTGAGTTTCAGTAGTTTCGCTTTCGGCCCATCCTCAATCACCCAGATTGAACCATCCTGTGCCTGATGCAGGCCACGGATACGCTGTTTCATGTCCAGTCGCTGTACTTCCCTGACAGGCTTGGCGTTTAGGTCAACCACAATAATGGCTTCGGAGGACAAGCCGCCAATCAGGGCTTTCTGTTGCCACAAAGGAAATTGACTGCCCGTATAAATCATCAGACTGGAGGGTGAGATGACAGGTGTCCAGTCAATCTCAGGCGCCTTGAACTCTGGTCGGGTATGGTGGTCAGGAATCGGCAAGCCTGAATAATGATCACCATTGGAGACAATCGGATAGCCATAATTTGCGCCCTTGAGAACACGGTTGAGTTCATCGCCACCTTTTGGTCCCATCTCCACCACCCAAAGCTGCCCCTGCGGATCAAAGGCCATACCCAGTGGATTGCGATGACCCATTGACCATATTTCTGCTGTTACACCACCTTGCTGGATAAATGGATTATCTTTGGCTGGTGTACCATCCTCATTCAGGTGCAGAATCTTGCCTAAATTACTACTCATATCCTGTGCAGGATCAAATTTTTGCCGCTCTCCTGAACTGACCCACAATTTTCCATCAGGCCCAAACAGCATCCGATGTCCATAATGCCCTTGTCCTGAGACTTTCGGCACCTGTTGCCAGATGGTTTTCAAGTCCGTCAGTTTTGGCTGTGCAGGATTGGATATGTCCAGCTTTGCCCGTGAAATCACAGCTCCGTAACCACCCTGACCTTTGCTGGCGTAGCTGAGATAAATCCAGTGATTGTTGTGAAAATCAGGGTGTAAAATCACATCACCCAAACCACCCTGTCCGCCATAACTCACCTCAGGAACACCACTTACATTGACACTACTTTTGGTTTTTAGATCAAATAATTTTAATTGCCCCTTGCGTTCTGTAATCAGTAAACGCTGGTCAGGCAAGCTGGTGATGGCCCACGGTTCATTGAACTGGGCAACCGTTTCAACACGATAGCTTTGTGCAATACTATTTTGGGCACTTGTTTGCGCCACCCCCTGTTCAGGGGTTTTGGAATTGGTTTCATTGGAACCACAGGCCAGCAAAAATAAAAAACTGCTACACAGCAAAGGCGTCATGATCAATTTATTCATTTTCTATCTCCCTGTTTATACGATTTATTTTACGGAGATCAGCCAATAACAATGCTGTAGAAATGTTGCTTTATCAAATACCAACCGTTAAATTTGTGCTTAACGCACCCAGCGCACAATATAGTCCTCAATCTGTTCCTGATCGACTTCATCTTCTGAAATACAGCGTCCAGCGGCTGATTTCTTCGCCTTGATCACACTCTGGCGTGAGCCTGTGTTCAGGTAATGCCAGGAGGGCAGGTTTTTCCCATCCTTTAAGCGACGGTAAGCACAGCTTGGAGGCAGCCATGAAATGGTCTGCAAGCGTTCTGGTGTGAGCTGGATACAGTCAGGCACCTGTTGCTGGCGGTTTGGATAATCTGAACAGCGTGCCGTTTTACAGTCCAGTAATTTACATGCCACCTTGGTATAGGCCACCTCAGCAGTGTCCTCATCCTCAAGCTTGACCAGACAGCATAAACCACAACCATCGCACAGGGCTTCCCATTCAGCTAGGTTAAGCTGGTCAAGCGGATAGTGTTTCCAGAAGTTTGGACGGAGCTCAGATGACATATATAGTTTTTCAGTTGCAGTTTGGCCTTATTATAACATTGCCCAAGACCTTGATAAGCTAGCGCAGTGATCTGTTCATTAACAATTCTTTATCTATTAAACATTCAGACCACAGAAACACCACATTTCCAGCAAAAAACACACGCTATAGTGGAAAAATAATGAAAAATTAGGAGGACACAATATGTTCCGTTGGGCCATTATTTTTGCTGTGATTGCATTGATCGCCAGTCTGTTAGGTTTCGGTGGCGTTGCAGGTTTATCCAAAGATTTTGCTGTAATTTTATTGGTGGTTGCCGTTATTTTGGCAATCGTTGGTTTCTTGTCCAGAGGCAAAGTCTAGCAAATACATCATCAAATAATAAAAAAAGAAGAATCCCCGTATTCTTCTTTTTTTATTGATAAAAATCATGTTTCTATTTATTTCCCTCCAAGTAAACTGCTATTTTTATGTTTTAATCAATGCATTCTAAAAATATAGATCAGGATTACAGAATGAGCTTTGCAGTCAATACCCGTGAAATTGAATATACCGCTCTAGATGGCCAACGCCTTATTGGATATTTTGCTGCACCTGTTACAGATCAACCTGTTGCGGGTGTAATTGTCGCACCTGAATGGTGGGGCCGTAATGCCTATACGGAACAGCGCGCCCGTGAGTTGGCCGAGCATGGCTTTGCTGCGCTGGCAATTGATATGTATGGTGACAAAAAAGTCACCACGGCTGTACCCCAGGCCTCAGAATGGATGAACCAGACCTTTGAGCAGCCAGACACCATTGTCAACCGTGCACAAGCAGGCTTGGATATTTTAGCAGCGCAACCAGAAGTCAATGCTGAAAAGCTGGCTGCAATCGGTTTCTGTTATGGGGGCAAGGTGGTGCTTGATCTGGCACGCTCTGGCGCAGATTTAACGGCAGTGGCAACGTTCCATGCGATTTTAAGCCCGAAAGCACCTGCCGAAAAAGGTAAGGTGAAAGCCGAGATTCTGGTATTGCATGGCGAACTGGACAGCATGGTAACACTGGATGATGTGGCGAATTTCCGTCAGGAAATGCATGATGCCGAAGTGGATCATGACGTGATTATTTTTGAGGATGCCAAACACGGTTTTAGTAATCCGCTTGCTGATGAACGGGCCAAAGCCAATAATGTTGACTTAGGCTATAACGCAGAGGCTGAACGTCAGGGTCTTGAAGCCATGTATGAGTTGTTAGATAAGCATTTAAAATAATCAGTAATTCATGGATTAGATGATTTATCTCAGATTGTTTTTTTAAACTTAAATTATCATCAACATCATCTTGATATTTGAAATTTCGAAAACATTTGCTTGTGCAAATCCGAAATCTAAACTCTTGAAAACATTTGCTGGTGCAAAGGCGGCATGGATGCCGCCTGTTTGGCTGCGGCATCAAGGATGTGCCGTCAGCCAAACAAAGGATTTTTGCTTACTTTTCATCCTTGAAAAGTAA
The DNA here is from genome assembly GCF_030385805.1 of Acinetobacter thutiue. Lineage (NCBI taxonomy): Bacteria > Pseudomonadati > Pseudomonadota > Gammaproteobacteria > Moraxellales > Moraxellaceae > Acinetobacter > Acinetobacter thutiue. The sequence continues at coordinate 142,288 of NZ_JAUDZE010000006.1, forward strand.
GTCCAGCTGAAAGCTTATCCTAAAATTGGATGAGTACTCGGCATGACTCCATTTAGAAGAAACTATACAGCCTCATAAGCCATACGAAATCAAATATAAGTTGCGTAGGCGGATGCCTTACTTTTGACGGGTCAAAAGTAACAAAACCCCTCTATTGAGCTGATGGTACATCCCTGATACCACAGGTCAATGGGCGGCATCCATGCCACCTTTGCACCAGCAAATATTAATGAGAATTTAATAACGAATTTGTTTGCATTCACCAACTCCTTTCTCCATTTCAGCTATAATACTCCTCTGCTTTTTACTGTTCTGATTCATGCCTGATTTTTCATTCTCTGATGCGTTACTGACATGGTTCGACCAACATGGTCGCCATGACCTCCCTTGGCAAATTGCCGATGACCCCTACAAGGTCTGGGTCTCAGAAATCATGCTGCAACAGACACAGGTCAAAACCGTACTGCAATATTTTGACAGGTTTATTGAACGCTTTCCGACAGTCAAAGATTTAGGTCAGGCCAGTTGGGATGATGTCGCACCCTACTGGGCAGGGTTAGGCTATTACGCACGAGCCAGAAACTTGCATAAAGCCGCAACCATCGTCAGCCAGCAAGGCAAATTTCCAGAAACGCTGGAACAATGGATTGCACTTCCAGGCATCGGTCGCTCCACTGCGGGTGCACTGATGTCGCTGGGTTTAAGACAATATGGCGTGATTATGGATGGCAACGTGAAACGGGTATTGGCACGTTTCCTTGCCATCGAAGATGACCTGTCCAAACCACAAAATGAACGCAAGCTCTGGGAGATTGCCGAGCAGCTATGTCCTGAACAGCGCAACCATGACTATACTCAGGCAATCATGGATTTGGGTGCAACCATCTGCACCCCGAAAAAACCCTTATGCCTGTACTGCCCGATGCAGCAACATTGTCAGGCCTATCAACAAGGGCTTGAACAGGAACTGCCCTTTAAAAAGGCCAAGAAACCCGTTCCTGTCAGAACGGCTGATGTGGTTGTAATCCAGTCAGGTGATGAATGGTTTTGGCAGCAGCGTGCGGCGCATGGGTTATGGGGCGGATTGTATTGTCTGCTGATCATTGAGCAGGCAACCGAATTACAACAGATTGAGCAGCACTTTAAACTGCAAGCTCAAGTATCATCGTTGCAGATTAGCCATAGTTTCACTCATTTCACATGGTTGCTCAATGAAAAACTGTTCCACGTGGAACATGATCAAAAAGAACAGCTCAGCATTGAACTGAATGGAATATGGCTCAGTCCAGAAGCCGCGATTGCCAAAGGCATTCCAACGGCCATGAAAAAATTGATTACAGCAAAACAAAAGGCTTAAAACCTGCATTCTGTAAATTCGAACGCAAGGAGTTTGTGTGCGTTACCCGATTTCCTATACGGTTCTTGCCCTATTGATGCTGATCCTTTCAGCCTGTACCACTGCACCAAAGAAACCAGTACCCTTGCCCAATGCACAGGTGAACAAGCTCAAAATGATGCGTCTGGACAGCCGCCTGCCTGTTCCTGTCAAGGGCGTGAGTCGCAATGAATTACGTGATACCTGGGGTGCGGCACGAAGTCAGGGTCGCAACCATGAAGGCATTGACATCATGGCGGAGCGTGGCACCAGAGTGTATAGTGCCACTGAGGGCTTAGTGGCTGATTTACGTAATAATAATCTAGGCGGTAAGGTGATCTGGATTCTTGGCCCCTCTGGTTCATGGCATTATTATGCCCATCTGGACGGTCACAAACGGGGGCTGAATGTCGGGGATTATGTGCGCAAAGGTGACCTGATCGGCTATGTGGGCAATACAGGCAACGCCCGCCACACTGCCCCACATTTACACTATGGCATTTATCTCAATGGCAAAGGGCGTGGCGCAGTCAATCCATACCCATATTTACGTTAGGAACACAGCATGTCAGAAGCATTGATTGAACGTCTGGTTGAATTTGCAGAATCGGGTAATCAGCAGAAAATCATCATCAATGGCACCAGCTATCAGGGCTGGATCATGGAAATTACCGAAGATGCCCTACTGATCAGCACAGGTTTTGCAGATAAATCAGGCAAGGACTTTTGGCTTAAATTTAATGATTTAAACACGGCGGAATTGTATTATTGGGATACCCGTCAAGATGACTGGGTCACATTCAAACTCTAAATTTTTCCCTGATAACAACAATAGGAAGCATCCTATATGACAATTCAACGCTGTGGCTGGTGTTCCTCCGATCCGCTCTATATCGCCTACCACGATGAAGAATGGGGCAAGCCCGAGCATGATGAAGCGCGGCTATTTGAGATGCTGTGCCTTGAGGGGCAGCAGGCGGGATTGTCATGGATTACCGTGTTGAAAAAACGTGAAAGCTATCGCTCACATTTCTTTCAGTATTCCATTACAGAAGTAGCTGCACTAACCGATGAGCAACTGGAAAGCAAGCTCAGCGATACAGGCCTCATCCGTCATTTAGGCAAATTAAAAGCCATTCGGGATAATGCGATTGCATGGCTCAAGCTTAAGGATGAGGTGGATGATGTCTCCACCTGGCTTTGGAGTTTTGTGGATCATCAAACACCGAATAATGATGTGCTGAATTATCGTGAAGCCCCAGCCCAGACTGAAATTAGCCAGCAATTGTCCAAGACCTTAAAAAAACGTGGTTTTAAGTTTGTTGGGCCAACCACCTGCTATGCTTTTATGCAAGCCGTCGGCATGGTCAATGACCATGAAAACCACTGTCAATTTAAATAATCCATTCTTTATAAAAGGAAAATAATAATGACCAATAACCAGATTCGTGCCTATGCCGCCATGCAGGCGGGTGGCAAACTCACACTTTGTCAATTTGATGCAGGCGACTTACAGGCGCATCAGGTTGAAGTCAAGGTTGAATACTGTGGCTTATGCCATTCTGATGTCTCGGTGATTAATAATGAATGGCGTTCAACCCAATATCCTGTGGTTGCAGGACACGAAATTATTGGAACGGTGGTTGCCTTGGGATCAGAAGCCAAAGGATTGCAAATTGGGCAGCGTGTCGGTATAGGCTGGACAGCCGAAAGTTGTCAGACCTGTGATCCGTGTATAGGCGGTCAGCAAGTACTCTGTACAGGAAATAGCATTGCCACCATTATTGGGCATGCAGGCGGTTTTGCTGAGAAAGTCCGAGCAGGTTGGCAATGGGTCATTCCCCTGCCAGAGGATTTAGCCCCTGAAAGTGCTGGCCCGTTACTCTGTGGCGGCATTACCGTATTTGATCCCTTGCTCAAACATCACATTCAGGCCACCCATCATGTCGGAGTGATTGGCATTGGTGGGCTTGGGCATATTGCGATCAAGCTACTCAAGGCATGGGGCTGTGAAATCACCGCATTCAGTTCCAATCCAGACAAAACCGAAGAACTCAAGGCCATGGGTGCTGATCATGTTGTGAATAGCCGTGATGCGCAGCAAATCAAGGCACAACGTGGCAAGTTTGATTTATTGCTCAGCACCGTCAATGTGACGCTGAATTGGCAGGCCTATTTAAGTACCCTTGCACCCAATGGCACCCTGCACTTTTTAGGGCTCACGCTTGAGCCTGTACCTGTTGCAGTCGGTTCACTGATTGATGGTTCAAAATCGATTACGGGTTCACCGACAGGTTCGCCTTTGGCCCTGCGCCAACTGTTAAAATTTGCGGCCCGTAAAAATATTGCCCCACAGATTGAACTTTATCCGATGTCGCAACTGAACGAAGCGATTGAACGGCTTCATTCAGGGCAGGCGCGTTATCGTATCGTGCTCAAGGCCGATTTCGATTAATTCAAACTGTTTCTGACCCAATCCGCCAATTGCTGAATGGCCTGGCGGATTTCATCGGTGAGGGCATGCCCTGCATTTAGACGCAGAAAATGCTGATAACGCTGATCCTCACCAAACACCTCACCTGGCACGATATTAATGCCCTGCTCCTGCGCCAGATAATACAATTCTAGCCCTGTAATCGTGTCTGGAAGCTGTATCCATAAGGCATAACCACCCTGTGACTGACTCAGGGCGATTGGAATTCCTTTAAACGTTTCCAAAATACAGGCCCGATATTGTTCAACCTGCTGCATCAGTTGTGGTCTTAAACGATCCAGATGCTCCCGATAACCACGGCTATAGATAAAATCAGCCAGACCCAACTGTAGCGGTGTATTGACCCCCACATTATTTGCCAGTAATTGTGGCCTTAAATCATGTAATTGCGCCCCCAGACAGAACCAGCCCACACGGTAAGCGGTGGATAATGATTTGGATACCGATCCACACCAGATCACATAGCCCTGCTGATCCCAATAACGAATCGGCAAAGGCCGTTCATTCTGAAAGCTACATTCTCCATAAATGTCATCTTCCAGAATAAAGCACTGATATTGCTGTGCCAGTCTGGCAATCTGCTGTTTTTGCGTATTGCTCAGGCAATAGCCCAAGGGATTTTGAAAATTGGCCGTCAATAAACACAGTTTGGCACTGCCCTGCTGCATAAAAAATTCCAGACGTTCAAGATCGATGCCACGATGATCGGCTGGAATCTCGATAATTTTACGTTTCATGCTTGCCAGCATTTGCAACTGACCATTAAAGGTCGGAGTCGGAATCAGGATGCTGTCGCCCTCTTTGCTGAGCTGCTGAATCAACAACGATAAGGCGGGCATACAGCCATTGCTAATAAAAATATCCTCACTTGCCACATAAATCCCATCTTCCCGCCAATGGTCGGACAAAGCCTGTCGAAGCTGCTGATGGCCCTGTTTATTGCAATACAAAAAATCTTCAGGCTGACAATGTTTCAATGCTCGCTGCAAGGAGCGACGCAAGCCATCCACGGGGATTAAATGTGGAGAAAGCTGAATTGCACCCAGTGGTGTGAGGTGGCTCTGGATGGAGGCAGTTTGAATCTGGTTCTGCAAGTCCAGATTGGAGACCTGTCTAGGCATCGACTCAAAAGATGGACTCTCTGGCATTGGACTTTGATATTGCCGTGAACTGACAAAATAACCTGATTTTGCCTTGGCATAGATCAGCCCCTTGGCTTCCAGCAATTCATAACATTGCTGGGCGGTACTCAGGCTGACCTTGTGCTGACGGGCAAACTCCCTCAGCGAACTTAACTTTTGCTGGGGTTGCAGTTCATGCTGATAAATCTTTTGTGCCAGTTGATCGGCCAGACGCTGATATTGAAATGTCATCTCTGTACTGCTTTTTTATAAATTTCTGTATCTGTATTGCTTTATACAACACGGTTAAGCTATCAAAATCAATAGTCAAAGGATAACAGCATGAAAAATAATAGCTTATTTATATTCAGTATGGTTTTACTAATGGGTTGTCATACGCCAGATCAAGGCGCTGAACAACAGCAAAATATCTGTAAGACTTTGGCGCAAGGTTACTTGAAAATCCAGAATCAACAGACTTATGAGTTTTGGCGGCTGGAAAAAGTGCAGACTCAGGCACAGCAAAGCACACTCAGGCTGACCTATAAACAACCAACTGAAAATGGCGTTATCATGTCGAATTTGCTACTCCCGACAGTGGAGTTTGTATGTCAGCAGCAACAGCAACATATTGCACTGGCAATCAAGCAGCCGACAGGACAAATTGTTCGGGTGCTGGAATTACAATTACCTGAGCAAACTATTGGCACACCGAAAAGCCGTGACTTAATTGCTCAGACAAGAACTCAATAAATAAACGGACCCGTTTCGGCAAGTGTTCCTGCTGATAATATACTGCATGGATGCTTTGATAAGAATGTTCAATCTGGTCTTCAAACAATGCCAGCAAATTTCCCTCATTGAGGTCTTTCCAGATTTCAAACTCTGACAGTCGTGCAATCCCCTGTCCACGCAAGCACAGTTGCCGTACTGTTTCGCCACTGGATGCCTTGATCTTGGGCTGCGCCAGAAAATATTCCCCGTTCACCTTAATCGGCCATTTATTAATATAGCTGGGACGGGTAAAACCAATCACCTCATGTTCAAGAAGCTCTGATGGCTGCTGTGGTGTACCGTTACGCCTGAGATAGTCTGGACTGGCAACGATATAGATTCGGCTTTTACATACCAGTTTGGCGTGCAGGCTGGAATCATGTAGTTCGCCAAAACGAAACGCCACATCGGTCTTATGTTCCAGTAGGTCAATAACCAAGTCATTGCTATTTAGCTCGATTTCAATATTTGGGTAACAGCGTTGAAATTTCTGCACCAGTGGCGCGATCACATGCAGGATAAAGGGCGTGGCTGAGTCAATCCGAATAATGCCCGAGGTGTCCTGATCAGACTTTTGTAGTGCCTCCTCAGCCGCACTGAGGTCACTTAAAATTTTACGGGCCTGCTGTAGAAACTGCTGTCCCTCCTGTGTCAATTTTAATTTTCGGGTAGTGCGTTCCAGCAAGGTCACTTCAAGTTTTGATTCCAGACGACTGAGTGAACGGCTCATTCCCGATGCAGTCTGCCCTAGCCGTTCCGCGGCGGCAATAAAGGAACCTGTATCGACAATAGTCATAAAGGCAATAAGTTCCTCCACAGTTGATTTCATTGCCACGCCTCAATTGTTGATATTTCGTCAACTGTATTTTGCAAATTCATCTATTTTTTAGCAACAATAATCATCGCAAAATTGCACCCATCAACAGAATAGCTCCTCGGAGCATGAAAAAGATTAGGTGAACAGTATGCGTATTCCTCAATTTGGTTTAGGAACTTTCCGTCTTAAAGATCAGGCCGTGATTGACTCGGTTAAAACTGCACTGGACGTGGGTTATCGGGCCATCGATACCGCCCAGGTTTATGGCAATGAAGCGGCGATTGGACAGGCGATTGCGGAAAGTGGTGTGGCACGTCAGGACATTTTCCTCACCACTAAAATCTGGGTGGATAATTTTGCCGAAGATAAATTTATACCAAGCTTAAAAGACAGCCTGCAAAAACTGCGTACCGATGCCGTCAATCTGACCCTGATTCACTGGCCTGCACCGCAACTCGGCGTCTCGATTCCAGAGGTGATGCAACTGCTGCTGGAAGCAAAACAGCAAGGTCTCACCCAGCATATCGGGATTTCAAACTTTAATATCGCCTTGACCCAGCAAGCGATTGATAGCATTGGCATGGAGCACATCACCACCAACCAGATCGAGTTGAGTCCATATTTACAGAACCATAACTTGGTGAACTATTTACGTGAACAAAATATTGATGTGACCTCATACATGACGCTGGCCTACGGCAAAGTGCTGAATGATCCGACCTTATTAGAAATTGCGGCACAACATCAGGCAACGTCCGCACAAGTGGCATTGGCTTGGGCCTTACAAAATGGCTATGCCGTGATTCCATCTTCCACCAAACGTGAGAATCTGATGAACAACTTAAAGGCACAGGACTTAAAACTCAGTGCAGAGCAGATGCAGATGATCGCTCAACTGGAACGCAATGGCCGTGAAGTGAGCCCTGAACCTTATGCGCCTGAATGGGACCAATAACATGAGCAGTCGCATCAATCTTCCCTTGCTGGCTTTGGCGATTGGCGCCTTTGCCATTGGGACAACCGAGTTCTCGCCCATGGGCCTGTTGCCCAATATTGCCCATGATCTAGGCGTCTCCATTCCAGGTGCGGGCATGCTGATCACGGGTTATGCGCTGGGCGTGATGCTGGGTGCACCGATCATGACCTTATGGTTTGGTGGGTTTGCCCGTCGTAATGCACTGATTTTACTGATGGCAATTTTTACCATTGGTAACCTGATCGCAGCCTTTGCACCGAACTATATGAGCCTGATGGGTGCCCGCCTGATAACCAGTCTCAATCATGGTGCTTTCTTTGGAATTGGCTCTGTAGTGGCTGCCAGTGTGGTGCCTGCCAATAAACAGGCCAGTGCAGTAGCAACCATGTTTATGGGCCTCACCATTGCCAATATTGGAGGTGTGCCACTCGCCACATGGGTGGGACAGAACATCGGCTGGCGCATGTCGTTCCTTGCCATTTCCGTACTCGGAGTCATCACCATGCTGGCGCTGTGGAAAGCACTGCCTGTAGGTGCTGTGGGTCAAAAACCCAATGTAAAAATGGAGCTTAAAGTCCTAACCCGCCTGCCTGTGGTATTGGCACTGCTTACAACAGTATTTGGCGCATCAGCGATGTTTACCTTATACACTTACATTGCGCCAAGTCTAGTTGAGTTTAGCCATGCCTCACCGACCTTTATCACCCTGATGCTGGTGTTGATCGGGATTGGTTTTTCGATTGGTAACCACTTTGGCGGCAAGTTTGCTGATATATCAGTGAATAAAACCCTGATTGGCTTTTTGGGATTATTGATTGGATTAATGCTGATTTTCCCGATGCTTGCACAAACACAACTCGGTGCGGCAATCGGTTTGGTGATCTGGGGCGCAGCAGCTTTCGCCATAGTTCCACCTTTACAAATGCGGGTGATGTCGGTTGCGCATGAGGCTTCGGGTCTGGCCTCTTCCGTCAATATCGGGGCGTTTAATCTGGGCAATGCCATTGGCGCAGCAGCAGGTGGTGCCGTACTTAGTCTTGGCCTGAATTATACCGCAGTTTCCATGATTGGGGCGGTGTTGGCAGCGATTGGTTTAATCTTGGTATTTATCCAGATCAAATTATCTGCCAAGGCAAATTCAGCATTACAGCAATGTCCTCAGAGTTAAATGCCAATAAAAAAGCCTGATTGAATCAGGCTTTTTTATTTATTTCAGTAAGTCAGGCAGATGCGGTTGTGCATACAAGGGATTATTCACTTCCTTTTTCATTTTCATCAGCATTTGATACGGTTGTTGCTGCACAAACATATTCACGAAGCTCAATGGAATCGAACCTGCTGGATCGGCATAACCCGTGGTGGTGACCTTGACCTTGTTGTTGCCCACGCGTTGAAAGGTCCAGTCGCCTGTATATTTGGTGAGGCGAACCACATCAGGCTGCTCAGGGTAGTTATTCTGAATGACGTTATTCTTGATACTGATGCTGCCATCCGCATTCTTGCTCATCTTGCCTTTAATGACCAAGTCACGATCTTTTAAAGGGAATGGAAAATCCAGCACCATGTACAGAATAAACTCACCTTTCTTCTCATCACGCGACAACACCTGCGCATTACCGACATAAGGCACCCATTGCGGTGTGCGCTCAACATCCAGCACCACCGCAACGGCACGCTCCAATGGCACATCAAAAGTGGTTTCAGCCCGATATTGAATAATTGGGTTGTTCTCTGTCTGATAGGTCCAGACTTTAATGTTATTGCGGTTTAGGCTGAGTTTGGCTGTGTCTGTTGCAGCCGTGGCTGTCAGGCTGGTGATACTGAGAAGTGCGGCAACAATATGTTTTTTTTTCATGTCATGCTCAATTTATTTTAATGGTCGTGAGCGCCTGTTTCACCCCTACAAATGGAAGCTCGCCAGGCGCTGGATAGTGCAAAAATTGATGTGTTATACCTGAATGTCGTTAAAGCCCAGAACATCTTTCATGTCATATTTACGGGCTTCACGACCTACCACCCATGCAGCCGCACGTACTGCACCTGAAGCGAAGTTCATACGGTTGGTGGCTTTATGGGTGACTTCCACACGCTCACCCTCACCAATAAACATCACTGTATGCTCACCCACGATGTCACCCCCACGAATGGTTTCAAAACCGATAGTCTGACGGTCACGAGGACCTGTGTAGCCTTCACGGCCATACACCGCCACTTCCTTGAGGTTGCGTCCCAGCGTATCCGCAATTGCCTCACCCATCATAAACGCGGTGCCTGATGGCGCGTCCACCTTATGACGGTGATGTGCCTCAATGATTTCAATATCAACGGTGTCACCAAACACTTTTGCCGCCAGTTCCAGTAATTTAATGGAAACGTTTACACCCACAGAATAGTTCGCGGCATACACGACTGGTGTTTGTGTTGCCGTTTCATCCAGAAATGCTTTCTGTTCATCATTCATGCCTGTGGTGCCAATCACCATGGCCACACCCGCTTCACGGCACAGCTTCAAGTGCTGTTCGGTGGCGGCTGGTGCAGTAAAGTCAATCACCACATCACAATCCTTGAGCACTTCACTCAAGCTTCCCACCACCTTGATGCCCAGACTTCCCACACCCGCAAGCTCACCCGCATCCGCACCGATCAGGCTGCTTTCAGGACGCTCAACGGCCGCCGCAAGTTGATAGCCTGCCTGTTGTACCGCCTGAATCAGGATTCGCCCCATGCGTCCGCCTGCACCCAAGATTCCAATGCGTGGAGAAGTTGACATAATTTTTTCCCAGTCTTTTATTTAAACAATTCCGCTACTATAGCAAAACTCTGTGCCTACGCTAAAAATTTCCCATAAAAAAACCTGCCGAAGCAGGTTTTTCTGTTGCCGTCTATTAATCAAATAAACGATCAAAGAATGATTTTTTCTTTGGCGATGAAGCATGACCATCGCCATCAAAAGACGCTTGCAGCTCTTTCAACAATTCACGCTGACGACTGTTTAAATTGACAGGGGTTTCCACCACGATACGGCAAAGTAGATCGCCCACCATGCTGCTACGTACAGGGCGAACACCCTTGCCACGTAGGCGGAACAGTTTACCTGTCTGCGTACCTTCTGGAATTTTCAGACTAACGCGACCTTCCAGTGTCGGAATTTCAATTTCCTTACCTAAAGCCGCATCAGCAATGCTGACAGGCACATCCATATACAGGTCTGCACCATCACGCTGGAAGACTTCGTGTTCACGCACCACAACCTCAACGTACAGATCGCCTGCCTGACCATCACGAATCGCCTCGCCCTTACCTGTTAGGCGTACACGGTCACCATTGTCCACACCCGCTGGAATGGTGACCTCAAGGGTTTGCTGACGGTCTGCAACGCCTGAACCATGACAGGTGTTACATGGATTCTTGATGATTTTGCCCTGACCACGACAGGTGCTACAGGTTTGCTGAACCGAGAAGAAACCCTGCTGCATACGCACCTGACCCGCACCATGACAGGTACGACAGGTTTCCACATCATTTGGATTTTTCGAACCCTTGCCATCACAACTTTCACACGGCGCTGGCGCAGTAAAGGTGATGGTTTTCTTTACACCCTTGACCGCTTCCTCAAGGGTCAGCTCCATCACATAGCGGAGGTCTGAACCACGGCGCTGGCGTTGTTGCTGGCGACCACCGCCACCAAACGCACCACCAAAAATATCGCCAAACTGGCTAAAGATGTCTTCTGCGCTAAAACCGCCAAAACCACCCCCAGCCCCACCGAAACCACCCTCAAAGGCACTGTGTCCAGCACGGTCATACATGCTGCGCTTTTCACCGTCAGAAAGCACTTCATAGGCTTCTGAGGCTTCCTTGAATTTCTCTTCCGCCTCAGCGTTGTCTGGGTTACGGTCTGGATGATACTTCATCGCCAACTTACGATAGGCTTTCTTGATCTCATCATCACCTGCGGTTTTCGAAACGCCTAAAACCTCATAATAATCACGTTTAGCCATGGTTGGCGATGCTCCTCACGGAATTTATTCAAACTTAAAAAAACAAATAGGCTCCGCTGACATTTTATTTCTAAAGTCAACAGAGCCTTAATAGGGGCTGTATAATAAGTTTACAAGGGTGCCTGTGATAAAAAAGCGATAAATTTAAAAAACCGCTTTATTTCTAAAGTACTTGGCAATACCTTTCAGCCATGCATTCAATAAAAACAGCCATGCAATCGAGCTAAATACCACACCTGCGACCGTCATGGCAGTCACCCAAAGTGTACTATTCCAGGCAAAAAAGAACAGCGGAATAAACCATAGGGCAGCAAAGAAAGCCATCAAGATAAACAGCAGCACATTACGCATAATCCAGAGTGCATGCGCATGTATCCATACTTCAGCATTATCCACAATCGCAACTTTTCGTGCTAGCAGGTATGCGAACACTGCAAACACGATTGTAAATAATGCAAGAAACATGAACACGTACGAAATCGCCACATAGCGGCGATGCTGCTCAATATTGTCTTGCCCCATGCTCTATATCACCTCATTCACCGCATTTTGCCAAACCAGTCATGCAATGAAATTCAATTATTTTTTGGTCTTAAAATATAGGTGCTACTATATTGAAATTTTCAATATTTCGCACCTTTATTCACAAAATAATTACGATAGATGTGTTGCTTTCTTGACCTTAAACCACGCCGCATAGAGTGCAGGCAGGAAAAACAGGGTCAACAGGGTGGCTACAATCAAGCCACCCATAATCGCAACCGCCATCGGACCAAAGAAAATACTACGTGATAAGGGAATCATGGCCAGCACCGCAGCCAGGGCCGTCAACACAATCGGGCGGAAACGGCGCATGGTGGCACCAATCACCGCGTCCCACGGTTCATGCCCTGCCTGAATGTCCTGCTCAATCTGGTCAATCAGGATCAGCGAGTTACGCATGATCATGCCTGACAAGGCAATGGTCCCGAGCATGGCCACGAAACCAAAGGGTTTATTGAACAGCAACAGGAACGCAACCACCCCAATCAGGCCAAGCGGTGCAGTCAGCAAGACGATGGTCGCGCGAGACATACTACGCAACTGGATCATCAACAGGGTCATGACCACCGCCAGAAATAACGGCATACCCGCATTGACCGAATTCTGGCCTTTGGCCGATTCCTCAACCGTTCCACCAACCTCAAGTAGATAACCGTTTGGCAAATCCGCACGCAAGCTCTGCATCTTTTCCGACAACTGCTGAACCACAGTCGCTGGTTGTAAATGGGTACGGATATCCGCCCGAACCGTAATGGTTGGCAGGCGGTTACGGTGCCAAATCAAGCCCTCTTCAAAACGTGACTCGATCTTGGCAATCTGTGCCAATGGCACGGTTGTCCCCTTGCTGGTTGGCACAGCCAGACTGGCCAAGGAAGCCACTTCGGCCCGCTCGGTTTTATCACCACGCAAACGGATTTCAATCAACTCACGCTTTTCACGGTATTGATTCATCACCGCGCCTGTCACTGAGGCATTGAGGAAATTGGCCAGATCAACACTGGAAACGCCCATTTGACGCGCACGGTCCTGATCAATCTCAATGGCAATGATCTTGCTTGGCTCACCCCAATCCAGATGCACATTGGTGGTGTTTGGGTCCTGGCTCAGGACTTTAGCCACTTTCTGTGCCTCTGCCCGAACCGTTGCCAAATCTTCACCCGAGACCCGATACTGCAATGGATAACCCACAGGAGGGCCATTTTCCAGCAAGGACACACGGGTACGCACCTGAGGCAACAACTGCTTAATTTGCGTCTCTAAAGAACGGCGGATTTCATCACGGTCATCTAAAGATGATGCCAGCACCACAAACTGGGCAAAACTGGCCTGTGGCAGTTGTTGATCTAAAGGCAGATAGAAGCGTGGTGAACCTGTGCCGACATAGGCCACATAGTTATCAATCCCCTTTTGCTTCGACAGGAACTGCTCCACCTTATGCACCGCCTGCTCAGTGGCAGTGAGCGATGCACCCTCCTCCAGTTTTAAGTCTACCAGAATTTCTGCACGGTTGGATGGGGGGAAGAATTGTTGTGGCACCAGTTTAAACATGGCGACTGACAGTACAAAAATACCCACCGTCACGGCAATCACGGTTTTACGATAGGTGATACAGATTTCCACCACATTACGGAAAGATTGATAAAATCTAGATTGATACGGATCATGATGCTGACCATGTGCCTCAACCACAGGCGCAGGTTGCTTACGCAGTCTTGCCCATAGGCGTAGATACCATGCCGCTTTCTGCTGTTGTTTGGTGAAGTCAGGTAGTAATTTTTCTCCCAGATAAGGTACAAACAAAACCGCGGCAATCCATGACACAATCAGGGCAATGGTGACCACCTGAAAAATCGAACGGGTATATTCCCCTGTTCCTGACTGCGCGGTGGCAATCGGCAGGAAGCCTGCCGCGGTGATCAAGGTTCCTGTCAGCATTGGAAAGGCGGTGGTTTGCCAAGCAAAGCCAGCGGCCTTGAGTCGGCTATAGCCTTGCTCCATTTTAATCGCCATCATTTCCACGGCGATAATGGCATCATCGACCAGCAAACCTAGGGCCAGAATTAATGCGCCCAATGAAATCTTGTGTAGTCCAACATCAAACAGGTTCATGCCTGCAAAGGTCATCGCCAATACCAGTGGAATCGACAACGCCACCACCAAGCCAGTACGGAAACCAAGCGAGAAGAAGCTGACCAATAGAACGATAATGACTGCTTCCGCCAAGACTTTTAAGAACTCGTGAATACTGCGTTGTACCGCAACAGGCTGGTCAGACACTTTTTGCAGTTTCATGCCCAAGGGTAAGGTTTTTTGCAGGTGGTTAAATTCAGTTTCAAGGTTCTTACCCAGCGCAATGATGTCACCACCTTTACGCATGGAAACGGCAATGCCAATGCCATTTTCGCCCATAAAGCGCATCCGTGGCTGCGCAGGCTCACTAAAGCCACGATAGACATCAGCAACGTCACCCAATTGAATGGTTTTATCACCGACCAGCAATGGCATTTTTTTCAGGTCATCAACACTATGCAAATGTCCACTGACACGGATTTGAATACGGTCTGTGCCTGTTTCAAAGAAGCCCGCACCTGCCATGTCATTTTGCTTTTGAATCGCTTCCTGAATCGCAGTCACAGGAACACCTAGTTGCACGGCTTTGGTATTGGACAGCTCAATCCAGATTTTCTGGTCTTGTAGACCCACCAGATTGACCTTGCTGACATCCTTGACCCGTTGCAGTTGCAACTGCAAACGGTCGGCATATTCTTTCATTACCGCATAATCAAAGTCCTTGCCCGTCAGCACATAGATATTACCGAAAGTATCACCAAACTCATCATTAAAGAACGGGCCCTGCACACTGCTTGGCAGTTGCGAGCGAATGTCATTGACCTTTTTGCGCACGTTATACCAAACATCAGGAATTTCACTGGAACGATAAGAGTCCTTGGCAATAAATGTCACCATTGATTCCCCAGGCCGTGAATATGCCCGAATATTTTCATATTGCCCTGTGGTCATCAGTTCTTTTTCAATGCGATCTGTCACCAGGGTTGCAACCTCCTGAGCCGTTGCTCCTGGCCAATAGGTCTGCACCACCATCACCTTAAAGGTAAATGGCGGGTCTTCGCTCTGTGACAGCTTGGAATACGACATCACCCCAACAATGCCCAGCAACAGCATAAAGTAGAGAATGATGCCCTTATTCCTGAGCGCCCATTCTGAAAGGTTGAATTTCATAATCAGGCTCCCGCTTTTACCGTGACTTCACGATTATCACGGTCTACAGGGTGAATCTTTTGCTGGTCACGTAGCAGGTGTACACCCCCAACCACCACCCAGTCATTCGCCTTTAAACCTGAAACAACTGGCACACTGTCACGGCCATAGGCACCCAGAGTAACGGGCACCTTACGCAGGGTTTGGTTGGCATTGACCACCCAGACATAGGCTTGCTGCTCATTGGCAGTCACGCTGGATAAAGGCACGCTCAGGACATTGTTTTCATTTGCCACAAAGAACACTCGTGCGCTTTGTCCAAGTTGAATCGTGGACTGTCCCTCAAGCAGGGAGACCTTGACAGTAAATGTACGCGACTGGTCAGCGGCTGGTGAGACCTCACGGACTTTTGCTGCAAAACGTGTATCTGGCTGTGACCATAAGGTGACCCAGGCAGGCTGCCCCACCTTGAGGGTACTGACCGCCTGTTCAGGCACACCAAATACCACCTCACGCTCGCCATCAATCGCCAGTTGATAGGCTGCCTGTCCTGCCGCCACCACCTGTCCTGTTTCAATGTTGCGCTGGGTAATCACGCCATTTTTATTGGAGACCAACTGGTTATAGCTTGTTTGGTTGGAGGAAACCTCATAGTTTGAACGGGCCTGTTGCAGTGTTGCCTGTGCCGACTCATACTGGTTTTTAATAGCATCAAATTGTGAACGGCTGACCGCATTGACAGGCAAAAGTTGTTGATAACGCTTATATTCTTCCAATGCAATTTTTGCGGCGGCCTGTGCACTGTCCAGTTGGGCTTTGGCCGCATTCATTTGCAACTGGGCATCTTTCACATCCAGTTTTGCCAACACCTGCCCAACCTTAACCCGATCTCCAACATCGGCATAACGTTCGGTAATCTGGCCCCCGACACGGAATGCCAGTGCGGTCTGCTGTCTGGCCTGCACATCACCTGCATAGCTTTTCTGGTCAATATGGTTGCTACTCGGCTGCGTCACCATGACATAAGGAATTTCCTCAGTTTTGGGCACCTCTTTCTGACATGCGCTGAGGATGACACTACTGACAATGACTAACCCCAATATGATACGATTGATCTGATTCATCTATTTTGCGCTCTTATTCAAATTGATTTTTAGGGCGTGATATGGGCATTATCATAAATTGTTTAATTTTTAATTAATATACTCATGAGTACATTAAATAAAAATTAAATCTAGCAACCTGATTTTTTAATTGAATTAAAAGAGAACGATAACGTGCAGACAACCAGTGGTCGTCCCAAAGATTTAGAAAAAAGAGCCAGAATTTTGCAGGCTGCAAAATCTATTTTTCTAAAAATGGGTTATCACGCCACCAGCATGGACCAGATTGCCAAAGAGGCGGCTGTCACCAAACTCACGGTGTACAACCATTTTCAGGACAAGGCCAATCTGTTTACCTGTGCGATTGAGGAGAGCTGTGAGGAGTCCATTCGGGCAAAGCAGTTTGAACTCACACCTGAGTCCGACTTTAGGCAGGCACTATACTTAATGTGTCAGCGTGCCTTAAGCATTATTTACCTGCCTGAAGCGATGAAGCTGGATCGGGTGCTGTTTGAACTCGCGGCTGAACAAAACCCCCTCACCCAACAGTTTTTTGATGCCTCACACACACGGATGTGTCATGTCTGGTGTGATTTTTTTGAGCAGGCCATCACACTCAACTTTATTCAGGCAGATGATCCCCTCAAACAGACCGAACTGATCGTGGCGCTGATGCTCGGCACACGTCATCACAAGGTTTAACTGGGTCTGGATTCGGTGCCAACCACGGTTGAAATTGAGCAGATGATTGAACAGGCCATTGAACTTTTTTTGCTTAAATATCAACCTAAATTTTAAAGAAATTTCACATTTCCTTACGTTCTCCACTTGGAATGTCTGACAATGAGGTTATAGTCAAGACATGAGCAGAGGAGAAGCATAATGACACAACAAATCACTGCGCCATTACGAGAAGATGTTCGTTTACTGGGTAATTTACTGGGCGAAACCTTAAAGCAGCATGCAGGACAGGATTTGTTTAATCAGGTTGAGCAGATTCGTGCCCTGGCCAAGGGTGCCCGTGATGGTCAAATCGAGGCGGAAAAACAGCTCGAACACCTTTTCCTCGGCCTAAAAGATGAAGAAATTTTGCCACTGACCCGTGCATTTTCATATTTTCTCAACTTTGCCAACATCGCTGAGCAGTACCATGTGGTGCGTAACCGCCGTCAGGCTGAGTTTGACGAGCAGACATCCAGTCCAAACCCACTGACGCATCTCTTTGAAAAATTCAAAACCCAACAGATTAGTGAACAGCACCTGTTCCAGCAGATCTGCGACCTCAACATCGAGCTGGTGCTCACCGCACATCCGACCGAAGTCAGCCGCCGTACCCTGATCCAGAAATATGATGACATTACCGACTGCCTATCACAGCTTGATCAACAGAAACTCACACCGAGAGAACGCCAGCAGACCATTGCCACACTCAAGCAACTGGTGAGTTCAGCCTGGCAAACCGATGAGATTCGCCAGCATCGCCCTACTCCTGTGGATGAAGCGAAATGGGGCTTTGCCACCATTGAACAGAGTTTATGGAATGCCGTACCTAAGTTTATTCGTGAGCTGAATGAACTGACCCAACAGCATTGTGAACAAAACTTACCGCTCAATATCGCGCCAATTCGCTTTGCCTCATGGATGGGCGGTGATCGTGATGGCAATCCCAATGTCACCCATCAAGTCACCCAAGAAGTATTATGGTTATCACGTTGGCAAGCTGCTGATTTGTATTTGCGTGATATTGAAAATCTGCGTTGGGAACTGTCCATTCAAAGTTGTTCTGAGGAACTGACTCAAGCATTAGGCTATGAACACCCTGAACCGTATCGTGAATATTTACGTGAAACCCGTGAACGCCTGAAAGCCACCCGTCACTGGCTGACACAACGTCTACACGGGCTGGACGCTGATGACAGCCAGATCATCAAAACCAAGGATGAACTACTACAGCCTTTATTGCTGTGCTATCGCTCCCTGATTGACAGCAATCTAGCCGAAATTGCCAATGGCCAGTTGCTGGATTTCATTTACCGTGTCAATTGCTTTGGCATAGAACTGCTGAAACTGGATATCCGTCAGGAATCAGGTCGCCATCGGCAGGCCATTTCAGCCATTACCGAATATCTTGGTTTGGGTAATTTTGAGTCATGGACCGAACAGGCGCGACAGAACTTCCTGATCCAGGAACTACAGAGCAAGCGCCCCTTGTTGCCTAAATATCTGGATGAACCAGAGGGCAGCCTGATTCAGCATCCAGATGTGCTGGAAGTGTTTGCCACCATGCGTACCCTGGCTGAGCAGCCAACTGAAAGTCTGGGTGCCTATATTATTTCAATGGCAGAATATCCAAGTGATGTCCTTGCCGTTTTGCTACTGCAAAAAGAAGCTGGGATTCAGCATCCGCTTCGTGTGGTGCCTTTATTTGAAACATTAAAGGACTTGGATGGCGCAGCCAAAACCATGAATACCCTGTTTAATGTGCATTGGTACAAACAGCATATTCAGGGCAGGCATGAAGTGATGATTGGCTATTCAGACTCCGCTAAGGATGCTGGCTTTATGTCGGCCAACTGGGCGCAATATCGCGCTCAGGAAGAACTGACCGCAATTGCCAAAAATCATGGCGTACAACTGACCCTGTTCCACGGACGGGGTGGTTCGATCAGCCGTGGTGGCGCACCGACCCAGCAAGCCTTATTCTCCCAGCCACCAGGTTCAATCTCTGGCGCGATTCGCGTTACCGAGCAGGGAGAAATGATCCGCTTCAAGTTTGGTCTGGAAGGCATTGCACTGCAAAACCTGGAAATCTATACCGCAGCCACGTTGGAGGCGACCCTGCTGCCACCGCCTGAACCAAAAAAACAATGGCGTGAACTGATGAACCAGATGACCGATTTATCGGTACAGGTCTATCGCCAGACCGTGCGTGAAAATCCAAATTTTGTCAGCTACCTGCGTACTGTGACCCCTGAACTTGAACTGCAAATGTTGCCACTCGGTTCACGTCCAGCCAAACGTAAGGTCAGCGGTGGCATTGAATCACTACGGGCAATTCCGTGGGTGTTTGCATGGACCCAGATTCGCCTGATGCTGCCTGCATGGCTGGGTACAGGTACAGCGATTAACCAAGTGCATGAACAATACAAGATGACGCTTGATGAGATGCTGGCACAATGGCCCTATTTCCAGACCCTGATTGATATGCTGGAAATGGTGCTGTCCAAATCCGATGCCGATATTGCCCTGTACTATGAGTCGCACCTGACCCAAGATCAGGATCTAAAACTATTGGGTATAGAGTTACGCCAGCGGCTACAAAATGCAGTCGATACACTGCTTAGCCTAAAAGGTGAATCCAAACTGCTCAGCAACAATGAAGTGCTGGACCAGTCCATGCAGGTGCGTAAACCGTATTTATTGCCGTTGCATTTATTGCAGGCAGAATTGATGAAACGTCGTCGTCTGTATCTGGCACAGCACCAAACTGAACATAGCCCTGTCGATCATGCCTTGATGGTCAGTATTGCTGGGATTGCGGCAGGGTTAAGGAATACAGGCTGATGATTTAAACTGATGCAGCATTTACAAAACCTGTTGTAGATGCTGTATACCTACTCAGTCATTTTTTATTGCTAAAAACCCATCTTTTTTATTTGTTGAGTGAAATAGTCAACTTTATGTAAATCCACAATGAATATGGGTGCTTAGCTTTAAATTTATTTTACCGAATGATAAAAATAAGTATTTAAACCCACGATATTGCAGCCATTGCCCAACATGACCAGATGAAAGTTGCAGATCAGGCAGAGTATCATAGCGGCTGATTTATCTGATCAAGAGTTTATCTATGTCAAGTTGGTTTCCAAAATGGCAACCGTATCAGGGAAAGATTGATCATCGCCCTGTTGCGACAAACGAATATTTACCGCCCTTACAAAGTGCGGTGCTCGGGGTTCAACACGCATTTGCAATGTTTGGCGCAACTGTACTTGCCCCATTGCTGATGGGATTCAATCCCAACCTTGCCATTTTAATGTCAGGGATTTGTACCATTATCTTCTTCCTGATCACAGGTGGACGTGTACCAAGTTATCTGGGTTCAAGCTTTGCCTTTATTGGTGTGGTGGCGGCTGCAACAGGCCATGTCACAGGTTCAGGGACGAATCCGAACCTTGCGATTGCACTCGGCGGTATTGTTGCCTGTGGTATTTTCTATGCCCTGATTGGCTTTGCCGTCATGCTCACAGGCACACGCTGGATTGAAAAACTGATGCCACCTGTGGTGACAGGCGCAATCGTGATGATCATTGGTCTCAATCTTGCCCCTGTGACCATCAAGGGTGTGGCGGGACAACCGTTTGAAATGTGGATGGCACTGATTACAGTACTGTGTATGGGCATTATCGCGGTTTTCACCAAAGGCCTGCTACAGCGTTTACTTTTACTGGTGGGCTTGTTGATTGCCTACGGACTGTATGCCGTTGCAACCAATGTGCTCGGCTTTGGCAAAGCCATTGATTTTTCCCAGATTGCAGCCGCGCCATGGTTCGGTATTCCAAGCTTCTCACATCCAGCGTTTGACATGAACGCAATTCTGATTATTGCCCCTGTGGCACTGATTCTAGTTGCCGAGAATTTAGGCCATATCAAGGCGGTGGGTGCCATGACTGGTGAAAACCTGACCCCACAGTTGGGCAAGGCCTTTGTTGCCGATGGTTTAGCCACCACCCTGTCAGGTAGTGTCGGTGCGCCTGGCATGACTACTTATGGGGAAAATATTGGGGTGATGGCCGTTACCCGTGTCTATTCGACCATTGTGTTTGTGATCGCTGGTGTGTTCGCCATTTTTCTGGGGCTTTCGCCAAAGTTTGGTGCGGTGATTAGCACCATTCCAACGGCAGTTCTGACAGGTGCCTCCATCGTGGTGTTTGGCTTGATCACCATTGCTGGAGCGAAAATCTGGATCGAAAACAAGGTCGACTTCTCCAACAATAAAAACCTGATTGTGGCTTCAGTGACCATTATTTTGGGTGCAGGCAATTTTGAACTGTTATTTGGCAACTTCAATCTGGGTGGAATCGGAACAGCAACATTTGCAGCGATTTTCCTGAATTTGTTGTTTAGCTTAAAAGATAAAAACTAAAATCGTGGGCAGCTTAGGCTGCCTTTTTTATTTATTCTTGGCTTTCCTGCTTATATTTCTCTTCCAGCACATTACTAATAATACTTTCAATCATCCAGACCCGATACAGGCTATTAAACACATAGCTTTGCCCATCTATGCGTAGTTCCAGTACAGGAAAGTCGGGCTGATGTTTCTGCTGGCATAGCTCATCATTCTGTTTTAACAATGCTTCAACATCCTGTTCAGTGACCTGCTCAATCTGCAAGCGCTTTTGCATCCGCTGAAAATGCGCCTTAAAGGATAAATCCTTGCCCCGTGTCCATACGCTTTCCAGAATCTGGTGGATCACATCCACCTGCTGTTCCTCTGCAACACTGTAAAACAGCTTTGCCATTTCATAGGTGGCTTCCTTGGTTGGACGACAGAATGGGGTAAATGCCACCTGTGTACGTTTCGAGACACGGGTCGCCAGACTCCAGTCAAACCAGTCCCGCCCGTGATAACTCAAAGGATAAACTCTCAACTGAATATCATAGTAGTTGGCAAGTTCTTCCTTGATATAGGCCAGCAACAGCCAGCTCATCGGGTCTTCAAGCGCAATATACAAATCCAGCTCTGGTTGCAATGCCTGAACTTCTGCCAGCGCCTCACCATCATTGATCAGGTGCTCACGCCATTCAATATGGTTGATCAGGAAAATTGGATTGCCCGTCAGCAGTTTTTGCTGTTTAAGACGGCGGGTTAGACGCAACAGATCATCAACGGCGTGGTATTTACGTTCGCCAAATTCGAAATAGCTGGCGGCTACAGGCACATCCTTGAAGATACGCTCAGGATAATCCTGCGGGGCCTGATGCTGGCTTGCCATGGCATACAGGGTACGCAACTTTCCATATTGCTGCTGCCACAGCATATGAAACACATCTTCAAGCAAATGCAGGAAGTTCTGTTCCCTTAACGGCGTGTTTCTTAGAATTGTTTCAGCCTGCTGTAAGGCTTCTGCACTAGGAATCTCTGGGGTATCATCAAAGCTAAAACGGTGCTGTTTGGCGAGGATTTTTGCATCATTTAGACAATAGCTTTGCCAATCCTGTCTGGACATGCCATTCGGGGGGTCTGCATCCTGTCTTGAGATAATGACTTTTAGGGGTTTTAACTCGTCATTCAAGATTTCATTGAGTTGATCAAGTTGCTGCACTGCCAGATAGCTATAAACATCATCTAGACGGAGGTAAATCGTTAAACCCTGTTCCGTGGGTAACACCGCCTGACGAGAGGGTTTTTGATAGAACCAACTCGATCGGATGGGATCAAACCAACGACGTAACAAAGACATGCCAATCGCCTCTAAGCGTAATGAATTTATAGAAAAGTAGATTATATTCTCAAGTTTACTGGCAAATGAGAATCAAGTGTATTCAGTATTTTATATTATAAAATGAGAAAAAAGTCCCTTTTTTATCAAAAGGGACTGAATGGGCTTACAAAACTCGTACCGCACCTTTTGCGGCACTGGTTGAATGCATTGCATAAATCTTCAATGATTTAGACACTTTACGTTTACGCTCTTCAACTGGATGCCAGCCTTTGGCTTCCTGCACAGTACGACGGTGTGCCATCGTTGCATCGTCGATATCAAGGTGAATGGTACGGTTCGGAATGTCGATCTGAATGGTGTCACCATCCTCAACCAGACCAATCGCGCCACCCTCTGCCGCTTCTGGGGAAACGTGACCAATGGATAGACCTGAAGAACCGCCAGAGAAACGGCCATCAGTAATCAGGGCACAGTCCTTACCCAAACCTTTCGATTTTAAATAACTGGTTGGATACAGCATTTCCTGCATCCCTGGCCCGCCACGAGGTCCTTCATAGCGAATCACCACGATGTCACCCGCCACAATCTTATGGTCTAGAATCGCTTCAACGGCTGAATCCTGACTTTCAAATACACGGGCCGTTCCCGTGAATTTAAGAATCGAGTCATCCACACCCGCAGTTTTGACGATACAGCCATCCAGCGCAATGTTGCCGTAAAGCACCGCCAAACCGCCATCTTTAGAGAAGGCATGTTCAGCGTTACGAATCACGCCTTTTTCACGGTCACCATCCAGCGTGGAGTAGTAACGGTTTTGTGAGAATGCCACCTGAGTCGGGATGCCGCCTGGTGATGAACGATAGAACTCATACACCTCAGGATTTTCCGTGCGGATAATATCCCATTTGTCCAAAGCATCTTTTAGTGTTTTTTCATGTACGGTTGGCACAGCCGTTTTTAACAGGCCTGCACGATCCAGCTCACCCAGAATCGCCATGATGCCACCTGCACGGTGTACATCTTCCATATGCACATCTGATTTTGCTGGTGCAACTTTTGACAATACAGGCACTTGACGCGACAGGCGGTCAATATCATCCATAGTGAAGTCAACTTCCGCTTCATGCGCAGCAGCAAGTAAATGCAATACAGTATTGGTTGAACCACCCATTGCAATATCAAGGGTCATAGCATTTTCAAATGCCGCCTTGGTCGCGATTGAACGCGGTAAAATGCTGTCATCATTCTGTTCATAGTAGCGTTTTGCCAGTTCAACCACCAAACGGCCTGCTCTTAGGAACAGCTTTTCACGGTTGGCATGGGTTGCCACGATAGAGCCGTTACCTGGTAAAGACAGGCCAAGCGCTT
Organism: Acinetobacter thutiue; assembly: GCF_030385805.1. Lineage (NCBI taxonomy): Bacteria > Pseudomonadati > Pseudomonadota > Gammaproteobacteria > Moraxellales > Moraxellaceae > Acinetobacter > Acinetobacter thutiue. The sequence continues at coordinate 166,525 of NZ_JAUDZE010000006.1, forward strand.
CGGTCAGGCAGTTCATTGAGTTGGCGGTAAACATACCTGAGCATGAACCACAGGTTGGACATGCTGAACGTTCAAAGGCTTTCACTTCTTCATCGGTATAGCTTTCGTCAGCCGCAACCACCATGGCGTCTACAAGGTCAATCGCCTTTTCATCACCACGGAACTTGACTTTACCCGCTTCCATTGGGCCGCCAGACACGAATACTACTGGGATATTCAGACGCATGGCTGCCATGAGCATTCCTGGGGTGATCTTGTCACAGTTGGAAATACACACCATCGCATCGGCACAGTGCGCATTGACCATATATTCCACCGAATCGGCAATCAGGTCACGTGATGGCAGTGAATACAGCATCCCGTCATGGCCCATGGCAATCCCGTCATCAACGGCAATGGTATTAAATTCTTTTGCCACGCCACCCGCAGCCTCAATCTCTCTCGCAACGAGTTGACCTAAATCCTTAAGATGCACGTGACCTGGAACAAACTGGGTAAATGAGTTGACCACCGCAATAATTGGCTTGCCAAAATCTTCATCTTTCATACCTGTTGCGCGCCATAAACCACGCGCGCCAGCCATATTTCTTCCATGTGTTGATGTTTTCGAACGATAATCAGGCATTTTGTATTCCCAACAAGTTTGTGCTTGAGAGATGAATCAAGAATTCTCTCTGGCGAAATGATACTGAGCTGTTTCCATCATACTACAAGTTATCGTTTAACTGATGACCACCGAAACGATCTTTTTTACACAAATGCAATTTCAGTCCCTGAATTAGGGACTACAGCCTTTTTCGCTTATAATTTGGGACAAGTTTTCTTTGGATTGTCTTTGTGAAAATTATTTTCGCTGGTACGCCTGAATTTGCGGCAACCGCATTGGCGGCATTATTACAAACATCACACCAGATCATTGCGGTTTATACCCAGCCTGACCGTAAGGCGGGTCGTGGGCAAAAACTAACCCCATCCCCTGTCAAGCAACTGGCGCTTGAACACGATTTACCTGTTTATCAACCTTTGCATTTTAAAGCATCGACAGATGAGGGGCTGGCTGCCCAGCAACAATTGGCGGACTTGGATGCCGATGTCATGGTGGTGGCTGCGTATGGCCTGATCTTGCCACAGGCCGTTCTGGATACCCCGAAATATGGCTGCCTGAATATTCACGGTTCACTGCTGCCACGCTGGCGTGGTGCGGCACCGATTCAACGCGCCATTGCTACGGGCGACGCTGAAACAGGCATTACCATCATGCAAATGGCCGCAGGTCTGGATACAGGCGATATGATGTATAAAAGCTATTGCCCCATTACCGCAGAAGACACCTCTGCCAGCTTGCATGACAAACTGGCTGTTCAGGGTGCAGAGGCGATTTGCAAGGTACTTGAATCAGAGCAAAGCTTGCAGGACTTCATTGCCAAACGTGAAGTACAGGATGAGGCGCTGACCGTCTATGCGCATAAATTGGTCAAGGCCGAAGCCCGTATTGACTGGACGCAGCCTGCCGTACACATTGACCGTAATATTCGGGCCTTTAATCCATGGCCTGTGGCCTTTATCCAACTGGATGAAAATAATGCCCTGCGTGTCTGGGGATCACAGCTTTCTCCACACAGCAAGGCAGATGCTCAAGTCGGTGAAATTCTGGCGATGGACAAACAAGGCGTGCATGTCGCCTGTGGTGATCACCATGCCGTATGTCTCACCAGCCTGCAATGGTCAGGTGGCAAAGCCCTCAACCCCGTACAAATCGCCCAGACCCAGAAATTGCATATTGGACAAATCCTGCCATGAGCCAATCGAATCAATCATCTACAAAAAATTTAAATCTGCGTGCGCAAGTGATCAAAACACTTTTGGCTGTTCAAAATGGGCAATCTTTGTCTTCCGTTTTGAATCAACATATCAATATGGTGTCTGAACGTGACCGTGGTTTATATCACGAACTGACTTTAGGTTGTTTACGCCAATGGTATTCTTTAAAAGCGATTACCTTACCCTTGCTCACAAAACCATTAGACAATGAAGCATTAGAAAGTTGTTTATATCTTGGTTTATATCAAATTTTATGTACGCGTATTCCTGTACATGCTGCGATTTCAGAAACTGTAAATGCGGCCAAGCAACTCGGTTTCGAGCCAATGAGTGGCGTAGTCAATGCGATTCTGCGTCGTGTTTCACGTGAAATAGCGGAATTTCAAACCGCTTTGAATCATACGCATGGTTTACCAAGTTGGTTATTCAAACGACTCAAAAAAGATTGGCCTGAGCAGGTAGAGTCGCTATGCCAAGCCTTAAAACAAGTTGCTCCACTGACCCTGCGCATCAATGAACGCCAAGTCAGTCGTAACGAATATTTAGAGATTTTGGAAGAAGAACAGATTGATGCGCGTCCTTGCGTGCTTTCAAATGTAGGTATTGTTCTGGAACAAACAGGCAATATTACCCATTTACCAGGTTTCGAAGAGGGTGGTTTTTCCGTTCAGGATGAACATGCACAATTGTGCGCGACGCTGTTACCCAACCTAGATAACAAAGTGGTTGTCGATGCCTGTGCTGCACCAGGGGGTAAAACCGCACATATTCTTGAGCGTTTTAATCCTAAAAAACTGATTGCGCTGGATCATGATGCCAAACGTTTATTGCGTGTTTCTGAAAATTTAGAACGTCTGGCCTTAGATCAAAATAATGTTGAGATTGTTACGGCTGATGCGACCACTTGGCAAGCCAACGAAGCAGTGGATTGTATCGTACTGGATGCGCCCTGTTCTGCCACAGGTGTGATTCGTCGCCATCCTGACATTCGCCTGCTTAGACAGTCCACCGATATTGCCCAGACCGTAGCACTGCAACAACAAATTTTGCAGCACATGTGGCAGCAGCTTAAAGTAGGCGGCATCTTGCTGTATATCACCTGCTCAGTCTTAAAAGCTGAAAATGAACAGCAAATGGCAACATTCTTGGCAGCACATCCTGATGCTGAAGAAATTAAAATTGCAGCCGACTGGGGAATTGAACAACTTCATGGCCGTCAACTGTTGCCGAGTCATGGTCAGGGTGATGGTTTCTATTATTGCCAGATCAAAAAACTGGCTTAAGTCATACAGCAGGCATCAGGCCTGCTTTTTTATTGCCATCATGCCAAGCACTTTAAATTGTTACCCTGTTTGCTGTTTTGCAGCATTTTCATCATAAAAATTGAACAGGCTTTAACCTGATCATCGGTTAACTTAGTCAAATCCAATACCATGATAACAGGAACTTTAAATGGTGATTTTATCCAGACTGCTTGATACAGTGGCAATCAAAACAATTGAGGTCTATCAACAACATCTGTCCCCGATCAAAGGCTTTAAATGTGCTGCGGGTCAATTATATGGCGGAACCACCTGCTCAGGGGCGGTCAAAAATATTATTCATGCTCAAGGTATGGTTTCAGGACTACCTGCGATTTATCGGCAATTTTGCAGTTGTCATCAAGCAGCTAAAACCCTTGCGAACCATCCTACCCAGCCCATGAGTGCAGTCTGTTGCTGTGTGCTGCCAATTCCATTGTAAACAGGCATCACCCGATTTTTATACGCATAAAAAAACAGTCCCCGCTTGAGGACTGCTTTTCTATCACTTAAAGCGTATGCTGGTCTTTGACATCTTCCAGCACGTCATCCAGTTCTTCTGGATGCTTCATCAGGTGCAGGATTGACAACGCCAGTCCACCCCATAAAAACAGCATTGAAATAATCATCATTACGATTGCTGAGGTATTCATCTATATTCTCCTAGCGATCTTTCATTTTGCTGAGTACGATTGCAACCACAGCACAGAAAATCACACTGCCCCATCCAAAGATGCCCTGCAAACTCATGCTATAACTATCGTATCCATTTTTCATCAGATTGAATACAGTCATGCCCAAGGTGGTCAGCAGGATGAGTGAAGTAATCACGGTCAGGGTGAAATCCCAACCCTTGCCCAGTTGAATGGTGGAAATACGGTTGACATGGTCACGCAACGCCACCAGTGCTGAACGTTTAAACCACGCAATACTGATAATTGAAACAAGTGCACCACCAATAATGCCGATATTATTGATAAAGTGATCGACAATATCCACCAGCTTGATTGCGTTCACACTTGAGAACAGAATCACTGAAACCAGCGCACTCCCGCCACCGATGATGCTCACCGCTTTGACACGGCTCCACTTCAACTTGTCCTGCATGGCTGCAATCGGGACTTCCAGAATACTGACCATGGAAGAAATACCCGCAACAAAGAGGGATGAGAAGAACAGGAAACCGAACAGATCAGCGCCTGCGCCCAAGCTGGAAATGATTTTCGGGAATGCAATAAATGCCAGCCCGATACCACCACTAACCACATCCTGTACATTGGTGCCTGCCGCATGAGCCATAAAGCCCAATGCCGCAAAAATCCCAATACCTGCCAGAATCTCTGTTGATGCATTGGCAAAGCCCACGATCAGGCCAGACCCTGTCAAATTGGTTTTTGGCTTTAAATAAGAGGCATAGGTCACCATGATCCCGAAGCCAACCGACAAGGAGAAGAAAGTATGACCATAAGCAGCCAACCACACCTTATAATCCATCATGGCCGACCAGTTCGGGGTAAAGAATGCATTTAAGCCTTCTACTGCGCCTGGCAAACGTAATGCCTGAATCACCAATACCGTAAACAGGACAAATAACAACGGCATGAAAATCTTGTTGGACAATTCCACGCCCTTTTTCACACCACCGTACAAAATAATCAGGGTGAGCGCCCAGATGCCTACAATCGGCCAAAAGAGATGGCTGACAAACTGTAGGTCAAAACCTGTTGCTTTTGAGGTCTGCAAATAGGTATTGAAGAAGAAACTTTCTGGATCGTTGCCCCATGCCTGCCCAATCGAGAAATACACATAGCTTCCCGCCCAGGTCAGGACACTGGCATAATACAAACCAATAATGATACAGACACACACCTGCCACCAGCCCAGTGTCTCGCCGCCTTTAAACAGGGCACGGTAGGCTTTAGGCGGTGAATTACGGGCACGATGCCCTGTGGCATAATCCAGAAATAATAGCGGCAAACCTGCGGTAATCAGGGCCAGTAAATAGGGAATCAGAAATGCTCCGCCACCATTTTCATAGGCAACATAAGGAAAACGCCAAATATTACCCAAGCCTACAGCCGAACCAACGGCTGCAATAATAAAACCAGATCGTGATGTCCAGTTTTCACGAGAATCTGTCATAAAACACCTAAATATGTACAACTGGCATTTTCCACACTGCGTTAGGTTTTTATTATCCAGCAGACATGAAAAGTGCCATAAAAATTCTGTTCTGCCTGCATGAAAATTCAACCTTGTGAGCCGCTCTTTTCCATGAACAAACAAGCAAAAACCAAACCATCTTCCGTAAAGACTGGGTTTTGTTTTTCTGCTTTTTAATAGCCGAACAATACCCGTTTTTATTTCTTTTTACTGTAAATTCTGCATGGAAAAATCATGTTTTCCATACAAGTGATTATTTTTCAACTGAATGTGATTTTGACCGTATAGTCAAATTATTGCCATCCAGCATATAAAATATTCAAGTGAAATCCACTTCCACCTAAGCCTTTTGCATTTGTCCTTTTTAAAAAATTAAATTTAGACTACTGCATATTTTTCTGGATCACTATATGATTCGCCCAATCTTGGATGAATTCACAACAATTCATTACTTTTTTAGCGACTTAATTAGGACAATTCAATGAAAGTATTAAAATTATCACTGCTTGCTCTAGGAATGGGCTTAAGCGGTTTGGCACAGGCAGATGTCATTGGTGTCAAGGGTGACCTAAGTTACTGGGCTTACGATGGTCAGGCCAACATGGCTGCCCAGACAGCGGCAAGTGATCAGGACCTTGAGCGTAAAGGTGCAGCCCAACTGTCACTGGCAATTGAACACCCTGTTCCACTTATTCCAAATGCCAAAATTCGCTATGTAAATTTAAAAACCCACACTGAAAATGAAGTTGCTGGACAACCAGTCTATGACATTGACATGGATCATGCAGACTTCATTCTATACTATGAAATTCTGGATAATATCGTAAATGCAGATGTTGGTGTAGGTGCAACCACCCTGAACGGTCATGTCACCACCCTTGCTCTCAGCAAAACAGATATTGATAAGACTGTTCCTGTGATCTATGCAACAGCAGGTGCAAAACTTCCATTTACAGGTTTAAGTGCCAAGGGCGAAGTGCTGTATAGCAACTTCAATGATGCCAAGATTACCGATGCCCAAGCAGAACTACAATACAACTTTATCGATAACCTACTGGTTGATGTGGGCTTAAAGGCAGGTTACCGTATTCTGGACATTAAATTGGACGACTACGAAAAAAATGACCTTAAATTCAATTTCAAGGGTCCTTATATTGGCTTAGATATCCATTTCTAAATATTAGACGAAATAAAAAGCGGAGTCAGATGACTCCGCTTTTTTATATCTAAAACTATAGATTCCTAAACCTCAATGTAAGCCGAAACCTACAACAATCGCAGAGATTGGCGAATATACCCATCTGGAGATTTTCACTATCATGTAAAACATAGAGAGACAGGAAGTCTCATTTAGAACAACAAGATGCACAGGATGTGGTTGTTTATAGGAAATAAACGACAATAAACTGAATATAAAAGAAGCCCTGTCAGGATGATGGGGCTTCTTTTTTCATTATTCTTATCGTGTAACAGAATTTGACAGCGTATCTATCGAGATACAATCCGCCGATGAAAGCCCTACACTTTTCATGCTTTTGCATTGTTAACCTAGAAATCAAATAATATTGAGGAATTTCACAATGGTTAAAAAGGCATTATTTATCACCTCAAATGTAGGTGTAGAGCATGATGAGCTGATTCAGCCACTGGAATTTTTAAAAGGCAAGGGAATTGAAGTCATACATGCCGCCGAAAAGATGGAACCTGTACAAACGGTAAAAAGTGATAAAGAACCTGGGCCAAGCTACCCTCCACAGGCTTCCCTAGAGCAGGTCTCCGTGGAAGACTACGATATTCTGGTCATTCCTGGCGGTACAGTCAACGCAGACACCCTCCGTCTCAATGAACATGCCCATAGGATCATTCAATATTTCACCGATCAAAACAAACCGATTGCCGCCATTTGCCATGCACCCTGGACATTGATTAATGCCGAGCGAATCAAGGATAAGAATCTGACCTCCTATAAAAGCATCCGCCTCGACTTGGAAAATGCGGGTGCACATTGGGTGGATGAAGCAGTTCATCGCTGCAATACCCATGAATGGCCCCTGATCACCTCACGCTGCCCAGATGACATCCCCCAGTTTAATGAGGCAATTCTAAAGGAGCTAAACAGCCTCTAACATTCTTCTTTTCATTATAATATTCTTTATTTCTTCAGCATAAAAAAACCTCCCAACATTGGTTGGGAGGTTTTCAATTTAAAAGCTGGCGATGACTTACTCTCACATGGCAAACGCCACACTACCATCAGCGCGGGGAGGTTTCACTTCTGAG
>NZ_JAUDZE010000007.1:0-170047 GCF_030385805.1 Acinetobacter thutiue
CATTTAAGATTTTGCTTTAAGAATTTCCAGTAAACTGATTCAAATTTTAGAAAGAAATCATCAATTATACAGAATAATTGGGTACTATCGAACATAAGGACTAGAGTCGTAAGTTTTGTGTGGTAACTCAACTGATGGCTCTAGTCCTTCTCTTTTTCAAGTCTATGGCTTATCCGTGATTCAGGTTATCTATACCAATACCACCGAATAACTTATCATCCCCCCAACCGCCATAGAGTTCATCATTACCTTTACCACCAATGAGCTTATCAGAGCCTATACCGCCATTGAGCTTATCATTACCACCTAGACCAAAAATCGTATCATTTCCCAACCCAATAATTATTCCGCCATTTAGCTCTTCTGAACTACCAGTACCAATGATGACATCATTAAATAATCGTATAATGCTTGATTCAACTGTAATATTTTCATTTGTTTTTTCAATTTCCAACAACTCGTTATAATCATGAAAATACTCCAATAAATCCTCATCAGATAAATGTTCAAGATCAGCCAGTCGTCCATTATTAATCCATTCACTTTTTTGTAGTGTGGAGAGTAAAACCCTAATCCCAATCCATTGATCACTATGCGGGACGAGGATAGCTGTTAGCAAAGGACTGCCTAATAAAATACCTGCGGCAGCTGCTATATTTAATCCACCTGAAGCACCATAAGAAAATGTTTTTATTGCACCTATCGCCGCGTCAACACTTGCATCTGATTGTGGATCTCGGAATTTATCAATAGTAAGTGCCATAGCAGTACTGGTCATTTCAACAAATTGATCGACTTTGTCAGCATCGACAATTCTTTTCCCTATTTTTATACCAGCATTTTCATCGACATCGCCTGTTTCATTTATTTTTGTATCCCAGAAATAGAATGCACCGCCCCATTGGCTCACACCGAGCCCTGCAACATCTATCGCAGCTTGAATATCATGGCTCACCTGATTTTCTAATGATGGAATAATGCCATTATTATTCACAATATCTTCATAAACGTTTTTAGCGATGGTATTACTGATCAACGCAATATTTGCATCTGCTGGTGACAATGCTGGTGGACCTGCCAAACGTAAACTTTCTTTATTGATCTGCTGGATAAAATAAGCGGATTGGGATGGTTCTATACTGGTATCATTTAAGTACCTATTAATTTGTGCTGCTTGTTCAAACCAATAAGCTTGTGCATTCGGCATTTGAGTATGAAAATTATCATAAATATATCGATACATCCCTGCGTAGTCGGGTTTATTAGTATTTAATTTATATTGAATTTGCATTTGTGCCAATTGTGTTGCTGTTAATTGAATTGTCATTTTTTAATCCTCATTAATTGCATTAATATTTTTAATTGGTGAAACATTCCATGCATCTAAAAGACGCCATATTGCTGCATCTATATCTTTTACGTGATCTATGTTTTTTTGATTTGTAAACCAATTAATCTTAATACCTCCATAAATCAACTCATAACTTCTCCCCAAAATTACAGAATCTTCATTTGGTGAAATATTGAAATAAAAACCTGAAATCATTTTATTTTTAGATTTTCCAAAACAATTTTCCCATCCGCTAAAATTTTTATCACTATAACAATCTAAATTATATTTTTTAAAACTTGGATTACTATCTAATTTATTAATATAATTAGATTCAAAAAATTGCTTTGTATTTATATTTTGCTTTAAATCATTTATTCCAAAATTAGCTACAAAAACTTTGACTTGATCTATATGATCAAGAGTATTTGTTCGTAAACTAAAAGGACTTCTATCCGTCGCCTGTACAGTAGATCTGTTAAGCATTAAATCAAACTCAAGCTGCCCATCAACGTATGGCATAGATAAACTTTTTGCTTCTGCTATACTAATCGTATCAAATTTCTCTGGTACATAATCTATCGAAAACTGTCCAATATAATATTCAAGATGTGGTTTATAAAAATCTCTTTCACATTTTTTACAATGTTCATTAATGATATGTTTTCTTCTTTCTCCAAGTTTAGCCTTAATAATTAAATGATCATTTTGTTTCCATGTCACAACTTCACCCTCCTGTGGTATATACGGAGGTTCTCTTTTCTGCATACATGATCCTTGCAATAAGAGTGTTATTGTCAATAAAAATAGTTTTGATTTTTGCATATTTCATTCCACAAATTTAACCACCGATTAATTTAGAGTTAATGGGTCGTTAAAATTTTTGTATTTCCGTTAATTGAATCATCATTTTTTTAATCCTTAGACTTAATAGTTAAATTTTGTGCTTCTGTTGCACCCTTTAAATTTTCAACTCCATCAACTACAGGAATCTTTACGTTTACACATAGAGTTTTTCCATTTAGCTTATCCTCGTTTACTTTAGCTAAAAGCTCTTTTTTACCCCAAACTGTTATAAAATCACCATAACCATCTACCTTTATAGCAAGATCAACTGTTTTTCCATCCCCTCGCATTGATGATCTATTTGATAAATAAACATATTCACCACATATCTCTTTTCTTACATAAATATAGTCCTTAGTTTCCTCTTTTAACCAATAAAAAAATAAAATAAATGAAATAAGAATAATAAAAAGAGCTAAATATGCGTGTTTTTTACTTGTTAACAAAAGGAATATACCCCAAAAAAAAAGGGTCTTATATAAATATGAAAGTAGGGTTAAAAAATCCATAATTTCTCTTCTTACAAATTAACTTCTATTACTCCAACTGATCCAATACTGTCTCGTACAATGGTGAAACAAGGCAATCCTTAATTTTTAAACCAATAATTAAAACCAATATTAATAAAAATGAAAAAATATAAAATACCAAATCCAAGACTTCACGAATTTGATAGTTTTTATACATTCTTACAAAATCCTTAACATAAAAACCTTGATAACCTGATATTTCAAATATTAAACTTTTAGAGCCATATTGCTCACCCATTTGATAAAATTTTACATTATGTATTCCTCCTTTAAATTTCTTATCCCCAATATAATTACATCTTGATGCCACCCCATAAATATTACATGACAATAAGTTTTCTCGTCCTGTTCTTATATTTTTTACTAAAGGTCTATCACCAGTCCATATTCTATTTCTCGGCAACTCTTCATTCACAAATAAAAATCTATCTTTCTGAAGATGTTGACTCATATAGTCAATATCTATTTTAATAACATTTAAACTTCCATTTATATCTTTATGAAAAAATATAGATAAAATAAGAAAAACCCAGACAGCCATAAAAATCTTTATTAAAATAGTTGCCTTATCAAAAAAAAAACTTAGAAAAATAAAATGGCAGATAACAAAACACCCACAAGACTAAAATGTTAATAAAAGGAATAATTAAATAAAAAAAAGTAAATGGAATCACACCTTTTTCTGGTTCTAATGATGCTTGGCTAAAAGCCAATAAAAATATAGAAATTAAATTAATTCCCATAAATATTTGAAAATATCTTGCCATACTCATCTTATATTCCTCCTTAATTTCAAATTTATATTTACTTTAATAATTTTTTAGGTCTCACTTTCTCCACCTCATTAAACAAACTAAACGTCTGACTCACATAATTCACCACACCACTTATTTGATCCATATATTGCATAAGTTCAGGTGTTTTCTCAGCTTGAAGTAGTTTTACTGTTCGTGATGGATCATAACCATCAAACTGACAGTAAAATAAAGGTTCACCGCGTTTTAGAATTAAATCTTTTGAAGTGTCATGCCATTCAAATGCCCACATTAGTGGTCGAGGCCAAATGTGAATCGGAAAACGCCCTCCAAAAATTGTGCCTGGTAGCGGATTCTTGCGGTAATGCCCAAAAGCATCCAGTTGAGTGAGATACACCACTTCATCTGCAATAAAGCAATACGGAAGTTTCAGTTGTAAGATTGGGACTTGAGGCATACGCCATTCATTCTCATTGACAATTGTGAGCAGCTCCCTCAATTTATTGGCACGTACAGGTGACTGATCACCCAACACATTAACTAAAGTCGGCTTGCCCTGTGCATCCCTTGCAAAACGCAGGTGAAAGTCAAATGGGCAATTCACCGCGAAATAACGACTTTCCAACTGTAATACCGCAGGACAACGGCTTGCTGACTTGGCATGTTTGGTTTGTGATTGCGAACGCATCCGATAAGGTGGTTCATATAGAATGGATGCTTTATCCTCTATTAAAAACCAGCCAACCTGAATTGGTCCTTCCCCGATATTTTTTTGATCATCTTCAATGGTAAAATGAATATACATTTTTAAGTTTTTTTTAAGCTTTTCATAATAGGCATATTACTATTGTTTTGCCTCTTTTTCATACAGAGTTGTCTATATAATTTTTTGATTTATCTAGCAAAATGACTTTAAAATGAGAAGCATTTATCTTTACAGTTGATTTCTTAGGTTGTCGAAAAACTATAAATTATAGAGTGAAGTCAACTTTCCATATTATCCACTATTTTTATAAATATTTTAGATCATAAAAAAGCCACCCTAAGGTGGCTTTCTTTACAACTTATTCTTTATCTTGTTCACGTTCAGGCAAGTCTTTCACGGCTTCAGCAATCAGACCAAACATATAGTTGCCATAGGCATTGGTTTTATCATAATGAAAACGCAATCTTGGCGTAATACGCGTCTTGATGCGACGGCTCAGTTCATGACGCAAAAAGCCAGAAGCTTTATTGAGTACATCTAAAGTTTCCTTGTTGGCTGCCTCACTTTGATCATCACCCAGTTCACGTCCCATCACTGTGACATAAACTTCAGCATATCCCATGTCAGCACTGACTTTCACCGCAGAGATGGTCACCAGACCACCCAAACGTGGATCTTTAAGCTCCTGACGGATTAGCTCAGACAACTCGCGTTGTACTGAATCCGCCATGCGCTTTAAGCGTTGGCTACCCGCCATTAAAGACTCCGTTTAATCAATTGAACATCATAAACTTCGATCTTGTCTTGCACTTTGATGTCTTTATAGCCTTTCACTGCAAGACCACATTCCATGCCAGCACGAACTTCTTCCACAACATCTTTATAGCGACGAAGAGATTCAAGCTCACCCTGGAATACCACCACATCATCGCGTAATACGCGAATTGGCTTGTTACGATGTAATGTACCCTCAAGTACCATACAGCCTGCTGCTGCACCAAACTTGCTTGAATGGAACACTTCACGTACTTCTGCAACACCCAGAATTGTTTCACGGTGTTCAGGTGCAAGCTTACCGCTCATTGCAGCTTTGACATCATCAATTAAATGATAGATCACGCTGTAATAACGGATATCAATGCCATCCTGATCAGATTTTTGACGCGCTGTGTTATCTGCACGCACGTTGAAACCTAATAACACTGCTTCTGATGATTCAGCTAAGGTAACATCTGACTCAGTGATCGCACCAACGCCAGAACCAATGACACGTACTTTCACTTCATCAGTAGAAAGCTCATCAAGTGCAACATGAAGCGCTTCCAAAGTACCACGCACGTCAGTTTTGAGTACAACATTCACATAAGGAACATCTTTTTTACCCATAGACGCCATGATGTTTTCAAGACGCATTGCACTTGCACGCTCTAAACGCTTATGACGTTCACGGTCTGAACGAGCATCGGCAACTTCACGTGCTTTCTTCTCGTCATTCACGACAAGTACTTCATCGCCCGCCATTGGTGCATCAGGCAAACCTAAGATTTCAACTGGAATCGAAGGGCCTGCTGACGTAATACGCTTACCGTTTTCATCAACCATCGCACGTACACGACCGTAAGATGAACCAGCAAGAACTAGATCACCAATATTCAAGGTACCATTTTGTACCAGAATCGACGTTACCGCACCACGGCCTTTATCAACACGCGCTTCAATCACCACACCTTGTGCCGCACCTTCTGCTGAAGCTTTAAGCTCCATCAGTTCAGACTGAATCAAGATCAAGTCAAGCAGTTCATCAATTCCTGCACCAGAATGCGCCGAAACTTTGGCAATTGGAACATCACCGCCCCACTCTTCAGGCACGATCCCTTTAGTGGTCAATTCATTTAATACACGATCTGGATCCGCTGATTCTTTATCCATCTTGTTGATAGCAACAATAATCGGTGTACCTGCTGCACGCGCATGGTCAATCGCCTCGGCTGTTTGTGGCATCACACCATCATCAGCCGCAACCACAAGAACCACGATATCAGTTGCTTTCGCACCACGTGCACGCATTGACGTAAACGCCGCGTGTCCTGGTGTGTCGAGGAAAGTAATAATGCCTTTCTCAGTTTCAACGTGATATGCACCGATATGCTGGGTAATACCACCCGCTTCACCCGCTGCCACCTTAGAGCGACGGATACGGTCCAGTAACGATGTTTTACCATGGTCAACGTGACCCATGATCGTTACCACTGGTGGACGAGTGGTTTGCTCACCACGCGCTTCTTCAGCCGCAACCAACAAGTTATCTTCTGCCTGCGTATCAGAAACAAGAACAGGGTTATGCCCTAGTTCCTCAACCACAAGGACTGCTGTATCCTGGTCAATGGCCTGGTTCTGGGTCACAAGTTCACCCATTTTCATCAGGGTCTTGATGACTTCACGAACCTTAACCGCCATTTTTTGTGCAAGATCGGCAACGATGATCTTCTCACCAATCTCTACATCATAAATCTGTTTCTTAACAGGCTTTTCAAAACCATGTTTGTTTGACTGGCTGGTTTTCAAGCCACGCTTATGATGGCTCTTGCTAAAGCTCTGCTCTGCCTGGGCATCGCCACCACGGCCACCTTTCTTGCTTGCACGTGGATTTGCAGTTGCACCGCCACGCTTGATTTCACGGTCTTCCTTGTTGAAAGAATCTTCATACGCCTGACCAACAAGTCCAGCGGCTAAAGGTGAATCATCAATCACACGAATGGTTGTGGTTGCATCATCATTTGAATATTTCGAAGCCATCTGGCGCATTTGCTCCAGCGTACGCTTCTGCGCCTCTTCCGCAGCCTTACGACGTACAGCTTCTTCAGTCGCCTTTAACTTGGCTGCTTCTGCTTCACGGGCTTTTTTCTGTTCAGGTGTTTCTGTTGGCTTAACAACAGGTGCTTTAATCACCTTGTCACTACCACGTTTTTTCACCACAACTGCGGTTTTTGCAGGAGCTTGCGAAGCACTTTCAGAAGTATGCGCTGCACGCATGGCTTCCAAAGTCGCATTGGTTTTTTGTTCACCATGAATACGAGCTTTGCTATCCGCTTCTTCACGCCCTTTCTGCTCAGCACGGGCTTTCGCATCAGCTTCAGCACGAGCTTTGGCTTCCGCAGCGATCTGCTCTGGATTTGGCTTGGCAAAAACCTGCTTTTTACGCACCTCAACATTGATACTTTTTGCTTTACCCGAAGTGCTGGTGACTTTGGCTGTATGGGTAGTTGTACGTTTC
This sequence comes from Acinetobacter thutiue, assembly GCF_030385805.1. Classification (NCBI taxonomy): domain Bacteria; kingdom Pseudomonadati; phylum Pseudomonadota; class Gammaproteobacteria; order Moraxellales; family Moraxellaceae; genus Acinetobacter; species Acinetobacter thutiue. The sequence continues at coordinate 7,442 of NZ_JAUDZE010000007.1, forward strand.
AACGCAATTTTTCCTGTGTTACCACCGCCCTGACCATGTACTTTTTTCAGGTGATTAACCAAAGTATCCTGCTGTTCAGTGGTAATAATGTCATCTGCTTTACGCTGTGGTAGACCTGCATCGCGAACCTGTTCCAGGAGTTTCTCTACAGGACGTTCTACGCTGAGCGCTAACTCTTGAATCGACTTGTCCGTCATCTATTATCTCCTAGTTAAACCATGATTCACGTGCTTTCATGATTAATTGACCTGCCTTGTCATGGCCCAAGCCTTCGATATCTGAAATATCATCAGTCGCTTGGTCCGCCAAGTCATCAATCGTAACCACACCACGCGCCGCCAATGCGTAGGCAATCTCGGTGGTCATACCATCCATACCGAGAAGTTCCGCACTTGGCTCTTGAATATTTTCCTGCTGTTTTAACGCATCAGTTAAAGCAGCCTCTTTTGCACGGCTTTGCAGCAATTCGACCAAATCAGCCTCAAGCTCGATTTCATCAAATGTCTCAGCTGGCACATAGGCAATTTCTTCCAGAGAAGTGAAGCCCATTTCGACCAAAGCCATGGCCAAATCTTCTTCAATATCGAGACGGGACACAAACATATCCAGATATTGCTGTGCTTCATTTTGCTGACGAGCACGATACTCTTCTTCCAGCATCATGTCGAGTTTATAACCCGTTAATTCCGATGCCAAACGAACATTTTGCCCCTGCGAACCAATGGCACGCGCCAACTGGTCATTGGTGGCGAAAATGATATCCGCACTGTGTGCATCTTCATCAAGGACGATTCCAGATACATCAGCTGGTTCCAATGCGCTTGCGATATATTGCGCTGGGTCATCAGACCACACCACAACATCAATACGCTCACCATTCAACTCCTGCTGTACCGCCTGAATACGTGTACCACGCATCCCAATACAAGCACCCACAGGGTCAATACGATGGTCATTGGTTTTCACTGCAATTTTAGCACGAACACCTGGCTGACGCGCTGCCGCCTTAATTTCAATGATTTCTTCAGAAATTTCTGGAATTTCTTTCTTCATCAAGGCAATCAGCATTTCAGGACGTGCACGTGACAATAATAATTGCGCACCACGACCTTCACGGTTAACGTTATACAAAATGGCATTGATACGTTGTTTAGGACGTAAAATCTCTTTGTGAATAGTTTCTTCACGTGCCAAATACGCTTCAGCATTGTCACCAAGGTCAATGATAAAGCCATCTTTGGTTTGCTTTTTCACTTCACCATAAATCAGCTCGCCCACTTTAGACTCATAAGCATCTGCAACCAGTGCACGCTCTGCCTCACGAATCTTTTGTACAATCACCTGCTTGGCAATTTGCGCTGCAATACGGCCAAACTCAATCGACTCAACTTCCAGTTCACGCACATCACCAATTGACCACTTCGATGGGTCTACATCAGAGATGGCATCCTGGCATGCAGGCATTTCATGATCTTCATCCGCAACGACAGTCCATTGACGGAACGTGCGGTAATCACCTGTTTTACGATCAATCTCAACGCGAAGCTGAGCTTCTTCCGAATGTGTGCCTTCGTAAAACTTTTTCTTCGTTGCCGCAACCAGCGCTTGCTCTAGGGCTTGGAAGATTGCTTCACGACTAACACCTTTTTCATTACTAACCGTTTCTGCAACGGTAAGAATTTCACGGCCCATAAGTCACCTACCGATTTCTTATACAATTAAGTTAATATTAGTCTTGATAGATTAAGTTTGCTTTATCAATATTATTACTATCGATTTCAAGCATATGCTTAGCATCCACTTCAACCTGGATCATTTCATTTTCCAGATCAACGGAAAGCAGTTTTGCCTGAAATTTACGACGGTTCTCGACGGCAGCAATGAGTCGTAAAGCGACCTGTTGCCCAATATACCCAGACATTTGTGACAACTGAAAGAATGGACGGTCCCAGCCTGGTGAGGATACTTCCAGGGCATACTCACCTGAAATTGGATCATGGACATCAAGCATGGCACCAACCTGTTGCGTCACGCGAACACAGTCTTCAACACCAATGCCACGCCCTTGTTCAACCTCACCCTCTTCATTCAGGACAGGTTCAGCACTCTCATCAATCGGTTTATCAATAAAAATGCGTAATAAAGAACGTTTACCTTGTGGCAGGAACTCAATCCCCCATAAATCTACACCACAGGCAGCCACAGCTGGTGCGATAAGATCATATAATGCTTGAGATTTATTTGATAATTTCATTTACTCTCGTTGCTCTCATGCGAGCCAATCAATCCCGTATAGTGAAGCATGATGTTCCTGATCACGCCATACGACTCATATCGACACTACACGACAGCCAAACAACCAATAAAAAAGGGCGTAAATCGCCCCTATTTTACACAGAAAAGCATTGCCCACTGTGCAAAAAGGCCCACCTTACTGTGAGCCTCCTTTAAGAAACTTGGTAGCGGGAGCTGGATTTGAACCAACGACCTTCGGGTTATGAGCCCGACGAGCTACCAGACTGCTCCATCCCGCATCAACGTGCAAAAAGTATATACAAATATAAAAAAAAGTCAATTTAAGTTTTCTTTACATTTGCCTGATTAAGTTGCACCTTAATCAAATGGTAGCGGGAGCTGGATTTGAACCAACGACCTTCGGGTTATGAGCCCGACGAGCTACCAGACTGCTCCATCCCGCATCAACAATCACTGCAACACCAAACTTACTGGTTATTAAGCTTGGTGCGGAAGGGGGGACTTGAACCCCCACGCCCGAAAGCACTACCACCTCAAGGTAGCGTGTCTACCAATTCCACCACCACCGCAGCTTTCTGGGACGCATTCTATTCCTTTAAATCCCAAAAGGAAAGTATTAATTCGACTTATTCAGACGTTTTTGGTGCATTTGATGAAGTTTCAGGCGATGTTGCAGGAACAGACGTTGAACTTTGCACAGTTTTTAAACTATAGGCATCTGTGGTCTGTTTTTTCGCAAAAACCGCCAGGGTTAAACTGGTGAAGAAAAACAATGCAGTAAAGATCGCAGTTAAACGTGTTAGGAAATTTCCCGCCCCAGATGCACCAAACACAGTTGCCGCACCACCGCCACCGAATGACGCGCCCGCTTCCGCACCCTTACCTTGTTGTACTAGAACCAATGCAATAATTAGAATTGCTAAAATGATATGTACAACGAGTATAAAACTATACATTTCTATTCCCCGTTACTTATTTTGTGCAAATGCTTTTGCAATTTGGTAAAAAGATTGTGCGTTGAGTGATGCACCACCGACCAAAGCGCCATTAATATCTGGACAGGCCGCCAATTCATCTGCATTTTCAGGCTTAACACTGCCACCATATAAGATCGCCATTTGCGCACCTACAGGCGTAATTTGCTTTAGCCCCTCACGGATTTTTGCATGCATGGCTTGGGCATCTGCTGGTGAAGCGGTCTTACCCGTGCCAATCGCCCAGATCGGCTCATAAGCAATCACAATGTTTTGCCACTGTTCAGGCTTCACCACTGAGGCGATATCACAGATTTGTTGCAATACCACTTGCTCAGCCAGTCCCTGCTCACGTTGCTCAAGGCTTTCACCCACACAGTAAATGACGTTAAGCCCAGCATTCAGCGCATTATACAATTTTGACTGAAGTGTTTCGACACCATCACCGAATAATTCACGACGCTCGGAATGGCCAACCAGAACAAAATCAATTTGGCTATCCTTGAGTAATTCTGCACTCACTTCACCTGTATACGCACCCGTTCCAGCTACACGTGATACATCCTGAGCCACCGTAAAGATTGTCCGAGTCGCATCCTTGAGCTGTGCCTGAACATTGGTAAGGGCGATCGCAATTGGTGCCATACCAATATGACATTGATCAGAAGAGATATTACCCTGTTGTAATAGCTGTTTAAATTCTTCTACTAATTGAAAAGCGTCAGCATGCATTGGATTCATTTTCCAATTGCCAACAACCCAAGGGGCAATGGTCGGACTCGACATACTTTGATCTACTGATAATTTCTAAAAAATGCTGCATATTTTACACGGATTTTTATAAAATTCAGTTTTTTTATCTGGTTTAACCTGATAACCACTTTACAGATGTTTGTAAAAATTAATGTTATAAGGGTATAGCATTCTATTTATTTGAAAATAGGACATTTCCTGACTGATTTTATTATTTCCATTTTTAGGTAATTGTCTTGGTTTTAGAAAATTAATTTGTAAAAAATTCGATCAGTTCAAAGTTTTAGATACGAATCAAGTCAAAAACGACACTTTCTCTAGTAGTATTTTTACGCAACAAAAGTATAATTTTGTAAGATAGCTATTATAAACATTTATTGTCACAAGGCGGACAGATGTCAGGATTACATACGTCTCCAAAATTTTCGGGGTTCATTCGGCGTTTAGTCGAAGAGGGGCATTTGCCTGCATCAAACATGCAGAATGCCATTGATGCGGCAAAAAAGGCCCAACAGGATATTGTGGCTCACCTGATTGAACATCAGCGCCTCTCACCACTCACAGTTGCAGAAAGTATTTCCCATGAATTCGGTGAACCTCTGTTCGACTTGGCTGTATATGATACAGGCTTATTACCTAAAGACTTAACTGACAATAAGCTAATACAAAAACATCGGGTTGTACCTTTGGTGCAACGCGGCCAAATCTTATATGTTGCGACCAGCAACCCGACCAATATTGATTCATTAGATGCCATTCGTTTTAATACCAAGCTCAATATTGAACCGATTATTGTTGAACACAACAAACTTGAGAAACTGATTGAACAACAGTTTGGTGATAGTGGTAGTTTTGACTTCGGTGATAGTGAAGACTTTGATTTAGATGGCATCGATGTTGCTACTGATACCAATAAAGAAGACGATGACACCAATACCCAAACTGATGAATCACCCATTGTAAAGTACATCAATAAATTACTGATTGATGCGATTCGAATGGGAGCCTCAGATCTACATTTTGAGCCATATGAAAAAACATATCGGGTCCGTTATCGTGTGGATGGTGTTTTACGCCAGATTGCCAATCCACCTTTACAAATGGCAAATCGGCTTGCGTCCCGTTTAAAAGTCATGTCACAGATGGACATTTCTGAAAAACGTATGCCACAAGATGGGCGTATTAAGCTTAAGCTATCCAAAACAAAGGCCATTGATTTCCGTGTCAACTCTTTACCGACCCTGTTTGGTGAAAAACTGGTACTCCGTATTCTCGATCCATCCAGTGCGATGTTGGGAATTGAAGCACTTGGCTACGAAGATGAACAAAAAGCCCTATTCCTCGAGGCATTAGATAAACCTCAAGGCATGTTGCTTATTACAGGTCCAACAGGCTCAGGTAAAACGGTCTCCCTATATACAGGTTTAAATATCCTGAACACTGAAGACACCAATATTTCCACAGCAGAAGATCCTGTGGAGATTAACTTGGAAGGGATTAACCAAGTCAATGTTAATCCTAAAACGGGGCTAACTTTCTCTGCTGCATTAAAAGCCTTTTTACGTCAGGATCCAGATGTGATTATGGTGGGTGAGATTCGTGATCTTGAAACTGCTGAAATTGCTATTAAAGCCGCTCAGACAGGTCACATGGTGATGTCAACCCTACATACCAACAGTGCACCTGAAACTCTAACCCGTTTACGTAACATGGGAGTTCCTTCCTTTAATATCGCAACTTCAGTCAATCTGGTCATTGCACAACGCTTGGCACGTCGTTTATGTGCTCAATGCAAGGAAGTTGTGCAAATTCCCAAGCAAAGTCTGTTAGAACTTGGTTTTACTGAACAGGACCTAGCAAACCCTGAATTTAAAATATTTCAACCCGTTGGCTGTGGTGAGTGCAGGGAAGGCTACAAAGGTCGCGTTGGTATTTATGAGGTCATGAAAGTGACGCCAGAAATATCCAAAATTATTATGGAAGATGGCAATGCCCTGCAAATTGCGGCAGCCTCAGAAAAGGCAGGATTCAACAATTTACGACGTTCGGGTTTGAAAAAAGTGATACAGGGGATTACCTCTCTACAGGAAATCAACAGGGTCACCAGTGAATAAAATCAATAAAAAGGATTACAATCATGGCAGCTAAAAAAGCGCAAATGATGCCTACTTTTGCTTATGATGGCATAGACCGTAAAGGGGCAAAGATTAAAGGGGAATTACCAGCTCGTAATATGGCTTTAGCTAAAGTCACTTTACGGAAACAAGGGGTGACCATCAAGAATATTCGGGAAAAACGCAAAAATATTCTCGAAGGATTGATGAAGAAGAAAGTTACCACGCTGGATATCACTATTTTTACCCGCCAATTGGCAACTATGATGAAAGCAGGTGTACCACTAGTGCAAGGTTTTGAAATCGTTGCCGAAGGCTTGGAGAACCCTGCAATGCGCGAAGTGGTGTTAGGGATTAAGGGTGAAGTGGAAAGTGGTAATACTTTTGCAGGTGCACTAAAAAAGTACCCACAGTATTTTGATAACCTTTTTTGCTCTTTGGTTGAATCAGGGGAACAATCAGGTGCCCTTGAAACCATGTTGGATCGCGTCGCGATTTATAAAGAAAAAAGTGAACTTCTTAAACAAAAAATTAAAAAAGCCATGAAATACCCAATTTCAGTAATCATAGTTGCTTTAATTGTAACAATTATTCTAATGGTTAAAGTTGTTCCTGTATTCAAAGAACTATTTAGCTCCTTTGGTGCTGACTTACCTGCTTTTACCAAAATGGTAGTGAATATGTCAGAATGGCTACAAGAATATTGGTTTATTCTAATTATAATAATTGGTGTCATTATCACTGCTTTTATGGAAACAAAAAAACGTAGTAAAAAATTCCGTGACCTTTTGGATAAAATGGCACTCAAGGCACCTATTTTTGGTGATTTAGTCTATAAAGCCATTATTGCCCGTTATAGCCGCACCTTAGCGACCACATTTGCAGCAGGTGTTCCACTTATTGATGCATTGGAATCAACTGCTGGTGCTACCAACAATGTTATCTATGAAGAAGCGGTAATGAAAATCCGTGAAGATGTTGCCACTGGTCAACAACTACAATTTGCTATGCGAGCATCCAACCGTTTCCCATCCATGGCTGTGCAGATGGTTGCAATTGGTGAAGAATCGGGTGCACTTGATGCAATGTTAGACAAAGTAGCAACTCATTACGAAAATGAAGTAGACAATGCTGTGGATGGCTTAACCTCCATGATGGAACCACTGATAATGGCGGTTCTAGGCGTTTTAGTGGGAGGGTTAGTTATCGCCATGTATCTACCAATCTTCCAAATGGGTTCTATTGTTGGTAGTTAATTTGGTGATTGAATGCGAGAATTGATTTTTTATTTTATCGAAAATCCAGCTGCACTTTATTTTGCAGTTGGGCTTTTTAGTCTATGTATTGGTAGTTTTCTCAATGTTGTCATTTTTCGCACTCCGAAAATGATGGAGCAAGAATGGCATCAGGAATGCCAAATGCTGCTTCACCCAGAGCAACCACTTATTGATCAAACCAAGCTGACGCTAAGCCAACCTGCTTCAACCTGTCCCAAATGCCAATCTCCCATTCGCTGGTATCAAAATATACCGCTAATTAGTTGGATTATACTTCGTGGCAAATGTGGTTCCTGCCAGAATCCAATTAGTATTCGCTATCCATTGATTGAACTTCTCACCATGGTTTGTTCAGTGATTATCGTAGCTGTATTTGGTGCAACCATTCAGATGCTCTTTGGTTTAATCCTCACATGGATATTGATTACACTCACTTGTATTGATTTCGACACACAATTGTTACCAGACCGTTTTACGCTTCCTTTGGCAGCACTAGGCTTAGGAATTAACAGTTTTGCAATTTATACAACTGCCACGTCAGCAATTTGGGGTTATTTGATTGGTTTCCTCTGCCTATGGGTCGTTTACTATCTTTTTAAATTAGTCACTGGTAAAGAAGGTATGGGATATGGTGACTTTAAGTTGCTTGCTGCCTTGGGTGCATGGATGGGCCCAATGATGCTTCCGCTTATTGTCCTGCTTTCTTCAGTCGTGGGTGCCATTATTGGTATTATTCTCATGAAAATACGTGGTGAAAACCAGCCCTTTGCCTTTGGTCCCTATATCGCCATTGCAGGCTGGATCGCATTTTTATGGGGTGATCAAATTATGAAAGTCTATTTAGGTGGTTAATATGCGTTTTATCTTGGGCATTACAGGCGGAATTGGCAGTGGTAAGTCAGCCGCCACGCAATGGTTTGAATCCCAAGGTATTCGTGTGATTGATGCTGATGTTGTGGCAAGGGAAATTGTTGAACCAGGCCAGCCAACGCTACAGAAAATTCAACAGGTGTTTGGCGACTGGGTACTATTAGAAGATGGTAATCTAGATCGCCGCGCACTACGTGAACATATTTTTCAGTTCCCTGAAGCTCGTCAGAGCCTAGAACAAATTACCCACCCGGCTATTCGCCAATCTATCATCCAGCAGTTACAGCAGACAGAAAGCCCTTACGTGATTCTGGTTTCACCCCTGCTCTTTGAAACCAACCAGCATGAACTGGTTCAACACACCCTGTTGATTGATGCAGACGAACAAACCCAGTTACAACGTGCCAGCCAGCGTGATGGGCAAACTGAAGAACAAATACGAAAGATTATTGCAGCTCAAATGCCCCGTACTCAAAAACAACAGCTCGCCAATGATATTGTGCTGAACGATGGACTACTTGAACATCTGCACAAACAACTCAAACCATTGCACCTAAATTATTTACAGCGGGCTGAGCAGATCTGCTAATCCTGTTTCTGTTTAGACAACTGGGCCGTTAATGCATCTTTACGGAACCAGCGCCATGGTTGTAACGCACCAATACCCATACCCACCAATCCACACATAATCGCTGGACTCAAAGGTTCATTTAACAGCGGTACAGCAATGACAGCAGCAATAAATGGTGCCAAGGTCACAATGCTTCCCGTTTTAAATGCACCCAAACGTTCAATTGCGGCAACATAGGTCAGGGTTGCAATAATCACCACCAAAACGCCATGAAATACACCCTGTATCAGCAAATGGACAGGCTCTGCTTCCTGAAAATGTTTAGGAATAAACAGGATATAGATCGGTAAATAAATCAGTGCTGACCAAATCGCCACACTTGCCATCGAATGCCAGGCTGATAATTTCCATTGTTTTAACAATACAGTGAAGATGCCCCACCAAACTGCACTCAGGAAAAAGAGAATATCGCCAAGGCCAAAGGCAGAAGCCTGCTCATGCAACATCAGGTAGCTCATCAGTGCCAGAGCACTCAACATAATGATGAGACTGAGCCAGGTATGTTTGTCAAAAGGCTGTTTAAACAATAAATAAGCAGCTACGGCAGTACACAGTGGAATACAACCATTGAGAAAAATTGCGGCATGCGCTGCGGGTGCATGTAAAAAAGCAGTATAAACCGTTAGACAGTAGGCCAGCCCACCAGTTAAGGCCAAAATAATTGGACGGGGATGCCACAAGAATGCCAAATCTTTTTTATACACCAGCACAGGCATGAGAATGATAAAAGCTATCGCAAAACGCATTGCCACCAAGTCCCAGGCACTGACATGCCAGTGCAGATTTAAACGGGAGAGAATGGTAAAACCACCCCAGATGCACATGGTGATACAGACAAACAGATAGCCTTGCGTGCGAGCAGTCATTTTTAATTACATTGACGATAATTGTGTGAATTATACAGCATTACGCTGACGGCATGCCTCATAAAGTGCCATCCCTGTCGCCACACTGACGTTTAAACTTTGTAAATCACCAGACATGGGGATATAAACGGTTTGGTCACATTGCGACTGGGTTATAGGCCTTAATCCTGTATCTTCCGCTCCCATCACAATCACCACTGGACCGTTAAAATCACACTGTTGAATGGGCAATGCCTTTTCATCCAGCATTGTGCCAATCACACGGGTATGTGTTGTCTCTTTGAGATGTGCCAAAGTGCGGGCCAAATTGGTGACCTGAATAAACTTCACTTTCTCGGCCCCGCCCGCGGCAACTTTACGTGCTGTCGGGGTTAAACTTGCTGAACGGTCACGCGGCACAATCACGGCTTGCACCCCCATTGCCGCCGCAGTACGAATACAGGCTCCCAAATTATGTGGGTCCGTCACCTGGTCCAATGCCAACAATAAGGCATCAGGTGATTGCTGCATCAACTGGTCCAGATCTTTTTCATTTAAGGTTGGATGTGGACGTACCGCCGCCACCACACCCTGATGAAATGGCAGACCTGCCAGTTTTTCCAGACTGTCTCGGCTGGCTTTCTGTACGCTAATTCCAAAAGGTTCAGCCAACTGCAAAATCTTTTGCAAACGCTGGTCATCACGCCCTTTTAAGGTGAATAAGGTCAAGACTCGTTCAGGCTCCAACTCCAGCAATGACTCCACTGAATGAACGCCATAATAATATTCAGGTTTAGCCATGAACGACCTCTTTAAGAAAGCGGAATATAAAAGGAGATTTCCTAAAAATAAAAATCCTGCAAAATGACTTTACAGGTGAGGAGCTGTTATAGCTCCGCAAGGGAACTTAATAAAAAATCCTGCAAAATGACTTTTACAGGATTTCCATTAAATCTAGTGTACCCGATTTAGACAGGAATAGGTTAGCCTTCTAAATGGCAAACGTAATCAAGGACTTCATCCGTCTCAATGTCAAACTTGCTATTTCCAGGCACATAGAAAGACTGTCCCGCACGGAACAATTCACTTTCAGTACTGTCAGCAATTTTAACCCGACATTCACCCGAAATGATTTCCATACGCTCTGGCACATGGGTCGCAAAGGTTAAAGGCTGTTCAGTGGGTAAAATCACACCTAAAGTCTTTTTTGTACCGTCTTCAAACTGTACTGTATGACTGATACATGCCCCACCAAAATACACATTCGATTTTTTGATGACCGTTACATGATCAAACTGCACTGAACTCATGCGTACTCTCCAAATAATGCCGCATTTATATTAGATTATGCTGGACGTAGTTTAATTGTGCCATCGCAACTAATCAATCCATTTCCTTATGCAAAACTAGCAATTTTTATTCCCATATTTAGTCCCTGTTGATTTTATTTTTTTAATATTGCCAAGCGTAATTCACTCTTGTCGCTACGATAAAACTTCTTTATCTTTAAGCAAAATATTCTGTGCATTGGATGCATTTATGCTCACCCATTTAACTTTAATTAATTTTGCACTTGCCGACCATTTGGCACTGGACATTGAACAGGGTTTCAATGTGCTGACTGGTGAAACTGGCGCAGGCAAATCGTTATTGTTAGATGCACTCTCCGCATGTCTGGGGGAACGTACCGACACCAATTATGTACGCTATGGGGCGGATAAGGCCGATGTGACCGCTGTTTTTAGCTATAAACCCGATAGTGTAGAGGCTAAATGGTTGGCTGAGCATGAACTGGATGAGGATTCAGGTGAGATTCATTTAAGACGCGTGATTTTTGCCACTGGACGCAGCAAGGCGTGGATTAATGGTCGTCCAAGTAGCTTGGCTGAACTCAAGGAAATTGGACGTTTGTTGGTCCAGCTCTATAGCCAGCATAGCCAACAGCAGTTACTTGAACCGCCCTACCCGAAACACTGGCTCGACCGTTATAGTAACTTTGCCGCTCCCGCCGATGCAGTACGTGAAGCCTATGTGACATGGCAAAGAAATATTAAACAACATCAAGCCGCATTGGATGCACAAACCACCCGAATTCAAAGAATACAATCCCTTGAATCACAGATAGAAGAACTGGAAGATGTGATTCAAACTGATTATCGAGAGATTGAACAGGAATTTGACCGCCTTAGCCACCATGAGCACATTATGCAGGACTGTGTTTATAGCCTGAATGTGCTGGATGAGGCTGAGCAAAACATTACGCAGGAAATCGCTTCCATTATTCGTCGTTTGGAGTCGCATGCGGGTCGCAGCGAACAGCTTTCCAGTATCTACAATTCACTGTTAAATGCACAAAGTGAGATTGATGATGCCACCTCAAGCCTACGTCAGTTTATTGACCGTCAAAGCTTTGATCCTGAGCGCATGGAACAGCTCAATGCAACATTGGAAGTCTTTCACCGTCTTGCACGTAAATACCGTATCCAGCCTGAACTGCTCAAACAGGAATATGAAACTTGGCAGCAGGAACTGGAGCAACTGCATCAACTGGAAGATCCTGAAACCTTGGCGGAACAGGTTGAAGTTTCCTATCAGGAATTTATGCAACAGGCACAGCATCTGGATGAAATCCGTCTTGCCGCAGCCATTCCATTGGCAAAACAACTGACTGAGCAAGTCAAACCACTGGCATTACCAGAAGCATATTTTGAGTTTAAGTTTGAGCCTCTGGAAGCAGCCAATGCCGAGGGTCTAAGTTTTATTCAACTCTTATTCACGGCCAACAAGGGTATTCCACCACAACCGCTGGCCCGTGTGGCATCAGGCGGTGAACTGTCACGTATCGCCCTGGTGATGCAGGTCATGAATGCTGAAAAAACCGAATCTGAGGTGTTGGTATTTGACGAAATCGATGTCGGGATCAGTGGTGGTACGGCTGAAGTGGTGGGCCGTTTATTGGCTGACTTGGCGCAGCACGTACAGTTGCTTTGTATCACCCATCAGGCCCAGGTTGCAGCACAGTCTGACCAGCATTTACTGGTGAAGAAACAACAGACCGACCCCGCCAGCAGCACCATCATTGAACTAGATGAAGAACAGCGTATTCTGGAGCTTGCCCGCATGTCTGGTGGTGTTGAAATTAGCGAAACCACCTTGCAGCACGCCAGACAGTTACGCCAACTCAAATTCCAGTCAGCCTAGTTTATGCGATAAAATATCAGAAAATAATTGGCGAAATCCGATCAACTCTTGTATGTTGATAAAAACAACCTATTATTTAATCCCCCTAAATCCCCCTTTTTAAAGTGGGACTTGTTTTGATGGAGAACCGCCTAGGTGACGAAACAATATTTAACTCACCGTTGTCTTATCGCTCCACCAGACATGGCAGATGACTTCTTTGCAAACACAGTCATTTATGTTGCTCGTCATGATGAGGATGGTGCTCAGGGCATCGTGATTAATCGCCCATCAAACCTACAGATCAGGGAACTCCTCAACGATTTGGAGATCGATGCAGACAACGTACAGCCACATGCGGTTTTGCAGGGTGGCCCTTTACGTCCTGAAGCTGGCTTTGTACTGCATACGGGTCAACCCACTTGGCATTCATCAATTGCGGTTGGAGAAAATGTCTGTATCACCACCAGCAAGGATATTCTGGATGCGATTGCGCATAACGAAGGTGTAGGACGTTACCAGATCGCGTTAGGCTATGCGAGCTGGAGCAAAAACCAGCTTGAGGAAGAAATTGCACGGGGTGACTGGCTGATCTGTGAATCCGACATGGACCTGATTTTCAACTTGCCTTATGACGACCGTTGGGATGCCGCCTATAAAAAAATTGGGGTAGACCGTACCTGGTTTGCTTCCGAGATTGGCCATGCCTGATATGCAAGCGTCCCAGTCCATCATGGCCTTTGATTTTGGCACCCAAAAAATGGGGATTGCGATTGGTCAATCCACTATTGAAAGTGCCACTCCCCTGCCATTATTTGCCATGAAAGATGGTATTCCTGACTGGAATCAATTGTTAAAGCTGGTCAAAGAATGGCAACCCAATCTGTTTTTGGTGGGTTTGCCATTGAATATGGATGAAACTGAGTCTGAACTGTCAGCACGTGCCCGTAAGTTTGCACGGCGCCTACGCCATCAAACCAATATTGAAACGTGGATGGTGGATGAACGTCTCACCACCCGCGAGGCAAGGGAAGAACTTGAGTTTTACCAGAGCAAGGGGCAGGCTAAACGCTTGTCAGCAGATAGTTTTGCCGCTGCGCTGCTGATTCAAAGCTGGTATCGTGATCCTGCTGGGATTACACCTTGATCATTTCTCAATAATCCTGACTGTTGCTGTTCGTCCTGAAACAAAGGCCAATGGATTCTGCGGTTGCTCATCCAGCATAATTTTAACAGGCACACGCTGGGCCAAACGTACCCAGCTAAAGGTGGGATTCACATTCGCCAATAAATTGGAACTACCTGAACGCTCACGGTCTTCAATCCCCATTGCAATGCCCTGCACATGCCCACGAATTTTCTGGCGATCTCCCATTAACTGCACTGTAGCTTGATCTCCCACATGGATACGATTGAGTTTTGTTTCCTCAAAATAACCCACCACATACAGTTGATGACGATCAAGCAATGCCGCAACCGCCTGCCCCACTTTCACATAATTACCGACACGCAAATCAAAGTTCGACAAGGTTCCATCCGCAGGTGCAACCACTTCTGAACGCTGTAAATTCAACTGCGCCAAATGTAGATTGCTATTGGCAACCTCAATCAGGGCCTGTTGCTGCTGAATGGCGGCATTGGCTTGTTCAATACTGGCAGCCAATTGTTCACGTTCGGCAATTGCCTGATCACGCGTTGCAAACACCTGATCCTGTTCCTTTTTGGAAATCGCACCATCCATCAGGCTGGCATAGCGTGCCGCATTCTTTTCCGCCAATTTCATATTGGCTTCGGTCTTGACCAGGCTGGCTTTGGCACCTGCCAGGTTGGCATGTGCCTGAGCCAGGCCCGCCTTGGCTTTAGCCAGATCAGACTTGGCCTGTTCAACATCAAGTGCCTGACGTGCAACATCAACCTTAAAAAGCACCTGCCCCTTTTTCACGGTCTGGTTGTCCTGTACCAGCACCTCTGTCACCAGACCATTGACATCAGAGGCAACCTGAACCACATCGCCACGCACACGTCCATCACGCGTCCACGGTGCGGCATTGTAGTAATTCCATAAATGCACCACCGCATAAACCGCAATGAAAACCGCCACCAGTAATACAATCGGACGTATGACTTTGCGCACATCAAATGCATTCATGTTGATCACCTTTCACACTTATTTCCAGCTTGTTCAATTTCATGAAGAATCTATTTAAAAACCTTATATCCACAACCAGACAAACAGCCCATGCACCAGCAATAGCAACCCCAGGTAGAAGCACAGATTGAAAATACTGGGCAGTGCAATCCAGCCTTTCACCACTAGACGGTCACTCAATGGACTCATGACCTTAAACAACACATAGGCAATAATGGCCTGCACCAATAAGATAGGAAAATAGATCCCATAAATATTCATTTCACCCATGTGACACACCTAAGCCATACATTTCCGAATACTGCTGTTCTGTTGAAATATGCCCAATACTTTTGCAAATATTGTTAAGGGAAATCAGCAACCGTTGACGCAATTGCCCATCTTCAATCTGTTCTGCAATGCCCTGTAAGACCTCTATCTGCTGCACAATCTGTATTGGAAAATGATTCAGCGAAAGCTGTGTCTCCTGTGATTGAAAGTATTCAGCAAGCTGTTGTTGCAACAGCTTGACGGCATACTGTAAATCATCGAATTGCGGCAACTTCTGGCTGATTTCCTGCAAACGCACCAAATCAATAATTGAACTACTCTCAATCAATGCATTCTGGATTGAGGTCTTGATCTCAGGATTCTGTACCATTTTGGTATTCAGCACCCCAACACGGTCCAGCATGCTGCGTAGATGAATCTTAAAGTCACTGCCATAGGACAGGTTAATTGCCTGACGCATGGCCTGGTAATGCAGGGCCAAAATTCGGGTCGCGCTGGTGTCGGGTGAAACGGCACGGACAAGGTCAATCACAATCAGTGAAACCAATACCCCCAGAATCATTGCAAATGAGCTGTCCAGATAGGACACTGCATCAATGGTGTATTTATTATGTAGATTCAGCCCCATCATGGTGTTAATTCCAAGCACCATGCCAATCGGCATCAGCATCTGATTGGCCATCATTGTGACAGCCACCAGAAATACTGGGAATAAAACCAAGGCCAGTTGCCAAAATGCCGTGATATGCGGAAATATCCCAAAGGCATATACAAACACCAGACCCGCCGAGACAATACTGCCCCAAATGAAAATCCGCAGTACAGGCACAGGATTGTCCAAAGCCGTTAGGATACAGGCGGTAATTGCACCCATCTGCGCCATCATAAAACCTGCTTTCCAGCCTGAAAGAATCCATGCGGCAGTGACAATAAAGGTAATCAAGACCGCACTGATTCCGCCTCGAATCGCAATACCATGATCGCGGTGCAAACTTGGATATTTGGTGGTCATCGCCGTGATTTCCGCTGGAATCTCTTTATTGCCTTGCTGAATCTGTTGCCACAGCAGCTTCACTGCCAGAATATTGGCAATAAAATGGCGCACATCCATCTTCAATGCAGCCAATACAATCTGCTGCTCAGGCGTTGCCATCAAGATCAGTTCGGCAAAATCCTGTTCAAACCTGTTTGGCAAGCCTTGCAAATCCACAGCCGTTAATGTTCGTTCCTGCTTTAAAAAAGCCAAGGCATCCTGACGAATTAGGTTTAAATGTGGCGAAAGACTGGTCAGTTGCATTTGCTCAAGCTGTTTGACCCGCTGGGATAAGGCGACAAGGTTGGCAACCACCAATGAAACCTGATGCAGCATTTCCTGCAACGGTTTGGTCATGCCTTTAAGTTCACCTTTTTCATAGGCTAGATGCACCGCCAAAGCATGAATATCCGAGGCATCACGGGTAATTACAGACAAAACCTGAGTGTAACTATCTGGTGACTCCTGAACCGTCACCAGTTTCTCAAAAGTACTTTCCAGATCATTCAGGGTTTTATTGACACGCTGCTTAATCATGGCACCCACATGAACAGGAAAGAATGTGGCGGAAACCACAGCGGTTGAAATGACCCCCACTGAAATTTCCAGTACACGGGCCAAGGCAATGTCAAAGATATTGTAAGTGTCCATATAGGTAATGGCGTTATAGACAATCATTGCGGTTGAGTATCCCGCCAGCATAAACACGTAACTACGTGGTGTGCGGTCCAGCAATGAAACATATAAAGCAAAGCCAACCCATAAGGACAGCACAACGGTAAACAGCCACGGCGTATTAATAAAATGTGGTGTCAACAGCAAGGCAATCATTGCCCCTGCAAGCGTACCAATCAGGCGGTAGACACATTTTGAGGACACCATGCCTGAATAGGGATTGGCAATGATCATCACTGTTCCAATCGACCACATTGGATTAATCAAATCCAGCTCAAATGAGACAAACAGCGCTAGCATACCTGCCACAAATGTTTTGCAGGCAAAAATGAGGTCTAGTCGGCTCAGGCGAAAAGCCAACAACTGTTTAAATAACATGAATGTGTCTCAATTCAGGATCAGTCTACCGCCCCGATCATCTATCTCACATAGAAATGTGATGACAGAATCAGCCAATCTGGAAACAACCAGATTGCTTTGACAAGGTGAGAACTGATGATTTGGAGTGATGCACAATGATTGGAGCTTTTGCAGCGTGAGCCTAAAAATAATTATCCAATAAAGACATTGCACCGACAATTTTTTCAAAACCCAGAGCATTAGTCAAGACAAATTATCACCATTTGATAATTTACAAATTTAATTTAGAATAATGCTTTTAAAACACCCTGATTTTCTCAGCAAAAGCATTAATTTAATCTTGCCTGCTGATCAAGTCCAAAAGTCCATATCCGACCTTAAATTTTTCTGTTATAAAGCAATAAAAGTTCGGTTTTAAGGTTATTTTAAGGAGTAGATGTCTCATCATGGCAATTTCGAGTTTTGGTAAAATTCTCACCGTACTGGACTTGTTTTCAGTTTCACGCCCGATTATCAATGTCGATATCATTTGTGATGAGCTCGGTCTTTCCAAACCAACCGCCTACCGTTACCTCAAGGAACTGGTGTCAACTGATATGCTAAAGCGGATCAGTGGTACATCAGGTGACTACACTTTAGGTTCTAAAATTGCCGTTCTGGATTATATTTCACACAGTACCGACCCATTGGTGCAGATCAGCATCCCCTTTATGCGAGATATCGTGGAACGTACCGAACTGTGCTGCCTGCTGACCTACCTGAACCATGACTATTGCATCGACCTGCACCATGAAACCTTTAAGGAAGCGGAACTCATCTCATACGGCAGGGGCTGTCCGCGCCCTGTATATGTCGGAGCCTCTCCAAAAATCGTGATTGCCCATTTAACCAAGCAACGGATTCAGGCCTACTATCAACAGTTCACCCAGGAACTATCTCAGGTTGGCTTTGCCCATAATGCTGATGAGTTTATGCAGCAGATGCGAAAAATTAAGAAACAGGGCTTTTATTTATCACAGGGTGAGATTGACCCGATGGTTTGTGGCCTTTCAGTGCCAATTCGTTTCTCAAGTAAGGAAGCACCCATTGCATTGACTTTGGTTGCCTCCAAGAACCGTTTTGACTTTCTGAACATTCAAAAGCTGATTGAAATCTTGCAAGGCAATGCCGCACAGATTGAGCATAAATTTGCCACTCTTTCTGAAAGTCAGGGAAATTAAACCTGAGAATATTAAAAAATATTTACATTTTTATGCGTTGTAAATATCAACAAATTCTCATATGATGATTCTGTTCTTCAGCATACTCTCCCCAAAAGAGCATGACTTTTCCTTAGAGTTAGAGAACTAAGCTCGTCGTTGTTATGGGCTTTTTTCTTGTCTGTTTTTTATGATCAAATATAAAAAAGCCTTTCAAAAGAAAGGCTTTCATTTATACAGCTCTACAGAAAAATAGTTAAGGCTGTTTCAGATAGGGCCATGCTGCTTTCATATAAATAAACATCGACCACAACGTCAAAATCACTGCCGCATAAAGTAAAGCGTAGGCCCACATTTCCAGTGGTTTCCAGTTCAATAGAAAGACACTGATCGCAATCATCTGGAAAGCGGTTTTATATTTACCCACAGTCGACACTGCCACACTGGTACGGGCACCCAGTTCGGCCATCCATTCACGCAACGCAGACACCGTGATTTCACGGGAAATAATCACGATCGCCGCAAAAGCCATTGAAATGGTCGGTTGCCATTGCACCAGTACAATCAATGCCGCCGCAACCATCAACTTATCGGCAACAGGATCAAGGAAACGTCCAAAGGCAGAGGTCTGATTCAGTGTTCTGGCCAGATAGCCATCAAACCAGTCAGTGATAGCCGCCAGCACAAATATGGCGGTCAAGATCACATGACGCATCATTCCCCCATGATGCTCAGCAATCCCAATGGCAGGCGGCCAATAGGCAATTGCCAGAAACACGGGAATAAGGGCAATACGCGCCAAGGTTAAAATATTAGGAATGTTCAGGATTCGCCCTGTGCTCATAAACACCGCCATGTTGTTCGCATCCAATACATATATTCGCTATAAATATAGGATGTGCTGAGATTGTATCCATCATAGGGTCAGTTGATATTTCACAGATACTTGCGACAGAGGACATTTTTTAGACGGTACAAGGCATGACTTATGAGATTTAGCTATTCTAAACGAATAAGGCATAACGCAGTAGCGGCAAAAAATGTCCCTGTCCCGCAGGGTTATGGCTAAAACTGCCTCAAACTTCGTTATGAAACTTGACAAGGGAATCGCCATTGCCTGCGTTTCATGCCTTGTTTGTGTGGTTTTAGCCTATAACGCAAGGCATGGCTGAAATATCAACAGACCCTTAGCAACTTTATACGAAATACACCGCAGTGTCGATGAACGCCCGTTTATATTTTAACTCATCCGATGCTACCGTTAGTTCAGGCAAATACAGCCACTGTCTGTCTCAGCACAGCGATTAAACGGTTTTCACGGTCCCACAAGTAGGCATATTCGGTTGAATAGCCGTGTTCAGCAAACTCCGTCACCACCTTGTATTTGAACCAGTCCTGAACCTGATTGGCAATTGGATGCAGATAGGTAATCTGCCAGCTTAAGGAACTCGCAGGTGCTGGGGTTTTAAACATGGGCAACACCCCAGGTGGCCAAACGTCCATGAGTGCAAACAGGTCAGCCAATTGCATTTCACGGTTGTCATGACGATGTGGTGCAAAACGG
This sequence comes from Acinetobacter thutiue, assembly GCF_030385805.1. Classification (NCBI taxonomy): domain Bacteria; kingdom Pseudomonadati; phylum Pseudomonadota; class Gammaproteobacteria; order Moraxellales; family Moraxellaceae; genus Acinetobacter; species Acinetobacter thutiue. The sequence goes on from NZ_JAUDZE010000007.1 coordinate 27,592, forward strand.
CTCCAACCACCAAAATCTGGCAGTTTACTTCCCGCCATTGGATAACTTCCCTCAGCCCAACACAGTTCAAATTGCTGTAAACATTGCGGCATCAAGCCCTCAATATAGGCTGTTTTATCCAGTTGCTCAGGACTCGGATAATCAGGAACCTGTGGCAGGTTATGAACATTGATGCGGGATTCACGGGCTGAACCAAAACTAGCCACCAAAATACTTTGTACGGCATCTTCCTGCCACAAACGTACCTCAAGTGTTGTCACTGACTTGCCCTGCCGTAAAATCTCAGCCGTGAGTTTTGCCTGCCCCTCCTGTACAGGGCCAACAAAGGTCACGTTACAGCTTAACAACTGTTTTGCCGTATCCTGCACCACGCTCAGCGCCTTTTGAATGAGGAGACCAGCAATCAGACCACCAAAAACGGTACGGCCCTGTAGCCAGCCTGATGGGATATCAACCCATTCCTGTTGTTCAACCTGTTGATACAGCGGAAGCAATGACATCATTTTTTCCTAAGCGTTAAAAAATTTATCTTTAAACGTTTTTGTACGGTTGTGAATGATCATTGACGCATCAGTCACTGAGCAATTTGGTCAATTTACTCATGCAGAATTTTATAAATTGTCCGTGCCATCACTTCTCCCAGGCCTGGGACCAGCATCAATTCTTTTTCCGAGGCTTTCAGTACACCCTGAATCCCACCAAAATGAGTTAAAAGATCACGACGGCGTTTAGGCCCCAACCCTGGAATGGCTTCCAGCACAGAACTGCTACGGCGCTTGTCCCGTTTGGCCCGATGCTTGGTGATGGCAAAGCGGTGCGCCTCATCCCGAACCTGCTGGATCAGGTGAAGAGCCTTGTGGTCTTCCGAAAGCTGAATCTTGGTACCATCGGTAAAGTGCAGTGTCTCCAAACCAGGTTTACGCCCCTCACCCTTGGACACGCCGATCATAAAGGCATCAAGCTGAAGTTCCTGCATCACGTCCATTGCCATATGCAGTTGCCCTTTCCCCCCATCAATCAGAAGCAGGTCAGGCAACATATTCTTTTTATAGCGACGGATCAGTGCCTGACGCATCGCAGCATAGTCATCACCACCTGTAATGTCCTGAATGGCAAACTGGCGATAATCGCGCTTTCTCGCGCCGCCCTGATCAAACACCACACAGGAGGCAATCGGTGCCTCACCCATAGTATGACTAATGTCAAAACATTCAATTCGGTCAATGGGACGACCCACCACCTGCTCAAGCTGATAGAAGCGTTCACTTAACTCCAAATGATTGCTGAGTTTGCCTTTAATGGCATGCTGCACATTCATTTGTGCCAGCTCTTGCCATTCTGCCCGCGTTTCACGCACTTTATACTTAATCTGCACCTTTTTATTAAAGGTTTGCTGCAAGGCCTCTTCAAGCTGTATTCGATCAGGCACATCGACATTCACAATCAACTCAGTTGGCACCTCATCCGCCACCTGAAAATAGAAGTTGGCCATAAAATCACTGAGCATCTGGCCCAAGTCATCTCCCAACATATCAGGAAAATAACTTTTTCCGCCCAGCATACGTCCATTGCGCACATACATGATCTGGACGCAGGTTACGCCTGCCTGATGGGCAATCGCCAAAATATCGGCCTCACCCTTGATCTTAAATACCGCCTGCTGTGCCTGAACCTCACGTAGCAAGGCCAAACGGTCCCGATAAAACACCGCTTTTTCAAATTCCAGTGCTTCCGCAGCCTGTTCCATTTTCCCAATCAGTTCCTGATTCAGCTCCTTGGTATCACCCTGTAGAAAACGGATCGAGTTATCGACATCTTCTTTATATTCTTCTGGGCTGATCAGGCCTACACACGGTGCGGTACAGCGCTTGATCTGATATTGCAGGCAGGGACGCTTGCGCTGGGAAAAATAGCTATTTTCACACTGACGCACATTAAACAGTTTTTGCAGAATCAGTAAGGTATCCCTTGCGCTATAGGCACTTGGATAAGGCCCAAAAAACTTGCCGACCTGATGCTTGCCCTTGCCACGCCCACTGGCAATGCGGGGATAGGGCTTGTCTGCCGAGACAAAGATATAGACATAGGATTTATCATCGCGCAGCATAATGTTGTATGGCGGACGATGCAGTTTAATCAGGTTTTGTTCAAGCAGTAGCGCTTCAGTTTCAGAACGGACAACCAGTGTCTCAATATCATGGATACGGGCGACCAATGCCTGTGTTTTGGGATGTTCAATGGTTTTAACAAAGTAACTTGAGACACGGTTTTTTAGGTTTTTTGCCTTACCCACGTACAGCAACTCGCCATCCTTGCCCAGCATCTTATAGACACCTGGCAGTTGGGTCATGTGGGTCAGGATTTTTTCAATGTGTTCACGCGCGTTTGAATTCACAGCAGACTTCATCATCAGTAATGTTTTGATGATGTAGCCTGAGTAGATGAATTTCAAGTCTGGTCAACTGAAATCCATCTTTCCGACACCGCTGGCAAGTATCGAATTAGAAAACCTTATTCAGCACCTTATCCACACTCTTGAATGCGGTATCATTAAAGAAGTCACAGGCCAGCACACTATTCGGTTGAGCATCATTCACCTCCTTTTGTGCATGTGCAAATCCCCAATACTCCTTGTTTTGATACAGTACACGTGTATCGGCCAAGTTCTGCGTATCACTTGGCTGGTAAACAGTCCAGCCTGCATTTTGCCAGGTTCCCGCACCTAAAACAGTGCTGTTGGTGCTGACATGATCAAGGGCCTGGGTTGGATAAAACTCGATATAATCCTGAGTACTCAGTTGTACCTGTTTCTGCCAGCACACAGAATTGTTGGGGAACTTGTCTGTGGTTGCCACGGTTAAGCTTTTAATTAGGCCAAGTGTGGTGTCACCCACTTTCGTTGAGCGCTGAGCTTGTGTATAAAAATAATCCAGATAATCCGTGATCTCCTGACCAGACAAATCAATCTTCTTCAACTGATAACTTAGCTTGAATGGCGTTTTGTTCCCCAAATTATAAGGTTCATATTCCAGCACTGTATCATTGAATATTGCATTTTCTCCAACCCAATATGCACCAGTGGTGTTTTGCGGCGGGGAAATCTGGGATAGCTCATCTTTGGTTAGGAAATTGCGGGTTGCTTCCGTTTGCAGTTTTGGTGTCTGAGAATAATTTACGATGAAATTCTTATCTTTATCGACCTGATAAGTTTTTTTCGTTAAATCATCTCCTGCCTTTGCAGTGGCAATATCATAACTAAAAAAAGAAGCCTTGCTGGATGGATCAACGATCTCATAAATTGCATCATCTTCACCGCCACACGCTGTAAGTCCAAGCACACCCATGCAAATCAATAGTTGTTTTTTCATTATCATTTCTCTTCATAAAAACCAGTCAGATTATCCTGAATTAGACCATCTGTTACAATCCAGTTAAACAAATTACTACTTATTTGCTGCATTAAAAAATGCCCTTTGGGGCGTTTGAATAACGTAAATTAGAGACCGAATAAAGTTCATAATTTAATATTCAGGAAAAGCTCAATTAATTACAGTCCTGATAACCACCCAGCTTTCCACATTTTAGACATTTAAAGAGATAAGCCGTTGGTGAGCCATCTTTATCCAAAGCCTGTAAAAATCTATTCCAATCCTCACCAACCAAACCTATAGAATTTTGGATAGCAAGAACCGCTTTTTCTCCCATAGCAAATAATTCTTTTCGACCCGCTCTTCCTACAAATGCTGCTGCATCACCACAATGAGTCCACCAGCATTCCTGCTGCCATCCTGAAAAACCAGGTGTACGATAGGCAACTTCTTCAACAACATGATCAGATACATACTCCCATTTGCCATAATTACCTATACTCGCCTCGTCTGTAAAAGAAGCATCGAACTTTTTATGAGCTGAACCATCAGCAATACACCACGGACAAATTGCTTCATCAAGTTCTTCTTCCGCATATACAGGTCCTGTATAGATGTAACCTCTGACTTTCTCACAGCAAAGACATTCTTCATCGGATTGCGCGATACTTTCCGTTGCAATCGGGTCTGGATGATATTTAAATGTTGGTAACTTCATGGCAATCCCTTGTCTTTAAATTTAATGATTTTTGTTAAGTTTAAAATGCTTCTATGTGTGCAAAAAATTTATAAATCATGATGATCTGTTCGCTATAATCAAAGTTCTTCAATCATTATTTTTAAATTTTTTGCAGCTAAATCTATTTGTAGCGTGGAAAGTATATTTTGCAAATTTCCATTATGCAAAATGAGATAAACCATTTGCGCCAATTTTTCAATTTCTATATCGGCTCTCCATAAATGGACGGTATAAAGCACTTTAAACCCCATGTGATTTTCTTTTGAAAAGACCACCTTTAAAGTGCTGACATTCTCGATAATTTGTTTTATTTCTAGATACAATGCATCTACATCAAGATCTTCACTTGTGAGTGAATATTCATATCCCATTATTTTTTCACCACATCATATTGATCAAGGCAGGTTAGCCGCCAAATAAAATAAGCCTCAAAAAAACGCCCTTTCGAGCGTTTATCTTATTCTGGATTAAAAAACATAAGGTCGAATAAAGATCAGGAAAAACAGTCCCAGCATGATGAACCATTTCAGGAAATAGTAAAGCTGACGATTTTTAGCCTTTAACGCTTTGGCCTTGATACGAATTTGATAAATATAGCCAAAAGCCTTGTTTAAACCACCTGTTTGATCGCCTGCCTCATTAGGTGAACTGGCTGCGGTCATGACACTTTTTCCAAACCAGTGGTTAAACTTTTCCATAAAACGGGTTTTTAATGGGCGTTCCACGTCAGCGAAAAAGATAATACGGTTCTGGTCAGTGGTATTTTCCGCATAGTGAATATAGGTTTCATCGAACACCACACTTTCACCGTCACGCCATGAATAACGCTCCCCATCAACATCAATAAAGCAGCGATCATCATTGGGTGTGATTAGGCCTAAATGATAGCGCAATGAACCTGCATAAGGATCACGATGGCGTACCAGACGGCTATCTGGTGCAAGCTCGGTAAACATTGCCGCCTTAATGCTAGGTAATGTCTTTAATAAAGCCGTTGTTTTCGGGCAGAGTTCAGCCGCAGATGGATGTGCCGAGTCATACCATTTCAGGTAAAAACGTTTCCAGCCTGTTTTAAAGAAAGAGTTAAAACCCAAGTCATCATAGCTAGTGGATGCCTTAATACCACCCTTGTCATATAGGGCCTTGGCCTCATCACGAATCATTTCCCAGTTTTCATCCAGAACCTTTAAATCCTTAAAATACTGGGTGTCGATATACGGCTGGTTTGGCACTCTGGAAAAGAGGTACATTAAAAAATTAATGGGTGCGAGAATGGTTGAATGGTCAAAAAACTGACGATAAAACGAATGTTTCACTTTACCACGGCGCTGAATATACAGCGCAGAAATGATAAATATCGCTAATATGATCCACTTAATCATAACTTACTCTATCTGCCCAGATGAAAACTCAATGTCAATTTGATCGCAAACTTTCCAAATCGCACACAAAAAATAAGTCGACTATTCTACCAAATTTAAGCACTTAAATACCAATTTTCCTTACTTAAATCGAACAAAAACGATATTCATCCTTTATCCCAACCCATCTTTGAAGAAAGTGGAACACACTGTTATCCCATTTTTATGGCCTAGCTGATTCACACAATCGATGGGTTACAACAAATTGATGACCCTCGCGTCACGGCTTGATACAACTTGTTATGTCCTTTTTGGATATAGTTATCGTAAGATTAGCGAAGCATTTTTGCGCCCTTTCAGGCGCATAAGCTTTATGACATCAACTTAGAATCCTCCACAACAAGGAGATCAGGCATGATCCACGCTGGCAATGCCATTACCGTCCAAATGCTTGCGGACGGAATTGCAGAATTCCGCTTTGACTTACAAGGTGAGTCGGTTAATAAATTTAACCGTGCAACCATTGAAGACTTCCAGGCAGCGATTGCTGCAGTTAAAGCCAATAACGACATTAAAGGCTTAGTTGTTACCTCTGGTAAATCAACATTTATCGTGGGTGCAGACATCACTGAATTTGGCGACAACTTCGCTGCAGGTGAACAGGCGATTGTTGACTGGCTTATGCCTGTCCATGAAATCTTCAACAGCTTTGAAGATTTAGACATTCCTAAAGTTGCTGCAATCAACGGCACAGCATTGGGTGGCGGTTTTGAAATGTGTCTGGTATGTGACTATCGTGTCATGTCAGAGCAGGCACAGGTTGGCTTACCAGAAATCAAATTGGGGATTTATCCTGGTTTTGGTGGCAGTGTACGTTTAAGCCGTTTAATCGGTATCGACAATGCCGTTGAATGGATGGCAATGGCGAATCCCAAGAAGCCTGCTGCTGCACTGAAAGATGGTGCTGTAGATGCGGTTGTTGCTGCTGACAAGCTACAGGACGCTGCAGTTGACTTGGTTAAGCAAGCAATTGCTGGCCGTTTTGACTGGAAAGCAAAACGTCAGGAAAAACTAGACGCAATCAAGTTGGACACATTGGAACAAATGATGGCGTTCAATACTGCGAAAGGTGCGGTATTGTCAAAAGCAAACCCTGCGCAATATCCAGCGCCAAAACTTTTGCTTGATTCTTTACAGGCGGGTGCGAACTCAACACGTGATGACGCATTGAAAGCAGAAGCTCAAGGTTTTGCCAAAGCTGCGATTACACCACAGGCAGGCGCATTGATCGGTTTATTCATCAATGACCAGGTTGTGAAGAAAACTGCCAAGAAATATGAGAAAGGTGCGCATCCTGTAAACCAGGCGGCTGTATTGGGCGCTGGTATCATGGGTGGTGGTATTGCTTACCAGGCGGCAAGCAAAGGCACACCAATCATCATGAAAGACATTGGTAACCCGCAACTTGCACTCGGTATGAAAGAAGCGAATGGCTTGCTGACCAAGCAAGTTGAACGCAAGAAAATGAAACCTGCGCAAATGGGTGAAACACTGGCTCGCATCCGTCCAACTTTAAGCTATGACGAGTTTAAAGAAGTGGATATCGTGATCGAAGCGGTAACTGAAAATCCAAAAGTAAAAGAAATCGTGCTTGCAGACACTGAAAAGCATGTTCGTGAAAACACGATCATTGCATCTAACACGTCTACGATTTCAATCACACGTTTGGCAAAAGCATTACAACGTCCTGAAAACTTCGTTGGTATGCACTTCTTCAACCCAGTTCACATGATGCCTCTTGTAGAAGTAATTCGTGGTGAGAAAACGTCTGAAGAAGCGATTGCAACAACTGTAGTTCTTGCTCAGAAAATGGGTAAAACACCAATCGTTGTAAACGACTGCCCAGGCTTCTTAGTGAACCGTGTATTGTTCCCTTACTTCGGTGCATTTGACCTTCTTGTAAAAGATGGTGCGGATTTCCAGCAAGTTGACAATGTGATGGCGAAATTCGGCTGGCCTATGGGTCCTGCATACCTCATCGACGTTGTGGGTATCGATACAGGTGTTCATGGCGCAGAAGTGATGGCAGAAGGTTTCCCTGACCGTATGAAGCCAGACTACAAAGGTTCTATCGAAGCAATGTACGAAGCAAAACGTCTTGGTCAAAAGAATGACGTTGGTTTCTACCAATACGTGTTAGACAAGAAAGGTAAAAAAGCAAAAACTGTTGATCCAACAGCGTATGAAGTGATTGCACCTTTCGTGACTGGCGAAAAACGTGAGTTTGATAACCAGGAAATCATTGACCGCATGATGCTTGCTTTCTGTAACGAAACCGTTCGTTGCCTGGAAGACAACATTGTTGCAACGGCTTCTGAAGCAGATATGGCGATGATCATGGGTGTAGGTTTCCCTCCATTCCGTGGTGGTCCATGCCGTTACATCGACCAAACAGGTGTTGCTGAATACGTTGCGCTTTGCGACAAATATGCACACTTAGGTAAGGCTTATGAAGCGCCACAAATGTTGCGTGACATGGCTGCTAACAACACAAAATTCTACGGTTAAGGAGCGACGTGAATGGCTAATTTAAATCCACGTGACGTTGTGATTGTTGATGGCGTTCGTTCTGCTATGGGCAAATCACGTAACGGTATGTTCCGCAATGTACGTGCCGACAGTTTATCTGCTGAATTGGTTCGTGCCCTTGTTGCCCGTAACCAGTTTGACCCAAATGAAGTTGAAGACGTAATCTGGGGCTGTGTAAACCAGACTCTAGAGCAAGGTATGAACATTGCTCGTAACATTGGTTTACTGGCTGACCTACCTAAGACTGTTGCAGGTCAAACGGTTAACCGTCTTTGCGGTTCCTCTATGCAGGCAATCCACACCGCTGCCGCACAGATTGCAACCAACCAGGGTGATATCTTCATCATCGGTGGTGTAGAGCACATGGGCCACGTAGGCATGATGCACGGCATCGACCTTAACCCAGAAGCATCTAAACACTATGCCAAAGCATCGAACATGATGGGCTTAACCGCTGAAATGTTGGGTCGCATGAATGGCATTAGCCGTGAAGAGCAGGACAAATTTGGTGTTGAATCTCACGTTCGCGCGTGGGCGGCAACTCAGGAAGGTCGTTTCAAAAACGAAATCGTAGGCATCTTGGGTCATAACCAGGAAGGCTTCCTTGAGCTTTGCGATGTCGATGAAGTGATTCGTCCAGATGCAAACCTAGAAGCTTTTGCTGCATTGAAACCTGTATTTGACCCGAAAGGCGGTTCAGTCACTGCTGCAACATCTTCAGCTTTGTCTGACGGTGCTTCTGCAATGTTGTTGATGTCTGCTGAACGCGCTCAGGCACTTGGCTTAAAACCACGTGCTGTGATTCGTTCAATGGCTGTGGCAGGTTGTGATGCTGCGATCATGGGTTACGGTCCAGTGCCTGCAACTCAAAAAGCGCTTAAGCGTGCTGGTCTCAGCATGGCTGACATTCAAACCATCGAATTGAATGAAGCATTTGCTGCTCAAGGTCTGTCAGTCATGAAAGGCCTAGGTATCTATGACAAGCAAGACATCATCAACCATAACGGTGGTGCAATTGCATTGGGTCACCCATTGGGCTGTTCTGGTGCGCGTATCACAACAACATTGTTGAACGTGATGGAACAACAAGATACGCAAATTGGTCTTGCAACCATGTGTATCGGTCTTGGTCAAGGTATCGCGACCATTATCGAACGTGTGTAATTTTTACGTTTGATATGAAGAATCCCCGAAAGAAATTTCGGGGATTTTTTAAGGTCAATTTCCTTAAAAAAACTCAGGCTAAGTTAAGGGAAATGCGTTTCCCTTAACTTAGTCAAAATTTAAGTAAAGGAAAATATCAGACATCCACTAAAAACTTATTCAATAAATAAATCGACATATTGTTTAAACTCATAGATCCTAAAACGTTGCTGCCCTGTCATCTCAACAAGAATTCCTAGATTTAAGAAATCCTTAAGCAAAGCATTCACAGTTGGTGTAGAGAGATTCAATTGTTGCTCAATATCCTGAGCTGTGGTTATTGGACGACGATACAATAAATTCAGTAAAAGTTTTGCATTTGGTGCACGTTTTCCCAAACTCAAAATCTGCTGTTCAACATTATTCCTTAAAACCAGAATTTGACGGAATACATCTCGTCCTTTTGTTGCGGTCTCTGTTACACCTTGCAAGAAGAATCGTATCCAGTGAATCAAATCATTCGACTGTCTAACACGCATTAAGGCATCATAATAACTACTTCTATGTCGTTCAAAGAAATCGGATAAATAGAGTGATGGCTTGGCCAGTAACCCGTGATTAACAAGATAAAGCGGAATAAGTAAACGTCCTATTCGCCCATTACCATCTAAAAAAGGATGAATCGTTTCAAATTGGTAATGACTAATCGCAATACGAATTAAATGAGGGACATGAATGTCATCATTGTGCCAAAATTTTTCTAAATCAGCCATATACTCAATCACACCATCTTGATGCGGAGGAATGAAAACGGCATCTGCCAAACTTGAACCACCAATCCAGTTTTGGCTAATCCGAAATTCACCCGGTTGTTTATGTTCCCCTCTAGCCCCTTGCATAAGAATCTGATGGGTATTTTTAAGTAACCGAATAGATAAAGGCAAATGTTCTAATTCTGCAATTGCTGTATTCACAGCCATAATATAGTTCTGTACTTCATGCCAATCATCCCGTTTTTCAGGTTCAATCAACTCCTCGGATAACAAAGCTTCATCAATCCCTGTTTGTGTTCCCTCAATACGGCTAGAAGTCTGTGCTTCTTTTGTCACATGCATTTGGATAAATAAATCAATATCTGGCACAATTAAAGAAAAGGCATTGAGTTCGCCTAATGCTCGATTGGCAGCTTCAAGCATAGTATTAATTGTGGGTTCATCCCATGACCATTCCTGATTAATGGACACTGGCTCAAAACTTTTATATTGATAGCGTTTTCTCCAGTTGCCTGCGCTAAAATCTTCTAATTTCATTCAGTTATTCTCTAAATCTTACCCAAGATACAATTGTTTTCTAAAGAATAAGATAGAGATTTCCCTTAACTTAGACAAGTGCTAAGTTAAGGGAAACGCATTTCCCTTAACTTAGCTAAAATTTAAGTAAAGGAAAATTTCTTTTCAGCAGTTTAACTTTAGTTGTATTTTATACAATTTTATCACTTTCCCCCTCCACCAATGCCTCATACAACCCAAACAAAAACGCTACTCGTTCAGCTTCATTGTTGAACTTTTGTGTTGTATAGGCGGCATCGACAGCTTTATCTAGGGCCTGATGGGCTTTGCGTAAATCAGTAGGCATCAGCAAAGGGTCATACAAATCTGCTAAAGAGCTGTCAGGATATTTTGCCCGAGCATCTAAAACCGTTTGTGCTGCTTTTTCAATCGCTTGTTTTTGTTTGTCGCTTGGATTCTGTGGAAAAGGGAAATTGTTATAAACAATTTTTACAGAATATTGGTAATCGCTTTTTAAGCGTCCTGTTACAACTCGCATAAAGGCATTGTGCATAAGTGAAGATAATATCCCAAATTCGTAAAATGTAGCATTGGGAATAATTTGTAATTTATCACCAGCAATATAATCTGTTGTCAAAAAGCCAATTGGTATAAACTCACGCCGTTCTGATGACACACGGGGTAAAGCTAAATAATTACTTTCAGATTGTCTATCTTCTGTGAATAATGTTGGGCGATTTGCCCATTCTTGCGTTGCTTTTTTCGGACTTTTTAAACGCATTTCTCTTACTAATTCTACACGCTTCATTACTTCTCTCATTTGTTTTAATTCATTTGGCGAACAATCTTTTAACCACAAGCAAAATCTTGGGGTTTTATTGATAAAATCATCCCCCATAGAGAATCGTTTTACCCATTTTTCTACTTGTGGTTCTTTGGCAATCAGTTCTTGTTTTTCTATTTCATTTAACAATAAATGTCCACCATCAGTCGGTTGGCTTCCTCGAGTCATCATTAAAGCATTGCTAATTTGTTTTTTTCGTTTATTTACAATAATATTTTCTGCATCAATTAAATACGGGTTTATATTTTTAGCATCTATTTTTGTAGCTACGCCTTTAATATCAGAATAATCAAAAATGATTTTATTCTTGGCACTATTTAAACTAAACCCAATAATCACACAATGTACCGCAGCTTTCCCTTTAGCTGCACTTGACCACTGAAATGTACGATGAGCAAAATTGATATATACGCCTTGTGCTAATAAGTAACCCCATAAAATTGGTACTTGTTCACCTTGTACAATAGAATTGGTTGATACAAAAGCTGTTCGTATATTTGGACTATTTTTCATAATTTTTGTTGCTTTAATATACCAAGCAGTTACAAAATCTAAAGATGCAATATTCGCTACATCTTGACCAATATTGGCTAAAGCCTGTTTTTGTTCTTTAGATTGATTTGATTTTCCAACAAATGGCGGATTCCCAAAAATATAATCCACCGTAGCCCAATGCACATCTAAAGCATTGGCATTTTGAATATCAGCCGATGCTTTTAACGGAATCCGTGCAAAATGCGTCCCATAATGCTGTGAAACAATCATATTCATTTGATGATCAATCAGCCACATAGCAACTCTAGCAATCTGTGCAGGAAAATCTTCAATTTCAATGCCATGAAACTGGCTAACATTGCAACGTACAATGGTTTCTACATCTAAAAGCTGGTCTTTCTTATAAATTTCCTCAATCACGTCCAGCTCTAATAAACGTAATTCACGATAAGCCACAATCAAGAAATTCCCACAACCACAGGCAGGATCAAGAAAATCCAGATTGGATAATTTCTCATGAAACGCATCTAGTGCAGCAATTCTAGCTTTGCCACGTCCTTTTCTACGAATTTCCTCAAACTCTATGCGTAGATCATCCATAAATAAAGATGAAATGACTTTTAAAATATTTTCTTCACTGGTGTAATGTGCGCCTAAACTGCGCCGTTCTTGCGGATTCATAACCGACTGAAACAGCGCACCAAAAATTTCAGGCGAAATTTTTGACCAATCCATTTCGGAGGCTTCGAGCAATAAAGCCCGCATCTCATCATCAAACGATGCAGGGGGTAAACTTTCAGCAAAAAGTTGACCATTAATATAGGCAAATTCAGCTAAATCAATATCGAGATTTTTTAAACGTTGGGTTTCAGGTTGATTTAATACATGGAATAACATCGAAAGTTGTGCAGCTAAATCCGAACCATCAGTTTTGGTCTTATTTTTAATAAAATGACTAAACTGATATTTTGCAAAAATTCCTGTATCTTCAGCAAATAAACAAAATAGTAAGCGAATCAACATCACTTCCAAAGCATGACCTGTATAACCAATCGCTTTGAGTTGATCATGTAATTTGCCCATTTTCTCGGCTGCTTCGATATTGGCAGCTTCTTCGGCTTGTTTTATTTCTGCAATCTGGTCATGTAAAAAATTAAATAAATATTATCAGCTAGTTGTTCTATCCTAATCGTGGTATAATGTTGTTGAACAGTTGTTGAACCCCATATATTCTAAATCATACAACCGTAAAAACTCAAAATCACAAACAATGACATATCGAGGTAAATCTTGAGGACTTACTTTTACCGTTGCTTCTAAATATTCAATCGCCTGATGAAATGCTTTATCTAAATCTTGTCCTCTGCTTTTCTGTTCACAAACTAATTTCCCCGCCCAAAACACATCAATAAAACCACGATGTCCATTGAGTTTAGTCAGTTTTGCTTCAAAAATCCCAACCTGACGGCGGCTAATCCCAAACACTGCAAAAAACTCATTCCAGAAAGTTTGTGATTCAGCTTTCTCACTACTTTCATCTTTCTAGTCTTTACTAAATTTACGTGCATTTTTAATAATTTGATTACGTGAAAGCATCATACTTATCCTTGCAATATATTCCTATATTAAATTGCAGTGTAGCAGATGATAACCATAACATTTTGCTTTAATAGAGATGCCAACTTGCCAGCATCCCCCTCCATCTAAAAATCTTTTAAATACTACATCATCACATCAACATGATTTAGGCGACCACTCAACGCATCCACAAATTATTTTGAGAGTTATTTAAGCTATCCCGAATCTGCTGCTGTAATCTCAGAACCTCATCAAAATTAATTTTTATTGTCCCCTCGCGAACACCATCGACATTATCACGAGTAATATTAAAAGGTTGCAACATTTTAAAAAGCCCATTGGTTGGGTCTGATGACTGAAAACCCGCCGCCACAGCAAAAATATTATAGGGTTGCAATGTCAATGGAATCTGCGATGGATCAGGATCGGCTACTTTCGGCTGATAATCGACCGTCGCCGTAGTTTCTTTTATTGGCTCATTCTGCATATCACTATGGGTCTTATATATACGGTGTTGTAAGGCCTGACGCACTTTCATGTCTTCCTGAAATGGAACAGGTCCCACTTCTTCACGCAACTCAGATTCAGCCATAACACGAATTGTTGGCAATGTAGTCACCTCGTCTGCCTGCACGGTTGGTAACGCCATAAAAGCAAATAGGGAAAGAAAGGCAGATCGTTTTAGAAAGTTCATCGCTTGCTCCAAATATCTCTCATCCATAAGAAAACAGTGAGTTAAATAAAAGCATCTATGAATAGGCTACATCAAAGTGCTGTTCGATTCAGTATGGCTCAGATAAACGGTCACCATGATTCAAAATTTGAACCAAAGATAAAATCCATGTTTGAGACTGGCCATGTTTAATCTTTGTAAAAATGGTCATACTTGGTTGATAAAACCCTCGCTTATACAAAGATTTTTTATTATCGTTCCCTCAGGATTATATCAATCATTATTTTAATTTAGAATTCAAAATATTAGGAGTAAATGGATGTCTTCAATCCTAAGCAAGGCAACACTTGGTGCAGCAATCATTGCTACATTTTTAACAGGCTGTGCCACCAAAACCCTGATCACCAAAGATGGTAAAACCTATAATCGAACCACCAGAGTCACTTTGGTTGAAGACAATGTGGTTGCTTTCGGACGGCCTGCACAGGCAGCCCTAAATTTACCCAGAGACAGCATCGTGATTGCAGGACAAAAGAATAGCTATATTCTCACGCAGGGTGGAACCCAGTTTGTGACCTTGATTAGCAAGCTTGACCCTAAAAATATTCAGATCACACGAGACCTAAACTTTTATTCTGAAAAGAATGATGGCAATTTTTCGGGCACCTTGCCACTTTCCTATGTAAAGCTTAAAGAGGATTTAAGCAAAAAAGATCTGGAGTTTTTTATTGAAAATGGCGCCAAGGAATGTTCTTCCTCCAGTGACGAACGGATGCAGGCGCAACGCTTCTGCTTCGATGTTAAGCTGGCGGGTGTGGTCTACCCCGCCGCAAACAACCTAACTTCATTAAAAGCCTTAAGCAAGCCTTATCAGGTCACCATTTATACCCAGAAAGAGGAAAGCTACACATCCAAATCTGGCATGAATCCTTTTGAAAAACTGGTGCTGCTGCCATTTGCAGTGGCGATTGATGTGGTGAGCTTGCCATTTCAGGCAGCGGACAAGATTTTTGATTAATCCAAAAATATAAAGACTTTTCCAACAGGATGATGAACATGGCTAACTGTGCGTTTCCTCCTCATCATCGCCCTCAAAGGTCTTGGAAATTTTCTCAATATTGAGACTCTTTGCCATCGCATCAAAGATATTTTTATACACACCCTGTTGCTGGTAAAGCTGATGATGTTCACCATGCTCCACAATCATGCCGTCCTGCATCACATAGGTATAATCGGCATCAATAATCTGGGAAAGGCTATGCGAGATAATGATCACGGTACGACCCTGCTTGATCTCATCCAGACTATGCTTGATCTGTTCGGTTGCAATCGCATCAAGGCTTGCAGTGGGTTCATCCAGAAAAATAATTGGCGGATTCTTCAGGAACATCCGTGCAATGGCTATACGTTGCTGCTGCCCCCCCGAAAGTAATAGGGCATCGGACTGATAAGCCTGTGGCAACTTCAAAATCTGCTCATGGATGGAGGCTTTTTGAGCGGCAAGGATAATTTCGTCCTGTGTTGCATCCATCTTGCCATAGCGAATATTTTCCTCAATGGTGCCCTGAAAGATATGGTTCTTTTGCAGCACCAGACCAATATGGTCACGCAAATACTGGGTGTCGATTTGGTTTAATGGCGTGCCGTTGAGCAGGATTTCTCCCGACTGCGGTAAATAGAATTTATCCAATAAACTGATCAGAGTTGATTTACCTGCCCCCGACAAGCCCACCAGTGCAGTGATCTTGTTTGGCTGTATGGTCAGGTTAATATCTTTCAGTGCATGAAAACCATTGGGATAGGAAAAATTCACCTGTTTCAGTTCAAACCTGCCTGTCAGTGGCTTTGGTTTGAGCTTTCCAGAGGTTTCAATTTCATCATCGGCTTCCAATATCTTGAAGAAGCTTTCCGCATAAATCATCGCATCATTTACTTCATCATAGATGCGGTGCAATGAACGGATGGGTGCAGACACGTTATTAAACAGTAGGATATGAAACATGATCATGCCTATGCTCATATCACCGACCAGCACAAAATAAGCGGTCAGGATGATAATAAACACCACGCCAATCTGTTCAATAAAGGTTTTTAGTCCATCAAATAAAAAGCTGAGCTGACGGGTATGCATCTGGTTGTCAGTAAGCTGTTTTTGTAGGCTGAGCTGTTTCTCGGCCTCGATTTGTTCACGGTTAAAGGATTTAATAACGGTAATGGAATTAATAATACTCAAAATACCCTGACTTTTACGCTCGCGGCCATCACGTAAATTGCGCCGTGTTCCACCCAGTTTCTGTGCCTGCTTAAAGGTAATCCAGAAATAAATCGGCACAATGCACAGCGCTACCAAACCAATCCAGACATTGGCATAGAACATCAGGCACAGCGCAATAATGGCACTGCTAAACAACGGAAAAATATCAATAAAGAAGATCTGAACCAGTCGGGTAATGGAGCCAATGCCCCGATCAATACGGGTTTGCAATTTTCCCGCCTGATTGTCATCTTGGGTAAAGAAAGCCAGCCGATATTGCAGGAATTTGACGATGATGGCCTGCGCCACATCCTGTGCAACCAAAATCCTTAACTTCTCCCCAAAAAATTTCTGTCCAAACTGGATGAAGATATTGATCACTTCCTTGGACAATAAAATCACACTGATGGTGACCAGAATATGCCCGCCTGCATTCAAACCCTGTCCCGATTCAACCACGGCATTGATGCGGTCGACCGCATACTGCAAGGTCAACGCATTTACCTGTGCAGTTAAGGCACCGATCAGTGTCAGCACCAGCGTCACCACAACCAGTAACTTATAAGGCAATACAAAAGGCCTGACCTTATAAAACAGTTCTAACAAATTCATACCTTAAAATTCTTCATTTCAAATGGGTTGATTTAGAGCTTCCTTATAATAATTTGCAGTTTACTTACAGTTCCTCCTCCAACACCTCGGCATTATTTTTCTTAATTTTCTCCATCTTGCTGTTCAGCCTGAGAACTTCCTGATAAAGCGTATTAAACTTTTTCACCTGAGAGGTCTCATGAAACAGAATGGTTTTATCTTTGCGCTGCCACTGGCTGTTTTTCAGCATATCAAACATGGCCTGTGCCTTGGTAATGATCTGCTGCTCAATCGGAAAAATGTCATGGGCCTTATCCGCTTTCAGGTTGTTCTCCAGTTTTTCTTGCAGCGACCTTCTCATGTCATGGTGGATCGCAAGGCTTTTTGCCTGTTCAAGTGCGCGTAACTGGATATGCTGCCGTTCCTGTTCATATTCAGCTGAGATTTTATTCACATCAGCCAGCATTTGTTCTGTTTCCCTATAATTCCGCTGGCGATCCTGATCCAAACGTTCCACATCTAAAAACGTGTCCCAGTGCACTTCTTTCAGTTGCCGTAAATAATGGTTACGCTCCTCAATGTTTTGCATCCAGTAGGTGAGCAGGAACTCAGACATCACCTTGTAATCACCCGACAAACGCGAATCATGCACATCCAGCTTTACAGGAGCTGACCAGTCTTGCGCCTGATCATAGAGCTCACGCATTTTCTCCGCCATCACCACCTCAAACATTTGCTGACTGTTGACCGCATGTTGTTGCAGACGATGTTGATACAGGAAAAAAGAACCGATACAGCTCACCAAGAGCGCAAGAAAGAATAAAAAACGGCGCATATCGCCTCCAGATTTAATTATATTTTTTATGTTGTAAAACCCAGTCTAATCAATAACAGGCCTCTGTTTTATCATTTTTTATTTCAATTCTCGTAACGGAGCATTACATTTTCATCGCTTTAAATTCAGTGGCTTCGCCCCTATTATCTGTTTAACTAGAATTGAAGAGATACGCCATGCGTGTGGATATTTGGTCAGATGTGGTCTGTCCTTTTTGTTATATCGGTAAAAAACGTCTTGAGCATGTGGCGGCAGAGGCAGGTATTGAACTGGAGGTGCATTGGCACAGTTATGAACTTGACCCAAACGCGCCTGCAAAACATGAGGGCTCCAATACTGAGCGCCTAGCCAGGAAATATGATCGAAGCTATGCCGAAATGGAGGAGATGGAACGTAATGTAGCTGCAATGGCGGCTACTGAGGGCATTGATTTTCAATGGCAGAAAGCCAACTCAGGCAACAGCTTCAATGCCCACCGCATCATTCATCTGGCACAGAGCAAGGGTCTGGGCAATGAGGCGGAAGAGGCCTTTTTCCATGCCTACATGACTGAGGGCCTGGCGATTGGTGAGCGTGAGGTGGTTGAGGAAATTGCCTCACGGATTGGTTTGGACAATGCCGAAGTCGAGTATGTGCTTGATTCAGATGAACTGGCCGATTTTGTTCGTCACGATGAAAAAATTGCCCGCGAACAGCTCAACATCACAGGGGTGCCGTTTTTCGTGTTTGACCAGAAACTCGCACTTTCTGGCGCACAACCACGTGAGATTTTCTTGCAGGTGCTGCAACAGGCCCAGTCAGCAATAATAGAAATTGAGCAGGATGATGCTGCGCAATGTAATGATGAAAGTTGCGAAATCAAGCCTCAATAATGCTGGTCATTGATTGGGTAAGCTTCAACATCAGGCCGAAGCTTACCCATTCATATACAGACCTGTATAATTTCTTTTTATATCAACCTTTTATCATCAAAAAACCACCTTTTATCCACGGTCATCATTCCGTCATTTTTTAAGCGCTCCTGTTTGCTGGGCTTTTCACCAGCAGATATGTGCGGCTGGTCACAACTCAGCCATAAATTTACAGATACAATTTAGTTTTGTGATCTAATTAACCGATGCATACTTTTAAAATGTTTTTATTTTCAAAGCTAAACCATGAACAATTTCTCTATTTGGAATAGCTAAATGAGATTTTTTACTAACTCATAGGCTATGGATTTTGCATTGTTTTCTTCTATAATCGTCATAAAGTGACATTCTTTTGTTATGGAAATGCAAGCGTTACAAGCCCTCATTAACGGTCAGACCCAACCAGAACAAATATGCATTGAACAGCTTGTAACGTGGGCGAAACAGCATACTTCAACGACTACAACTGAATACAAACTGTTAGAGATTGCTGTCAATATTGTACTGCTTCACTATTTAAAACAGGCTCAAGCCTATCTCTAAGGAAACTATCGATGGACGTATTAGAGAAAGCTCTTTTGGTTGATGAGCTCAAAACTCTCATTGATGGGCTCAATGACAATAAAACTTCGCTTTTTGAAATTGCAAAATCAAAACAACGTATTAAAGACATTTGTGCATCTTGTGACGATCCTGCCTTTCAGGACCAGTTGATTCCGTTTAAACAATTTATCCAGAATGAAGAGTTTTCCGCAGAAGAACTCGCAGATTATGGCTACGCCATGACTTACCGTGGCACCTTTAACTTTATGGGGCGCGTCGAGAATGCCCTGTTCGCTTCTGGGGACATGGGCTGGGCCGCGTTACGTCAGGCACAGCACTGGCAAGTCTGGGTGATTCGCCCAGCCCTGTCTTTCCTTAAAAGCCCGTGGATGAACTCATCCCAGGATGCGTTAAATTGGCTACAGCGCCATGCCAGCGACTATGTAAAAACAGATGACGAGCTTGAACACCTCATCCCTGTTCTGGAACCCATGCATCAGAATTCAACAGATGCCCTTTCAGATCAGGCAGCCCATAAGGATGCACTGTCGATAATGAGAGAAGAAACCGAAAACTTTCAGTCACAGTTGGAAGCGATTATTCAGGAAAAAATCCAGCCTGTTGCATCCACAGCGACCACCACACGTGCCAAATCAAGCTTTAAACAGAATGTGCGCCCTACAGCGAACCTGAACAAGGCCAAGCCGATCGCACTGAAAGACTTCAATCTGGATGGTTTGCTGTGCCGCCTGGAACGTGTTGACGCACGTACATTCCCTTCGCTTTACCGTGTTGATCTGCACAATGACATTGACCAGAACATTAAAATTGACTGGCTCTATCTCAAGGCAGAAAATGACGCACAGCCAATCTGGGAATCTGCACAGGTTTTTATTGCAGAGCAGTTGTATGCACAGGGCCAGTTCTCGCATTATGTGGTGCTCGTGGGTACACACAACATTGAATATGCGACCACCATCCTACAGGCCTATACCGACCAGCGTCACACCAGAACCAGCTCGATCCACCAGACCAGCTGGACAAATTTCAAGCAGCATTACCACCAGCATGAAACCCTGTTTAATGAATGTGTCATGAATGGCACACTGGTCTGGCAGCGCGACCAGCGGGTATATCCTTATATTCCCGTATCATTTATCAATACCCAGAAATTCATTCCATTCGAGGAAACTGCGGCAACGTTCCTGACCCCTGTTATCCTGTTAAGGGAACGCCAGAAAATCCGCATCATTCACGGTTCAGAACGCGTTAGGCTATCCAGTGAAGACCAGGCCTATCCATATCTATTGCTGGACCGTGCCGAGGGATATACCTGGCAACTGATCCGTCAGGTGATTAGCCGCCTGCCACAACCCATTTCCGTACATGACCTTTATCAGGCACTGGAAAGCAGTGCGGCATCAGAATCATCTTAAAACCATTCTAAATTTTACCTCTCAGTCCATCATTTTCCCTGCAATATTTCAGTTGTGGTTGGAGATGATGGACTTTTATTACAATCCATTATTTTCCACTGATTGACCTGTTCACTATCTACCTCTGAAACATCTTCCAACCAAGTGTCAACAAGCTTTGTTGATATGACTACTTTTTGTGTCTATCACTTGATTTTATTCAGTAAATCATCAAGAGTGGAGTCAAGAACAATATATAAGCCTGCATTATGATGATTTTCCCAAAAACAGTGTCACGACCTCTATTTTATAGCTTTATGGCGTGTTCTCTAGGTTCAGCCAGCGTGGTCTATGCGGCTTCAAACACTGAGCCACAGAATCCACCGCAGCCCCAACCTCCACAGACGGAAGCGGCGACATCTGAAAATTTTCTGGACTATATTCCAAAATGGGTGGATGCGACCCCAACTGTTTTTCCTGAACAGTCCAATCAGCCAATTGTACCCCCAACGGCGGAAACGGAAGACAGAACATGGATTGACCGCAAACAGCGCAATATCCGCGAATGGGCTGACCGCACCTCAGTTAAGATTGATGACTGGTTTGGGGAGATAGATCCAGAAAAGCCTGCTTCCGCCACCATCCGTTTTATGCTCGACAACTACTGGAATGAATACGACAATTACGAGGTGAAACCCCGTATTCGAGGGAAGATTAAACTTCCCACTCTGGAGAAACGCCTGAGTCTGGTCTTCGGTGATGATACGCTGGACGATGAGTTTGACAACAATATTGCCAACATCAACAATCAACCGAATCAGGATTCCAGCAAAAAGCTTGATTCCAAACAGGCGCGGGATAACAACGGCTCTATTGCGCTACGTTTTTCAAATTTTTCCAAACGACTACCTTTTGAGACCGATGCCGATATTGGTATCCGTTCAGGTGATGATGTCTACCTACGCTTAAGGGCTGAAAAAAACTGGACCCTACGCAATGACTTCCATTTCAACGCCGAACAGATTTATCGTTACGGCAGTGATAGTGAAAACTACCTGCGCACCAATCTGGAACTGGTCCACGCACGTCCCAACCAGCCTTTTTTATCCAACCAGTTTAGCCTGATCTATGCCGATGAACAGGATGATGACCTGACTTGGGAAAACAGGACATTCCGCCAACATCAGTTCTTTGCCCACAATAATTTCAACTATGGCATTTATACTGGTGGTTACTACAATGACAACAACCTACGCCTCAATAGTTGGGGGCCTTTTGTTTCATGGCGTCAGCCCCTATGGCGTGAATGGTTCTATGTGCAGGGCGACCTGAACTACTTCAATGACCACCGCGAAGACCGTAGCCATTATGTCAGCACATTCATTCGTCTTGAAACCCTATTTTAAACACAGCTAAACTAGGCAACAGCCCAATCAATATAGCGATTGGGCTTTTTCATTTGTAAAAATTATTTCCTCAATAAATATAGGTTTAAGCTTTGTTTACTATATTTATCCTCTTTTATTTTTCTTCATTTCAGCATGAATCAACAATACGCCTTGCCTGTGTATTTCTTGATTGTTGGCAACCTGTGTCTGGGTTATCTAATCAGCCCATTCTTTCCCATATTTTTACCCTTAAACAGACATGTGGTTCGCTCACCCATTTCCATCGCTAAACACTCTTTTCAACGCCAATACCACCTAATCCACACCTTAACCTGCACCACGCCTGTAGACTTCAACAATGAGTCAGGTGATGAACAACTCAGACAGGAACTCATGCAGGTATTTGGTGACGATTCATTGTGGCAACGCGCACAACAGCCCCAAACCATAAAGAAACTGGGAAAAAATACCAAGCATAGTGCGCATAAAACCATAGCCACAGCAAATCCGATCAGTGCAGGCTGGTCAACCCTTTCAGGCTGGCTACCCTTTAACAATGATCTTGATCTAGGCACAAATTCTGACACAGATATTTATGTCCAGTTTTTAGCAAAGAAGAACTGGGCCTTAGCCTCAGGTATGCATCTGGATACCGCACAAATCTTCCGCTATGGTTCAAGCAGCAAGAACTATGCGGAAACCAATCTGGATTTAACCCAGCAGCTTAAGTATCACAGCCTGTTTTCAACCCAGTTGAATGTCTCTAAAAGCCAGAATGAAGAATATACATGGAGTAACCGTACGTTCCAGAAACTATCGCTGCTGTCCAAAAACAATATTAGCTATGGTGTTTTCAGTACGGGTGACTATGAAAACAGGGAGCTGCGCGTCAATGAATGGGGACCTTACTTTTCCTGGAAACGCCCCGTCTGGCGCAACTGGATCTTTATGCAAAACGATATTCATTATTTAAATATTCCATCCGATAAACAGGACAATCATTTCAACTATCAAATGTCCTTTGAGATGCATTTCTGATGAAAATATCAGCACAACTGTGGATAACTTTAATGTTATCCATAGAGACAAAAAACCTCTGACGGATCAGAGGTTTTTTTATTATTTAAGGGCTTACTTCAACAATAGGCTATTGATGCGTTTGACATAAGCCGCTGGGTCTTCTGGCAAGCCCCCCTCCGCAATCACCGCCTGATCAAAAATCACATTGGCAAGGTCATCAAACTGCGCTGAGCTTTCCAGTTTTTTCACCAATGGATGTTCAGGGTTAATTTCCAGCGTTGGCTTGCTTTCAGGAACCGCCTGACCTGCCTGTTTCAGCATACGGATCAACTGTGGAGAGAGTTCACCCTCACTGGTGACCAAACATGCAGGTGAGTCAACCAAACGGGTGGTCACACGGACTTCCTTGGTTTTGTCCTTCAATGAAGTGCTTAAACGTTCCACCACAGGTTTAAATTGTTCAGCCGCTTCCTCAAGCGCCTTTTTCTCATCCGCATCCTGTAAATCACCTAAATCCACCGCACCTTTAGACACGTTCTGTAATGGCGTACCATCAAATTCAAAGACAAAATTCATTGCCCACTCATCGACACGGTCTGCCATGAGTAACACTTCGATGCCTTTCTTCTTGAACACTTCAAGCTGTGGTGAATTTTTCGCGGCGGTTAAGTTATCCGCTGTTACATAATAAATGGCTTTCTGCCCCTCTTTCATGCGGGCTTTATAGTCAGCCAAAGAGGTTGAGATTTCATCATTGGTCGATGTCGCATAACGTAACAGCTTTAAGATACGCTCACGGTTACCCGTATCTTCACCCAAACCTTCTTTTAACACTGAACCAAATTCAGTGTAGAACGTCTTGAATTTTTCCTGATCTTTCCCATCTTCCGATTTTGCCAAGCCATCCAGCAAGGTCAGAACACGGCGGGCATTGCCCTCACGAATGGTTTTGACATCGCGGCTTTCCTGCAACAACTCACGGCTGACATTCAATGGTAGGTCGGCACTGTCCACCACGCCCTGAACGAAACGCAAGTAGTTTGGAATCAGGTTGTCTGCTTCATCCATGATGAATACACGTTTAACATAGAGCTTGATACCCGCCTTTGCCTCACGGGTAAATAAATCCTGCTTCGCCTGACTTGGGATATACAGCAGCTGGGTATATTCGGTACTGCCCTCAACACGGTTGTGTGCCCATGCCAATGGCTCAGCAAAGTCATGGCTGAGGTTTTTATAGAACTCGATATACTGTTCGTCAGTAATCTCGCTCTTGCTACGGGTCCACAACGCACTGGCCGAGTTAATTGCTTCCCATTCATCGGTTTTGACCATCTGGCCGCCTTTAGGCTCTTCACCCTCGGCAACCTCTTCCTCTTGCCAGACCTCTTTTTGCATCTGGATTGGCAGGCTAATATGGTCTGAATATTTATTGATGATCTGTTTGACTTTCCACGATTCAAGATAATCAAGCGCATCATCACGTAAATGCAGAATGATGTCGCTACCACGACTCGCTTTATCAATTTGCTGAACTTCAAATTCGCCTGTACCGCCACTGATCCAGCGCACACCCTCGGCCGCATCCAGCCCCGCACGACGGGACTCCACCGTGATTTTATCGGCAACAATAAAGCCTGAATAGAAACCCACACCAAACTGGCCAATCAGTTGCGCATCGGCTTTCTGGTCACCTGTCAGTTTGGACATAAAGTCCTTGGTGCCTGACTTTGCAATGGTACCAAGGTTGTCAATCGCTTCCTGCTGGCTTAAACCAATACCATTATCTGAAATGGTCAAGGTCTTGTTGTCTTTATCCAGAATGACACGAACGTGCAGGTCTGGATCATTTTCATAATATTCAGGATGGTTGATCCCCTCAAAACGCAGCTTATCGCAGGCATCCGATGCATTGGAAATCAATTCACGCAGGAAAATTTCAGGATTGGAATAGAGGGAATGCGTCACCAAATGCAATAACTGAGCAACTTCAGCTTGGAAACTATAATTTTTTGAGGCTTGTTCACTCATAAATCACTCCTTATTTGTGAGGCTTAAATTTAGAATGATTTATGAATGGAGTATTTCCATGATTTTTCAATCCTTAGGACTAAATTTTTTTATACGCACCCGCCATTAAAATGGTCCGTGACTCAGCACGCGATCCTGCAACAACTGGTCAAGCTGCAACTGTCGCTGTGCATAGGCACGTTTCAGGCATGGTGTATTGGCCCCACAGGAATTACGCTGCTTTAACCACTGGAACTGCTTGTCCTTTTCTGCATCCCGCCCGCCCATTGGCAATGCATGCAGAATAATCTGATAGGTGGTTGCCAGTTTTACATCAGCATCATTCAGCCCAATATTCTGGCAGATTTGCTGTTCAGCTTTTAATTTGGCGGCTTTACAGGAGAAACTTGCCGCATGTGCCTGTGGCAAGGCCATTAAGGAAACCCATACTCCATAGGCCAGCAGTTTGTTCATACCCTTTACTCCACATGACTTTAAATTATTTCCAGCATACAAAACTCCATGTTTTCAACCTGTATCTGTTTTATAGCCAAATTGCAAAATAAAAAAGCCTCGCGTAACTGCGAGGCTCCTCATGTAAAGGCTGGGTTTAGAATTTATAACTATAGCCCAGCGTGTATACCATTGGATTAATATCCAAATCGGTGAGCTTGGTACCATTTATTTTTACTTCAGGGCTGAGCTGTGCGTAACGCGCATCAAAGAACACACCCCAGTTTTTCGCATCGGCTGGCTGGAAAGTAAAACCCAACTGCCCAGCAAAACCAAAGTCTTCTTTTACTTTTACCTTATCCCCAGCCAAAGGACCGACACCTTTCTCATCCCATGCCACAAAAGCTGTACCACCTACCCCAATATATGGCGTAAAACCAGTTGCATTTTTAAAGTTATATTTTGCAGTGATAGTCGGTGGTAAATGTTTAAGCTTTGCCACCTTGGTGCCATCCAGACTCACATCATGTGAGATTGGAGTTGCCAGCAAGATTTCCGCAGAAAATGGCGTATCACCCAGGAAATACTCTACCGATGGGGTAAATGCATATTCATAATCTGCCTTTAAAGTGCCCAAGCCAGTGATTTTTGTCTCATCTGTGGGTGAAATTACACTGCCACCCACCTTAACCTGAAAACCGCCAGCAAATGCAGTTGAAGACAACCCCAATAATGTAATAACTAATAATTTTTTTAGCATTTAAAAAAACCTCTTTAATCAAAATTTCAACCTGTATTTAATAATAATCATGTCTTTTTATTTTATGCAATACATATTAATTCCGACCAATTTAATTATTTTTACAAGCATCTGATTAACAACAATATAAATTTGTAAAGATATGTAATTATTTATAAATCAAACCAATTCACTAGGATTAACCAATTGAAAACCAAGTATTTTTATCAGAATTAACCAGCTTAAAGATATATTTAAAATAAATCTTTTAAAGTATACACTAAATAAATTTAGTTTTATTACAAAATAAAATCAGAACTTAATATAATAAACAGCAATAAAAGACAAAAAATGTCACTTTATTTCTTCCATGATAAATAAATAGCAATTATTCATATTAAGGTAGTTTAAAATAAATATGGTTATTATTTAACAACCATAATTATTATATTTAATATAAATGATATTTTATTATTTCTTAATATAAAAAATGGTTCCTTATGGAACCATTCTCTATTCATTATAAAACCATTGCGGCAATCCAGCCAAAAATAAGCAGTGGGATATTAAAGTGTATAAATGTTGGCACAACAGTATCCCAAATGTGATCATGTTGACCATCAACACCCAAACCAGCGGTTGGTCCCAAAGTCGAATCAGAGGCAGGTGAACCTGCATCCCCCAGTGCCGCCGCTGTTCCAATCAGCGCAATGGTGGCCAAGGGTGAGAAGCCAAACTGTACACACAAAGGCACATAAATCACTGCCAGCACAGGCACACTTGAGAACGAAGAACCAATGCCAATGGTGACAAACAAACCAATAAACAGCATCAGGAATGCAGCCAACGCATGATTGTCACCAATAATGTGCACCACGCCATTGACCAAATGGTTAATATCACCAGTGTGGGTCATCACTGAGGCAAAACCCGCCGCCGAAATCATGATGAAACCCACCAGCGCCATCATACGCATGCCCTGTACAAACACATCATCAGCATCCTGCCATTTAAAAATGCCAGATGCCGACAGTACTGCAAAGCCGACCAAACCACCCAAAATCATTGAACCCGAATACAACTGTGCCACCAAGGTTAAGGCGATGGCAAGCAGGGCCATCAACATGGTTTTCTTCGAGATATAAGGTACATTCCCTGCTTCATGCCTGAGTTCTTCAGCATCCGCTTTCAGGTCATAATCCGACTGTGCAGTTGCCCGAAGTGGCTTGTCCAGGTCAATGGTGGTGACAGGGCTGATTGAGCGGTCAATATAGTCACGTGGCTTGCGGTAGCTGACAAACACCGCCACCAGCGTACCGATCACCATGCCCAGCACAGGAATCGCCATCCCCAATGGCATCATGCCACGCTCGACATGCAACCCATAGGCCGCACCAATCTTGTTGATATTCCCCATCAGAATCTGTTCAAGGAAAATCGCACCAAAACCAACTGGCAGGAAAATATAGGTCCCAACCAGACCCAGCGTCAGTACACACGCTGCTGCCCGTCGGTCCAGCTTTAGGTGGTTCATCACCTTTAATAATGGCGGCACCAATACTGGAATAAAGGCGATATGTACAGGGATCAGGTTCTGGGAGAAAATGGCTGCAATCAGTAAAATGGTCAATAAAAGATATTTCACCTTTTTTTCCTGACTTTTCCCTGCTTCCATACCTAATAAACCAATCAGTTTATGGGCAAGTAAATCAGGCAGGCCTGATTTTGAAAGCGCCAATGCAAAAGCACCGAGCACAGCATAGGCCAAGGCAACTTCAGCACCATCCCCCAGCCCTGCATTAAAGGCTTCGACCGTTTGAGAAAGGCTTAGACCTGCGACCAGACCGCCAATAATGGCGGAGACCACCAATGTGAGAACAACAGAAACGCGTGCCAGTGACAGGATAAACATCACGGCAATCGCAATGACGACAGCATTCATGAAAAAATTCAGGAGCAAAGAAAAGGCGACATTCTAGCAGATTCATGAAAACCTAGCTGAAAATATCGCCGAATTGTGATCGTTCTTATGTGATTTTTATTCTGAATAATCCGCTAAAGCCTTAGGCCGCCTGACGCTGGATAAATTGACGGATCAGTTCAGCAATCTTTTCTGGCTGGCTGAGTACCGCCCAGTGATTGGCATCCAGCTCGGTATATTCAAACTTCTCCACCCATTTTGGCATGGATTCCGTAATGTATTCAGGACTGACAAACGCGTCGCGCTTTAACACAATTGCCTGTACAGGACACTGTGCATAACGCTGGCGTGGCTGGGTCAAGGATGGAATAAAGTTGGCACGGTACAGGTTAATTCCATATTTACCATCCGCCACAATATTGGCATTCAATGGTAGATCCTGTTTTTTCTCCAGACCACTTAAAATCTTGCCCCATTTCTCTGGACTAAAGAATGTCCATACTGTTGGTGCAAGCAATGGTAAATGGAATGCACCGATGTACCATGATTTAGTCAGCATCTTCAAGACATTGCTTGGAGCAGACTTAAATTTCTCACGTAGATACAGAGAGGCGTGGTCCAGACAAGGTCCTGAAATGGTGGTATAGGACAATAAGCGGCCCTTTAGTTTTGGCTCAGTTGCCGATTCCCAAGACTGTAGAGAACCCCAGTCATGCGCTGCCATATGGAAACTACGGTTTGGCAGAACCTGATCAACCACTTCCTGCAAATCCAGCGATAAACGTGGTAAACGATAATCCTTGATGCGTTTAGGAATGGAAGACAGCCCTGCACCACGAACATCGTAGGTCACGACAAAATAGTCATTTACCAACTTCTCAATAATCGGTTCCCATACTTCCTGATTGTCTGGATAGCCATGTACCAGCACCAATGGTGTCTTTTTCTCATCACCCCATGTTTTGACACAAAGTGTTTGCTGATCAGATGTGGTGACGGTTTTTACTTGTACTTGCATAATTCCTTCCCATTTTGTTTTCAGTCGGCATGGTCATAAAACAGCCATTGCCAGCGATACAATAAAAATGATACTTATGGAGTATGAATAGAGTTGCAAGAAAAAAAATTGACCATGAAAGACATTTTCAAAAAAATTCGAACCATTCCTGTGGTTTCCAAATTTATGATCAATCACTACTCCCCTTACCGTGGTGCAGGAATCGCAATTGAAACCATTGATCTGGACAATTACCACATCCGTGTCAAAATGCCGCTCACCCGAAAAAACCGTAACATTGTTGGGACACATTTTGGTGGCAGTTTATATTCAATGGTTGATCCATTTTATATGCTGATCCTGATGCACCATTTAGGCCATAAATACATTGTGTGGGATAAAAGTGCCTCGATTAATTTCCTATCACCAGGTCGCAGCACCGTCTATGCGGATATACAGCTCAGTGCCACTGAAATTGCGGAAATTAAGCAACTGGCTGAAAATCATGAACCTGTGTTTCGAAACTATACATTGAATATTGTGGATGATGCGGGAACGCGAATTGCAGAAGTTGAAAAGGTTTTATACATCCGTCGTAAGAAACCCAAAGCCAGCTCTTAACCAGTCTTTTTTCAAATAAAATGCCTGCAATCAGTTGCAGGCATTTTTAAATCAATCAGATAAAACTTATTTTTTCTTTTCCTGAATGGCTGCACCAGCACCACCACCGATTGCACCACCAATCGCAGCACCAGAATCACCACCAAAGATTGATTTACCGATTACGGAACCAATACCTGCACCAATGGCACTGCTTGTGGTTGAGTTGCTGCTGCCACCCTTGGCGTTTGCACCGACACCTGCGCCCGCTGCCGCACCGACACCTGCACCAAGACCACCACCCACATGATTACCTACGCCACCACCGACAGCACCACCAAGCGCCGCCGCACCAATACGCTGGTCAGATGGGGTCATATTCTGGCAGCCTGTAAACATCACTGCTGATAACATCAAAGTAGAAATTAAACCCATTGTTTTTTTCATGACTATACTCACTCCTGTTCGGTTCTACTAAAAAGCATAATCTTCTTTTATGGGGAGTTTGATCTTATTGTGTTATTAGAATGTCCCAATCGATTAATGTTTTGTAAAGACTATCCATTTTTTATCATCATTAAATTGACGCTTTAAATGACAAAAAGAAGCCCTTATCCTAGACAAGGGCTTCTTCCTAATTTTTAAACAATACTTGGCGTACTTCTAAATTCTAGTATTTAGTATTTGCCTTTTTTCTCACCATAAGCTGCGCCAGCACTACCGCCCAGTGCTCCACCTACCGCAGCACCAGCCTCTCCACCCAGAACCGCACCACCCAGAGCCGCACCCACACCAGCACCAATCGCACTGTTTCTGGTGTTTTTACTATTCGCACCTTTTGCATTGGCAGCAACACCCGCACCAATCGCCGCACCCAGTCCAGCGCCAATATTACCGCCTAAACCTTTTCCGACAGCACCACCTGCACCACCACCAATGGCAGCCGAACCAATACGCTTATTTTCTGGACTTACATTTTGGCAACCCACAAACAATGTGGTTGTCATTAGACCAACACCCGCAATCATCATCATTTTTTTCATTAGAACTTCTCCTCTCTCAATTGAACGTAGCATAGACTGCTTTCATGAAGCATTTATCTTGATTAAGTAATCAAGTGCTAATGCTGTAATGTGTTTCTGTAACATTTGCTTGTTTTTTCCACAAAAAAGGCACCGCAAGGTGCCTTCTTTGATTTGCTGGAACTTAGAACTGGTCTGAGTTCAACGCTTGACTAAATGCCTGGTCAACTTCACTGAAATCATTGTGAAGTTCAAATTCAGCAGCTTCCGCTTCCTGGCGACGACGCTCCAAGTGGTAAGCAAGACCTGTACCTGCTGGGATCAAGCGACCCACAACAACGTTTTCTTTCAAGCCACGTAAGTCATCTTCTTTACCTGTTACAGCCGCTTCAGTTAACACACGGGTTGTTTCCTGGAACGATGCAGCAGAGATAAACGAGTCAGTAGAAAGCGATGCTTTGGTGATACCCATCAACTGACGTTCAAACTTCGCAGGGAACTTGTTCTGAGCCAAGACAGCCTGGTTCTCCTGAACAACACGGATGTAATCCACTTGCTCGCCCTTGATGAAGCTTGTGTCACCGCCATCAGTGATATCAACTTTACGCAACATTTGACGTACCACGACCTCAATGTGCTTATCGTTGATTTTTACACCTTGCAGACGGTAAACGTCCTGAACTTCGTTCACGATGTAGTTGGTCAATGCCACTTCGCCTTTCAAGCGTAAGATGTCATGTGGGTTTTGTGGACCATCAGAAATAGTCTCACCACGGTTGACATGCTCACCTTCGAACACGTTGATTTGACGCCATTTTGGAATCAATTCTTCGTAGATCTCAGAACCATCATCTGGTGTGATCACTAAACGGTTCTTACCTTTGGTCTCTTTACCAAAGCTCACGATACCAGACACTTCTGCCAGAATCGCATGCTCTTTCGGCTTACGTGCTTCGAACAAGTCAGCTACGCGTGGCAGACCACCTGTAATGTCACGGGTACGTGAAGATTCCTGTGGTACACGACCAATAACGTCACCCACACCAATTGTTTCGCCATCACGGACAGTTACAATTGTGTTTTGTGGCAGGAAGTAGAACTGTTCGCCGCCATCGGTTGTATCCAACACGATTGCAGGACGTAAATCTTTACCAGAAGCAGGACGTGCCGTTACAGGCAAGATTTCAACAGTGGTCATACCTGTTGCATCGTCCGTCTTAGAGGTTGCAGTGACACCATCAGCGATCTGGCTGAAACGTGCCTTACCTGCAACTTCGGTCACGAGTGGATGTGTATGTGGATCCCAAGTCGCCACGATACCACCAGCTTCCACAGCTTCACCATCTTTCAACAAGATGCTTGCACCATAAGGAAGTTTATAACGCTCGCGCTCACGTCCCAAGTCATCCGCAATACCAATTTCACCTGAACGTGAAACGGATACCAAGTGACCTTTGGCATGTTGAACCGTTTTCACGTTGTGGAAACGTACAGTACCTTTGTTACGGACTTGAACACTGTTCGCAGCAGAGGTTCGGCTCGCAGCACCACCCACGTGGAACGTACGCATTGTTAACTGTGTACCTGGCTCACCAATTGACTGTGCAGCCATTACACCAACAGATTCACCTGGGTTCACCAAGTGACCACGTGCAAGGTCACGGCCATAACATTTCGCACATACGCCGAATGTAGATTCACACGCAATAACTGAACGAACTTTAACTTCATCGACACCCGCTTCCTCAAGCTGGGCAGCAATTTTCTCGTCAATTAAGGTACCACGAGGAAGTACAACTTCATCGTCAGATGCACGACGTACGTCTTCAGCAGTTACACGACCCAATACACGATCGCGTAATGGTTCAATTACGTCACCACCCTGAATGAATGGTGTCATCACCAGGCCGCCAGCTGTACCACAGTCAGATTCAGTAATAACCAAATCTTGTGCCACGTCTACAAGACGACGGGTCAGGTAACCAGAGTTCGCTGTTTTCAATGCGGTATCGGCCAAACCTTTACGCGCACCGTGTGTCGAGATGAAGTACTGAAGTACAGTCAAACCTTCACGGAAGTTTGCCTTAATTGGTGTCTCAATGATCGAACCATCTGGTTTCGCCATCAAGCCACGCATACCAGCAAGCTGACGGATCTGCGCCGCACTACCACGGGCACCCGAGTCAGACATCATATAAATCGAGTTGAATGATTTCTGTTTCTCATCTTCACCCTGCTTGTTTTTCACAAGGGTATAAGACAAGTTGTCCATCATCGCTTTCGCAACCTGGTCGTTGGTACGGGCCCAGATATCGACAACCTTGTTATAACGCTCACCCGCAGTTACGAAACCTTGCTCAAACTGTTGTTCGATTTCACGAACCTCAGTTTCCGCCTTGTCAATAATGACCTGTTTGGTTGGCGGAATCAGCATGTCTTCCATACCGACGGACACACCTGAACGCGTCGCTTGACGGAAGCCCAAATACATCAACTGGTCAGCGAAGATAACTGTGTCTTTCAAACCAAGCTTACGATAGCAAGAGTTGATTAACTTCGAGATGTTTTTCTTGGTCATCTCAAGGTTGATCATGTCAAAGCTTAAGCCTTGTGGAACCACTTCCCACAACAGGCAGCGGCCTGGGGTGGTATCAACAATAATGGTCTGCTTTTCACGATGACCATTTTCATCAATCACGGTTTGATGTACACGTACTTTGACACGCGCATGAATATTCACTTTACCTGTCGCCAAGGCACGGTTCACTTCATGCGTATCCGCAAACACCATGCCTTCACCCTTGGCGTTTACCGCATCACGGGTGATGTAGTAAAGACCCAGGACCACGTCCTGAGAAGGTACGATGATCGGCTCACCGTTTGCAGGTGACAGGATGTTGTTGGTTGACATCATCAATGCACGTGCTTCTAACTGTGCTTCCAATGTCAATGGAACGTGTACCGCCATTTGGTCACCATCGAAGTCGGCGTTGAACGCGGCACAAACGAGTGGGTGAAGACGGATTGCCTTACCTTCGATCAGGATCGGTTCAAATGCCTGAAGACCTAGACGGTGAAGTGTTGGCGCACGGTTCAACATGACTGGATGTTGACGAATCACAGAAGCAAGAACGTCCCAAACTTCTGGGGTCTCACGCTCAACCATTTTCTTCGCAGCTTTAATGGTTGTTGCCTGACCAGATGCTTGTAGTTTCGCGAAAATAAACGGCTTGAACAGTTCAAGTGCCATTTTCTTCGGAAGACCACACTGATGCAGACGTAAAGTAGGGCCAACGGTAATCACCGAACGACCAGAATAGTCAACACGCTTACCAAGTAAGTTCTGACGGAAACGACCTTGTTTACCCTTGATCATGTCTGCCAAAGATTTCAATGGACGTTTGTTTGAACCTGTAATCGCACGACCACGACGACCATTATCCAGCAACGCATCTACAGATTCCTGCAACATACGTTTTTCGTTACGTACGATAATGTCTGGCGCTGCAAGGTCAAGAAGACGCTTCAAACGGTTGTTACGGTTGATCACACGACGGTATAGGTCGTTCAGGTCTGAAGTCGCGAAACGACCACCCTCAAGTGGTACCAGCGGACGCAAGTCTGGTGGAAGTACTGGCAGTACATTCATCACCATCCATTCAGGCTTGTTGTTCGATTCCTTGAAAGCTTCCATCAATTTCAAACGCTTAGACGCTTTTTTAAGTTTCGTCTCAGAGGTTGTTTGAGGAATTTCTTCACGTAAACGTGCAATTTCCGCTTCAAGGTCGATGTCTTTTAACAAATCCTGAACTGCTTCCGCACCCATTTTCGCAGTGAATTCATCACCGTGTTCTTCAAGTGCGTTGTAGTATTCTTCATCCGTTAAAAGTTGATACTTTTCAAACGGGGTCATACCAGGATCAGTCACCACATAAGATTCGAAATACAATACACGCTCGATATCACGTAATGTCATATCAAGAAGCAAGCCAATACGGCTCGGTAATGATTTCAGGAACCAGATGTGTGCCACTGGAGATGCAAGTTCGATGTGACCCATACGCTCACGACGAACCTTGGCGGTTGTTACCTCAACGCCACATTTTTCACAAATGACACCTTTGTATTTCATACGCTTGTATTTACCACACAAGCATTCATAATCTTTTACTGGACCAAAGATCTTGGCACAGAACAAACCGTCACGTTCAGGTTTAAAAGTACGGTAGTTAATGGTTTCAGGCTTTTTAACTTCACCGTGAGACCATGACTTAATCATCTCTGGTGACGCAAGACCAATACGGATACGGTCAAATTCAACTGGTGTATGACCATCTGAATCCGTTTTCTTACGCATGATATCGAGCAAGTCTTTCAATTTTTTTCTCCGTGTGTCGGGGAGCCAGGCCCACCCGACTGGGTCACAAATATTGTTTTTTAACTGAAAAATCCTCCTTTATAAAAGGAGGGCTTTTCCCCTCTCCGTGAAGAGGGGTTAAGGGAGAGTCTTAGTCACCATTTTTCAGTTCAATGTTGATACCTAAAGAACGGATCTCTTTGGTCAATACGTTGAACGATTCAGGCATACCTGGGTCCATATAATGGTTGCCATCTACAATGTTCTTATAGATGCGGGTACGGCCTTCAACGTCATCCGACTTAACAGTAAGCATCTCCTGAAGGGTATATGCTGCACCGTATGCTTCCAGTGCCCATACTTCCATCTCACCGAAACGCTGACCACCGAACTGTGCCTTACCACCCAGCGGCTGCTGTGTAACAAGTGAGTAGGAACCTGTTGAACGCGCATGCATCTTGTCATCAACCAAGTGGTTCAATTTGAGCATGTACATGTAGCCCACAGTGACAGGACGGTCAAACTGCTCGCCTGTGCGTCCATCAAACAATACCGTTTGACCAGAACGTGGCAATTCAGCAAGTTCAAGTAATTCCTTGATCTGACTTTCTTCTGCACCATCAAATACTGGTGTTGCTAAAGGCACACCTGCACGCAGGTTGCCCGCAAGTTTCAAGACTTCTTCATCAGTCAGGCTATCAAGCTCTTCCTGCTCGCCACCCACCTTGTTGTAAATTTTGTCAAGGAACACACGCAATTCTGCAACCGCACGTTGCTGTTGCAGCATCTTATCGATTTGCTCACCCAAACCTTTGGCTGCCATACCCAAGTGAGTCTCAAGAATCTGACCCACGTTCATACGAGATGGTACACCCAATGGATTCAGTACGATGTCAACAGGTACACCATTGATATCATGCGGCATGTCTTCAACAGGCAGGATGTTTGATACAACACCCTTGTTACCGTGACGACCCGCCATCTTGTCACCAGGCTGGATACGACGTTTAACTGCAAGGTAAACCTTAACAACTTTCAATACGCCAGTTGTTAATTCATCACCTGTAGAAAGTTTACGCTTCTTCTCAGCAAACTTCTCATCAATCTCGTAGCTCTTCTCTTTCAGGAATACCTGAATCTGAGTTAAACGTTCAGCAATTGCTTCGTCATTTGGCTGGATTTCAAGTAAATCAACAAGCTCTAAACCAGACAATACGTCTTCAGAAAGTTTATCGCCGCGTTTAGTTGAACCACCACCGTTAGATTCTTGACCTTTCAACAAACGAACAATACGTTCACGTGCTGCTTCTTCGAAGATTTTGTATTCTTCTTTCAAGTCTTTACGGTATGCATCAAGCTGAGCTTTTTCAATTGCTTGTGCACGTTCATCTTTTTCCAAACCATCACGTGTGAAGACTTGAACGTCAATCACCGTACCTTTAGTGCCAGACGGAACACGTAAAGATGAATCTTTTACGTCAGCCGCTTTTTCACCAAAGATTGCGCGAAGTAATTTTTCTTCAGGTGTTAATTGAGTTTCACCTTTAGGCGTTACCTTACCAACAAGGATGTCACCTGCAGTCACTTCAGCACCGATATAAACAATACCAGACTCATCCAGTTTAGACAGTGCAGCTTCACCTACGTTAGGAATATCGGCAGTAATTTCTTCTGCGCCTAACTTGGTATCACGTGCTACACATGACAATTCCTGAATGTGAATCGACGTTAAACGGTCTTCTTGAAGTACACGCTCAGAAAGTAAGATCGAGTCTTCATAGTTATAACCGTTCCATGTCATGAACGCGACGCGCATGTTTTGACCAAGCGCAAGTTCACCCATGTCAGTCGATGGACCGTCAGCCAAGATATCACCACGAGCAACTTTGTCGCCCAAGTTCACAATGACATTTTGGTTAATACATGTATTCTGGTTTGAACGTGTATATTTGATCAGGTTGTAGATATCTACACCTGCTTCACCCGCGATCATTTCATCTTCGTTTACACGAATAACGATACGAGATGCATCAACATATTCAATCGCACCACCACGGTTTGCGATCACACACACACCTGAGTCGCGTGCTACGTTTGCTTCCATACCTGTACCAACAAGCGGCTTGTCAGCACGCAATGTAGGAACAGCCTGACGTTGCATGTTTGAACCCATTAATGCACGGTTCGCATCATCGTGTTCAAGGAATGGAATCAATGATGCTGCAACAGAAACAACCTGCTGTGCAGAAACGTCCATATGTGTTACGCGCTCAGGCGACATACGTACGAATTCACCTTGATGACGTACAGAAACCATTTCTTCAGTCAAGTTGCCATCTTTATCAACAGCGGAGTCCGCCTGTGCAATGACAGTACCCACTTCTTCAATTGCAGATAAATATTCAACATCATCGGTTACACGACCATCTACAACTTTACGGTATGGTGTTTCCAGGAAACCGAAGTCATTCGCTTTTGCATAAACAGAAAGCGAGTTGATCAAGCCAATGTTTGGACCTTCAGGTGTTTCAATTGGACAAACACGACCGTAGTGAGTTTGATGTACGTCACGTACCTCAAAGCCCGCGCGTTCACGTGTCAAACCACCAGGACCAAGCGCAGATACACGACGTTTGTGTGTAATCTCAGACAATGGGTTGTTTTGGTCCATGAACTGAGACAACTGGCTTGAACCAAAGAATTCTTTGATTGCAGCAGCAACTGGTTTCGCATTGATCAAGTCTTGTGGAGACAGGTTATCTGTTTCTGCCTGGCTTAAACGCTCTTTAACAGCACGTTCAACACGGACTAAACCAACACGGAACTGGTTCTCTGTCATTTCACCCACAGAACGCACACGACGGTTACCCAAGTGATCGATATCATCGACTTCACCTTTACCGTTACGGATTTCAACCAATGTACGCAGTACATCAATGATATCTTCGTGCGATAAAATACCTTCAACTTCACGTGACTTCTGATCAGTACCCACTTCGTAAGGACGACCCAAACGACGGTTGAACTTCATACGGCCCACTGGAGAAAGGTCATAACGCTCAGAAGAGAAGAACAAGTTATTGAATAAGTTTTCAGCAGCTTCTTTCGTTGGTGGCTCGCCTGGACGCATGACTTTATAGATTTCAACCAGCGCTTCTTCACGGCCTGTTGTGGTATCCGCACGCAATGTATCTGCAACGAAAGGACCACGGTCGATATCGTTGGTGAACAGGATGTTAAACTGCTTCACACCACCTTCAGCGATCTTTACCATGATGTCATGGCTAAGCACGGTATTGGCAGGAATTACATCACCACTTTTCAGTGTGATGTCTTCAGCAGTAATACGCTCATATAAATATTCATCAGGTACAGAAAGCTTCGCCAGGTTAGCTGCTTCCATTTGACGTACGTGACGTGCATTAATACGTTTACCTTGTTCAACGATTGCTTTGCCATCATTGTCCAGGATATCAAATTGCGCCATTTCACCACGCAGGCGATCTGGAACGAGGTCAATCTGGTAGCTACCCATATCAAGATATACAGGTACTTTTTCATAGAACAAATTCAGGATTTGTTCATTGCTATAATTTAAGGCACGTAAGATCACAGTCGCCAATAATTTACGACGACGGTCAATACGTACGAACACCAGGTCTTTTGCATCAAATTCAAAGTCTAACCATGAACCACGGTAAGGAATGATACGTGCTGAATACAACACTTTACCGCTTGAGTGGGTTTTACCCTTGTCATGGTCAAAGAACACGCCAGGTGAGCGGTGTAACTGAGATACGATTACACGCTCAGTACCATTGATAACGAATGTACCGTTATCAGTCATGAGTGGCATTTCACCCATGTAAACTTCTTGTTCACGAACGTCTTTAATTGATTTCGTTTCACGATCCTTGATGATCAAACGAATCTTTACGCGCATTGGTGCCGCATAAGTTGAACCACGTAAAATACATTCACGTACGTCAAACTCTGGTTTACCAAGGCTATACTCAACAAATTCTAAAGCAGCATTGCCAGAATAACTTTCAATAGGAAAAACTGAACGAAATGCGGCTTGGAGACCGATATCTTCGCGATTTTTTGGAGTTTTGCCGCCTTGTAGGAATGTACGGTACGAATCGACCTGAATCGATAGTAAGTACGGTGCTTCCATTACATGGGGCAATTTACCAAAATTCTTACGGATCCGTTTCTTTTCGGTATATGAGTATGCCATCTGGAGTCCTCGGAAAGTAAACCAATCCCGCCTGCAGAACGGGTTTGGAAAGAATTACGCAGGCCGATATGGCCACCACTGTTTACAAATGCTGCAATTTTTAGTGGTATTAAAACGCTTAACAATATTTTTATAGACAAAAAAATATTGGTAAGCATTTGATATTTCATCGTTTATCTAAAAAATACGTTCAAAAACCGTAAAACTAACAAAAAACGAGCCGATTATTGTAACGCAAAAAGGCTGATGACCCAAGAGCCATCAGCCATTTTTTGGAGCCGATTATCAAAAATAATCGACTCCCTACAGCATTACTTAAGTGTAACTGTAGCACCAGCTTCTTCAAGCTTCTTCTTAAGCTCTTCGCCTTCTTCTTTAGAAACGCCTTCTTTAAGAACAGCAGGAGCGCCTTCAACAAGATCTTTCGCTTCTTTAAGACCGAGGCCAGTTGCTTCACGAACTGCTTTAATTACAGCAACTTTGTTCGCGCCGAAAGAAGTCAACTCAACGTTGAATTCAGTTTGTTCTTCAACAGCCGCAGCAGCGCCTGGAGCAGCAGCAACAGCAACAGCAGCAGCAGATACGTTAAATTTCTCTTCGAAAGCAGAGATTAATTCAACAAGTTCAAGAACAGTTTTTTCAGCAACTGCGTTTAAGATTTCTTCGTTTGTTAAAGCCATGAGAATAACTCCAAATGGATATTGAATGGTGTGAAAATAGGATTAAGCCGCTTCTGACTCGTTTTTCTCTTTGAGCGCTGTAATAAGGCGACCCAATTTCGAAATAGGAGCTTGAAGAACAGACGCGAGCATAGTAAGCGCTTTTTCTTGGTTCGGAAGGTTTGCAATTACGCTAACGTCAGCACCTTGATAAACCTTACCGTCAAATGCGGCAGCTTTAAGTTCAAATGCTTTGTTAGTTTTCGCAAATTCTTCGAACAAGCGTGCAGCTGCACCCATGTCATCTTCAGAAGTAGAGAAACCGAGAATGGTTGGGCCAACAAGGTTGTCATTTAAGATATCGAATTGAGTACCTTCTAATGCGCGCTTAGCCAAAGTGTTACGTACGATACGCGTTGTAACACCCAACTTACGAGCTTCAACACGAAGTTGTGTCAACTGCTCTACGCTTGAACCTTGATAGTTAGCCACAACAACAGAAAACGCTTTAGAAGCAACTTCGCTTACTTCTGCAACGATCTGTTTTTTGCCTTCGATAAGAAGAGCCATTGTAAAACCTCCTAACGGTGATTTATGTACCCATACAGGCACACTCCCAATTCGCAAGCCTTTCGACTTACACGTGGAGGAGGAACAAATCACACCACCACGTCTACTCAGACTGGATTTTTAAGAAAAGTATCCAAGAACACTTCTCGCCTGAGGTCTTTGACGCTGATAAATATTCATTTACCAATTCAAAGTTTGCTCAGACCCTCTTTCAACAAAAGAGCCCGAGGCTTTAAAATTCTGTCTAATTACTTAGAAACGTTGTTTACGTCAACAGTAAGACCTGGGCCCATAGTCGAGCTTAAAGTGATCTTCTTAACGTATACACCTTTAGAGGTTGCAGGTTTTAAACGTTTCAAGTCTGCAATTAAAGTCTCAACGTTTTGACGTACAGCTTCTTCGCTAAAGCCAAGCTGACCAATCGCAGCGTGGATGATACCCGCTTTGTCTACACGGTAACGTGCCTGACCAGATTTGGCATTCTTAACCGCGTTCGCAACGTCAGGCGTTACCGTACCCACTTTAGGGTTTGGCATTAAGCCACGTGGACCAAGAATCGTACCTAGCTTACCTACAACGCGCATTGCATCTGGAGCAGCAATCACCACGTCAAAGTCAAGGTTTCCACCCTGGATGCTTTCAGCAAGGTCATCAAAACCAACGATGTCCGCACCAGCTTCTTTCGCAGCTTCAGCAGCAGCACCCTGAGCAAACACTGCAACACGTACAGTTTTACCAGTACCCGCAGGCAAAGTTGTCGCACCACGAACAACCTGGTCAGATTTACGAGGGTCTACACCAAGGTTTACAGAGATGTCCAAAGATTCCTTGAACTTCGCAGTTGGAAGGCTGTTAAGAACTTGTACCGCTTCTTCCAAAGTGTAAACTTTGTTTGCTTCAACAGCAGCAGCAATGGCTTTTTGACGTTTAGTTAACTTTGCCATGTCTTATAGCTCCACTTCCAAGCCCATAGAACGTGCAGAACCAGCAATGGTACGCACACGAGCGTCTAAGTCAGCACCAGTTAAGTCTGGTTCTTTAGTAGTCGCGATTTCTTCTAACTGAGCACGGGTCAACTTACCAACTTTGGTTTTGTTCGGTACAGAAGAACCCTTTTGAATACCAGCAGCTTTCTTGAGAAGAATAGATGCAGGTGGAGTTTTCATGATGAAAGTGAACGACTTATCGTTGTACACAGTGATCACGACAGGAATTGGCAAACCAACTTCAAGTTTTTGTGTAGCAGCATTGAATTCTTTACAGAATGCCATGATGTTTACACCACGTTGACCTAAAGCAGGACCAATTGGTGGAGATGGATTCGCTTTACCAGCTGGAACTTGCAGCTTGATATAGCCGTCAATCTTCTTAGCCATTGAAAATTACCTCTGGGTACAGACGCCGCTAGGCTCCCCAAAAAATTAAACAACACCGAAGTGTTAGAACAACAATGCCCGATCAGATCGGGCGCTTATCAACCTACACAGATTAAATCGTTTTTTCGACTTGGCGAAACTCAAGTTCAACCTGGGTTGGTCGATTAAATACATTAATTGTCAACGTTAAACGTGACTTCTCGTATTGTACTTCCTCCACGACCCCTTTAAAGTCAGTGAACGGACCATCAATAACAAGCAATTCTTCACCCGGTTCAAACATCGTCTTAGGACGTGGTGCCTCACCAGTGTTACGTACACGCGCAAGAATCGCATCAGCTTCACGTTGTGAGATGGGTGCTGGCTTTTCTGGTGTACCACCGATAAAACCAAGAACCTTTGGACATTCTTTTACAATGTGCCAGGTATCATCAT
Organism: Acinetobacter thutiue; assembly: GCF_030385805.1. Taxonomy (NCBI): domain Bacteria; kingdom Pseudomonadati; phylum Pseudomonadota; class Gammaproteobacteria; order Moraxellales; family Moraxellaceae; genus Acinetobacter; species Acinetobacter thutiue. The sequence goes on from NZ_JAUDZE010000007.1 coordinate 70,007, forward strand.
TCATTTCCATTTCGACCAATACATAGCCTGGAAAGAACTTACGCTCAGACTTACGCTTCTTGCCATCCTTCATTTCAACTACTTCTTCAGTAGGAACAAGGACTTCACCAAAGCTATCAGCAACAGTGCTGCGCTGGATTCGGTCATTCAGTGAACGCATCACTTGCTTTTCAAAACCTGAATAGGCATGAATAATATACCAACGTTTCATCGCACTCTTACCCGATAATTAACTTAATAAACCAACCTAACCCGTAATCGAAACACCATAAAACCAATGATGCAACAATCACAACCAAAAGCACTTGCCACGATGTCGTGATCGTCTCTTGTTTTGTTGGCCAGGTCACTCGACGCAGTTCAATTCGCGCATCCTGCAATAAACGCACAAAGCCTTTACCTTGATGGGTGGCGTATAATAAACCTAAAGCGACCACGACACAAGCCAAAATTACCCCAATACGCACCCAAATGTCATTTGCTGGTGCCCAGTAGGCAGGTAAATGCTGATTCACCAATGCTGAACCGATCAATAAGGCAATCGCAATCAGCCACAGGACAGCATCCAGTGGAGAACCTGAACCAACAACTTCTACAGCATTATTTCTTTGAGGGATTGGCGCGTCGCTTAATGCGTCACGCGATTTATCATTCGACATTTTTTTACTCGTCGTAGAATTCGCGACTTATTATATGACAACTTAGCCAGAATCAAGCTTTTTTATTTAAAAAAAGTGGCAGGCCAGGAGGGACTCGAACCCCCAACATTCGGTTTTGGAGACCGACGCTCTACCAATTGAACTACTGGCCTATGATGCAAATCGAAAGCCGAGGCTTTCGATTTGAGTCTAACACAGTATGGAGCTTATGCAGTTACTTTCGCAACAACACCAGCACCTACAGTACGGCCACCTTCACGGATCGCAAAACGTAGACCTGGGTCCATTGCGATTGGGTGGATCAACTCTACTGACATTTCTACGTTGTCACCAGGCATAACCATTTCAACGCCATCCTGTAGTTTGATCGCGCCAGTTACGTCAGTTGTACGGAAGTAGAACTGTGGACGGTAACCGTTAAGGAATGGAGTGTGACGACCACCTTCTTCTTTAGAAAGTACATATACTTCCGCATCGAATTTAGTGTGTGGCTTGATTGTACCTGGCTTAGCAAGTACCTGACCACGTTGTACGTCTTCACGCTTGGTACCACGAAGAAGGATACCACAGTTCTCGCCCGCACGGCCTTCGTCAAGAAGTTTACGGAACATTTCAACGCCAGTTACAGTCGTTGCAACTGTATCACGGATACCAACAATCTCAACAGTCTCACCAACCTTGATGATACCAGCTTCAACACGGCCTGTTACCACTGTACCACGGCCAGAGATAGAGAACACGTCTTCGATTGGCATCAGGAATGGCTTGTCGATTGCACGCTCTGGTTCTGGGATGTAAGAGTCAAGCGCTTCCACAAGTGCAAGAACAGAAGACTCGCCGTAAGGACCGTCGTTACCGTTTAGTGCCTGAAGCGCTGAACCACGGATGATAGGTGTGTCATCACCTGGGAAGTCGTAGGTAGAAAGAAGTTCACGAACTTCCATTTCAACCAACTCAAGCAGTTCTTCATCATCAACAAGGTCACACTTGTTCAGGAACACGATGATGTAAGGTACACCTACCTGACGAGAAAGAAGGATGTGTTCACGAGTTTGTGGCATTGGACCATCAGTCGCAGCACACACAAGGATCGCGCCGTCCATCTGAGCAGCACCAGTGATCATGTTTTTAACATAGTCGGCGTGGCCTGGACAGTCTACGTGCGCGTAGTGACGGATTGGAGAATCGTATTCCACGTGAGAGGTATTAATGGTAATACCACGTGCCTTTTCTTCAGGAGCCGAGTCGATTTGCGAGTAGTCTTTCGCTTCACCGCCGTAAGTTTTTGCACAGATTGTTGCAATCGCAGCAGTTAAAGTTGTTTTACCATGGTCAACGTGACCAATTGTACCCACGTTTACGTGTGGTTTATTACGTTCAAACTTAGCCTTAGCCATTTGATTTTCCTCGTTTACGTCGACACCAGTTTAGAGAAAAACAACCCTGAAAAACTTTCTTTATCGACATTCGCCTAAAAAACTAGACACCTAATACTTGAAAAGCAGACTATAATAGCCTGCTTCTTTAAATTTTGTAGATATTCTCTACTAAGCTGTATATCTGGAGCTCTTATCGAGATTTGAACTCGAGACCTCTCCCTTACCAAGGGAGTGCTCTACCACTGAGCTATAAGAGCGATCTCTTCGATGGAGCGGGAGACGAGGATCGAACTCGCGACATGCAGCTTGGAAGGCTGCCACTCTACCAACTGAGTTACTCCCGCATGTTGGTACTGACCACTTATATCGAAGTCGAATGGTGGTGGGAGAAGGATTCGAACCTTCGAAACTTTCGTAGCAGAGTTACAGTCTGCCCCCTTTGGCCGCTCGGGAATCCCACCATATCGCACTTACTTGCAGTGCCATCCTTTATTCAACCTATCAACTTTAAGATGGTGCCGGCACACGGATTCGAACTGTGGACCTACTGATTACAAGTCAGTTGCTCTACCAACTGAGCTATGCCGGCTTTACCTTAGCGTTTGATACGTTTCGTATCGGAACGGTGTGCAGTTTAGCAAAACTCACACATGATGCAAGCAGTTTTTTTAGAAAAACTGCGAAAAACTCATAAAATCAATCCGTTTGATGATAATTCAACCGCTTTGATCACTGCGCGAGCTTTTATCTGGGTTTCATTCCACTCAGACTCAGGATTTGAGTCCGCCACCAGTCCTGCCCCCGCCTGCACATAAACCTTTTGATCACGGATGACACAGGTACGGATTGCAATCGACATATCCATCTCCCCATGCCAGCCCAGATAACCGACTGCCCCACCAAATACGCCACGCTTTACAGGCTCAACTTCATCAATGATCTCCATTGCACGGATTTTTGGTGCGCCTGAAAGCGTGCCCGCAGGGAAAGTTGCCTTAAAGACATCCAACGCATCCACATCATCACGCACCTCTCCCTGCACATTGGAAACAATATGCATGACGTGCGAATAGCGTTCGATCACCATTTGATCAGTCACCTGCACCTTGCCAATCTTGGAGACACGCCCCACATCATTACGCCCAAGATCAATCAGCATTAAATGCTCAGCAATCTCCTTTTCATCTGCCAGCAAGTCCTGTTCCAACGCCAGGTCTTCCTCCTTGGTCTTGCCCCGTGGTCGCGTACCCGCCAAAGGCCGTACAGTTGCAATGCCATTTTCCAGACGGGATAAGATCTCTGGCGAAGAACCCACAATATGAAAAGGTTTCTGGTCTGTCAGGGTTTGCCCTTGCACCAAAAACAAGTAGGGTGATGGATTGAGGTGACGCAATGCACGGTAAACCTGCAAGGCTTCACCATCAAAATCAGACACCATCCGCTGTCCAGGCACCACCTGCATCACATCACCAGCGCGAATATATTCCTTGACCTTTTCAATGGTCTCAAGAAACCTCGCCTTACCTGTAATGGATTCAAAATGCGGTGGTGTATGTGGCTTGGCCTGTAGGCTGACAGGGACTGCAAGCAGTTGCTCCAGCTGGTCCAGCTTGGCCTGTGCCTGTACATAGGCATCTGCCTGGTTTGCATCAGCATGATGAATCAGGAACAGCGTATCTTTCAGGTTGTCAAACACAATCACGGTTTGGGACAGCATCAACCACAAATCAGGCAAGGTGACAGGGTCAGCCGCTGGAACATTTTTTAATTTTGGTTCGATATAACGAACAGCGTCATAGCCCAAATATCCAACCAGTCCACCTGTAAAGCTAGGTAGATCAGGCAATTCTTTTTGGGTGGGAACCTTGAACTGGCTTTGGAAGTCGCGAATATACTGGAATGGATCGCTACAGTCTTGCTGGGATACGGAACCATCCGCCTGCTGAACCGTAAGGATACCCGCATTGCATGAAAAGACAGTTGACTCGCCCAGGCCGATCATGGAATAACGCGCCCAGTTCTCCCCGCCTTCCACTGATTCAAATAAGTAGGCCTGCTTTTGCTCTTTAAAACGTGCAAAAACTGAGAGTGGTGTTTCTGTATCTGCCAGTCGCTGACGGTATACGGGAATGGTGTTATAGCCAGCGGCCTTGAGTTGCTCAAATTGTATGAGGGTGGTCATGAATTTTCTCTATAGTTTCGATTTTTGTGCGTTTTCGTTTAATGCTGCTTCAAGCCCGCCATCGAAAAACCATAACAGCTTTCATGCCTTTCTCCTCACCAGATCTTCCTCAACCAACTGTTCCAGACTGTCCACCACCTGTTGTGGCTGGCAGTCATGGATATTTTCTCCATGATTATAGCCATAGCTGACCACAATACAATCTATACCTGCACGTCTTGCAGCTTCCACATCATTACTTGAGTCCCCAATCATCAGGGTTTCCGCCGCGGATACCTGACACAGCTGCATACAATACAGCAATGGTAATGGATGGGGTTTGCGCTCAGGCAAGGTATCACCACCGATCACCATGTTGAAATAAGGTGAAAGTGACAGAATATCCAGAATACCTCGCGCTAAATGTTCAGGCTTATTGGTCACACATGCCATCGCAATGTTATGGCTCTGGCAATAGTCCAGAAAAGGCAAGATACCTGTGTAGACCTGGGTATTGACACACAACTCCTGCGCATAAATGTCCACAAACGTATCCAGCAATTGCTTTTGCCGCTCAGTATTCACCTGCCCAAATATATGTTCAAGTACGGTCTCACATAGTTTTGCCGCGCCCTTACCCACCCATGCGCGCACCTGCTCTTCCGTCACCAAAGGAAATTCCAGTTTTTCCAGACTCAGGTTCATGGCACGATATAAATCGGCAGCGGAATCAACCAATGTTCCATCCAAATCAAATAAAATGAGACTACGGCTTTGTAACTGTGCAACTGACATTGAATTTACCCAGAAATAAAAAGGCATGCTTTCTAGCATGCCTTTCATTGTAGAAGCTTAGACTGATTATTTAAAGAACAGCCAGGCAATCACCGCCAAAATCACTAAAATAATAATTGAAATCAGGCCAACCGAAGCATTTTTCTGCTGCTCCTTTTCCTGAGCCACACGGGAGACTGGCTCCTCCATAGGCACAGGCTTTGGTTCAGCAACCGCCTCAACTTGTACATTTTCTGGTATTGGTGCAGGTTTTGGGATGGAAACCTGTTGTGGCATACCATCACGCGTAATACCTGTTTCAGCGGCACGCTCGGCAATGCTTGGCATTCCCTGATCATGCGGCGCTACTGTTACAGGTTCAACCTCAATTTCAGGTAATTCATTGTTCTGGCTGGCTGGTGCAAGCACTGAAAATACAAAACTTGCAAATTGCAGCATATCCCCATCGTGCAGCTCTGTTTCCTGCTCAATTCTCAGGTCGTTGATAAACGTGCCATTTGATGAATTGAGATCCTGCACCCAAAGTTGCTGGTCTTTAAGCAATAAAGCGGCATGACGGCGTGAAACATCAGCGGACTGCAACAAAATATCAGCGTCCTGATGCCGCCCCACCAGCATGTCTCGCTCAACGTTAATTTCCTGCCCCGTAAATTCACCTGTAATGGCTTGCAGTTTCCAAGTCATAGATGCCTATCCTTATCATATTTTCTTGCAATAATAACATTTTGACACAAGCGCTTCTGTGCATCTACTGTGAATACGCAGGGCGGATGGTTGTTGTTGTCACCGTATTTTTGCTTCGTTCAGTCGCCTTGGCAGGAAGCTGTATGCTTTGCTTCTGTACAGGTGGTGCATCAATTGCAACAGGTGTTGTCACCACAACTGTCTTGTTTTGCGTTGCTGTCGGAACTTTTTGATAGGGTGAGCTATTCAGCGTAGGTTGTTGCTGGTAAATATCCCCAACATTTTCTGGCAATTTTGCAAAGTTACCATTGTTGTCCATCGCAAGCTGTAGGCTGTAAAGCTGGTTATAGCGTTGCTGCGATAAACGGCGTACATCATCGGCATCGCCTACAATGGTTGGATGGATAAAGACCAGTAGGTTGCGCTTTTCGTTGCTTCTACTGTCAGCTCGGAATAAACGCCCCAGATAAGGAATATCACTAAGCCCAGGAACACCTTGACGTGACAATGCAGTATTGTCCGCAATCAAACCACCCAGCACCACAGTTTGACCATGTTCAGCAAGCACAGCCGTTTTAATGGCACGTTTATTGGTGACAAGGTCGGTTGCCTGGCCCTTGTTGTTCTGAACATCCGAAACTTCCTGTTCAACTTCAAGGCGAACTGTACCGTTTTCACCAATATGCGGAACCACCTTTAAGGTGACACCAACATCCTTGCGCTCAACAGTGGTATAAGGGTTAACCGTACCCGACGTTCCTGTCGATACCGAACCCGTCACAAACGGAACGTTCTGACCCACAACAATATAGGCTTCTTCATTGTCCATCGTCACAATCGAAGGGGTAGACAAGAAATTAGATTTGGTATTGGTTTTCAAGGCTTGTATCAACGCACCATAAGCTTTGCGTGAATTCTCAAAATTACCTACCCCGAATGTGGCACCATTGCCTTTACTCGCATCTCCAGCAATGGCTGCGGCTGCGCCACTTGCCCCAGCACTGGCATAACCTGCGGCAATTGATGCAAGGCTTGCCCCGACATTACTAAAACTCATAAGGCCGACGCCACTGCTTAAATCACCCAATGCCCATTGAATTCCCAATTGATCTGCATCATTTCCTGATACCTCAATAATTGCGGCCTCAATCAATACTTGCTGACGACGAATATCCAGTTGTTGAATTGCCGCTTCAATTTCACGCATCAGTTGCGGGTCAGCTTTTACCACCAAGGCATTTTGAGTACCATCGGCAATAATACTGACACCATTGCCATTAAAACTGGTGATGCCAGCATTGTTCTGACTGTTATTAAAACCACTGTTCAGGTTAATGGATGAATTGACACCTGATGAAGAATTACCAGTCTGACCTTGACTATTGGAAGTCAGGCTATTAATCGAACTGGATTTATTCGCATTATTTGAGCTAGATGATGAGGAAACAGACTGTCCCGTCACCAATCCTTGCAGGATCTCAGCCAGATTTTTTGCACTGGCATATTTTAAACGGAATACTTTCAAGCCACCCAAACGGTCTGCCGATGGCACATCCAGCATTTCAATGGTATGGCGCAAACGTTTACGTGAATCAGGATCGCCCTTGATCAGGATTCGGTTGGTTCGATTATCAGCAATGACCCGTACACGCGAACCAATAAAGTCCTTGGATGTTCCCGTGGCACTCATGGTTTCCAGCAAACCAATAATTTCTTCGGCCTGACTCGATTGCAGTGTAATGGCTTCAATATCATTCTGGCCTGTACCATCCAGATTGCGAATAATGCTTTCCAGTTGGTAAATATTGGTCGCGCGGTCTGAAACAATTAATGCATTGGTGCCAGCAACCGCCGCCAAATGTGCAAACTGTGGCATCAGTGGACGTAAGGCAGGAATCAGGTCATTCGGATTGGTATTTTCCAGCCAGATGACACGGGTGACAATCTGGTCGCCACCTGCACGGTTACGTGCATCATAAGGAATACCCGAGTTTTTCGCATTACTGTCGGGAACAAGTTTTACTGTATTTCCAGAGGGTAACGCCACCACGCCATTGACATTCAGCACGCCCAAAAACAGGTCATACACCTCATCTTTATTGAGCGCCTTGTTGGAGATAACCGTCACATTGCCACGCACACGTGGATCAACTGCAAAATTCTTGCCTGTAATGTCAGCAACTTCATTGATAAATGCGGTTAAATCCGCATCACGTAGGTTGATCTTCCATGTTTGTGCTTGCACCTGGGTACTGATGGCCGCAACCAATGGTGCGGCGGCAAGTAGTGCCCAAAGTGGACGTTGATGATTCAAGAAAGCCATAACTTGCACTTGTTCCTAACTTGTGGTGACGGTGTTATCACTAAAAACTCTGTTGTATGGTCATCACTTGATCACCACGTTTTATTTCTATTTTGGCATGCCCCTCACGACGTACCTGCTCTAGTAATTGTACTTCGCTGAGTCCTGGTCCAATGGTCTGACCGTTGACCGATAGGATACGATCACCCGAGCGTAAACCCAAGGTGTTTTTTAAGGCACTGGGAGTCCGATCCGATATTTCATAACCATCCGCTCCGCCAGCGACACCCATATTTTTCAGATATTGCTCACGGTTGTCCTGCATTTGCTGAATAGCCTGACCTAGAGCAGATTGGGCAGTATTCTGTGCTGGTGGTGTCTGAGGTGGCACACTGTTGCTGTTATTATTCGTTGATACTGGTGCAATTGGCTGATAAAGCCCCTTATCCAGTCCCTTGAACTTGACTTCACGGGTTGCACCATTGCCCTGCCTTAAAATGACATGATCCCAGTACACTTCCGCCAGTTGATATGAAGTCGAACCAATTGTTTCCCCCACACGATAACGATCGGCTGTATCATTCAGCTTAATCACCGCGGAAGATAAATAACTTGGGTAGCCCAGCAGGACACCCTGTAGCTCCAAATTCACATTGTCCTGTGCCGTTGTTGCAGCAGGTTCATTAAACAGCGCAAATGAACTGATGTTTGGCACCCTTGCCTGCTGTGAACCCAGCTCAACCCGATCAAACTGCATCGGCTGTGGGGGCGCAACCACCCACCAGAACAATGAGGCCAGCTTCCAGCATAGCCATAAAATCAGCAATGCCAGAACCAGTGCGCTAAGTTTATCCAACTTTTGCCAGCGTAGTTGCTGCATTCTCTGCGTCAATGCATTCATTAAAAACCACCCTGCAACAATGGCTGACGGGAACTGATCACATAGGTGTCCAGTCCAGCCTTACCTTGATATGATGGAATATTCAACAGCATACGTTGTGTCAACTGCACATCCAACATGAAACTCGGGTCTAAGCTAAGATTTGCCATTTTTTGACTGCGCTGATCACGGACATCAATCTGTAGTTGCCCGTTTTCATCCTTTAATTCAGCGATCAGGGATGGCATGTTCATACGGTCCTGACGCTGGCCAAAGGTATAGCTCAATTCACCGCCACCCCAATGCAACTGGCCTTTTGCCGAACCAAAACCTTTTTCTTTCTGATAATTTAACTGTACATCCTTGAGCTGAATCGCATTTTGTGGCCATTGCCAATTTGCAAAATATTTCAGGGTCTCTGGTGAAATTGTTCCCTGCAAGTCCTTGACCATGATTTTCTGGCCAAAACCATATCCAAACACACCATTGAATTGGGTATTGCCACTATGAATATCGAGATTGGCACCCAAGCGCATGAGCAACAGGTCTAAAGGACGTGTTTTCCAGTGCACGGAACCACGCAGCTGGCCTTGCTGCCAATCTGCCTGTCCCTGCCAGATATTGCCGATGACATTATGCAATATTTGATTATCTTTTGAAAATTTCGCAATTAACCATGTTGCTGGAATTTGTAAAATAATAAAAATTAAAAATGCAAATATGGCGAAAACCCACCATTTCCATTGTTTGGTTTTTTTCTTCATTCCATCCTTACCAACATGCAACAGATCGTCCGTTTTGAGAAACTTGTTCCCCGAATGACATTATGCATACTTTTTCAACATCGCCAATTCTCTCATATAAAAAAACCAAGCTTTTTCAGCCTGGCTCTTGAATCAGGATAAAGTCATCGTATGACAAAACAATGACTTTTAAAACTTGATTAGATTAAGAAATCTTCAAGTTTTGCACCTTTTTCTAATTCAGCAACCAACCAGCGTGGTTGTTTACCACGACCTGTCCAGGTTTCTTCAGCATTATTTTTATTACGGTAACGCGGCTCTACTGCTTTACGCGTTGTTTTTTTACGTTTTTGCTCACCAAGCTCCAATAGTTCCTCAACACTGAATCCAACACTTTCAGCAATCGCAAGAATCTGGTCATAGGCATCTTCAATGGCCTGATCTTTTTTACTTGCAATTAAAGCTTCTGCTTCCACCTGCAAACGTTTTAGGTCTTCAACAGATAAATCACTAATATCGGGTTTCATTCGAACCACTCCAAATCAAAAAAGGGAATATATCACTCAAAAATAAAAACGAATTTAAAAATTCAATTCCATATTAATTTATAAGTGATTAAATAATCAATATCAGAATAGTCTACTTAATCGCATATATACAATAAAATCACTTTTTTATTTACAATTAAATAAAACATACAGGATTCCGATCAATTAAATGAACTTAAACTAAATGAATTGTGACTGAGGTTCGATAGTAATAATATTAAATTTTTCTTAATTTTTACTAAAATATTTCTTATTCGATGATCTATAAAAGGGTTCTATTCGCTCAATGCATGATTAGAATTACAAAAGAACCCAATGATATAAATATCTATTTTAGGCATCCAAAATAGACATAATTGTCTTTATTAATCAGCAGCAAGATTATGTCCAACACTGGCTTCAAGCTGAATAATTTTATCTCTAATCAACTCTGGAATATTCACTTTCTGTGAGGTTTGCTTATCTACACACACCAACACAGCTTCACCCGTTGCAACAACCTGGTTTTGTGCCTGACTCCATAACATATAATGCATACGAAATGCACTGTTTCTCAGTTCTTCAATGCGTGCCCCAATATGCAATACATCGGGATAGAATACTGGTCTTAAATATTTACACTGGCTGGAAGCCACCACAGTCAATATATCATTTTCGAATATATTTAATGCCATTAAATACGCAATTCGCGCACTTTCAATATATCGGTAATACTGCACATTATTGACATGGCCAAAAGCATCCATATCTCCCCAAGCCACAGTTTGCTCGTGAACAACAGGATAGATAGACAGTTCTTGCATATTTCCACTCATATCTTAAAGTTAAGAAAATTAACATCATTTTCAAAGATTAAATTCAACTGTCTGATTAAATCAGGATTATCGCCAAGCACGGTTTTAATGCGTAGGTAGCTCATTAAAATGTTATCTGGATATAGGCTTAAGAGCTGTTCCGCCTCTTGCTGGCGCTGTGTCGCCACATAAATATGCCACTTGGCGAACGTCAACATGGGCACACTGGTATAACGCTGCTCAAGCTGGATTATACGCTGTTCCACATAGGCATAATCTGGAATCTGCTTTAACAACTGCTGCTGAAACCAAAGATAAAACACCTCTGGGTCAAAATGTTCCTGCAATAAATGTAAGGCTAAATCTTCGTGTTGCAGGCTCATTTCTGGCAGTCGTGCCATTAATTTCAGCCACAGGACTTTACTACTGTATGGTCGCGCCTGAATCTCGCTTTGCAGTGCCAAATAACGTTGCTGCAAGGCAATTAAATCATCGACTGAAGCCTGGTCAAACTGAATGAGTAACTGCTGCAACCATAAATCACGATATTCAGCATCAAGTAAACCCTGCTGCGTGGTACGTAAAAATAACCACGGTTTTTGTAATGCCAACTTACCCCATAAAATCGTGATACGTTGCTGATATGCTGTTTCAATTTCACTTAACCAGGGAGAAAGCTGGTGCTGGGCAAGAAATTCCAAATGGGTCAGTGCCTTTTCAGTTTCCTGCTGTTCTAAAAAAATATCGATACGCTGTAACTCAGCCAGTTCAAAAGCCATAGGTGCCGATTTTTCCAGATGCTGCAACGCAGTTTCATAATCTCCATTTCGATAATCAAACTGCGCATCCACAATATTATTCAGCAAGCCTGATTGTGTAAAAACACGTTCAATAAATATCTGCTGGTCCTTGGCAGCATCCAGCAACCAGACAATGCCGAGTTGTTCATAGGGATGCAGGTCTCTAAAATGTAAAACTGTTTCTTTTTTTCGTTGCTCACGTGCTAAATAACGCCGAGCAAATATCCATAATAACTGTGCAAACAGACTCACCAAAATAAACAGCAGGATAAGACCCCAAACGCTGCTCTGGAATTGCCAATCGCGCCAGTAAATATAGACATAACCCGCACCATAGCCATAGTTCAATACGGCAAGCAGGGCAAAGATTAATAGACCGACAAGTAGGTAAATCAATACAAGCTGTTTCATCATTCGCTACCCCAACAAACCAAGTGTTGTCAGTTTTGGCGTTGGCACAGCAGGTAAATTCAATACTTTCTCCAGTCGGGACCTGATCTGTTGGCTATTTTGGTCAGGTAGTTTCACCAGTAACTGTATGACTTCCTGAACTGACTTTCGGTATTCAGAAGTTTGCCCCTGATTTAAGGCCTGGGATGCCAGCAATAATCGTAACTGCGCCTCCTTGAGCAGCACATGACGGTTCATTAAATCCGTAGCGGGCTGTTCAACCCTTTCCAGCCTGAACAATTGCCACCATGAACCAGTTGCAGTCTTTTGCAGCGTAATGTTGGGATTGGAGATTTCTTGCTGTATTTTTTGATCCAGTTGTTGCAGTAGATGATTCAGTTGCTGCTGTTGTTGTGTTTGTGCCAGTACAAACTGCTGAATAGCTAGCCGATCCTGTTCAATTGCTTTCATTAAACTTTGTTGCAATGCAGGAGCAACCGCATATTGAACGATCTGTTGCTGTAACTGATTTAAATGCTCAAGTGCATAGATAAACTGCTGCTGTTCCACTGCAAACTGAATCAACTGCAAGTGTTGCTTAATCAGAATAATAGGCGCGACGCCTGTCATTGTCGCTGGCATCGTCACCATGTCTTCAGCAGGTTCCACAACACGGTTATTCTGGGCCTGACGCTGTACAGCAACAAACTGGTCATTCAGCAGTGCATAGCGCTGTTGTGTTTGATCAAGCTGCTGTTGAAGCTGGGGAATCGTTTGAGAATATTGTGCAACATCATAACTAAGCTTGGCCAACCACACCAAACCCAGTGCTAATATTAAATATACAATTTTTCTCATAGATTTCCTTGCCAGTCATTTATGCGTTGAATCATCCCTGATGCAGACAAATTTTCAAGCGGAATAATGTTAAATGCCCCACCTGCCTGCGTTGCTGCATTTTCCATTATCTTCACCAAACGCTCACCCAATACCAGATAAACCCATTGTGCTTGAATAAGGTCCTGGCCGCAAAGCTGTTGCCAGTAATTCCAGCTTGCCTCGCTGCTGATCAACACCATCGTCGGTTGATCGCGTTGAATTCTTGATAAGATATCGGGAAAACGCTTCAAGCTTATTTCAGGACACTGTCGATGATACAGCACAAAGTTAAGAATACTGATACCCCGCTGTTGCAACTGCTGCATCATAAACTGTCGCCCACCTTGACCACGCCAAAACGCAATCCGACTTAAATGGGGATGCTGCCTTAAAATCGGCAGTTGCAGCATGCCCTCAGAGTTTTCAATCTCAGGTGCATCACTTTTAATATTAAACTTTGCTAATGCCTGTGCGGTGGTTTTTCCAACCGCAATCCACTGAATATGCGCCAACCGTTCCAAAGTGATACCTGCCTGTTGCAGATAACACATCCCGATCTCAACAGCGGTTGGACTGACCACAACAATCACCTGCACCTGTTCAAGCTGTTGGTAAAGTTGCTGCAATGCTTCAGAAAAAGATTCCGCCACCAATTCCAGCAAGGGCAGGCTTTCAACCTGATAGCCTGCCTCAGTCAATGCCTGGGTGAGGCTGGAGGCACGATCTGGAGGGCGGGTATTAATGAACAGCATCAATATAACGCTTTCAACAACTCACCTGCACCCTGTTGCAATAAATCCTGTGCAAGTTGTTCACCCAATTGTTCGGCCTGATCCGCTGAACCAGACAACTGTTGTTTGAGCAAGGTTTTACCGTCCACACTGCCAACACGACCCTCAATCTGCAACTGTTGGTTATTTAGGGTTGCATAACCTGCAATTGGAACCTGACAACCGCCTTCAAGATAAGCATTAAAGGCGCGTTCCGCACGAACACAAATCGAGGTTTCCTCATGTTGTAAAGGTCGAATGAGTTTTAATAATGTTTCATCGTCAGCACGACACTCTAAACCAAGTGCACCTTGACCCACCGCTGGCAAACTCACAACAGGTGTTAAGCAATGACGAATTCGATCTGCCAGACCTAAACGTTTTAAACCAGCACTGGCCAAGATAATCGCATCATACAAACCATCATCCAGCTTGGATAAACGCGTCCCTACATTTCCACGTAAATCGATAATCTCTAAATCAGGGCGTAGCTGTAAAATTTGACATTTACGGCGCAAGCTTGAGGTTCCAACCTTTGCCCCTTGTGGCAATTCATCAAAATGTTGATATTGATTGGAAACAAACGCATCCAAAGGATCTTCACGCTCACAAATCACCGCAAGGCTTAAACCCTCAGGCAGGTGCATCGGCACATCTTTCATCGAATGAACCGCCAAGTCAGCACGCCCATCCAGCAATGCGGCTTCCAGCTCCTTAACAAACAATCCCTTGCCACCAATTTTTGCCAAGGGCGTATCCAGAATCTTGTCACCCTGCGTCACAAACTTCACCAGCTCAACCGTCAAATCTGGATAAAGTTCATTTAAACGAGAACGAATATGCTCTGCCTGCCACAGGGCAAGGGGGCTTTGTCGGGTCGCAATTTTTAGGGTTTTCATAGCGCTAAATGAGGATTGATCAAGGCAATTGTTCCCAACTTAACTTGATCACCTAAAATTGCAAGTAAAAAATCATAAAGTGCACAGTAATAATGCTGAAAATGCCGTCTTTAGAGCTGATGCATACACTCTCTCAGACTCGGCAAATGACGGCGACTCACAGACAGGCGTTCATCCAGATCACGCAACCGAACCTGATATTGTCCAGCAGCGATCAGCTCCAAACCTTCGAGATAATCAAGCGAGACCAAGGCATTGCGATGGATACGGATAAAGCGGTCTGAAAACTCCTGCTCTAAATCCTTGAGGGTTTCATCAATCAGCACACTGCCATTTTTATGGCGTACAGTGACATATTTTTGATCGGCCAAAAAATAATAAATATTTTCCAGGGGAATCAGTTCCACACCGCGATAAGTCTTCGCAGCAATCTGATGGCGTTGGGTTTTAGTATCGTACATATCGTCTTGTTGTTGTAAACCAGTCATTTGTGCTTGTGTAAGTTGGGTTAAATGATTAAACACCTGTTGCAGGTCTTGTTGTGCAACAGGTTTAAGCAGGTATCCTTGTGCCTGAAACTTAAATGCTTCCAATGCATGCTGGTCATAGGCTGTACAGAAGATGATCGCGGGACGCGGGTTGAGCTGACTCAACTGCTCGGCACATTCCAGTCCATTCATCCCTGGCATCTGAATATCCAGTAGAACCACATCAGGCGAATCATTTTCAATATGGTTCAACACATCCTGCCCATGATGCGCCGTCGCAACAACCTCATGCCCCATCTGGGTCACTAAACGTGACAAACGCTCTACTGCGAGAGGTTCATCATCAGCAATCAGAACTTTCATCCTCTCCTCCTTGTCACCGTTAACTTCATCCATCTTTTTTATGGTTAACTGGACTTATTATTTTACTCGATAGTGGTAGCTTACCACCGTCGTATAGAGCGATGCTCCCCCATAAACCTGAAACTTGACCGTTTGCCCATAATAGGCTTTCAGGCGCTGTTTCACATTTTCTATCGCAATTCCATTCCCTTTTCTCGATTTTATTGTATCGTGGGAATAAGGGTTAGTAATGACTATACTGACTTGATTTTGCAATATTTCAACCAATACACTGATGGTTGATGGCTGCAAAACCTTTTCCACCCCATGAAAAATACTATTCTCAAGCAAAGGTTGCAATGTTAATAGTGGAATCGTCACCCTTTTTAAGTCAATTGGCGTTGCCTGTATATTCCATTCTACATTTAAACGTTCTCCTAAACGCATTTTTTCTATACTTAAATACTGCTGGCACAAATCAATCTCTTCCGCCAGACTCACCAGTTTAAGCTCCTGAAAGCTTGCCCTGAACAAACGGGACAAACTGATCAGCATATTTTCAGCACGATCGGGGTCTATCGCAATCAGGCTCACCACACTGTTTAAACTGTTAAATAAAAAGTGTGGATGAATACGTGCCTGCATTGCCTGAATGCGTGCATTCAGCTCACTGTATTGCTGTTTGAGCCATTGTTCACGCATATACAGGTAACGCATGCAAAACGCGCCCAGCAATATGCCGTAGCTTAAATGCAGGCCCACCCCCTGAAATAAAACCTGTTCTGAAAAGTCGGTCGAGCGTGAAGCCCAGAACTGGATTATATTTACCGCACAAGTGGTAAACAAAACAACCAGTTGAAGTAAAATAAAGCCTAAAATTAATGCCATTTTCTGACTAAATTTGGCAAAAAACTCCTGAAAATAATCAACCAGCGCAGAAAAGGACAAAATCACCCAGTTAATAAAGCACATATATTGCAAAACACGGGCGGTTTCCAGTGCCTGCCATGAACGTGCCTCTGCCAGTGCCAACACCATCGCCAGCACATTACTGGCAACAATAAGTTCCAATAAGTGTTGCCATTGCCCAATTTTCGTAAAAAAATAGGAAGCTGATGTCTGATCCTGTACATTGTCCTGACGCATTTGCGATAACTTGTTGCGTCGAGTTTCGGCAACTGCGTTTGGATTTGCTATACTCTTTTTTATTTTACTGAGCCGCCATGACCACATCTTCTCAATCCTCTTCTTCAGCAAGCCCGAACCAAACCTCTGGAATGTGGGGCGGTCGCTTCTCTGAAGCAACAGATGCCTTTGTTGCAGAATTTACCGCATCTGTGCAGTTTGACCAACGTTTTTATAAACAGGATATTGCGGGTTCAATTGCACATGCCACCATGCTGGCCAAGGTTGGGGTACTCACTGAAGCAGAACGTGACGACATTATTCAGGGTTTAAGCACCATTCAGGCCGAAATTGAAGCGGGTCAGTTTGAATGGCGCATTGATCTGGAAGATGTGCATATGAACATTGAGTCACGCCTGACTCAACGAATCGGTATCACTGGAAAAAAACTACATACAGGCCGTAGTCGTAATGATCAGGTGGCAACCGACATCCGTTTATATTTGCGTGATGAAATCGATGATATCCTGACTATTTTACAGCGTTTACAAAATGGCATTCTGCAACTGGCAACTAAAAACACCAATACCATCATGCCAGGTTTTACCCATCTACAAACCGCACAGCCTGTGACTTTTGGTCATCATTTGTTGGCCTGGTTTGAAATGCTGGTACGCGACACTGAACGCTTACAGGACTGCCGTAAACGCGTGAATCGTATGCCACTCGGTTCAGCAGCACTGGCAGGCACGACCTATCCAATTGACCGTGCCTACACCGCAGAACTTCTAGGTTTTGAGGCGGTTTCCGAAAACTCGCTGGACGCGGTGTCTGACCGTGACTTTGCCATTGAATTTAATGCGGCTGCGTCACTGATCATGATGCATCTGTCACGTATGTCAGAAGAATTGATTTTATGGACTTCAGCACAGTTCAAGTTTGTGAATATTCCAGACCGCTTCTGTACTGGTTCTTCGATTATGCCACAGAAGAAAAACCCAGATGTGCCTGAGTTGATTCGTGGCAAGTCAGGCCGTGTATTTGGTGACTTGATTAGCTTATTGACGTTAATGAAAGGTCAGCCATTGGCATACAACAAAGACAATCAGGAAGATAAAGAGCCTTTGTTTGATGCGATTGATACAGTTCGTGGTTCATTGATGGCATTTGCCGACATGATTCCAGCACTTGTACCCAATATTGCAATTATGCGTGAAGCAGCATTACGTGGTTTCTCAACCGCAACCGACCTTGCAGACTACCTTGTGAAAAAAGGTACTGCTTTCCGTGATGCCCATGAAATTGTGGGTAAAGCTGTAGCCTTGGGTGTGGCAGAGGAAAAAGATTTGTCTGAGTTGACACTTGAACAGCTACAACAGTTCTCTGACCTGATCACAGCCGATGTATTTGATAAAGCCTTGACTTTAGAGGCCTCTGTCAATGCACGCGACCACATTGGCGGTACAGCACCCAAGCAGGTGGAAGCCGCGATTGAACGCGCACGCACTCGACTAGAACAGTTATACGCTTAAGGATTGATGATGACTAGACAAGTATTTTGCCGTAAGTACAAACAGGAACTTGAGGGCTTGGACTTTGCACCATTTCCAGGCGCGAAAGGTCAGGAGTTTTTTGAAACTGTTTCAAAACAGGCCTGGCAGGAATGGTTAAAGCATCAAACCACACTCATCAATGAAAAACGCTTGAATGTGTTTGAACCTGACGCGAAAAAATTTCTTGAAGAACAACGTGAGAAGTTCTTTGATAATGATGACAGCGTTGAAAAAGCTGAGGGGTGGAAGCCTGAAGAAAACTAAAGCAACGCTTTAGTTTTCTGCAAGACAAGGACGAAGTCCGCGTAGGCTACAATTAAAAAGAATCACTTACGCAAGACGAGAAGCTATGCTTCGAGTGCAAGGATAAGCAAACTAAAACCTCGTTTTTAAGGCTCTGCTAGCAACGATTATCACTAGGCAAGAACGCACCAAAGAGAGCTGATTTTCAGCTCTCTTTTTACGTGACATTTACACAAGTAATAAAGCCTTACACAGTATACACAGTTGTCTACATGACACTTGAGGGGAATATACTTATAGTGAGTCTAAGAAAGATAAAGAGATACATTGATATCTCACATAACGCATGATATTTCTCTCCCAGACTTTTCCCCCGAAGTCTGGGATTTTTTTATCTGGACTTTTTCCAATAAAAAACCACTGATCATTCAGTGGTTAATATTAATTCCTGAAATTATTTTTGATTTACTTTCTGCTCAATTTCTTCAATGCTGGTATGGCGCACATCCATTCCCTTAGCCATATAAATCACCTGCTCGGAAATGTTACGCGCGTGGTCACCAATCCGCTCCAATGAACGCAGTACCCACATCACATTGATAACACGGGAAATATGACGTGGATCTTCAATCATATAGGTCATCAAAGTACGTGTTGCCGACTGGTATTCACGGTCAATATCCACATCCGCCATGACTACCTTTAAGGCCTGATCCACATCCAGACGAGCAAAAGCATCCAGCGCATCATGAATCATCACCCGAACCTGATTACCAATATGGCGTGTTTCCATGTAACCACGTGGAGACTCTCCCTCTTCACACAGGTTTTGGGCAATACGCGCAATTTTTGCCGCTTCATCACCAATACGCTCAAGGTCGGTATTGGCCTTGCTCATCGCAATCACCATACGCAAGTCAATCGCTGCTGGGTGACGGCGTGCCAGAATCAGGGTTAAACCCTCATCAATATCTCGTTCAAGCTGATTGACGGTATTGTCCTTGAACTGAACATCAATTGCCAGGTTTGCGTCGGTATCAAGCAAGGCATGAATTGCATTGGCAACCTGTTGCTCGACCAAACCACCCATGGTCATAAACTTGGTATGCACAGCTTGTAAGTCTTCATTAAATTGTGAAGAAATATGGTGACTTAACACAGGATTACTTGGACTCACAGTATGCCTCCACTAGACACATGGAAAATGATGGGTGATTAAAACACAGCAATCATGAAAGTTTTATGACAATAACATGCGCATTGTAGAATGGTGTGAATTGATACAACAAAAACCTAAAAATCTGGTAGTCTAGCCCTAGCTTGACGGAGCGCAGTTAACAAACTGCTGAGATTGTCTTAACCCTATTTTTTATCATAAGGATTTAAGGACAAGTACCGTTGAACCTGATCAGGTTAACACCTGCGTAGGAATCAAGCCCAGCAAAAACCCAGCCCAGTTTTATCCATTTTTCAGGATAAATCCGCCAGCGTTTTTGGTCGTGCTTGATTCGTTAATGTTTTCCATAAGGATCATGCCATGAACCAGTTAACGAATCTTTCCCCTGCTGACATTTCTGCCCAACATGAGCAGGATGCTAAAGATTTAACCCGTATTCTACCTGCCTCCAAAAAAGTTTACGTCGAGGGTTCCCGCCCCGACATTCAGGTTCCATTCCGTGAAATCAGCCTCACTGACACCCCAACAGGTTTGGGTGGTGAGCACAACCCACCTGTGATGGTTTATGACACTTCGGGCGTTTACACCGATCCAAACATACGGATTGACTTAAATCAAGGCTTACCCTCAGTTCGCCAAACATGGATTGAGGAACGTAACGATACCGATGTGCTTGCAGGCCTCAGTTCCGAGTTTGGACAAGCCCGCTTAAAAGATATCCGTACCGCTGACATTCGTTTTGCCCACATTCAGAATCCACGCCGTGCTCAAGCGGGCAAAAACGTGACGCAAATGCATTATGCCAAGCAAGGCATGATTACCCCTGAAATGGAATATATTGCCATTCGTGAAAACCAGCGCCAGCGTAATGATGTGGATATGCGTCAACACGCAGGGCAAAACTTCGGTGCACAAAATTTAAGGGAAATCACCCCTGAGTTTGTTCGTCAGGAAGTGGCTGCGGGCCGCGCCATCATCCCAGCCAACATTAACCATCCAGAATGTGAACCGATGATTATTGGTCGTAATTTTCTGGTAAAAATCAATGCCAATATCGGTAACTCTGCACTCGGTTCATCCATTGATGAAGAAGTGGCAAAGATGACCTGGGCAACCCGTTGGGGTGCCGATACCATCATGGACCTATCGACAGGGAAAAACATCCATGAGACCCGTGAATGGATTATCCGCAACTCACCTGTTCCAATCGGCACAGTACCCATCTATCAGGCTTTGGAAAAAGTCGATGGTGTGGCCGAAGACCTCACATGGGAAATCTTTAAGGACACCTTGATTGAACAGGCCGAGCAAGGTGTGGATTACTTCACCATCCATGCAGGCGTACTACTGCGCTACGTGCCAATGACTGCCAATCGTCTGACAGGCATCGTGTCGCGTGGTGGTTCGATTATGGCGCAATGGTGTCTGGCTCATCATAAGGAAAATTTCCTCTACACGCACTTTGATGAAATCTGTGAAATCATGAAAGCCTATGACGTATCATTTAGCTTGGGTGATGGGTTGCGTCCTGGCTGTATTCAGGATGCCAATGACGAAGCGCAGTTCAGCGAACTCAAAACGTTAGGTGAACTGACACATCGCGCCTGGGAACATGATGTACAGGTGATGATTGAGGGTCCCGGTCATGTGCCAATGCATATGATCAAGGAGAATATGGACCTACAACTGGAAGTGTGCAAGGAAGCGCCATTCTATACACTGGGGCCATTAACGACTGATATTGCACCAGGTTATGACCATATCACCTCGGCGATTGGTGCCGCGATGATTGGCTGGTATGGTACTGCCATGCTCTGTTATGTCACACCAAAAGAGCATTTAGGTCTACCCAACAAGAAAGATGTCAAGGATGGGATTATCACCTACAAGATTGCGGCGCATGCGGCGGACCTGGCAAAGGGCCATCCAGGCGCACAGGTGCGTGACAACGCACTGTCCAAGGCACGTTTTGAGTTCCGTTGGGATGACCAGTTTAACCTGAGTCTGGACCCAGATACGGCACGCAGCATGCATGATGAAACCCTGCCAAAAGAGGCGCATAAGTCAGCCCATTTCTGCTCCATGTGCGGACCAAAATTCTGCTCCATGAAGATCACCCAGAATGTGCGAGATTATGCGCAAAATCAACACAATGCCAATCAGTCAAATGATGCGGAAAAAGATGTTGAAGCAGGTCTCAGTGCCATGAAAACCGCTTATCAGGAACATGGTCAAAAATTGTACCACAAGGTGTGAATCGACTAAAAAAAGATTTTCCCGCGAATCATTCTCGGTTAGGATGAGATATGTACAATCTCATCCTGATTGAAGATGAATATTCTTGACCACGCCAGCTATTCAGCATCAGACGTAACGATAGAATCCCGAGAGCCGATCTTTCGGGGATTCATTCAAGTTGAGAAAGTGAGCTTTCGGCACCGACTGTTTAATCAGCCAGACTACTCACCCGTGATTGAGCGTGAGCTGATTCATCGTCCAGAAGCCGCTGGTGTCTTGCTTTATAATGACCAACAACAACGCTTTGCACTGATTGAGCAGTTTCGGGTCGGTGCATTGAATGATGCCGACTCGGCATGGCAGCTTGAAATCATTGCAGGCGTGCTGGATGGAGATGAAGCACCAGAAGACTGTATCCGTCGGGAAAGCCTGGAAGAATCGGGTTGTGAGGTTCAGCAACTACAGCATTTATTTAGTTTTTACCCCTCTGCGGGGGCATGCTCTGAATTTTTTCACTTGTATGCGGCAGAAGTAGAATTACCAAAAATGGGGGGCATCTTTGGGATGCCAGATGAAGGGGAGAACATCCAGCTTCATTTATTTGACTATTCAGAACTAGGCACTTTACTTAAGAATGGGCGTTTGAGAAATGCACCTGTGATTATGGCATTGCAGTGGCTGGCTCAACACTTACAACAATGATAAGAATCTGAGGGGCTACAGACGGTGACTTTCCAGGTCTCAGCGTTATCGCAAAATGATTTTGTGATGATACAGATTACTGATACCCACTTACTGGAGTATCCGCATCTGGAGTTTGTCGGGATGCATCCCGAGCAAAGCTTTCATGCAGTAATCGACTTGATGCGCCAACAGCACCCCCATATTGACCTGATTGTGCATACAGGTGATCTGGCCCAGAATCCGACACCAGTGACCTACAATCGCTATCTACAACATATGCAGAGTCTGGGTATTCCTTTCTTCCACACCCCAGGTAATCATGATGACGTTGCGCATTTCCCTTTCCATGAAAGCGACCAGACACAGGCAACAGTGGTTGAGCTTGGCAAATGGTGCATCATTTTATTGAACAGTGCACAGCCACAACGTATTGATGGAAAAATCGCGGATGGTCAGTTAGAGCAGTTGACCAAACTATTGGAACAGCTAAAAGACCGCTATGTGGTCATTGCCTGTCATCACCATCCCTTTGCAATGCAGTCGGCCTGGATTGACCAGCATAAATTAAAGAATTCTTCTGACCTGCTGGACGCCATACAGCCCTTTTCCAATGTAAAGGCGATTGTCTGCGGTCATGTGCATCAGGATTCCATTCATAGCTGGCAGGGTGTCGATTTTTTATCAACCCCCTCCACCTGTATTCAATTCAAGCCAAAAAGCGACAAGTTTGCCCTGGATGAGGAACATCCTGGTTACCGTTATATCTGCCTTAAGGCCAATGGAGAGCTGGAAACACAGGTCTATCGGCTTACAAGCTCACAACGGATGAGTAGCTCAGAAGTTTTGGGATATGATTAGGGTCTGTTGACATTTCACAGATGCTTGCGACAGAGGACATTTTTTAGACGATACAAGGCATGTTTTGCGAAACTTAGTGACTCTAAGTAAGCAAGACATAACGCAGTAACGGCAAAAAATGTCCCTGTCCCGTAGGGTTATGGCTAAAACTGCCTCAAACTTCGTTATGAAACTTGACAAGGGAATCGCCATTGCCTACGTTTCATGCCTTGTTTGAGTTGTTTTAGCCTATAACGCAAGGCATGGTTGAAATATCAACAGACCCTATAACTTTGATTACACATCACATCCACGATTTCTCACGAAATCTAGACAGGAATGACTACCATCTTGTCTAAAAACTCTATATGATGACGGCCCCTGATGGAAAAAACCATCTTCGGTTTGTATAAAAACACTTGCATATCACCATATTTTTTGCGTATAGATAGTACGTGTATGATGAGGAATGCCCTATATGGCGAATGACAACCAAAATCAAGTCCTGGACGAACAGACAGAAGTGATTGACGATCAAAAAGCGCCTGCAAAACGTGTGCGTAAAACCAAGCCCAAGTCTACAGAAAGTGGAACCACTGCAAGCTTGTTTGGTATCGCACCTTATCAGCCAAAGAAAAACGAAGAATATATGTCTGAAGGACAGCTTGAGCATTTCCGTCAAATTTTAAATGCATGGAAAGCCGAGTTAATGTCTGAAGTTGACCGTACCCTGAACACCATGCAGGATGAATCAACCGCACTGCCTGATGTCAATGACCGAGCAACACAGGAAGAAGAGTTTGCGATTGAGTTGCGTACCCGTGACCGTGAGCGTAAATTGATTCGTAAAATCGAACAGTCGATTGAGGCGATCCAGAACGAAGACTATGGCTTCTGTGAAACCTGTGGTATCGAGATTGGCCTGCGTCGCCTGGAAGCACGTCCAACGGCAACGCTCTGTATTGATTGCAAAACTTTGGCAGAAATCAAAGAAAAGCAAAACAACGGATAATTTTGACAACCGTGTTAAGCCATGAAGCGAAGCACAGCTTCGCTCTTGCGCAGCGGCAAAGCGATGCTTTGCTTAATCGCCGCTCATACATTGGACGTTTTGCCCCCTCTCCCACAGGTCCACTGCACTTTGGGTCCCTGCTTACCGCAGTCGCAAGCTATTGCGATGCCAAAGCCAATCATGGCAAATGGCTGGTTCGCATTGAAGACACCGACATTCCACGCATTTATCCCCATAGTGAAGCCCACATTCTCTCCTGTATTGATGCATTTCAGTTTGAACCTGATGCCGAAATCATTTTTCAAAAAGATCGTTTAGAGCTTTATGAACAGGTGCTTGAACAGCTTAAACAAATCCAGGCGGTTTATGCCTGTCAATGCACACGTAAAATGCTGGGTTCCAATCATATCTATGCAGGTACTTGTCGTGACCTGCATCTTGATTTCAGCCAGCAGGCGATTCGTCTAAAGGTCGCTGATCAGCTCATTTGTTTTGATGACCGCTTACAGGGACAACAGTGCTCAAATCTACAGCATGAACTTGGTGATTTTGTGTTAAAACGCCGAGATGGCATTATTAGCTACCAATTGGCTGTCGTAGTCGATGACTATTTACAGGGGATTACCCATGTGGTGCGTGGCGCAGACCTACTGGATAACACAGCACGACAAATCTGGCTGGGTTCCCTGTTAAATTATCCAATTTTAAGCTATATGCATTTACCCCTCGCCATGAATGATCAGGGACAAAAACTGTCAAAGCAGAATATGGCACAGGCATTAGATACCTCCAAAGCTCCAGAACTGCTACAGCAGGCGATTTTAGCGCTAGGTCAGCCTGATGTTGAACTTGACCAGCCCCGAATCATGCTCAAACAGGCGGTGCAACAATGGAATGTTGCTTTAATTCCAAAAGGTATTCATTTGGCTGGAATATATCTATAGGGAATAAAAAAGCCCTATGCATGGCAAAGGGCTTCTGTAAAACTTTCAAGCTTGATTAACTAGAAGTTTGATTCTTCTTTTACTGGATTTAACTCTTGCGTTGATGCATCAATTTTCAAAATTAGACTGATCATGGCTGCACACATCATCAATGACGTGCCACCATAACTAATGAATGGCAGTGTCAAACCCTTGGTTGGCATCAGACCCATATTCATGCCTGCATTCACCAGAATCTGTAGCAGGAAAATAATGCTGATGCCATAGGCCAAATAGCCTGCACGCAGGTAGTTATGTTGCAATGCACGGTGACCAATACGAATACAGCATGCCAGCATGGTAAATGACAGCACCATCACAATGGTCACGCCAACAAAACCAAACTCCTCACCCAGAACTGCCAACATAAAGTCGGTATGTGCTTCTGGGAGATAGGACAGCTTCTGGACACTGTGTCCCAATCCCGTGCCAAACCATTCACCACGTCCAAATGCCATCAACGCATTGGAAAGCTGGTAGCCAACGCCCAATGGATCAGCCCAGGGATTGGTAAATGAAATCAGGCGCTGAAAACGGAAAGGCTCAAACAGGATCAGGGCCGTCACACCCGCAACAATTGCCCCCAGCATAATCAGGAACTGTGTTGCTGGCGCACCTGCCAGAAAAAATACACCCACCATCATCAAGACAATCACGACGGTGGCTCCCAAGTCAGGTTCAGCCACAATGAAGCCAACGGTTAGGGCCATGACACCACTCAGGCGCAGCAAACCTTTCCAGTGTGTTCGCACCTCTTTGGCACGGCGAACCACATAGTCAGCGGTAAAAATTGCCATCACAATCTTGGCAATCTCTGTAGGCTGCAAGGTAAAGCCACCTACCTTAATCCAGCGGTGTGCCCCATTCACTTCAGAACCCACAACCAGTACAGCGAGCAGTAAGACGATGGTAATCAACCATAACGGGAACGCATTTTTAAACCACAGATTCAGGGAGACCCGATAGGTTAAAAATGCCACCACTGCCGCAACCACAATTGAGATGCCGTGACGGATGAGGAAATAGAATGGATTCTCATGAATATATTCCGCATAGGGCATCGAGGCCGACGCCACCATCACTGAACCGAAACACAGCAAGGAAATCACACAAAAAATCAGGATATTGCGCGCCGTCATTTCAGCTGGAAACTTGGGCAAACGACTCAATAGCTGTGCAATTTTTTGTGTGGTATTTTGGGCTAAATCAGCCATAACGCTATCCCTAGTTTTTATTTTCATTCAAGGCATTTACACATGCCACGAACTGGTGTCCACGATCATTATAGCTTTTAAACATATCAAAACTGGCGCATGCTGGCGAGAGTAAAACCACATCCTCCGCCTGTGTTGCCTGCTGGGCCAATTCCACCGCCTGCTTTAGGCTATTGGCATGCTGGATGATGGTGGTTCCCTGAATGGCCTGTTCAATCACTGCCGCATCCTCACCAATCAGAATCACGCTCTTGACATATTTCTGGATTGCATCGCGTAATGGCTTGAAATCCTGTCCCTTGCCCTGCCCACCAAGAATCAGTGCCAGCTTGCCTTTCTTAACCTCAATCGCAGCACCCAGACCATCAATCGCAGCCAGCGTCGCTCCCACATTGGTTCCCTTGGAATCGTTGTAATAGCGCACCCCATCGACTGTTTTGACATATTCACAGCGATGTTCCAGCCCCTTAAACGTTTTTAGGGTTTCAAGCATGGATTGCATTGGCAAGCCAACTGCCTCACCCAATGCCAGACAGGCCAGTGCATTGGCAACGTTGTGCATTCCCTGAATATACATTTCGGAAGTTTTAAGTAACCGTTCACGTCCACGCGCCAACCACATGCTGCCATCTGCATCTCGCAACACACCATATTGATTCAGGTCAGGCGCATTGAGACCAAAGCTTTGCATCGGCGTCACATCTGGAACCAACGGGCGGCTTAGGTTGTCATCACGGTTATACACCACTTTTTTCACGCCCTGAAAAATACGGTGCTTGGCCTTATGGTAACCCAGCATATTGCCATGACGATCCAGGTGGTCTTCACTCATGTTCAACACCACAGCCACTTCTGCATTCAGGTGTGAGGTTGTTTCAAGCTGAAAGCTGGACAGTTCCAGTACAATCAACTCAGGTTGATCTTTCAGTAAATCCAGTGCAGGACGGCCAAGGTTACCACCCACAGCCACTTTTTTGCCTGCATCCTGCGCCATCAAGCCAACCAGTGTGGTCACGGTACTTTTTGCATTTGAACCTGTAATTGCAATAATTGGAACTTCTGTTGCGCGACGTAACAGTTGGATATCACCCATAACAGCAATACCCTGCTCAATGGCCTGCTGGATTTCGGGTAGCTGCGGCGCAAGGCCTGGACTTAGGATAATTTCTTCTGCTTGTTGTAAAAGTTCTGAATCGAGTTTCCCAAAGCTGGTTTTCACTCCAGCGGGAATCTGGTCATGTCCAGGGGGAGTTTCCCGAGAATCCGTAACTGCAACCTGGTAGCCTTGTTCATGTAAAAAGTTAACCGCCGACACACCTGAAATACCCAGGCCTGCCACGACTTTCAATCCACCACGTTGTATTAACATTTTCGTTCCATTTTTGCAGTTCACAGAATGGCAAAAATGTTAGCACTTTACTGTTTTAAATGCTTTTTCAGTTTTGGTTTTATTCAGGCTTTTTTGTGTCAGTGCGTAAAAGCCAGACTGGATATACAGATCAAAATGGAATAAAGACCACAATCAACCATAACCCCAATGCCAGATACATCAGCCAGTCAATTTTCCTGGGTTTGATTCCCTTTATTTTTAGCTCAATCACCTCAGGACGAAACCATAAATAGATGAAACATAAGATAGAACCGATCCAGTTTATTCCAGCCCGATAAGGTGTACCCTCCTCCCCTAGTCCTAATAGAAAGATAATGGTGACCAAGACCATAAATCCAGCCAGAATAATTTTATGCTTAAGGCTTAATGATGTTTCTTCAGTGGCTTCAATCTGGTTCATATATTCTTTTATAATTCCCTATATTCTCTAAATGATTAAGCTTCAGCCCTACCCAAGAACAACATCATTGTTAAATATCATGCTTTTGCATTGAGAACATGATACAAATTTAGAGCCTTACCATAAATGACAGTAAGACTCTATTCACATTCAATGTTATGGATTAAGTGGTTGCTGCACGACAATATTTTGTGTCGGGGCAGGGGCAATAAATCCAGCCTTACCAAGAACATCCTGAATGACATAGTTGGTATCAAAATACACTTGCCAATAATGGTCATTATGGGTGTATGGGCGTACCGCAATAATTGTCCCAATTAAATTCAGCTCCAGCACTTCCACATCCACCGCGGGCTCAACCAGAACGTTAGGAATTTTGGCAATCGCTTCTTTTAACAAAATGGCTGCCTGTTTAGGGTCAGTACTTGCAGAAAGTTGTGCCTACAACTCAACACGGCGATAGGCATTATGGGAGAAATTCTGGATATTGTCCGATAAGATTTTATTATTGCCTACAATCGTCTGGATATTATCCATAGTATTTATAGTCGTAGCAAATAATCCAATTTCAGTGACAGTGCCTATTTCACCACCCGCCTGAATAAAATCCCCCACCTTAAATGGCTGTAAGATAATCAGAAATACGCCAGCAGCCAGATTTGCCAGCAGTCCAGACCATGCCAAACCGATCGCCACGCCTGTAGCTGCAAACAGGGCTGCGAACGTTGTGGTTTGGATACCAAAATAACCCAGAATCCCAATAACCAGCAGAATATTCAGGGTAATATTTAAGATGGATAAACCATAGCGGGTCAAGGTTGCATCCAGATTTCGATGCACAGACAGTTTACGCAGTTGGTTAATTGCAAAATTAATGAGCCACCGCGCAATGATCCAGAGTGCCAATGCACCCAATACTTTCCAGATCAATGCGGTAATAAATGCCAGCAATGCGGCGCTATTAAAAGTCAAATGGAACTTGCATGATTGTTATCCTTTTATATGTTGGATACTAAATTTTAGTTAAATTTATTTCATAAATGTACAAAACAAACATTTTTATTCTTATACAGGTCTTTAAAAAATATAGCAACTGAGCCTGTTTACATTTCCAGAATATCAACAGGCTCAAACAAGTGAGTGTATTCACTTAACGCCATTTTACCGCCTGAACCGTTTCTTTTTTATTTTGTGGTTCATTCGCGTCTGTTGAGCAACCACAGCCTCCAGCACAACCCACCACCATTTTAGGTTTTAACCATGTGGCCAGACGCTGCCAGCCTAAACGCTGGCATAGTTTCGACAACGCCAGAAATGCCGCATTCGCTGTTTGAGGAAATACTTTCCTAAATACCACCACAGCACTCCACAGCACCAATACAGCAATAATCAAGTACTCAAACATAAGCATCTCTCCAATGACTCCCTCCCTTTGTTAAAGGGAGGTCAGGTGGGATTTCCTACCCCCAAATGCGTGATGCAATTTGGTAGGTAAAGAAAGACATTAAATAGGCCAATCCAAACAGATAAGCGGTCATCACCGCCACATGCTTCCATGAACCCGTTTCACGGCGTACCGTTGCCAATGTTGCCAGACAATGCGGCGCATAGATAAACCACACCAGCAAAGACAAACCTGTTGCCAATGACCAACCAGAACCATCAGCACTGATCAAATGCGCTAGACCTTGTGCCACCGCATCATCATCCGCACCAGACAGTGCATAGACGGTACCCAGTGCAGCCACCACCACTTCACGGGCCGCCATCGCTGGGATCAAGGCGATACAGATTTGCCAGTTAAAGCCAATCGGGGCAAAAATAGGCTGGATCACATGCCCTAGCATCCCTGCAAAACTGTAGTCAATTGCAGGTTGGGTTGCACCCTCTGGTGCCTGCGGAAAAGTACATAGGAACCACAGCAAAATCGACAGGGCAAAGATAATGCCACCGACACGTTTCATAAAGATTTTGCCGCGATCCAGCAGTCCAATCCCGACACTTTTCAGATCTGGAATACGGTAACTTGGCAACTCAAGCAGCAAGGCATGTTGTGATTTGTCCTTTTGCAGGAATTTCATCACGATGGAAACACAAAGCGCGCTGACAATACCTGACATATACAGGCCAAACAATACCAGACCTTGCAGGTTAAAAATGCCCCACACAGTTTGCTCTGGAATAAAGGCAGCAATCAGCAAGGCATATACGGGTAACCGTGCTGAGCAGGTCATCAGCGGTGCCACCATAATCGTGGTAAAACGATCACGAGGATCACTGATACTGCGTGTTGCCATAATTCCAGGCACGGCACAGGCAAAGCTTGAAAGCAATGGAATAAAGGCGCGCCCACTCAGACCAGCCTTGAACATCAACTTGTCTAATAGGAACGCTGCCCGTGGCAAGTAACCTGATTCTTCCAGTACCAGAATAAAGAAGAATAAGATCAGGATTTGTGGCAGGAACACCACCACACCACCAGCTCCTGCAATAATGCCATCCACGACCAGACTTTGCAGCAATGGCTGGGAAATGTGTTGTCCCAGGGTTTCTCCAAGCCAGCCAAACAGACTTTCAATCCCATCCATGAATGGTGCAGCCCAGGCAAAGACCGCCTGAAAGACGATAAACATCATCACAGCCAAACTAATCAAGCCCAGCACTGGATGCAGGAAAATCTTATCAAGAAAATCTGTACGCTTATCTTCCTGATCAACGAAATTCACAACATCCCTGAAAATCATTTCAATTTTCTGATGGTGTCCACCTTTCAAACCACTGAGCTCTGTTTGTGGAACCTTGTATTTCTCCTGGTCAAGCGCATGTAATAGGTTTTCAATGCCTGTGTTACGGACTGCTACAGTCTCGACCACGGGTACGCCCAAACGTTCTGACAATTTCTGGGTATTGATCTGGATGCCACGGCGACGTGCCTCATCCATCATGTTCAACACCACCAGTATTGGTCTGCCCAGCTCAATGATTTCCAGCACCAAGCCCAAATGCAACTTTAAGTTGGTTGCATCCACCACGCATAAAAAGGCATCCTGCTGCCCCTCTTCCGCGATCTTGCCCTGACAGACATCACGGGTGATTTCCTCATCTGGACTGGTGGCCTGTAAGCTATAGGTTCCTGGCAAATCCAGGACACGAACACTACGCCCCGATGGTAACTGGAAATGTCCGACCTTACGCTCAACCGTTACCCCTGCATAGTTGGCAACCTTTTGGCGGGTTCCTGTCAGGTGGTTGAATAAAGAGGTTTTACCACAGTTTGGATTCCCCACAAGGGCAACACGTAACGCATCACTCATGCAGGTGCTCCTTCAAGTTGAATTTCAATTTTCTCGGCTTCAAGCTTGCGTAATGCAAAACGGGTAAAGCCAATCTGGATTAGAATCGGATCGCCACCAAAAACACCTTTGGTAATCACCTGCACCTGAGTGCCTGGCACAAAGCCCAAACTCTCTAAACGCACCGCTACAAGATCTGGCTGTCCAGTCTCATCGACCAGGCGATTCACCTTGGTGATTACCGCCGTTTGCTTGACTTTTAATGCTGACAATCGCACCGCTTCTAACCCTTAACTCTTTTGTTCTAGTATACAGATAAATGAGAATAATTACCAAAAACAATATCAATGGCGTTTAGCTTTGTCACAGATCGACAACACAAAATTTTTCTTTTACAGTGCAGATGAATCAAGGACACTGGCTGTTATGTTAAATAAAAAACCTCGTATTCCCGCTGCGGTCACCATTCCAGAACACCTGAGTTTTTTACAGGGTTTTCGTGACTATCTGGTGGCGCAAACCGTAAGCCCCCATACCCGTAACGCCTATCTCTCTGACCTGATTCAGTGCAGCGAATTACACACATCGGTTTCATTACCACAATGGTCAAGTGATGACATTGCCGATGTGCTGATTGCGCTGACCAAGGCAGGTAAAAGTCCCCGTTCAATTGCGCGTTGCCTATCGGCACTGAGACAGTTCTATAAATTTTTAAGGGAACAGAAGCTGAGGGATGACAACCCTGTTGCCACCCATCAATCCCCTAAAATTGGTCGGGCATTGCCAAAGGATTTATCAGAACAGGATGTTGAATCGCTGATTAATGCGCCTGACACTGACACCGCCCTAGGCCTACGTGACCGTGCCATGCTGGAAGTGCTGTATGCCTGCGGCTTACGTGTCTCTGAGTTGCTCAATTTACGCATGGAACTGATCAATTTAAAGCAGGGCTTTTTACGCATCACAGGCAAGGGCAATAAAGAGCGTCTTGTTCCACTCGGACAATATGCCTGTGACTGGATTGAAAAATATCTGGTTGAATCACGTCCGCAGCTCTACAAGAGCAGTACCGATTATCTGTTTCTCACCCAACACGGTGGCATTATGAGCCGCCAGAACTTTTGGTACGCGATTAAACGCTATGCGCTACAGGCCAATATTCAGGCGGAGTTATCACCGCATACCCTGCGCCATGCCTTTGCCACTCATCTTCTTAATCACGGCGCGGATTTACGTGTGGTGCAAATGCTGCTTGGGCATAGTGACCTCTCCACCACCCAGATTTATACCCACGTTGCTCAACACCGTATGCAGGAACTGCATGGCAAATACCATCCACGGGGATAAAACCACCACTTGTCCAAGATTGGGATAAAATTTGATTTCGTTCACAATGCATCAGCAAGATTTAACGAAGTCATGGCATTTTTTTGTTATGCTAAGCCCCTGAATATATGAATATGAACAAAAAAGGTTCTTTATGTTGTTTACCCGTTCCAAGCTTGTACTTGCATGTACATTAGCATCGACATTATTGGTAAGTGCTTGCTCAAAAGAAAACTCAACACAAAAACAAGATGCCCTGACAGCGAGTGCACCTGCAACAGGTGAAGCATCAACCTTAAATGAACGCAATGCCCAGCAACGTCTGGTTTCAACCCTGGAAAAGCATTTTAAAACCGCCAATATCAATGCCAAAATTTTGGCGGTGAAAAAAACCGAAGTGCCCAACTTATACTGGGTGAGTCTGGAAGGTATGGGTTCGGTCTATGCCACAGTTGATGGTAAATATATCTTTCAAGGTGATGTAATTCGCTTAGGTGAGAAGCAACTGCACAATGTCAGTGAAGCATTTCAAGCGACCGAGAATAAAAAACATTTGGCTACACTAAAAACAGAAGACCTGATTGTTTATCCAGCACAGGGCGGTAAAGCCAAGCATGTGATTTATGTGTTTACCGATTCAAGCTGCCCATACTGCCACAAACTGCATGAACATCTTGCAGAGATTACGGCCAAAGGTATTGAAGTGCGTTACATCGCATGGCCTCGCGGTGAGCAGTTTATGCCAACCATGACCGCGATCTGGTGTAGTGAAGACCGTAAGGCCGCCTTTGATCAGGCGGTTCAGGGTTTACCTGTCCTTGCTGGAGAATGTAAAAACCCTGTACGTGACCAATATCAACTGGGCCTCAACATGGGCGTAAATGGCACCCCAGCAATTTACAATGTTGAGGGTGAATATCTGGGTGGCTATATGACCCCAGAGGAAATTATTAAACGTTTAGACAAATAATCCATAAAAAACACCATTCAAATGAATGGTGTTTTTACATCCAGCCTATTAGTGATAATTCCACGGCATGGCAGGCGAACCAATCCATGCTGATTTTGCAGGAATATTCTCCCCTTTCATCACCAGCGTCAGTGGCCCCAGCACAGCATGATGATCCACATTGGCATTGTATAAAATAATGCCACGCGCATTGACCACTACATCATTTCCGACATTCACCTGACCAATCTTCATGATACGGTCTTCAAATAAATGCGTCTGTGGTCCAGAGAAACTATTAAATTCAGCCCGATCACCAATTTTGACGCAATCGAACTCGGTAATATCTGCGGTATCCAGATACACATCCCGACCAATCTTCACACCCAACAGACGCAGGAAGAAAGGCAACATCGGTGTGCCACGCAAGTAATTGAGGAGGTTCGGAAGGGCAACCGATTCATATAAACTGGTAATACCCTCACTAAGCCAGACAAACATAGTCCACATTGGCGCAGACTTGGGTTGATAACGTCCAATCAGCATCCATTTGAGTAAAGCCACAATGATAAAGCAACCGACACCATACAGTAGTCCAGCAAGGGTCAGAGCCAACAAGCCAATCGACACATTATAGATGTTAATCACATCAATAATTTCCAGTACGATCATATAGCCCACCCCAATCGCCAACGCAGCAGGCAATACAATACGCAAACCCTCAATCAAACCACGCATCAAACGACGTCCAATACTTGGCTTAAAGGTGAGATGATCTGGATAGTGTTGCGCTGACTCCCGTGCAGGCAATAACAAGGGAGGTGAACCAAACCAGGTCTGCCCTGGATACATTTCAAGATTGTCAGGGGTTTTGGATTGCACCCCAATCAGCACATTATCAGGCAATACCGTACCATCTGCGATATAGGCACTATTACCGACAAAGCTACGATGACCAATCTGGGTCGATTTCAAGGTCATCCAGCCGCCCTTGATTTCTTCATCGCCCAGCATCACCGCATCGGCAATAAAGCTTTCATCACCCAAACTCAGCATTTCAGGAATCACACCTGTTGCAGTTGAGATTTCGGTATTTTTACCGACTTTTGCACCCAGCATCCGAAACCATGTCGGGGCATAAATGGTGGCAAACAAACCATGCAGGGTTTGCAAACTGGTTTCCAGAATCTGGGCGGCAAACCATTTGCGATAATACACCCCACCATGCACAGGATAGGTTCCTGTTTTCAGGTTAGGCAATGCAACTTTACGAACAATGGATGAAATCACCGCCGTCATCACCATCATCATGGCACTGGCTGGAATCGCCAACAGGAAGTAATACAGGGCGATTTGTAAATGGTTATTCGGATCAAGGTTAAACACGTTCACATCCAACCAATCCACCAGAATAAAGCTTGGAAAGATGGGAATAAAGAAAATACAGGCAATGATCAGCGCACTTACTGCATAATAGCCATATTCCAATATTTTACGGACAAATGACAACGCAGGACGGGCTGGCATTTTTGTCAGCTCATCGACATGGCCAATTTTACGGGCAGGCGTACCATCCCAGATTTCACCTGTAGGCACAGTGGTATTGTATTCAATGGCTGTCAGGGCATTGACATGGGCTTTGGCTTCCAGAACCGTATTTTCTTCCAGCACTGCATAAGAACCAATATAACTGTCTCGTTTAAGCGTAATCGAACCCAACACCAGATGCCCATGTTCCACTTTGGCATTTTCCAGATTGACGTTTGAGCCGATGCTCACCCCATCTTCAATCGTCAATAAAGACGGCATCCGAATATGCACCGAGCTGATATTGACATCATGTCCAATCTTCGCGCCCAAAGCTTTCAAATATAGATTCAGTAAAGTTGAACCTGACAACAGGTACACAGGTGAAATACTGCCGATCCGATCTGCCAGCCACCAACGGAAATAGGTCATGCCCCAAAGTGGATAACGCCCTGCTTTTACGCCCAGCATCAAAAGTCGTTTTATCCCAATCGATACGGCAAAACTGGCAATGATCACGCTGACATAGACCAGCAATGACAGGAAAATGGCATAAGGAATGCTATCCCGCGCCCCGCCTGTAAAATAATGATAGGTAAAGAACGGTGCCAGCCACTGTAAGATATTGATCGAGATCAGGGTTGGGATGGTGATCAGTTGAGCCAAACCACACAGCCACTTATACGTCTGGTTACGCGGATTATCCTGCCCAAGCTGAGTATTTTGAGCTTGCTGCGGCACATCCAGCATCAAGCTGGCAATCGCCCCGACTTTTCGGGCTTGATACAGGTTTTGTATGGTCAGATGACGATAATCTTCATCTTGACGCAAATTAGACACCAACACGGCTGCCAATAAGGAATGTCCACCCAGATCATCAAAGAAATCGGCATCCAGCTTAATTGGCATATTGGGAAATAAGCGATTTAGAATTTCAAATAACACTTCTTCCGCTACATTTTGCGGCAGATCAGATTCACTACGATCCACCACACTGGTCAGTGGATGGGCTTTTAATGCTTTACGGTCAATTTTCCCAGACAATAAGCGCGGTACATCCTCAATGATTTCAAAACGATTCGGCACCATATACGGTGGTAAACGCTGGCTTAGTGCGGCACGAAGCTGTTTAATTTGAATTGGCTGTTTATTGTCAATTTCTGCTGCAATAAAGGCAATCAACTGATCAATGCCATCTTCAGCACGTAAAATTACCGCAGCCGTGCCAATCCCATCCAGATCACACAGCGCAGCCTCAATTTCGCCCAGCTCCACACGGAAGCCCCGAATCTTGACCTGGTCATCGGCACGTCCCAGACAATGCACCTGCCCAAACTCATCAATCCGAGCCAAATCACCTGTTCGGTACAAACTTTCCTCATCAGGGTTTTCCGCCCACGGATTTTGAATAAATTTATCTGCAGTCAGGTCGGGTCGCCCCAAATAACCCTGTGCCACACTGGGGCCAAAAATACATAACTCACCTGTTTCGCCCTGTGGTAATAACTGTCGTTCTTCATTGATCACCAGCATGCCATAGTTTGGTAATGGCTTGCCAATGGTCACAGGCTTGCCTCTTTGCAACAGTTCCAGACTGGCCGAAACAGTGGTTTCAGTTGGACCATAGGTATTGAACATTTGATGATGCGGCAAGGCCCAGCGATCCACCAATGAATCAGGACACATCTCCCCACCCAGATTAATAATCCGTAGGTTCGGCACATCTTCTGGAAACAAGGCCAACAAGGTTGGTACCGCATGTAAAACGCTAATATTTTCCTGCTGCAAGGTTTTACATAAACGCTCTGGATCACTGACCAAGGATTTAGGCGCAATCCATAGAGTCGCACCCACCAGATAGGACAGCCAGATTTCCTCAAAGGACATATCAAAGGCCACAGAGAAACCCTGATAAACCTTATCCTGTTGCTGAATCCCCAAGATGCTGTTTTCACTCCGCAGAAAATGGCAGATATTTTTCTGGGTAATCACAATGCCTTTCGGTTTACCTGTAGAACCCGAAGTATAAATAATATAGGCAGGCTGATCTGGCGATGCTTTCGGTAAAGTCACCTGCTGTTGCTGTGGTCGCTGCAACTCAGTCGCTGTCCACTTGGTCTGTGGCACCACCTCAAGATGTTCATACCATTCATCGCTGGTAATCATGCCAACCGCATTGGCATCCTCCAGACAAACCGCCATACGGTCTGCGGGTGTGTCCATATCGAAAGGCAACCATGCCGCCCCGCTGAGGCAAATCGCCAATTGTGAGGTTAAAAGCTCGATTCCCCTTGGCAGCCATAAACCAACAATATCTCCTGTCTTGACCCCATCCAGGATTAAATGTTGCGCCATATTGGATGCTTGGCGATATAGCTCGGCATAACTGATCTGTTGCGTTGCCTCAATCAGGGCGACCTTATCTGGAATACGGTGGGCAGTTTCAGTAAAAATATCAGCAAGGACTTCTTGTTTTAAAAATTCTGGCTGGTTTGTTCCTCGGACAATGGCTGTTATTTGCATGTTTTTCAGCTATTTAAAGTTACAAAGATAATTTGAATAATAGGCTGTCAATCCTTAAACCAGCGTTAAATCGCATGTGTATTATTCTAACAATTACAGTGGTGATTCTGTACGTTCCTATAACTGACATGAATTGCTTAAGGAAAGTTTAATAATGAGGGCCTGTTGCCACTTTATCCATGATTGCGACAGAGGACATTTTTTAGACGATACAAGGCATGTTTTGCGAAATTTAGCATTCTAAATGAGTAGAACATAACGCAGTAGCAGCAAAAAATGTCCCTGTCCCGAAGGGTTGTAGCTAAAAATCCCTCATACTTTGTTATGAAACTTGGCAAGGGAATACCATTCCCTGCGTTTCATGCCTCGTCTGATGAATTTTTAGCTTACAACGCAATTCATTTATAAAGTGGCAACAAGCCCTAGTGTCTACGCAGTTTTTTAGCTATGATCAAGCTTCATTAAAACGATTGAATAAAATGGAGTGTGACGTGAAACCAGTTCGTCTGGCGATACTCGGTCTTGGTACTGTTGGTGGTGGAGCCCTTAAATTATTACAAGAAAATGCTGCTGAAATTAAACGCCGTACTGGTCGAGAAATTCAAATTACCCATGTAGGTACACGCCGTCCACGTCCAGACTTAAATCTTGAGGGTATTCAACAAAGTGATGACCTGATGCACATCGTACGTCAGCCTGATGTGGATGTTGTGGTTGAGGTCATGGGGGGCATTCATCCTGCCTATGAAGTTATCATGGAAGCCATTAAACATGGCAAGCAGGTTGTTACCGCAAACAAGGCCTTGCTTGCTGAACATGGCAATGAACTGTTTAAGGCGGCAGAAGACAATGCCGTACAGATCGCCTATGAAGCGGCGGTTGCTGGCGGTATTCCAATTATCAAGGTGATCCGTGAAGGTCTTGCAGCCAACCATATTGAATGGCTGGCTGGCATCATCAATGGCACAGGCAACTTTATCCTGACAGAAATGCGTGAAAAAGGCCGTGCCTTTGAAGATGTGTTAAAGGAAGCTCAGGAACTGGGCTATGCCGAAGCTGACCCAACCTTTGATGTTGAAGGCATTGATGCGGCCCATAAACTCACCATTTTAGCCTCTTGTGCTTTTGGTATTCCGCTACAGTTTGACAAAGTCTACACCGAAGGCATCAGCAAGATTACCGCGCAAGATGTGAAATATGCAGAAGATCTTGGTTTCCGCATCAAGCATCTGGGTATTGCTCGCCGTGCAGCCAATGGAATTGAGTTACGCGTCCATCCAACACTGATCCCAGCCGAACAACTGATTGCCAATGTCAATGGTGTGAAGAATGCCGTTCTTGTGCAGGCTCATGCAGTCGGCCCAACCTTATATTACGGTGCTGGCGCAGGTGCAGGTCCAACCGCTTCCGCTGTGGTCGCCGACGTGATTGATATCGTACGTGATATTTCCTATACCGAAGATGGTGCTGGGACCATTCCACAATTGGCATTTGAAGCACTCACCAATGTGCCAATCCTCAGCCGTGAGGAAATGACCACTGGATACTACATCCGCCTAAATGCCGAAGACCAGACAGGCGTATTGGCCGATGTCACCACCATTCTCAGCCGTGCAGGGATCAGTATTGATGCCATCATGCAACAATCACGCTTAAAGGATTTGATTCCAATTGTGATTTTGACTGATCCAGTGCTTGAGTCCAAGATGGATGAAGCGCTTGCACAAATTCAGGCATTACCTACAATTCATGGCGAAATCATCAGAATTCGTTTAGAATCGCTCGATAGTTAATCAGGTTGAGGGAAAATGACTTCCCTCTCCCCGCTCTACCTCATATTGGAAC
This sequence comes from Acinetobacter thutiue, assembly GCF_030385805.1. NCBI lineage: Bacteria > Pseudomonadati > Pseudomonadota > Gammaproteobacteria > Moraxellales > Moraxellaceae > Acinetobacter > Acinetobacter thutiue. Next base: position 109,839 of record NZ_JAUDZE010000007.1, read on the forward strand.
ACCATCATGTCGAATGCCAATCGTTATACTGGTCTTGTAGACCGTTATCGTGACCGTTTACCTGTGTCTGCAACTACACGTGCAATCTCTTTGGGTGAAGGTAATACTCCACTGATCAAACTAGAGAACATTCCACGTATTATTGGCAAAAATGTTGAAATCTATGTCAAATACGAAGGTCTGAACCCAACAGGTTCATTTAAAGACCGCGGTATGACCATGGCGGTGACCAAGGCAGTTGAGGAAGGCTCTAAAGCGATTATCTGTGCATCTACAGGCAACACCTCTGCTGCTGCGGCAGCTTATGCGGCCCGTGCAGGCATCAAGGCATTTGTCCTCATTCCAGAAGGCAAGATTGCCATGGGTAAAATGGCACAGGCGATGATGTACGGCGCGATCACCATGCAAATTCGCGGTAACTTCGATGACGGTATGCGTCTGGTCAAAGAAGTGGCTGACCAAGCCCCTGTAACGATTGTAAACTCAATCAATCCGTACCGTTTGCAAGGTCAAAAAACCATTGCCTATGAAATCGTGGAAGCATTGGGTCGTGCACCTGACTATCACTGCCTGCCAGTTGGTAATGCAGGAAACATCACGGCACACTGGATGGGTTATACAGAAGCAGTTGCAAACCAGCCTGCTGACCAGTTTGAACAAGTGATCTATGATGCGGCTACAGACCAATTCACAGGACCTAAACCAGAAGGTTTACCAACCATGGTCGGTTATCAAGCTGCTGGTGCTGCGCCATTCTTACGTGGCGCGCCTGTAGAGAATCCAGAAACTGTTGCAACAGCGATTCGTATTGGTAATCCACAAAGCTGGAACCATGCCAAAGCGGTGGTACGTGATTCTAAAGGCTGGTTTGATGAGTTACAGGATGCTGAAATTCTTGAAGCGCAACGCCTACTTTCAATGTATGAAGGTGTTTTTGTGGAACCTGCTTCTGCTGCCTCTATCGGTGGCGCAATCCGTGACATCAAGGCGGGTAAAATTGCTGAGGGTTCTGTGATTGTATGTACCGTAACAGGTAATGGTCTTAAAGATCCTGATACTGCAATCAAGCAATGTGCTGATGCGGTGATGTTGTCAATCGATGCCACCATGGATCAAGTGAAAGATTCGATTCTTTCAAATATGTAAGCTATATCATTGATAGATCAAAAAAAACCTGCTACGGCAGGTTTTTTTGATCTTCAGGCGTTAAGATTCTTTTCTCATTTCCTCAAACAGTTCAGCCCGCTGTTCATCGCTTAAGTCCAATTCTTCTGCCAATTCCTGAATTAGTTCTTCAACAATGGCTTCGGCATCAAAGTCTTCACCCTCTTCTTCTCCCCAGCCATCTTCATCATAGCTATACTGCTTGGCCAATTCTTTTTCAATCGTTTGAATTTCCTCTAAACCAATTTCTTTTATTTCAAATAAAGGCTGTTTGAGCAAAGGATTAATAGCATATAAACCCTCTTCCTCCCAACCTTGCAGAATGATTAACGTTTGACTTTTATCATTATATTTTAACGCTTTATTATTTTTTATTAAGGCTTGTAATAATACAGGTTGTTCCGATAAATCTTCAAATGAACCTTTCAGCTCAATATCACCATAATCATAATCTGCAAAAATGGTTCTAACATGACTCTTTAATTGTTCAGGTTGATCTGCATAAGCTAAACTTGCAAAAAACTCATCATGCTCTTCCAGCCATTGCTGTTTTTTGACTGACCAAAGCGCATAAAATCGAGCTTCCTGTTCAAACTGAACCAGTTGAAATTTCTGCATATCTGCAAGTTGAATAAATTCAAAAGTATCCTCATCACTTAAGCTTTCAGGCAGCGTATCACGAGAGACTTCACCCTCCTGATAAATATGTTCGCCACAACGCGCAAAAACGAAATCATCCAGTTTTTTTAATAATGTCTCATCTGCATCAAACAATGATTCAACCTCATAAAGCGCAAAATTACGTGCCCCATTGATTTCCAGTTGCTTATAGGCCGCCTCAGCTTGCTCCTTATCCTCAAAAACATTATGAATACGGTTACCTGATGCATAAAAAACCTCATCATTATAACCAAAGTATTTTTCACGAATCACATAGGTGCTCATGTTGTTCCCCTAATTTATTTATCACTCAATTGTTTGTTTTTCTGATGTAAAACTTAAGCACTGTAAAGCCAGTGTTGTTGATTCACAATCATATAAGAAGCCATCACTTCTAATTTTGATTCAACATTAACCGATTTTTATTTTAAAAACGAATATCATAGGTTGATACAAGACAAATTATGTCGCTTCATTTTGGCATAAAAAAACTCTTCTTGATGAAGAGTTTTTATTTTAAAAATTGATCTATGCAGTATTAAATACGTTTTGGCAGTGTTGCAACCCAATTCAATAGATTGGTTGCATCATTGGTACGAGCCTGTGAACTGGATGCACCAAGTAATACAACAACCGCTGGACGGGAATTTACTGTGGTGTGCATCACCACACAACGTCCCGCCTCATTGATATAACCTGTTTTTGACAGGTTAATGTTCCAGCCACCATTACGCACCAAGGCATTGGTATTGTTTGACTTCAACACACGATAGCCTAGATTGAAGTCATAGGTTGGTGTGGTTGAGAACTGTCGAATCAAGCCATATTGTGAAGCTGCACTGACTAGAATGCCTAAATCACGTGCTGAGGAAACATTATGAGGGTCCAAGCCTGTTGATTCAGCATAACGGGTAGAGCTCATACCTAATTGCTTTGCCTTGGCATTCATGGCTGCAATAAAGGCAGGACGGCCACCTGGATAGGTACGAGCCAAAGCGGCTGCCGCAGGATTTTCAGACTTCATCAAGGCAAACAACAATGCTTCTGCACGGTTCATTGTGTCGCCAACACGTAGGGTTGAACTAGAGTTCTTGCCACCCGCACCTGCAAAATCAATGGATTCCAGTGTAATTTCTTCAGACATATTTAAACGTGCGTCAGCAGTCACCACCGCTGTCATCAGTTTGGTGATTGAAGCGATTGGCACAGACATATTGCTGTTTTTGCTGTACAGCACTTCACCCGTTTGCGCATCCATCACCAGCGCAGCGCGGGCATTGACTGAAGGCTGGCTACTATAATTGCTGCTGTTGCTAAAAGTGTCGCGAATTTGTGCAGTATTTTTAGGGCTACTCGACGATGTAATGGTTGCAGAACCACCACTGCGTAAAGTTGTCGTCACAGAGGTCGAGCCTTGCGGACTAATCTCTAAAGGTTCATCTTCCTCCATTAACTGGCTGGCATCATTCGCAGACCAGTTTAATGACGCAGAACCATTTGTACCCGAAGCAACTGGACTGTTATTGACCACCAGCTCGGCAAAGCTTGTTGAACTCCACGCCAACAAGATGGACATGCCCAACACATGCATGACAGATTTTTTAGAATTTTTCACGACACAATACTCAACTCAGGACGCTGCACATTTGCGCTTACTATCATTATGCCTTACATTTGAACAAATCGGGTAAAGCTTTTATAGACACAATTGTGTACAACTATTCGCTAGAAACGGAGAATAGGATTGCTAATTTTGTCGTTTCAATGCAAGCTAATTTTGCTTTATGTAACAAAAAACCAGTTTTTCTGAAAAAAAGGAGGTCTTCTTGATCACTGTTCTTGTTGTTGATGATCATGAGCTCGTACGCACAGGCATTTGCCGTATGCTGGAAGACCATCCAGATGTTGATGTTGTTGGGCAGGCTGAGTCTGGAGAGGAAGCGATTGCGCTGGTTCGGCAAAAACATCCACAGGTGGTGCTGCTGGATGTAAACATGCCTGGTATTGGTGGGGTTGAAACCACGCGTCGGCTATTGCAGACAGCACCTGACACCAAGGTGATCGCGGTGAGTGGCCTTGCAGAAGAGCCTTATCCATCCCTGTTACTTAAGGCTGGGGCAAAGGGTTATATCACCAAAGGTGCGCCGATTGCAGAAATGGTGCGTGCCATTAACAAGGTGATGCAGGGCGGTAAATATTTCAGTGCCGACATAGCCGAACAACTCGCCAGTTCCTATCTTTCCGACACCCAGCAATCTCCGTTTGATGCTCTTTCTGAACGTGAAATGCAGGTGGCCATGATGGTGGTCAATTGTATCAGTGCCCAGGAAATTGCAGATAAACTGTTCGTCAGCGTAAAAACCGTAAACACCTATCGTTATCGTATTTTTGAGAAACTGGGAATTGATAGCGATGTCAAACTCACCCATCTTGCGATTCGATATGGACTCATTAAACCTTAATCATTAGTCATCGCCTATGTTGGGACAAATTGCTTCCTCTGTATCACAGACCATCTATCGACTAGGGATTTGGTATAGTGGTTATCGCCTGATTATTTCAGTCAGCCTGATCCTGATTTATGTGCTTACCGCAGAACAACTGGGCAACAACTATCAATATCCTTTTCTATATTTTTATACACTGCTGTGTTATACCTGCGTCAATATTTTCCAGCTCTTTTTACTGAAACTGCTTCCACTGCAAATCACCAAGCAACTGATCTTTGTCTTTATTGTTGACGTGATTTGCCTGAGCCTAATTACATTTTCAGCAGGCGGGCCAAACCTCCAGCTTAGCCTGCTCTACGTTATTATTATTTTTTCATCCGCCATTCTGCTTAATGCCCAGTTATCCTTAATCGTGACGCTGTTCGCGGTAATTATGGTGGTTTACCAGCGTTTTCTTGGCAACTTTTTTGACTACAATAATTTAAATCATCTCGGCAATAGCGCTCTCCTTGCCTTTCTATTTTTTGTGGTGCATGCGATTGGCCGTATTGCGGTGCAACGCTTTAAAATTCTGGAAACCTTAACTTTCCACCAATCTATCGAGATCCATCAACTCCAGAATATCAACCGCTATATTCTCGAACAGATCGAGGATGGTTATCTGGTGCTGGATGAAAGCAGCCATATTGTACTCAGCAATCCCGCCGCCAATACCCTGCTGGGTGTTCATTTTCCCATTTCGGCGGAAAAAACACCGTTAATCAAATGGCAGCCCGACCTGTTCGAACTGATCAGGCTCAGTGACCTGAAAGATGGTGAGGAATTTAGTTTTGAATCGCAGCAAAGCCCTTATACCGTCAATGTAAAGGTTAAACACCTCATCGTTCCTGAACAGTCTCTCATTTTATTGATTTTAAAAGATGCACAGAAACTTAACCAGCAAGTCCAGCAATTGAAACTGGCGGCTTTAGGACAGCTCTCAGCCAGTATCGCTCACGAAATTCGCAACCCTCTGGCTGCAATTGTACAGGCCAATGAACTGCTCAAGGAAAGTGATGCCCATCAACAGGACATGCTTTCACGCATGATTGGCAAACAGGCCAAGCGGATTGACAGCATCATTCAGGATACGCTGGAAATGGCACGGAATAAGCCGACAGAGGCGCAGGTCATTCACCTGACTGATTTTTTTGGTAGCCTGCTCAATGAAGATTTGGCTGATGCAAAACAACAGATTCAGCTCAATCTGCCTGAACGAGCCAGTATCCTGTTTGATGAAAAACAGTTAAGGCAGGTCATGATCAACCTGATTCGCAATGCATTGAGACATAATGCCGCAGATGCCGAATATATTGAGGTGCAAGTGCATTTAAAAGAGGGACGAACCTGTATTGATGTCATTGATTTTGGTACAGGCGTGGCAAAACGTGATATTTCTCAGCTATTCAAGCCATTTTTTAGTACCGAAATTAAAGGAACTGGTTTAGGATTGTACCTGTCTCATAGCTTTTGTGAGGCAAATCATGCAAAGCTCACCTATGTAGAGCGACAACAAGGAGCATGTTTCAGGATTGAATGCTCAAAAATTCATTGATTTAGATTAGGTTTTCGGGGAAATGGCAACTAAACAACCACTCGTCTTGCTGGTAGACGATGAAGAAGACTTATGTCTCCTCATGCAAATGACGCTTGCACGAATGGGGATTAAAACTCATCTTGCCTATCGTATAGAGCAAGCAAAAAAGTTCTTTACTGAATTTCAGTATGATGCCTGTTTAACAGACCTAAACCTTCCAGATGGCAACGGTCTCGATTTAGTCAAACACGTAACACAGAACTATCCCAACACACCGATTGCGGTACTAACCGCCTATGGCAATATGGATATTGCCATTGCGGCATTAAAAGCGGGTGCATTTGATTTTGTCAGTAAGCCTGTCAATCAAACACATTTAGACCAGTTGATTCAAAAGGCGTTAAATCGCCCGCAACCTGAACAGGAAGCGGCTGAAACAGCACTAGAAAACAAACTGTTGATCGGCCGTTCGGCACCGATTCAACAATTACGTATCGCGCTCAAGAAAATTGCCCGTTCTCAGGCACCTGTATTTATCACGGGTGAGTCTGGAACAGGTAAGGAAGTCGTTGCCAATCTGGTTCATCGTCTAAGTAACCGTAGTGAAGGGCCTTTTATTGCGATTAACTGCGGTGCCATTCCAACTGAATTGATGGAAAGTGAACTGTTCGGACATAAGAAAGGCAGTTTTACAGGTGCAGCACAGGACAAACAGGGCTTAATTCTGTCAGCACACGGTGGCAGCCTGTTTCTGGACGAGATTGCAGAACTACCACTCAATATGCAGGTCAAATTATTGCGTGCCGTACAGGAGAAGAAAATCCGCCCTGTCGGTTCAGACCAGGAAATTGATGTGGATTTCCGTGTGATTAGTGCCAGCCATCAGGACCTTGAACTACTGGTTCAGCAGGGCCGTTTCCGTCAGGACTTATTTTTCCGTATTCACGTCATGGATATCGTGCTGCCACCTTTGCGTGAGCGTGGCCAAGACATTCTCCTGCTGGCCAATCACTTTGTCCAGAAAATTAGCCAGGAATGGGAACTTCCTGCAAAAACCCTGTCGTCTCGTGCAGAACAATTCCTGTTACAGCAATATTTCCCAGGCAATGTGCGTGAGTTACGCAACATCATTGAACGCGCCATCACCCTCAGTGATGATGAAAACATCGATCTTGCACACTTGCAAACAGCCCCGCTACGCGGCTCAATTGCAACTCCTGTCACCATGCCATTTGCAACACAGGAAGAGCATGAACAGACTCATCAAAGCTCTAGCCCTGCAATGAGTTCTAAAAAACTTCCGCCTGAGGGGCTGGAACGTTATCTAGAGAATATTGAGAAAGAAATCCTGCTCAATGCACTCAATCTCACCCACTGGAACCGTACCTTGGCCGCCAAGAAACTGGGCATGACGTTCCGCTCTTTACGCTATCGTTTGAAAAAATTTGGACTCGATACTGAAGATGATGAGTAATACGCTGATCTAAAAATAAAGCCCCTTTGAAAGGGGCGTTATTATGTTAAAGCTTACTTTTCAGCACCAGTTCAGTGACATGTTCTAAATAACTGTCCTCTTTCATTTCTGGCGGCAAGGGATAGGTCTGGTTTGGCTGAATTCCCTGTCCCTCAATCATGTTGCCATTTGGAGTGTAATAATGCGATACCGTCATTTGTAAAGCTGCACCACTTGGAAGAGGAAAAAGCTTTTGTACCACGCCTTTACCATAACTGTTCTCCCCAATCACCCATGCCCGTTTATGTTCTTTCAAGGCTGCGGTAAACACTTCAGCCGCTGATGCGGAACGACGGTTGATCAGAATCCCCAGTTTAATATTTTGAAAATCATTGGAGGGCAATGCCTGAAACTGCTGATCGCCCTCAGAACGGCTTTTTGTGGTGACAATGAGTCCCTGATTCAAAAATAAGTCTGCGGATTCAACTGCTGCGGAAAGCAGCCCACCTGGATTATTGCGTAAATCCAGCAAGACTGCCTTTAACTTGGTTGAACTGTATTCTTCAATCAGGCGTTTGATTTCATTGGCTGTATCTTGCTGGAATACCCGAATTTTGAGTACCAGTACCTGATTATGCAATAAAACAGGCTCAATATCGGTTTCAACTTTTTTATTCCGAACCAGAATTACGGTGCTATTGCTGTTTTCAGGTTGTATTTGCAGGGTGCTGCCAATCGATCCGTAAAGTAGACCCTGCACCTGATCCTGATTCAGGCTCTTTAATTCCTGATTGTCAATTTTCAGGATGGTTTGCCCATTGCGTAATCCCAACTTATTGGAATCCGACCCTGTTTTTAGGTCATGAATCTGCCATAAGCGGGCAAAGCTGTCGTAATTTAAATTAAAATCAACAGAAGCTAAATCACCCTCGGTATATTGAATCAGCTGGCGATATTCCTCAGCAGACAGATAACGGGAATAGCGATCCAGACCACTGACCAATCCCTTGATCGCCTGCTGGAACAGGACATCATCAGATTTCTTGTCAACATAGTTGCCCCGTACAATGCCATAGATTTGTACAAACTGTTGAATTGACTCAATTGGCACTTCGGCGGTGCTATGCGGTGCAGTCTCATCCACCCAGCCCGATGAATGTGGGCTGGGTGCTGCATATAGGATATGCCCCCAGCACATCAACAAACCTACATATAAAGCCCTGTAAATGTTGTTGTGCTGGTTCATTCGTTCACCTTATGAAGAACTCTCTTTCACCTTGCAAAGCTTTAAATGCTTCTCAGGATTAGGGGAGATTTATTTTAGAGTAATTAAATTTTTACCCTGCATTTCTGGCGGTACAGGAATCTGCATCAAATGAAGCAATGTTGGCGCGACATCTGCCAAAACCCCACCCTCGGCAATGGTTGCCTGCGTTGGTCCAACATAGATAAATGGAACCAGTTCAGTGGTGTGCTGGGTATGAACCTGTCCACTGTCGTAGTCCTGCATTTGCTCTACATTACCATGATCGGCGGTAATTAACATATGCCCTTTGTTTGCCATGACAGCCTCATAGACACGTCCCAAACAGGTGTCCACCGTCTCAACCGCTTTTACCGCAGCTTCAAACACGCCTGTATGCCCGACCATGTCACCGTTGGCATAGTTCACCACCAACAGGTCAAACTCACCTGAATTGATGGCATTCACCAGTTCATCCGTGACTTCTATGGCACTCATTTCAGGTTTCAGGTCATAGGTTGCCACGTTTGGTGATGGAATCAGGATACGCTTCTCACCTGCATATTCATCTTCACGGCCACCACTAAAGAAGAAAGTGACGTGTGCATATTTTTCAGTTTCAGCAATACGCAACTGGGTTTTGCCCAAACCAGACAGGTATTCACCAATGGAATTTTTAAGTTCTTCAGGCATATAGGCAACAGGTGCATCAATGCTGGCCTGATAACGGGTCAGCATCACAAACTTTGACAAATGCGGAACAACTTTACGTTCAAAGCCTGCAAAATCCTTTTCAACAAAGGCACGTGTGATTTCACGGGCACGGTCAGCACGGAAATTCATAAATACAATGCTGTCACCATCCTCTACCTTGACGGTTTCACCAATACGGGTTGCCCGAACAAATTCATCGTTCTCATCAGCCGCATAGGCCTGTTCCAATCCCTCAACCGCAGAATTGGCAACACGGATTGCCTCACCCTCTGTCATCAGGCGGTAGGCTTCCTCAACACGGTTCCAGCGATTGTCACGATCCATTGCAAAATAGCGGCCAATCATTGAGACAATACGCCCCTGATTTGGGTATTGGGCAAACATGGCATCCAGTTTTTCCAGTGATGGCTTGGCACTGCGTGGTGGTGTATCACGACCATCAAGGAATGCATGCAGGTACACTGTTGCGCCACGTTTTAGCGCAAGCTCACACATGGCAACGATATGGTCTTCATGCGAGTGTACACCACCCTCTGACAGCAACCCCATCACATGCACCGCACCATGGGCTGCCTTGGCTTTTTCCACTGCATCCACCAGCACTTCATGCTCAAAGAAATCACCTGTACGAATGTCTTTGGTAATACGGGTAAAATCCTGATACAGCACACGACCTGCACCCAGATTCATATGCCCAACTTCTGAGTTGCCCATCTGTCCATCAGGCAAGCCCACATCCTCACCTGAGCCAGAAATTAAACTATTTGGATGCCTGGCTTTCATGGCGCTGAGGTTTGGCGTTTTTGCCGCCAGATAAGCGTTGTCCTCAACCGCTTCACGATGTCCCACGCCATCCATAATGACCAGAACGTGAGGAATTTTGCCAGCATTTGCATCCGTCATAATGGACTCTCTGTTTGTCTATCATTTGATCGGCATAGTTTACCGAAATTTGATAAATTTCTCCATGATCTTGCAGACGCTTTAATCAATAATGATTATCAATTCAAACTATTCAGACCTCTAGCGTGCGCGATAGAGCAAATAACTTCCTGCCGCAAACATCAACAGGATTGGCAGCAACACAAACCACGCAGGCGATGGTGCATAGACCAGACTCGCATAGCCCAAAAAGTCCTGTAAATAGAAAAAGCCCAGTCCTGTGAACAGCGCAATCACCAGACGGAAACCCATCGACTGCTGACGCAATGGACCAAAAATAAAGGAACAGGCGATCAATACCAGCGTAATCAGGGCAAAGGGTGAAGCAACTTTTTGCCAGAATGCCAATTCATAGGTTTTTGGCACCTGACTATATTCTTTCAGGTAGCGCATAAAACTGATCAGTTGACTTGGCGACAAATCCTCTGGGTCCAGCGTAACCATATGTACATATTTAGGCTGTAATGCCAAACCCAATGGCTGTTGCTCATGATCAGTCTTGATCGCATTACCCTGAGCCAGTAAATCGACCTGATGCGACTCTTTTAAAGTCCACTGCCCATCTTTGACAAACTGCCCTTGCTCGGCGCTGACAAAAGACTGCAAACGATAGTTTTGATCGAAATCAATGACATTAATATTACGAAGTTGCCCCTGGGCATTGGCATAGTCAATATAGATAAAGCGCTGCCCCTCACGTGACCAATAGCCCTTTACCTCACCCAAGGATGCGACACTGCGCTGTTTTTTAATGCTCTGCGCCTTTTCATTGGTATATGGGATCACCCATTCACTCAAGGCGAATGACAGGATAATCAGCAATAAAGCTGAACGCATCACCCAACCCACAATGCGCCATAGGCTAATGCCCACTGAACGCATCACAATCAGCTCACTATTGGATGCCAATGCCCCCAGCCCTAAAACCGAACCAATCAATGCCGCAACAGGTAGGATTTCATAGAGATAACGCGGCGCCCCCCACATCACAAACAGGAACGCCTGCCATGCGTTATAATCGGGCTTAAGCGAACCCAGCTCACCCAGATAGGTAAACAACACCTGTAGAAAAGACAGCACCAGCGTGGTTCCCAGCATGGCGAGAACCGTGGTTTTGGTGACATGTCTGGCGACTATTCGACGTGCTAACATCACAACCCCACTCGCTGCATACTTTTCTTGATTTTGGGTGCCAGCTTCTGTTTACGGGCAAAGATTGCCGCAGCACCTGCATACACCAGCAACACCACTGGATAGGCCCAGATATCCAGCTGTTCCTTACTAATCCGTGTTTTAATCGCGATCATCAACACAATCAGGCTGGCAAAAATGAAAATGGCAGGAATCAGGCGGTAGTAACGTCCCTGGCGTGGACTGACTTCAGACAAGGCCACTGTCAGCATCAGGGCAATCACCATAACCAATGGACCAAAAATTCGCCAGCCCAGCTCACTCCGCACCACGGAATCATCGCGCTTTTGCCATAGCTTGCTCATCGGCAAGGCTTCCACATCATCACTTTCAAATTTGACATCCTTATCATTTTCCAGACGTAAACGATAGGACTGAAACTCGGCCTGGGTATATCGAGGCTGGTTTGGATAGATTTCGTAGCGACGGCCCTGAACCAGATCAACCACATTGGCAGTATCATTTGCCATTTCCACACGGGTGGCCTCTTTCGCCAGAATCATCACATCAGGTTTATCTTCCCGATCCGCCTTTTGATAATAAAAAATATCCTTTAAATTCTTGCGGTCTTCCGAAAGCGAACCTGCATAAATGGTATACGGCCCCGAGGAGATAAACTCCTTTGGTCGAACCAGATCAAAGCCCGCACGCACAGCCTGAGTCTGCATCAGGCTTTCATAGGCGCGTATTCCTGAAGATGCTCCCCAAAACATCAAGATTGCCTGAACAATCAAAAACACCAGCGTCATTGGCAATAACAGCCGTGCCAACTGGTTGCGGCTCACCCCACTGCCATTCAGCACCGCCATTTCGTGATCGACATACAAACGGCCAAACACCAGCATCAGGCCAATAAAAAAGCCCAATGGCAAAATCAGGGTTAAAAACTCAGGCAGGCGATAGGCAATGATGCTCAGCAGGACACCACCGTCCAGACGACCTTGTGCAGCACGTCCAAAAATCTTGATCAACTGACCGCCCATAATGATTAAGGTGAGCAAGGCAGTCACCACCAGCGAGGTGGACACCACTTGTTTGACGAGGTAACGCCGAATAATCAAGGTAATGCTTCCAGATAGAGTCAGTCGAGGGGAAACTGTAGTTTACCCGAATGTTAAAAATATAAAACCTATCGCTTGTTGCCGATTGCAACCTCATATCCGAAAGTGTTTAATGGACTTATCTTTCTTTTTTGTCCATTAGGTTCGAAACAGACAATGAAATTTACACTGCAAACCGCATTTCCAGCACAAACATCAAGTGAATCTTTGTGGATATTGGTTGATTCAGAACAATTACAACAGAATTTAAATGCTTATCAAATCAACCATCTAGATGACATTCTCAATGCCACTCAATTTAAGGCGGGTTTTAATGAAAGCCTGCCGTTAATTGCCAGTATTGCGGTACAGCCAAACGCCCAGCTACTGGGTCTTGGGAAAAGTGCAGAATTAAAACCCATTAAGTTAGCAAAACTCGCACAATCCATTATCAAATCATCACAAAATAAATTTAAGCACATCACGCTAGACATTTCGGTGTTACCAACTGATTTACATGCATTGTTTGCCTTGAACCTGACACAGGCAGCCTATGGCTATGATGCATTTAAATCCAAGAAAAATGAATTTGTGTTGGAAAGCATTGATCTGGTGGCAAGCGAAAGCCCACTGAATGATGCCCAACTCAACCTGATTCATGCAGTTCAGTCAGGTCAAAACTATGCGCGTGATCTGGGCAACTGCCCACCGAATCTTTGCTTCCCAGAATATCTTGCTGATCAGGCCCTTGCCCTTGCCGCACAATATCCAGACCTGCTCAAGGTGACGGTACTGGATGAACAGCAAATGGCTGACCTGGGCATGTATGCTTTCCTCGCCGTCAGCAAAGGCTCAGAACGTCCAGGGCGCGTGATCACACTGGAATACAATACTCAGGTAGATCAGGCACCTGTGGTACTGGTCGGTAAAGGCGTGACTTTTGATACAGGCGGCATTTCACTTAAACCAGGCTTGGGTATGGATGAAATGAAGTTTGATATGTGTGGTGCGGCCTCGGTACTTGGCACCATCCGTGCCTTGTGTGAAGCCCGACTCCCAATTCATGTGGTCGGTGCGGTGGCTGCGGCTGAAAACATGCCATCAGGTCATGCCACCCGTCCAGGTGACATCGTGACCACTATGAGCGGTCAAACCGTTGAAATTCTGAATACCGATGCTGAAGGTCGCCTTGTACTGTGTGACACGCTGACCTATATCAAACGCTTCAACCCTGCCCTTGTGATTGACATTGCGACGCTGACAGGTGCCTGCGTCGTGGCACTGGGTAAAGTGGTCAGCGGCTTATTTACACCAGATGATGAACTGGCTCAGGATTTACAACAGGCAGGCGAGCAGTCACTGGATCGTGTATGGCGTATGCCAGTGATGGAGGAATATCAGGAGTTGCTGGATTCTCCTTTTGCTGATATCGCCAATATTGGTGGCCCATACGGCGGTGCAATTACGGCAGCATGTTTCCTTGAACGTTTTACCCGTGACTATCGTTGGGCACATCTGGATGTGGCGGGTACAGCATGGTTGTCAGGTGCCGCCAAAGGTGCAACAGGTCGCCCAGTACCATTACTGATGCAGTTTTTAGCGAATCGTGTTGCAACGAATAACTAACACATGGCACAAATCAGTTTTTATCTGTTTGAAAATAGTACCGAACGGCAAGTCGAAAGTGCTTGCCGTTTATGTCGAAAAATCCTGAATCAGCATCCTCATATCTGGTGGTATTGTGCTGATCCAGAATTACAAACCGAACTGGATGAACAGCTTTGGACTTTTGATCCCCAGAGTTTTATACCGCATGGTATTCATCAACCGCATAGTTCCGTCTGCATTTCAGAACAATTACCACCATCCAATGATTGGATCGTGTTTAATTTTAACAATCATGCACTTGAACAAACTCAGGATTTTCGCCACATTATCGAAATTATTGAAAATAATGAAACTGCGAAACAGGCTGGTCGGGAAAAGTTTAAAATGTATCGTCGTTTGGGTATCGAACCTCGAACATTTAAATTATAAGTCTGCAACAAAGAGCATCATTTTGAGGAGTGTCGCGTGGCATTAAATGTAGGTCAGGATTTTAAAAAACGCTGGTTAAATGCACCTGAAACAGTCCGCCAGACCTATCAGGAAGATTTGGCACGTATCTGCGATCTGCTATTGCCCCAAACCCTGATTCAAACATGGATGCAACACGAAGAGAAAGCACAGCAGCGTTCCCAACAACGCATCGATCAGGCCTATGCCGACTTAAAGGCAGAATTGATTGAACAGGCACGTATCCGCAAACAGCAGGCTTTGGAAAAGGCATTGGCGGAAAAACGTGCGGCTGAGGCGGCTTATGCGGCACAGCTACAGGCAGATGAAGAACAGCAGTTTGAACAGCAAACTGAAAGCCTGATTGTGTTGCGTCGCCATATCGATCAGGAAATTGCACAACAAACTGAACGTTATCAGGTCAATCCTGAACAGCCAAGTGTTGATTACGCCCAAGGTCAGCGCGTTGTGATTGAAGATCAGCAAATTCTGTCTGAACTGGAAAGTGTCCGTGTTCGACTGGAACTGGAAGCGGAAAGTTTGATTGAACAGGCCGTGACCGTATTCCGTGCCAAGTTGCATGCACTGGCTCAGGACGAAATTGACTACATATTGAAAAACAGTCAGTTCTCAGACGAGAAATAATAAAAAGCCCAGTTCATCAAACTGGGCTTTTTTATGCTTGCCATTCTATTTTAGAAAACCATTTTCCGCTAAAAATGCCATACTGATATTCGATTCAGTTTTTTGCTCTGCGGCCTTATCACCCAACAATAAACGCTCAATATAACGAGCCAATACATCTACTTCCAGATTCACTTTGGTTCCAACTTGCCATGTCCCAATATTGGTACGCTCAGCAGTATGTGGAATCAGGTTCAGGCTCAGGATATTGCCACGTAAATGGTTAATGGTCAGGCTAATGCCATCTACCGTCACAGAACCTTTTTCTGCCAGATATTTTGCCAACTCAGCAGGTGCGGTGACCTCAAAATACAAAGAACGTGCATCCTGACGTACCAGGGTGATTTCACCCAAACCATCGACATGCCCACTGACAATATGCCCACCAAAACGTGTGGTTGGCAGCATCGCCTTTTCAACATTCACCGCCTGACCAACTTTCCATTGGCCTAGTGTGGTACGGTTTAAACTCTCACGCGAAACATCCGCCGCATACCAGTTTTCACCCCACTCAATGACCGTCAGGCAAATTCCATTGGTGGCAATTGAGTCTCCCAAATGTACATCAGACATATCCAAATCAGTTTGAATACGTAGACGAACATCACCGCCTACACTTTGCAGGCTCTCAACCTTACCTAAACTTTCAATAATGCCTGTAAACATAAAATCTCCCGTTGTTCCTCTTTTTCAAAGAGGGGAATGTATTACCACAAAGCCAATTGAGTACTGTTGCCTGTGGTATCCACCCCACCCAATTCAGCAAAGTGATACAACTGTCCTAAAAGCTGTCGCAATGGTGGACCAGACTTGGCATGGGTATCGGTAATCACGATAAATTCCAGTACCCGTGCCCGTTCAGACTGACGTTGTTTACTGACCCGATAGCGAGGAACATCCTGAGTCAACAATGTGACCTTACCGCGTTTTAAATTGGCGGTCAGCAGGTCTTTCGGTTCAATATTTCCATCAGTCGAATAACTGGTCAAAATATAGCGGGCATTAATGGTTTCCAATAACTTCTCATACGCCTCTTTGGCATATTTGGATGAGTTATAAGGACTTGGGCGCTGTTTACGCCATGCACGGTCAATACCGCTTTTAAAGCCCTTGGTATCTGGGGAGGGTAAATCGACTTGGTCCCATAAGGTCAGCGCATTGAGCACATGGTAATTACTGCTATAGGCATGCTGATTATAGGGTGGGTCGAGATAAGCCACATCCACTTCAAAGCCACTCATTTGATTGGCCAGATGTTGGGCATCCACACACCACATTTCAGCCGCAGGACGCTTCGTATCGCCAATCTCACAGAAACGGCTTGGAGTCAGCCACAGTAAGGATTCAATCCGTTCCAGTGCAGTTTGGGTTTTACCGCCCCACCCCTGATGGAAACTTTTAAAGACGCCACTGGTATTGCTGACAAAGCTGGCCGAATACAAAAGTGGTGCCAACAAGGCACTCATTTCCACATCATTGATTGCACCCTGTGCCTGCCAGGTTGCGATTTGCTGACGGATCGCATCAATCCGCATGCCATTACGGCGTTTAAAGAACAAACGGTCACGTGCTGGATCATACACATCATCATTGCGCGGACATAAGTTGTGCGTAACCCAGCCCTTAACTTCAGGCAGACGGTTAAGATAATCAATGGCCTTTTGATAGCCACCCAGTTCCTTAAAGGCAGGCGCATCGACACAGGCCAAAATGGCATGATTAAGCGCATGGCTATAGGGTTCCCAGTCATTGGCTATCACACGATAGCCATTCTGGCGCGCCAAACGAGAGACCACACCACTCCCCGCAAAGAAATCAGCAAAAATCGGTGGATTCTTTTTCTTGCTATTCAGTGTTCCCGTAATCTCAAGCGCCTCTAAAATAAGGTGCAATAGACGACGCTTATTACCGAGATAGGGAACGAGCTGATGAAAAAGATACTCGTCAGTGGTGCGTGCCGCGTGCCGACGTTTGTGATAAACCGATGGTTCTGGATTCATATCATCTCTTGGATAGGGAGCAATCTTAGGCGAATGTCTTGCCCAAGTTGGATTACATCGACCAACTCAAACCGCAGCTGCTCTGCCATCTGGCTAAATTCAGCATTGAACATAGCGCGGGCAGATTGACCAAGTAAGGTGGGTGCAACATAACTGATCATTTCATCAACCAAACCCTGCTGTAAAAAGGCGGTGGATAAAGTTGCGCCAGCCTCAATCAATACATCATAAATTTGGTATTGGTGAGCTAAGGACTGCAATAATTGGTTTAAAGGTTGCGGCGACAATTGTATCACGCCTAAATCGGCAAGTTCCTGACGAAATGGGGTCATCACCATCACTGTTTCAGGATTTTGTAATATCTTGGCAGAAAGTGGCAACTGTCCCTGACGGTCTAAAATGATTCGTTTTGGCTGTACAATGCTGTCAAGGTCAATAACCCCTCCTTGCGGAGCTACATCGCTCCTCACCCTCTTAATAAGGGGAGGGACTTCACGACTCATATTTGTGGAAGTCTCCACCCTTGCAGGGGGGAGATTTAGAGAGGGGTGATATAGATGACGAACATTGAGTTCGCAGTCATCCACCAGTACCGTTTGAATGCCCGTAATCACAGCACCAGAAACTGCTCGCCAATGCTGTACATCCTGTCGGGCAGCCGTACCTGTAATCCATTTTGATTCACCCGACGCCATCGCGGTACGTCCATCCAGACTGGATGCAATTTTCAAGCGTACATAAGGCAAGCCCGTGGACATGGCCTTTAAGAAACCGAAATTGAGTGTTTTTGCAAGCGCCTCACAAACACCTATTGCAACCTCAATCCCCGCATCACGCAGGATTTGCACACCTTTCCCTGCCACCAGTGGATTTGGGTCTGAACAGGCAACCACCACTTTCCTGACCTGTGCTTTCACCAAGGCTTCGGCACATGGAGGTGTTCTGCCGTAATGCGCACAGGGTTCCAAAGTCACATAAGCAGTTGCACCTTTGGCATTGCCACCTGCCTGACGCAATGCAAATACTTCCGCATGCGGCTGCCCTGCTTTGGGATGGAAACCCTCTCCAATCAGTTGACCATCCTTGACAATGACACAGCCTACATTCGGATTCGGTTTAGTTGAATATTGTCCAAGCCGAGCCAACTCAATGGCACGTTGCATCCAATATTGATCTGACTTTAATTCCGACATGATTTATCTAACTCAGGTTTCATTTTCACGTTGCTGCATTTGCTCAATCTGACGGCGAAATGCCTCAACATCCTGAAAATCTTGGTAAACAGAGGCAAAACGGACATAGGCGACATGATCCAGCGCAAACAATGCCTGCATGACAATCTCACCAATGGTTCTCGACTTCACATCCCGCTCACCCAGACGACGGATCTGCGACTGAATATCACTGAGTACCGTTTCAATTTGTTCTTGGGTCACAGGACGCTTTTGCAGGGCATGCATCAATGAGCGGCGAAGTTTTGCCTCATCAAAAGGTTCACTTTTTCCATCCGATTTAATGACCCGCGGCATCACCACTTCATAACTCTCAAAGGTGGTAAAACGCTCACCGCAAACAACACACTCACGGCGACGGCGAATCTGACAGCCTTCAGCAGCCAGACGGGAGTCGATGACTTTACTATCGGCAGCGTTACAAAATGGACAATGCATAGTGGCGCAATTATTTATCACTTTGCTTAAGTGTAGCAAAGTTTCGGCAATTGCTGAACCTGGGCAAAAGCAGAGCACTGTTTTAATCACAGCGTAAAAGGAAGCTCAAGAACAAATACACAAAAAAACAGCCCTGATGGGCTGTTTTTGGATCACTGAATAATCAGTTATTCGATACGTTCGCCATGTTGGCTTAGGTCAAGACCCATACGTTCGTCATCAGCGCTCACACGGATACCAATCACCAGATCAATCACTTTAAGGATAATGAATGTCACCACTGCGCTATATGCGATGGTTGCCAACACACCTTCAACTTGAATCCACAATTGACCTGCAAATGTTGGAGCAAGAACCACACCAGCCGCCTTGATAATTTCATCGCTATAGAAGACTCCTGTTAATACGGCACCTACCATACCACCCACAGCATGTAGACCAAAGGCATCCAATGCATCATCTGCTTTAAGTAGGCGTTTCAGTGCAGTAATCCCCCAGAAGCAAACCACGCCACCGATCAGGCCCATCACCAACGCACCACCGACACCAACGAAACCAGCAGCAGGTGTAATCACAACCAAACCAGCAACCGCACCAGAAGCACCACCAAGAACTGAGGCTTTACCACGAACGACACGCTCAACCACCAACCAAGAGAATGCGGCAGCGGCAGCGGCGACTTGAGTGACCAGGATTGCCATACTTGCACGAGCACCAGCGCCCAATGCGCTACCACCGTTAAAGCCGAACCAGCCCACCCAGATCAGGCTTGCACCTACAACAGTTAAAGTCAGGTTATGCGGCGCCATTGACTCACGGCCCAAGCCTGTACGTTTACCCAGCATATATGCAGCAACCAGACCAGCAACACCTGAGTTGATGTGAACCACTGTACCACCAGCAAAGTCCAGTGCGCCTGCCTTGAATAACCAGCCATCCGCTGCCCAAACCCAGTGTGTGATTGGTGCATAAACCAGGATCACCCAAACTGCGATAAATGCCATGAATGCTGAATATTTCATACGGTCTGCAATTGAGCCGCTAATAATCGCAACAGTAATAATGGCAAAGGTCATTTGGAAAATAACAAACAGGCTTTCAGGAATGGTTCCACTCAAGGCATCGAATGCAACACCATTCAGCAAGGCTTTCGACAAGTCGCCAAAGTATGCGCCAGTACCAGAGAACGCAAGTGAGTAACCTGCAATCACCCAGATCAAGCTAACCAGAATTGCCGCAGAAAGGCTGAACATCATGGTGCTCAGTACGTTTTTCTTACGTACCATGCCACCGTAGAATAAAGCCAGACCTGGAATGGTCATCAACAGAACCAACGCTGTTGAAACCAGAATCCACGCCGTGTCACCTGTATCCACTGTCGGTGCAGCTTCAGCGGCAGGAGCTGCCTCTTCAGTTGCAGGCGCCTCAGCCACTACAGTTTCTGGTGTTGCAACCGCGGTGTCAGTTGCCGCCATAGTTTGTTCAGCAGCGACTGGTGTAGATGCGGCGTCTTCTGCCCAAACTACAGCAGAGCCACCTAAGAGTGCGCCAGATAGACTGAGCGCCATAAGCATTTTTTTCATTCGTGTCCCCCAACCTTATTTTGTGAGCTATCTGTCTTAATTTCTAACTCAGCAAACTTTATGCCAATTTAGACAGCGTCTGGCCCAGTCTCACCAGTACGAATACGGATGACTTGTTCTAGATTGGTGACAAAGATTTTTCCGTCACCGATTTTTCCTGTGCTTGCGACACGGGTAATTGATTCGATCACCGCATCAACCATTTCATCGCTAATCGCAATTTCAATCTTTACTTTTGGTAGGAAATCAACCACATACTCTGCACCACGGTACAGTTCTGTGTGACCTTTTTGACGCCCGAAACCTTTGACTTCAGTTACGGTAATCCCTTGAACACCAATATCAGAGAGTGCTTCACGCACGTCATCCAATTTGAATGGTTTTACAATTGCAGTTACAAGCTTCATGTTTGTTTTCCTTCGGCTTATTTTCACCAGTAAGGTTTTATGTTCAATTTTCATGCCAATATTTAAAGGTTGGGGGTTTTAAAATACTGGACACAAGCTTTCTTTATAACCTATTTAGCCTTGAAGATGTAGATACCCAATCGAAAATAAGTTTCAACTGCGACTATTTAGCTAGATTTATCAGTCACTCATCCAGCCATGATGCACAAGGCTATGGGAATGCAGTGAGCAGTGATACACTGGGCAACAAATACCCATAACCGATTGAGCACTTTATGATTGAGACACTTTTACAAGCCATTTTGCAGCAAGTTGACCAGCCGAAAAAAGATTTAGAAAAAAATTTACGCGCCCTCCTGAATGAAAGCATCGAAAAACTGGACCTGGTTTCAAAACAGGAGCTGGATCGTCAGCGAACAGCACTGAATTTGGCCAACCAGCGCCTGAGTGAGTTGCAACAGCAAATGAAAACACTTGAAGAAATGGTGCAGAACAAAAAATAAGCACCAACTCAGTGCAACCAATACTGAACAATGACTAAAAATAAAGCACCATGATGGAACAATAACAAAATGTCTTTTGCCAAAATTTATACGAGAGGCTTACTGGGGCTACATGCCCCTCAGATCGAAGTGGAAGTCCATATCAGCTCAGGCCTACCCTCCCTAACCATTGTGGGGTTACCTGAAGCCGCAGTCCGTGAAAGCAAGGACCGTGTGCGCTCTGCGATTATCAACAGTGGTTTTCTTTTTCCAACCAAGCGCTTAACCATTAATCTGGCACCCGCAGACCTGCCCAAGGATGGTTCCCGTTTAGACTTGCCGATTGCACTGGGTATTCTGATCGCCTCTGGACAGTTACCCGAAAACTGTACCGATGGTTTTGAATTTATTGGTGAACTTGCACTCGATGGGCATTTACGCCCTGTTTCAGGGACATTGACCATTGCCATGGCTTGCCAGCAGGCACAACATCGCTTGTTACTGCCAACTGCCAATCTCGATGAAGCCAGCCAACTACCTGAATTTGAAGTGTATGCAGCCAATCATTTACAGGAAGTGTGTGCACATTTTCTGGGCAGTTCGCCACTAAAAGCTGCACCACAAAAATCAACTGCGGCATCCTCACGCTATCCATTTGACCTTGCCGATGTCAAAGGACAGTTACGCCCCCGCCGTGCGCTGGAAATTGCCGCGGCAGGTGGACACTCGTTATTATTTAAGGGGCCACCAGGCACAGGTAAAACCTTGCTCGCCTCGCGTTTACCCTCTATTTTGCCGCCATTAAATGCGCAGGAAAATTTAGAGGTTGCCAGCATCTACTCAGTTGCAAATGCTCAGCACACTTTCGGGCAGAGGCCATTCCGCGCACCGCACCATACTGCTTCAGCGATAGCATTGGTTGGGGGTGGCTCACAACCCAAACCAGGTGAAATTACCCTGGCCCATTTAGGTGTGTTATTTTTGGATGAATTGCCTGAGTTTGACCGAAAAGTCCTTGAGGTTTTACGCCAGCCACTTGAATCCAAAGAAATTGTCATTTCTCGCGCCGCAAGGCAAATGACCTTTCCAGCAAATTTCCAGTTTATTGCCGCGATGAATCCCTGTCCCTGTGGCTATGCCTTTAATCTGGACAGTCGCTGCCAATGTTCACCTGAAAGTATCCAGCGCTACCAAAACCGTATTTCGGGTCCATTGCTGGATCGTATTGACCTGCATATTGATGTGCCCCCTTTGCAGGCACAGGAATTACAGGAACGGACACCGAGTGAAAACTCTGAAACGGTGCGTCAGCGGGTGATGAAGGCCTATCAGCAGCAAATTCAGCGACAGCAATGTTTAAATCAGGCACTTTCACCCACTTTGCTGGAACAATATGCCTGTCTGGATGACAGCTCAAGCAAAATTATTGAAATGGCCCAACAGCGCCTAAACCTTTCAGCCCGTGCCTACCATCGGGTGTTACGGGTGGCACGAACCATTGCGGATTTGGCAGAAAGTGAAATCATTTCAAGTTCGCACTTAACTGAAGCACTGTCTTATCGGGGTAATTCAGCCTAAAATCAGGCCATAAAAAAAGCGACCTTAGAGGTCGCTTTGATTTTTATTGTTATTAGAAAGCATAAGCCAGTCCCAACACAACCTTGTTCTTTTGTTTGGTGTCAGTACGGTCATAGCCACCCAGGATGTAATCCAGACTCCAGTTTGCACCTGTTTCACCTAAAGCATGAGACAAACCAAGCGTTGCATGACGGAAAGCAAAGGTGTTTTCTGTTTTTGCAGTGAACTCATCATCATCCCCATAATAATAAGCACCAATCTGCGCCTTACCTGTAAAACCAGCAGGCAATGCAGGTGCATAAGTCGCAAGGAAATAAGTGTCGCCCTTATTACCGAAAGTAACGTTGTTGAGTAGCGTTTGAGCCGTTACGGTGAGTTCTTTATAGCTTAGACCCAGGAAAGTTTCATATCCTGTTGATTCCCAGCCAGGATAGTAATAATAAATTGTTCCACCAACCTGATAGCCTAGATCATCTGTGATTTTGCCTTTATAACCTGCATAAAAATCACTTTCAAAAGAATCCCTTGAGTTTGTATCGCTACAGCCATCTGGGTTTAGGCAGGCATATGAATAATCCAGGGTTGAAAACCAATAACCTAGATAGAAGCCATTGTAGCCATAGTCCAGTCCACCCTGTACAGCTGGACCACTATTTTCAGGTGCATTGGTAATGCCACGTAAATTATAGCTGGATACAGCACTAATATTACCTGTGACTTCACCTGGGAATGGAAGCTTACTATCCTCAGCCAAAGCGAAAGTTGACGTTACAGCCATAACACTTAAAGCAACAGCCTTGCATGCAAATTTCATCATATTGATCTCCCCCATATTATAGATGTTCAACTGATTCATGTTTTGAATTGCATCACTGTGTAATTAGCAAATGCTGTGCCAGTTTTTATGGAATGCAGGACCTTTAGAAAAAATTTTGTAAAATAATATATTTTCATATTAAATAACAATTAGATATAAAAATTAATTATGATTACCCCTCCTGATAAATTTTAACATTTACTCAGGATTTACCGATATGGTGCAGTAATAGTGTGCGGTCATGGAGAATGTTGGCGCATGAAAACGGCACTTTTTTTTAGCGTTCCTGTGCGCCCTAAAAGTGCAGGGATGCTTTTCCCTATACTGAATGGATCACTCACATCAGGCGAATTTCGGATATAAAAAACAGCCAGCATATGTGCTGGCTGTTTTCTTCGCTAGAGGATCTGGCAAACCTTTATAAATGAAAGTTCAATACACCCCCCAACTATATTAAAACGCCTTGGTTAAGGTAAACACCGCACCCGTTTCTGTACCGCGTTTGTATGGTTGGGCATTGGCATCAATATTGGTGCCAATCGCAGCAAGTTCAGCAGTCAAGCCAGAAACAGACTTCACGTTATAGGTTAGGCCCACTTTCCAGTCAACATAGGTGTCATCTTCACTGCCGCTGTCGCTAAAGTCGTAGTTATCCACCTTGGTATAGCCAACACTTGCCACACCACCAAAGCCAGCGGCAAATGGCACATTATAGGTTGCATTTACATACCAGCCATTCTCGTCCAGACCAGCAAAGTCATTGGTATAGTTGACTGCTCCCAGCAAGCTGTCACCAGAGGTCAATACATCCTTGAATCCAAGTTTCGCGTAAAGCTCAAGCCAGTTGATATCTGATGCGCTTGGGTAACCGTAATACCATAGGCCAACATCCAAAGTTGGTTTGCCTGCAAATGGCAGTTCAGTTGCATAGCCAACATATGGGTCTAGCTCAAGATGTGGATCAGCACCACCAAAATTTACATTGGAACCCCAGACACCCGCATAAAGGCCTGATTCATGCGTTAATGCAAAGCCAACTTGCACCGCAGGGTCATTTTGAGTTTGGGTCACACCACGATAACGGTAATCTGAAGTTAAGGCAGCGGTTCCTGCAAAGCTTACACCTGCCTGAGACAGCGCATTCGATTCTTCAGCCATTGCCAAAGTTGAAGCCATCGCCATAACACTTAACGCCACTGCTTTATATGCAAGTTTCATCATTTGATCTCCCCATGATGGATATTTGACTGATTTATGTTTTAAATTGCATCAAAATGTATCTTGCAAAGGCTATGCCAACTCAATAAAAGCCAATAAAATCGCATATTTGTATCATTAAAGGGCTAAAACGCATTTTCACCCTCATTATTTATAAGCTTGATGCAGGATTTTGGCTGAAATTTGAACCATTTAAAGGCACATAAATAAAACCAGACTATTTTTTGCACAAAAACAATGCTTTTTTAACCCATGAAAACCGTTGGAATGATTGAAATTCATATTGCAGCCCCTCTTCACATAGAATGTTCAATAAAAGTGCAGAAAAAGTGGAACAATGCGCCAGATGGAATCTACTGAGGTGTAATTCAGCACCAATACCGTTCGTCGGGATGGTATTTTTCGCCAGTCAAGCGGGCTATTTTTAACCAAGTAGTAAATAAATAATTAAATTAAAAGAAAAAATACATCAAATAATCACATATTTTAATAAAGATAAATCCAAAAACAATCCATCAAAACCAACATCAAAAATAAATATTAATTCAAATATAATCAAATAATTAAATCAAACAAATGGCGATTTTAAATGGGAAACAAATCACAATATCCTATAAGTATTTTATTTAAAATTAATTAAATTATTTTAATAAAAATCTATCTTTTTTACGCACAACTTATACAATTGGTCAAATTTTCAGTTTCTCTCCCCAAATTTGTTATTTATGAGGCTTAGCATGCCAAAGGCACAGAAACTTATATTGGCGGTTTTGATTAATGCCGCATTGATCTCCTCAACATATGCAAGTGAACAAAGTGAGGCAAAAGGGTTTGTGCAAGATACCCAGGCTTCTCTTTTATTACGTAACGGTTATATTTCCCGTGACAAAAAAAATGGTGCTCCAGACACCAGTTCATGGGTACAGTCAGCAATGCTGAATGTTGAATCAGGCTTTACCCCAGGCATCGTGGGTTTTGGTGTCGGTGCGGTAGGCGATTTCTCTTTTAAAATTGGTGACAATGAACATTCTGGCAACAGCATGGTGCCAAGAAAGAATGACAATTCACCTTATGACCAGTGGACCCGTGGTGGCGGTAGTGTGAAAGCGCGTTTCTCAAACACCACTGTACGCTACGGTACACAGGTTCTCGACCTGCCTGTATTGGCAAGCATGACCACTCGTATGGTGCCTGAATACTTTGAGGGTACCTTGATCACCAGCCGTGAAATTAACGGACTGGAATTGACTGCGGGTAAATTTACCAAGAACCAGCTTCCAGACCAGATCGCCACTGACCAGAACGAATTGGACCGTGCAGTGGTTTGGGGTGCCAAATACAAGGTGAATGATCAGCTCAATACGGCATACTATGGTTTGGACAGTAAAGATACGCTTGAGCGTCATTATGCCAATGTGAACTACAAGCAATCCCTTGCTGACAAAAGCTCACTGACGTATGACCTGAGTGGCTACCACACCAAGTTTGACAAGAATGCCAACACTTACTCTGCGACTGGCCCAGCCAGCGAAGATAAGAAAAACAATATCTGGGCGTTCTCAACCACCTATAACACAGGCCCACACACTGTGATGCTGGCTTACCAGCAAAATACGGGTAATGTCGGTTATGACTATGGTCAAAATGCTGACGGTGGACAAAGTATTTACCTGCCGAACTCTTACCTGTCTGATTTTATTGGTAACCGCGAGAAATCGGCTCAGCTTCAATACACCTTTGATTTCTCCGCGCTTGACCTTGCAGGTTTAAGCTGGACATCTGCCTATGTCTATGGCTGGAACATCCATGCGACAGACAACAAGAACAACCTTGTTGATGACAATGCAAAGGAACGTGAGTTCTTCAATCAGGTTTCTTACAAGATTCAAAGTGGTTTCGCAAAAGACACCAGCTTGAAAGTACGTTATTCACACTACCGTGCCAGCGATGCCTATGACAAGGCATACATCGGTGACACCAATGAATGGCGCCTGTTCCTTGATATTCCAGTGAAACTGTTCTAATTCAATTTAGATCAACTCATAAAAAAACCGCCATTCAATTGAATGGCGGTTTTTTTATGAGCCTGATTTTAGGATGATAAAATCAGGCTTTATCTTTTAAAATTATTTTTTAGCAGCTTCGATTGCTTTCAACACTTCTTCTTTCGCAACAGCGGCATTTTCCCAACCACTGATTTTCACCCATTTTCCAGGCTCTAAATCTTTATAGTGTGCAAAGAAATGCTCAACCTGACTGATCAACAGCGGAGGAAGATCGGTATATTCCTGAACATCTTTATACAGTGGAGATAACTTCTCGTGTGGAACAGCGATCAGTTTCGCATCGATACCACCGTCATCTTCCATGTTTAGTTTGCCCACTGGACGGCAACGAATCACAGAACCAGCAGCAACAGGATGTGGAGTTACAACAAGCACGTCTAATGGGTCACCATCTTCAGACAATGTATTTGGCACATAACCGTAGTTTGCTGGGTAGAACATTGCTGTACCCATGAAACGGTCTACAAACAACGCATCAGAATCTTTGTCGATTTCATATTTGATTGGCGCTGCGTTTGCAGGAATTTCAATGATGACATAGATGTCGTTTGGTGCGTCTTTACCCGCAGGAATATTGCTATAACTCATATCAACACTCGTTTATATTGTGAAGTCAGATGAAAATCCGACAGATTATAACGTGAATACAAGGAAAATGATGCTAGATATGCTGAGCGCTGGTGAATTTTCTGCCCAACGCAGCTTAGGTCATTTTAATGGTAATCACAAAAAGGAAGATGGGACAAAGTATTGAAAAAAACCAGATGATTGAACGCAAGGTCGCCAGATTGGCCAAATAACATATTCCGTAAATCACCCGAAATACGATATATGCCCAGCCCAGGGTAAGAATGAATTTCTCTGGCACCACCATATATTCGGCCATCAGGATTGCGGCAATAAA
The DNA here is from genome assembly GCF_030385805.1 of Acinetobacter thutiue. Classification (NCBI taxonomy): domain Bacteria; kingdom Pseudomonadati; phylum Pseudomonadota; class Gammaproteobacteria; order Moraxellales; family Moraxellaceae; genus Acinetobacter; species Acinetobacter thutiue. The sequence continues at coordinate 137,736 of NZ_JAUDZE010000007.1, forward strand.
CAGGGGCAGGCTTTCAAAACTGTTTTGCTGCACCGCATTGGCTCTGGCCGCCAGACCCGTGGTCTTGGCTAAAAACTCACGCGGATTCTGGTTATCCTTTGCCTGAAAACCACCTTTTGATTTTGCAATCAGGGTAAAAACATACGGCAACAAACATGCGACGATAATAATCAATATAATGCCGCTAATACCTTGCATGCTCACATCCATCATTTGAAGTTCTTTTGGTCATGCTATCATAACTCATAATCTATTGAATTTTCATTTGTGCTTGTTCACCAAGTGTTTCTTTTATATAGTCTGAAAACGTCATCTGCAAGTGTTTATGCTCCTTTGCGGTAGAACGAGATTGGGACACTTTCGGGTGTGCTGGAGTCTAAACCAGTCTGCTAACCCTCTTTCGTTCTGCCACCCTATTTAATCATCTGAGTTCGATATAAAATCCTTGATGAAATATAATACTCGGACACTTCATCCGCAACGGTTTGGGGCAAGACTTCAAGTGTCTATAGCCGTGCCTCCTTTGCGGTAGAACGGATGAGGGACGCGTTCACGCGTGCTGGTTCTGTATGCCCAGTCGGTCAACCCTCTTTCGTTCTGCCACCATAATCAGGCAATGGTTTGGTAGAACTTCTATTTTACAGGGGTTTACTATGCGCACCATTTCTGTTTTTTCATCGGCAATCATTGCCAAAGCCTTTATTCCCATACATTCCAGCAAACCTTTCATGCTGTTTGATCGTCTATAGGTTTTACAAACTTTAGATCAGACCAACTAAAAAATCATATCAACAATAAAGCATGTGAGATGGCTAAGGCACAGTCTTGTCTATTTTCTACGTTCCTGAAAAGACACTGATGTTTTGATCTCATGGATATACAACAAAAAAACTTATGTTCGGTGGTGTGCTTATGCCAAATTTGCAAATCTCCTCACGAGCCTTGTCAGTGCTTGATTACTCAAGAAATCTTTTTAACTTGTATGGATTTCAGGAGGTGGGTGTGGATCGGATTATTAGGGAAACCAATGTGGCGAAGGCAACGTTTTATCGTTATTTTCAGTCCAAAGAAAAACTTATAGAACTGTGCCTTGTTTTTCAAAAAGAAACTCTGGAAGAAAAAATCAGCAATATTAAAACGGCTTATCGTCATTCAAATGTGGTTGACCAATTGAGGAAAATTTATCTGCTCCATGTTGATTTAAATGGCCCGTATCATTTGTTGTTTAAGGCTATTTTTGAGCTTGAGAAGCTATATCCCAACGCCTATAAAATTGTTATTGAATATAGAACATGGCTACTGGAGCAAATCTGGTCTTTACTGTTAAAAATCAAAACTAGCGCCACAATGGAGGATGCAGCGATATTTTTATTCATTATTGATGGGTCTATTATTGATGGGTCTATTGTTGAACTTTTAAGAATGAATTGGGGCGAGAGGCAAGATAGCCTGCTGGATTATTTCCTGTTGATGATCTGATTCTGGTGCATAAAAAAATGCAATGCCGCTTTGCCTGTACAAAAATATTTAATCTTGTATATTCCCCCGTGTAGTGGTGAGTGATCACTACACACAAATTGTAGAGTTTGTAACTCAGAAAGAATTACAATTTGCCCTATTCCTCAAACGAGCCTGAACCTTAGCAAAGCACGTTGATGCTGTATTGATAAGATAAGATGATGGTGAATGGGATAAATCAAGTGTAGCTGAACGCAAGGTTAGTTATTTTCTTTGTGTAGAAGTGGTGTTTTTCATACTGTTTTAAGGTCAAGTTATGCAACCTCAAGATCAAAAAGAAATGTTTGATGTTCTGGCCCAACAACGACAGCATCAGCTTTTGGTTGATCGCGCGCTGAAAGTGGTCCTGCCTATTATGGCGTTTCTGCTAAGCGTGATTTGTGCCAACTTAAACTGGCAGTCTACCTTGGGAACTTTTGTGGTGCTGACCATTGCCTTTTATGCGGTGGGGATTCAGCGTTTCACTCTTTGGCACTGGCTACTGGTGATTGTGCTATATGTCTTTGCCGACAATTATTTTAGCTTTAATGGAATCGACCCGAGCCGTTTACGTTTTCAGCTTGCCACCATGCTGGTGTTTGTAGGGATTGTGGGAATTGGCCGTCCTTATATTGACCGTTGGTTAATGAAATCTAATCATAAATAAAAAAACGCCGCAATTGCGGCGTTTTTTACAGTACAGCTTAAGCTGGTTTACGTAAATCTTTACGCAGGATTTTACCAACGTTTGATTTAGGTAATTCATCCATAAACTCAACATAACGTGGGCACTTGTAGCCAGTTAGGTTTTGTTTTGCATAAGCAAGCACTTCTTCAGTGGTTAAAGATGGATCTTTCTTCACAATGAACAACTTCGGCACTTCGCCTGATTTTTCATCTGGAACACCAATTGCAGCCACTTCCAATACTTTCGGATGTTTTGCAATTACTTCTTCAATTTCACTTGGGTAAACGTTGAAGCCAGATACCAGGATCATGTCTTTCTTACGGTCTACAATCTTGAAGTAACCGCGTGTGTCCATGACACCGACATCGCCAGTACGGAAGAAGCCATCTTTCGTCATGACTTTTTCAGTTTCATCAGGACGGTTCCAGTAGCCTTTCATGACTTGAGGACCACGAATCGAGATTTCACCCTGTTCGCCCTGAGGAACTTCATTACCATCATCATCAAGCAATACAACTTCGGTCAACGGCAATGGAATACCAATTGTGCCACTGAACTCTGTGGTTGCTGGTGGGTTTGCTGTTGCAACTGGTGAAGTTTCAGACAAGCCATAACCTTCAATGATGATGGTGCCCGTCACTTTTTTCCACGCTTCAGCAGTCGATGGCAATACAGCCATACCACCACCCATCGCCATCTTCAATTTGCTATGGTCGAGCTGCTTGAACTCTTCGTTATTCACCAAGGCATTGAACAATGTGTTCACTGCTGGGAAGAATGAAGGCTGGTATTTACGCAATTCGCCCACAACCGCTGGAAGATCACGCGGGTTAGGAATCAGGATATTGGCCTGACCTTTATACATCCCATACATGGCACACACCATGAATGCAAAGATGTGGTAAAGCGGCAATGCACACACAATACGGTCTTCTTTGGTGCCATCACCTTCACCAAACTTGCTTGAGAAGATGGCTTCACATTGTAATAAGTTTGATACAAGGTTACGGTGAGTCAACTCAGCGCCTTTTGAAACACCTGTTGTACCACCCGTATATTGGAGTACAGCCGTGTCGCTTAAAGTCAGGCTTGGACGCTTGTAGTTGCTTGGGCTTACCTTGTTCAACGCAGTGTTGAACTTCACATGGCCAGGGATGCTCCATGCTGGAATTTGCTTACGAACCTTGCGTAAAACAAAGTTTACGATGGTGCCTTTAAGCGTACCCAACATATCCCCCACAGAGGCAACAATCACATGCTTCACAGGTGTTTTGCCAATGATGCTTTGATATACGCTGGCAAAGTTTTCAATGATCACCAGTGCTTCAGCACCTGAGTCATTTAACTGATGCTCAAGCTCACGCGCTGTATAGAGCGGGTTCACGTTCACAAGTACCAGACCTGCACGGAACACACCCAATGCCACCACTGGATACTGGAATACGTTCGGCATCATCACCGCAACACGCGATCCTTTTGCCAAACCAAGGCTTTGTAGGTAGGTTGCGAATTTACGGCTAGCGACTTCTAATTCATTATACGTTAAAACTTTATCCATAAAGATAAAGGCATCACGTGAACCAAATTTTTGGAAATTGCGTTCAAAAATATCAACAAGTGAGGTGTTTTCAGCAGGCAGTGCAACTGTTTCTGGAATTCCTGTCTTTTGGTATTCAGCAAACCAAATCTTTTCCATAATGCCATTATCTCCGAGTGGTAATCCTTAAAAATGTAACAACGTTACTTTCCATGACAAAACATTTTTTTTAACTTTTTGAATTGCCCTGTCAACCTATTCAAACAATATGAATACATTGTCATATATAACGTATTTGTATTACAGAATACTAGCCTTATCTCTGAATGAAGAGTCTATTTGCTTTTTGGTATCCCCGTGGTAAAAGTTGCCCCTTTGTTGCTCTTTTTCCTATATATTTTTGGAGATCATCCCCTTTCAGTTTTAAGTGCTGTTGTCCTGCAGCGACTTGGATTATTTCATCTAACGTCAGGGTTGTCATGGATAAAATCTGCTCTTTTTCCTCAAGTTGTATCAACTTGTTACCTTTTCCTTTGTTCAGGACAGGCAGTTCGGCCAAGTCAATAATCAGTAAACGGCCTGATGAACTCAGGATTGCAGCATGGGTGGCCTGCTGAATTGGAAGCAATGGCAAGGCAGTCGCCTTGTCTGCAACAGTTAAGAATGCTTTACCTGCCTTTGCGTTGGTATCCAACTGTGCGGCCTGGGTTTTAAAGCCATAGCCATTTGAACTGACGGCAAGCAGCTCACTGTTATCATCCTCAATAAAGACCTGAATAAAGGATACGCCGCTTGCTGGCGCAAGTTTGGAACTCAGGGGTTCGCCCAAACCACGTGCCGATGGCAAACTGCTGATTGGCAAGGCATAGCTACGCCCTGTCTCATCAAGGAAATACACCCGTTGATTGGTTTTACCGACTGCGTGGCTCAAGTACTGGTCACCTGCACGATAATTCAGGTTGGCCGCATCAACTTCCGCACCTTTGGCGGCACGTACCCACCCAGCCTCAGACAACACCACCGTCACGGTTTCGGCAGGCATTAGGTCCTGTTCCTTAATCTGGACGGCATCCGCACGCGCAACGATTGGCGAACGTCGGTCATCACCAAACTTTTTCGCATCTTCTTTCAGTTCATTGATAATCAGGCTTTTCAATGATTCTGGATTTGCCAGTTGTTCACGGATAATGGCTGCCTTTGCCTCCAACTCCTCCTGCTCACGGCGGATTTCCATTTCTTCAAGCTTGGCCAAATGACGAAGCTTGAGTTCCAGAATGGCTTCGGCCTGAATGTCATCAATACCAAAATGCTGCATCAACACAGGTTTCGGCTGGTCTTCCTCACGGATGATGCGAATCACGGTATCAATATCCAAATAGGCAATCAAAAGACCTGCCAGGATATGCAAACGTTTTTCAATTTTATTTAAATGGTACTGCAAACGGCGGGTGACGGTTTGCTTACGAATCTCAATCCATTCCAATAAAATACGGCGAATCGATTTCACCTGCGGACGACCATCGGCCCCAATCATGTTGAGGTTAACGCGATAGCTGGATTCTAGATCAGTCGTCGCAAATAAATGACTCATCACCGTTTCCGCATCAACACGATTGGAACGCAATACAATGACTAAACGCGTTGGATTTCGGTGATCCGACTCATCACGAATATCTGCGACCAGAGGTAACTTCTTCGCAATCATCTGGTCAGCAATTTGAGTCACAACTTTAGAGCCTGAAACCTGATATGGAAGCTCCGTAATCACGATTTCATTTTTTTCTACCGTATACACCGCACGTGCCCGATAGCTACCTCGCCCTGTGGTTTGAATTTTAAGCAATTCTTCAGGTGATGTAATGATTTCAGCTTTGGTCGGTAAATCTGGTGCAGGAATATATTCCGCCAGTTTTTCATCGGTGGTTTCAGGGTTACGAATCAGCGCAATCGTCCCTTTCACCACCTCACGTAAATTATGTGGTGGAATATCGGTTGCCATACCCACTGCAATACCCGTCGTACCATTCAAGAGAATATTGGGAATACGAGCGGGTAAAGTGATTGGTTCTTTCATCGAACCATCAAAGTTGTCCTGCCATTCACTAGTGCCCTGTCCCAACTCGCTCAGCAACAGTTCACTGTAGGCAGAAAGTTTGGCTTCGGTATAACGCATTGCCGCAAATGATTTTGGATCATCAGGTGAACCCCAGTTGCCCTGTCCTTCAATTAGTGGATAGCGATAGCTGAATGGCTGTGCCATCAACACCATCGCCTCATAACAGGCAGAGTCACCATGCGGATGATATTTACCCAGTACATCACCTACGGTACGTGCGGACTTCTTTGGCTTGCCTGTTGACTTCAAGCCCAGCTCGCTCATGGCATAAACAATACGGCGCTGTACGGGTTTCAGACCATCACTGATATGGGGCAATGCACGATCCATAATCACGTACATGGCATAGTTGAGGTAAGCTTGTTCTGTGAATTCGGCTACGGAGCGGTTTTCTGTTGCATGATGTGCAAGGCTGGTCATGTCAGCAAGTCATCCAAAATCATTGTAATCGTCAATGCCTTGTATGCTATGTGGATGAAAGCATTGTGACAAGTCTTTGTTGTTGTTTATGCGTCAAGTGGTGTCTTCCTAAAAGAATGAATGGCGAAAGAAATTTTTAACCAGAAACTATCTTATTGCAGACTCTCTCTGAGTAAATTTATTCTATTCTCCTCAAGATTCAAAATTTGCAAGGCAACAAGCTCATCATCATTAAAACCAAAGCCAAAATTACTATCTTTTACGTAATCAATTGCACTTTCCAAAGGCAAGAATGTAACCTCAACATAATTTTTCCCAATAAATAATCGCAATTCGCTAGAAAGTTTATCTATAAAAATATTAGAAAAATTTTCTGTATTTACCATCCAGAATGAAACATCAAAAATTGGTAAGTAGGTTTTTTTGGACTCGTTATAAAATAAATCTTTATGATTTTCTATCAGATCTTGCCTACTAAAACTCACCAGAGTAATCGTTGATAACTCGCCTGTTTTTAATAATCCTATTTCAACCAAAGAGTTCTGACCATTGCCACCTCTCCAATATAAATCTGGAGACTTTTCATTAAAACAAATGGAAAACGGAATATAACCATCAATTTCTACTGAGTGACAGCAATAGGTACTTATATCAACTCTTTTCAACATCTTGTTTTCGCTATTGAGGGAATTTTTATCAATGCTCATCCGTTGAAGATGCAGACTCGGCATCATCTTCCTTATAAATAAATTTTGGCATTTCCAGACCAAAATAAATTGCAATCACGCGCAAGGTAAAACCAAACACCAATGTAAAAATTACGGTAAGGTCATGTGGCAGCCCAATTTCCAGACAGACCCAATAACAAATCACCGCAACAAAGGAAATACTGGCATACAGCTCACGACGGAACACCAACGGCACATCATTACACAGGATATCGCGCAAAATACCCCCCGATACCCCTGTTAATACCCCTGCAACGGCAGAAACCACAAAACCATGCCCCATCGACAAGGCAATTTGACAGCCAATGATGGTGAAACCAATTAATCCCATGGCATCAAGCAATAAGAACACACTGCGTAAATGCTTCATCCATTTGGCAATAATAATGGTGACAAATGCTGCACAGCAGGTTAAAACCAGATATTCAGGATGCTTGACCCAGGTTAGGGGATAATGTCCCAGCAACACATCACGCACGGAGCCACCACCCAGTGCAGTGACACAGGCAATCAGCACCACACCGAACCAGTCCATACTCCGTCGCCCTGCCGAAAGTGCACCTGTCATGGCTTCCGCAGTGATGGCAATTATATAAATCACGGTGAGCAACATCTGCCTACATCCTTAAATCAGGCATAAAAGTGTGCGCTATTTTAAGTCAAACTTAGATGAATTGCGCACAGCATTGCTTAAATTTTTTCCCCGTGCCACAGATACAGGGTTGTTTCATGGTGATCTGCATATCCAGCGTTGGATCAAGAAAATACCAGTGTTGCTGATGCAACACAAAATGTGAAATCTCATGATGAACGTGTTGCTGTTTTCCATCATGGTAATGGGCCTTGAATTCTACCAAGGCATGGCTTTTATCAAGCTTGGGCTGGTGTTCTACCACTTCCAGTTTCAGCCACTGATTCGCCTTGCTCCAATCCGCAATTGCGGCGCGGTCTAAAAAAGCCTGCTGTCCCAACGCCGTGGTTTCCAGAAGGTAGTCAATCTGCTGCAAGGCAAAGGCGCTATAGCGTGAACGCATCAACTGTTCGGCAGTTTGGGCCGTTTTCTGTTTCAAATGTAAGGGCTGGCAGCACGCTACATATTGCCCCTGTCCACATGGACAGTTTTCTAAGGAGGTCATTTTCAACTCTCAAATAAAAATAGCCCTGAGAAAATCTTGTACAACAAGATCAAACTCAAAGGCTATTGAGGTGGAAACTAATTACTTCTCTGCTTGTTTCTCTTCCGCGATGATACGCACTTTCTCAATCTTGTGCCCATCCATGGTCACCACTTCAAAGCGGTAGCCATCTGCTTCAACCGTCTCACCATTTTCAGGTAAACGGCCCAAATGGAACAAAAGATAACCAGACAGGGTTGAGTATTCCTCACTTTCATCTACCAGGTCTTTACCCAGCAGCAATGAAACATGGCGAATATCGGTTGAACCCTCCAATATCATGGAACCATCTTCAAGACTTTCCGCTGCCGCTTCAAGTTCGTCCTCATCAGGGAATTCACCTGCAATCGCTTCCAGGACGTCAATTGGTGTGGCAATGCCCTCAATCGAACCATATTCATTCAGTACGATTGCCATTTGTAACGGTGCCTGACGCAGTTGCTCCATCACCATCAACACCTGTGCATTTTCATGCACAATCACAGGTTCACGCAGATGTTTACTGAAATCAATCGTTCCTGTTTCAATGTATTCATTGAGAATTTTATGGGTCAGTACCACACCCTCAATATTATCCAGCTCACCCCGTGCAATGATCAGGCGTGAATGGGTCATTGCCATCAAACGTTCTTTCAATTCGGCTGGGTCAGCCTCAAGGTCCAGCCATTCCAGTTCAGGACGTGGTGTCATCACCGATTTTACAGGACGCTCAGACAGGCCCAATACGCCCTGTACCAGTACGCTGTGATAAACGCCATTGTCCTCATCAAACACTTCCTTGGCGTAGGCCTGTGTCGCCAACACATCTTCAGACTCGTTGTTCTGCCCCTCACCACCATTGCCTTTACTGCCAAGCATACGTAAAACAGCCGATGCGGTGCGGTAGCGTAAATCCGTGGTGGTGACCAGTTTCTCCTGATTGCGGCGCATGGTTTGGTTGACCATTTCGACCAGCACAGAGAAACCAATCGCCGCATAGAGGTAGCCTTTCGGAATATGGAAACCGAAGCCCTCCACCACCAGTGAGAAACCAATCATCATCAGGAAACCAAGACACAGGATCACCACGGTTGGATGCTTATTGACGAAATCCATCAACGGGCGTGACGCCAGCAGCATGATACCAATTGCAATGGTCACCGCGATCATCATGATGGAAAGCTCTTTCACCATCCCCACGGCGGTAATCACGCTGTCAAGTGAGAATACGGCATCCAGCACCACGATCTGCACCACCACCATCCAGAACGCGGCATGGACAGGGTTTTCCTCTTTTAATGCCTGCTTGCCCTCAATCCGTTCATGCAACTCCATGGTTCCCTTAAACAACAGGAACACACCACCGAACAACAGGATGAGGTCTCGACCTGAGAAAGCATGGTCAAATATATGAAATAGTGGTTCGGTTAGGGTCACCACCCATGCAATGGATGCAAGCAGCACCAGACGCATCAGCAATGCGAGGACCAATCCCACCCTACGGGCGGCGTTACGTTGGTGCGGTGGTAGTTTCTCTGCCAAAATGGCAATAAAGACCAGGTTATCAATACCCAGTACAATTTCAAGTACAACCAATGTCGCCAGGCCAACCCATGCAGAGGGGTCGGACATCCATTCCAGAATCATTGAGCTGACTCCTCTGCAAAATTGGCAGTGTTATGATGAAATTTAAAATCTAAAAGATCGGCACAGGTAGCCAAAACATTTTTTATAGGAAAAAAGAACAAAGCGGAGCGACAACAACCACTACTCATAGAGGTACATAGATTAATAAAAGGATTTTCAGTATAGGCAAGATTGCGGTGGAATTCATCATTTTTATAGGGATGATCTGGGTAATTTTTTTCTAAAGTTTACAGAGTACCCTGTATGGAAAGTGTGCATCAAACTGTCATAAAAGTCATTTAACCTAGACAACGACAGTGAAAATGATAAGGTAAAAATAAACTGAATGAATAGTATTGTAAAAATGACTGACAACAACGAAACATCTCCCATCAAAACCACCCAATCCCTGATTGCCTTATATTGCGGTTCCCGTGCAGGCAATAAACCCATTTACCGTGACACAGCCATTGAACTAGCCCAGCATATTGCCACCCAGGGTTTCGGAATCGTCTATGGCGGGGCCAGCATTGGCCTGATGGGTCAGGTTGCCGACACCGTGCTCGAGCATGGCGGTGAAGTGGTTGGGGTGATTCCCGAATTTATGCTGGATTATGAGATTGCACACGGTCAGCTAACCGAACTACATATCGTCAAGAGCATGCATGAACGCAAGGCCTTGATGGCGGAACGTGCCAGCGCCTTTATCGCCCTGCCAGGCGGATTGGGAACGTTTGAGGAGATTCTGGAAATCGCCACCTGGGGGCAGCTCAACCAGCACCAGAAACCGATGATTATCTATAACGTCAACCGTTTTTATGATGCGCTGATTGCCCAGCTTGACCATGCCGTTGATGAGGGCTTTTTACCGCCACAGCATCGCGCCAAACTGATTATTTGTGAAAATCCTGAGCAGATTTCCAATGTCATCAAAAATCTGAATAGTCCTGAACATATCAGGGTTTAAAAAGAACATAAAAAAGCGGATCATCTGATCCGCTTTTTTTTACTGTGTATTGACCTGATAGATCGCGGTTGAACCACTGACTTCATTACCAACGATCAACATTGGTTTGCCATTTGGTGAATCTTTAGCAGCAATAAAGATCAATCCCTCTGGGCCTAGATCACCATGTGCAGACAAGTTCTTTGATGGATCAGCTTCATCCCAGATTTCACGAGTATTTAAATAATCCTGAAAAATCGGTTGTTTTGGCTGGGTCACATCAAAGACCATCACCCCACCCATACGCTCAAGGCCTAAGAACAGGAATTGTTTATTGCCAATTTTACCAATGGTCAGACCTTCTGGTTCTGGGCCTTTGTTACTGCTGCGTCCACCCAGTGTATTGCCTTTTTCGTGGTTGCTGTTAAACCAGTCCTTACATGGAATCTTGCGATCTTTGCCTAATTTACATTGATCACTATTCAGGTATTGTTCAATAAAGTCGCCTGAGTCATAGGCAATCTTGACCTGATTCTGCGTATCCCAAATCGAGAATGAACGTCCACCCAATACATATAACGCGTCATACATCAAATAGTCAGTGAGTGGATTACCATTGACCCCGATTTTATCGCCTGCTTTGGAGTAGTACACAGGTTTACCATTTTCAGTTTGATAGCCTTGTGTCCATGTCACTTTTAAACGCCCCAACTGTTTATCATCACGGCAATCGCCTGCATCGCCCTTAGTTGCGCCACAATAGCCAAACACTGTTGGGTTCAAATGCGCACCTGCGGCGAGGTCACGTAAATGCGCAGGTAAATCATCGGCACAACGGCGGTCAAAACCATCTTTATGCACAAGATGCTTCACACGCCATTCTTCAACAAAGCCTTTGCTGTTGTCGTTATCACAACGTTTTAATTTATTTTTCTCTAAATCTTTTGGCTTGGTCAAACCAAAATATTCTACGGTCGTCTCACCCCATGCACGCGAGTCGCCCTCATTGGCAGAAACCAAATAGGTTTTATTATCCGCTGCGGTATATGCAGCAATACTATCTGGCTGATACATGCCTTTCAGGCCCGACCATGCCTTGATCAGAATATCCTGTACGGTTTTCTTGCCATCAAAATCGCTCACATCCAATCCATTACTTGAATTTTTGCTGCTATCCAGCATGGATTTAAATGAGCTATCCGTTAAACCATGATCTTTCAGTCCCAATGCCTCAATCGAAGTCACGGTTGCTGTGGCAATATCAATCACTGCAATCGCATTATTTTCCTGTAGGCTTGCCCAGGCAGTTTTGCCATCACTGGAAACCGCAATATATTCTGGCTCTAAATCCTGGGCAACGCTGGCGTTCGGTCCATAAATACGCACGCCTTTGGCAAGCAATGCTTCTTTTTGGTTATTAAATGCCTTGAAATCTGCTGTTTTCACGCTTGGTTTATGAATGTCACTGACATTAATCACACTGATTGAACCCTCTGGGTCAACTTGGTAATCATCCGACGGCTCACCCTCATTGGCAACCAATACCGTTTGACCATCTGGGCTAAAGGTCAACATATCAGGCAATGCCCCCACAGGCACATAGCTTAGACGGCTTAAATGACTTGCCTGATAAAAAGCGACAAAACCTGTATCGGTTTTCTTGCCTGCCTCAATGGCAATCGCAATAATTCCCTGACGAATACTGACACTATTCACGGTTGCACCCGCAGCAATATCCGTTACAGTCAGCGATTTGAGCAACACAGGCTGAGCTGGATTGGATAAATCAAGTACGTCCAATGCACCTGCTTTGGCATTGACAATGAACGCACGTTTCGTTGCAGGATCATAGGCTGGAATTTCCGCAGCACTGACACCAAACGCACCCGCCTCATAACGCCCCAACAAGCTGAGTTGAATACGCTCTGGCGTTGCTTCAACCTCTGGCTTAGGTTCAGGCTTCGGCTCAACCACTTCTGGTTTTGGCTGCACCTCTTCCTTAGGCAAGATGTCCTGATCATCTTCACAACCAACCATCCCCACCGACAGCAGTGCCGTCAATAAAACTGAAATCTTAAATTTCATCATCAACTTCCATACATTTCTTTTGTACGGCTAAGCTAATGCCTTGAGATTCAAGTTGGATGACAGTTTCATGTCAATTCCATGACGGCTCCTTGACAATTTAAGCCTTTATTTTCATCAGGGTTGCCTTAAACTAAGCTAAAACCTTTATTCATGATATTGCATGTCCACAACCACCCATCAAGCCGTACAGCCTGAATTTCGACTGCTGGTGTTACTGGTTTCCATTGGCTTTTTTATGCAGGCGCTGGACACCACCATTGTCAACACCGCAATTCCAGGCATGGCGGCCCAGCTCAATGAAAATCCCTTGCAGATGCATGGGGTGATCGTGGCCTACGTGCTGTCTGTGGCGGCCTGCATTCCATTGAGTGGCTGGCTGGCCGACCGCTTTGGGATTCGCAATGTCTACCTTGCCTCAATGGTGATTTTTAGCCTTGCCTCACTGGGCTGTGGGTTATCGCAGAACCTGAATCAACTGCTGTTTTTTCGGGTGATTCAGGGTATTGGGGGCGCATTGCTGATGCCCGTGGGACGTTTGGCATTGCTGAAAATCATTCCGCGCTCGCAGTTCCTTTCCGCCATGAGTTTAATGAGCCTTGCAGGCCTGATTGGCCCGTTAATGGGACCCACGCTGGGCGGCTGGCTGGTTGAGGTGGCGACATGGCACTGGATTTTCCTGATCAACCTGCCGATGGGTGTACTTGGCATGATCATGACCCTGAAAGTCATGCCCAACCAAACCGAACCGACGGTAAAACCCTTTGATTTAAGTGGTTTCATCCTGTTGATGATCGCAATGGTTGGGCTGTCGTTGGGTATTGAAAATATTGCGGCACCCCAATATTCCCGCCTTGTCAGCATTAGCCTGCTGGTGATGGGAACCATTGCCACCATTGGCTATGCCTATCATGCGCATAGTCATCAAAATGCGCTGTTTCATGGCCGTCTGTTTCGCTACAAAATTTTTTCGATTGGGGTTTTGGGCAATTTCTTTGCGCGTCTGGGCAGTAACGCCATTCCCTTTATTTTACCGCTGATGCTACAGGTGGCTTTTGGTTTTGAACCGTTCTTCACAGGTTTAATGATGATTCCACTGGTATTGGGCTCATTATTTTCCAAGCCAATTATCCGTCCTTTGATCCAGCGTGTTGGCTATCGTCGTTTTCTATTGACCAATACCGTTCTGGTTGGATTATGTATCGCCAGTTTCGCCCTAATGACAGCAGCAACCCCTCTATGGCTTAAAGTGCTGCACCTGTTTATCTTTGGTACACTGAATTCGCTGCAATTTGTCGGGATGAACACCCTGACTCTGAAAGACCTGCCGCAACAGGATGCCAGCAGTGGCAACAGTTTCCTTTCCATGATCATGATGCTGTCAATGAGTATCGGAGTGGCGTTGGCAGGAACCTTGATTAATGTTTTTGGTCAGCATTTTTCAAGCGCTTCCCTCACCACCGCATTCCATGCCACATTGATGACACTGGGCTGTATCAACCTGATCACTGCATTGGTGTTTTGGCAAATTCCCAAAGAAATGGCAGACTAGACTGAACCAAGAAAAATCTCCCAAATTGAATGACAAGAATAAGGACAGCATCAATGATTGTTCCCCAGCATTGGGCCGAGGCCAAAATAAAAACCAGAATTGCAGCACGCCAGTTCACCATCAAGCGCTTTGGCTGGTCAGATCATAGTGTTGCGGAGGCACAGGTCCATGCCGAACAAAGACTTGCTGAAGCGCTCGAAAAGCTTAAGACGGGAGAAAACATCCGAAAAATCGACCATAAGGTTCCCTACAACGGCGCAGATGGCTTGCCGATCCGTGAAGAGATCATCTCCCAGCATGATGATGTGGTGATCACACGAAATTCTTATGGAGCCTTATGCCTGAATACACCTGATGTGCTGTTTGCCGATATTGATTTTGACCATGCCCCACGCTTTAGTTTATATCTTATTGCTTTTATAGCATTATTCCTTATATCAACCGCAGTCGCTGTTTACCTTACCTCATGGATAGTGTTTGTCATGGGATTTCTAATCGCATTAATACTCGGCAGCCTATTTGCCAGACTGCTATTTCAGGTACAAAGTCGGTTTACAGGTACGCCTGAGCAACATTCCCTAAAACTGATCAGGACTTTCTCTCAACAACATCCCTCATGGCACCTACGCGTTTACCGTACCCCGAAAGGATTGCGTGTTTTGGTGATGCACCAAACTTTCGACCCGCAGAGTGATGAAACCCTGTTGCTGTTTAATGCCATTCATACCGATCCCAACTACGTGCGAATGTGTAAAAACCAGAATTGTTTTCGGGCCAGAATCAGTCCAAAGCCCTAGAGAATCGGAGTGGAACGTTTACGTCTAGGCGTATGGCCTATCAGTGCGGAACGTCTGCCCATTCGCGAAAACTGGGTTCGGGATTATCAAAAACGTGCTGAAAACTTTGCTTCCTGTAAATTTGTGGAACAATTCGGTAGCCAGGTGACCCATGCCAAGGCGAAACGGGTACAATCCCTACATGACCAATACTGCAAAGCAACTTCCAGTTTAGACCTCGCGTAATAGCTGACAACATGGCAAAGAAACCTGCGAAACATCCACTCTCCCGATATTATCCAACCTATGCCAGTGTTGGCTTGGCTGTCATGCTTGGTGTGGTGAGCTATTTCGGCCTGTTCCATCAGCAGAAAGCCTCTGCGCAGGACTACGCCATTCGTGGCTTTGATGTTTCGCACCATCAGGGTGAGATTAACTGGAAAAAGATCTCTCCAGTGCAGTACCAGTTTGTTTATCTAAAAGCCACCGAGGGTGGCGACTTTAAAGATCGAAACTTTCAGGAGAACTGGCTTAAGGCACGCGAACAGGGCCTGCATGTCGGTGCCTACCACTTCTACCGTTTATGTCGGGATGGCAAGGTGCAGGCGGAAAACTTTATCGCCACCGTACCCAACAAAGCGGATGCCCTGCCACCCGTGATTGACCTTGAATATGATAGCAACTGCATCAACACCTTTACCAAGGAGCAGTTACTCAGGGAAATTCAGGTCATGCACGACCAGCTACAGCAGCATTATGGCAAGCAGCCCATTTTCTATATTTCCAAGAGCTTTTACCATATTGTGCTGATGGGCAGCTTCGTTAATACACCGCTCTGGGTACGTGATTATCAGGAACAGCCCAAACTGAAAGATGGACGACAATGGCTGTTTTGGCAACATACCCAGAATGGCAAAATTGATGGCATTAATAAACCTGTCGATTTAAATGTTTATGCCGACTCTCCCAAACAGTGGCGAATATTTTTAAAACAACAAGGCATTCAGGATGGCAAATGAGCTGCGCAAGATCATCCATATCGACATGGATGCTTTCTATGCCTCAGTTGAGTTAAGGGAACGTCCCGAGCTCAGGGATTTGCCTGTGGTAGTGAGTGGCCTTTCATCATACCCGTGGTGTGGTTGCCGCCGCCTCCTACCCTGCCCGTGTCTTTGGCCTGCGTTCTGCCATGTCGATGGGGCAGGCACGAAAACTTTGTCCACAGGTGATTGTGCTTGAACCGAACTTTGAGAAATACCGAGAGGTGTCTGCACAAATCCACCAGATTTTTCAGCAATATACCCCACTGATTGAACCTCTGTCACTGGATGAGGCCTATCTAGATGTGACCGAGAACCTAAAAAACATCCCCAGCGCCACCGAGGTTGCAACACAGATCCGTGCCGATATTCTGGCAGCCACTGGACTGACCGCTTCCGCAGGCGTTGCCCCGAATAAGTTTCTGGCAAAAATTGCATCGGACTGGAACAAGCCCAATGGCCTGTTTGTGATCAAGCCCTCACAGGTACTCAGCTTTATTCAGGATTTGCCCGTCAGTAAAATTCACGGTGTCGGCAAGGTGACCCAGCACAAGCTACATCAACTCAATCTGCATACCTTGGGTCAACTGCAACAAATTGAGGAAAAGGTGCTGATTCACCATTTTGGCAAATATGGCAAACAGCTCTATCTATATGCCCAAGGCATTGACCACCGCCCTGTCAAGGCTGAACGGGAACGGCAGCAAATTTCCAAGGAGATCACCTTTGATGATGATTACACCCTTGATCAATGCAGCCATACATGGCAGCCATTGACGGAACAGGTCTGGCGTAGCCTCAATAAGAAGCAATTGGCAGCCCGTGGTGTCAACGTCAAGTTGAAGTTAAAGAATTTTCAGGTTTTACAGCACAGTAAAAGCTTTAAACAGCCGCTGCAATCGCAGCAGGACCTGTGGCAGGTGGTGTCGCAGTTGCTGAATGAAATGCATATTGAACCCAGTTTACAGTTTCGTCTGGTTGGCGTGGGCGTTTATCAATTACAGCAAGCCCAGCAGGAACCCCAGCTTTGCTTGTGGTAATGGCGTTTTTTTACCCAAAAGCATGGTTTCTGTTTAAATTTATGTTTGCTTTTTATGCACTTTTCAGTACTCTAGGCAGCGCAATCACATTATCCATGTGATTTGCTGATGCTAAAGAAATCCTCACTTTTAGCATCTGCTCCTGTGGTTGGCGTGACGATCAAATCCGAATATTACAGGGCGCTTCTGGTGTCCTTTCTCAATTTCCCCGCCCATAAAATTTTCAGGATTGCACTTTTCTCCCTGCCGTGTTCAGCTAAACTGTATCCATACCATTAGAATATCTTGAATGATCAATCATCATGAATCAAAAACAAATTCTATGTGTGGAAGATGAATCCGCCATTGTTTTACCCTTGCGCTATGCACTTGAACGTGAGGGCTGGCAGGTCAGTTGGGCCAATACGGGGACTCAGGCACTGCAACTGCTTTCACAGCAGGGTTTTGATTTTATTATTCTGGATGTGGGCCTACCTGATATCAATGGCTTTGAGGTATGCAAGCAACTGCGCCAGAAGTATCAGACCCCTTTACTCTTTTTAACGGCACGTGATGACGAAATTGACCGTGTGGTGGGTCTGGAAATTGGCGCGGATGACTATTGCAGCAAGCCCTTTAGCGCGCGTGAGATTGTGGCAAGGATTAAGGCGATCTGGCGCAGAATGGAAGCCCAAACCACGGTCGTTGCTCCAATCCCATCGTCACCACGAACAGCAGAATCCCTGCTTCAGTCCTCAGTATGGTCATGCTTTCCACAGTCGCTGCAAATCCAGTATCACGGACAAATCCTACAGCTCACCCGTTATGAATATCGCCTGTTGTTTTTGCTGATTCAGCATCCTGAACAAGTGTTTAGCCGTCAGCAATTGATGGATCATATCTGGGAGCATCCTGAGCATAGTCTGGAACGGACGGTTGATACCCATATCAAGAGTTTAAGGCAAAAGCTAAAACAGGTCAGGCCTGATGATGAACCTATTCGAACCCATCGGGGCTTTGGTTATAGTTTAAAAAAATAATAATGGAATAAGCAATGTCCATCTTTATCCGTATCTGGTTTTTCTTTAGTCTGGTGGTTATCCTCAGTCTAGGCTTTATTGCCTATACTCTGACCCAGCAGGTCAAACCCAATGTACGGCAAGTGGTTGAAGATACACTGGCTGAAAACGCCAACATCATTGCACAACTGGTTGCGGAGGATGTCACCCAGCATCAGGTCAATACTCCCAAGTTCGACCAGAAAATACAGGCGGCGCTGTCACGCCAACTGAATGCCACCATCTGGCAGCATAAAAAGAACCAAATCAACCAGCAGCTTTATATTACTGACCAAAATGGGATTGTGATTTACGATTCTGAACACCAAGCCATTGGACAGGACTATTCCAAATGGAATGATGTCTATTTGACCCTGCGTGGCAAATATGGCGCACGTTCCACAGCCATCTATCCCTATGACCGAAATAGCAGCGTCATGTATATTGCCGCACCGATTATCCATCAACAGCAACTCATCGGTGTGGTGAGTATCGGCAAACCAAACCAGTCGGTACAGCCTTATATTGAGCGTGCGGAACAACAACTGGTTTATCAGGCGTTGTGGATTGCGGCGCTCAGTTTATTACTGGCAAGTATTGTCGCCTACTGGCTAAGGCATAGCATTGATAAGGTACGGCGTTATGCCCAAGCCCTTGCACCTGTTAATCAAGCACCTTTTTTCTACTCCGCCAAAGAGCTGAATCAGGTGACTCAGGCATTAAGCGATATGCGGGAAAAACTGGAAGACCGTGCCTATGTTGAAAACTATGTCAACACACTCACCCATGAACTTAAAAGCCCATTGACTGCAATTCAAGCCAGTGCCGAACTGTTGCAAGATGATCTGCCACTGACAGACCAGCAGCAGTTTGCCACCCATATTGTGCAGCAAAGCCAGCGCCTGCAATCCCTGATTGAGCGGATGCTGTTACTGACGCGTCTGGAAAAAAACCAGCATGTTCTAGAATTCCAGACCCTTGACCTGAATGCCCTGATTCAACAATGTGTTCAACAGCAACATAGCGCCCTGCAACTCAAGCAGGTTCAGCTACAACTTGATCTACCTCCACAATGCGGCGTATATGCCGATGCCTTTTGGCTCAAACAGGCACTCAACAACCTACTGGATAATGCGCGAGACTTCTGCCCAACGCAGGGACTAATTGCATTGCAACTTAAAGCAGACCCTGCCCAGCGTCATCTGCAAATTTTGTTATTTAATGAGGGCGAGGCGATTCCCGAATACGCTTTGGGCCGTGTTTTTGAAACCTACTTTTCCCTGCCGCGTCCCCACAATCAGCAACGTAGCACAGGCATTGGACTTAGTATTGTGCAGCAGATTGTTCAGCAGCACCACGGAGAGATTCATATCCAGAATATTGCCGAGAACACCCTAGATTTCCTGAAAAATCATGCATCTGGTGTACTGGTCAGCATCACACTTCACACAAACTTCACTTAAGCTTCAAGCCCAGCTCATCCTAAGCGCATATCAGTTCTGGATACTTGTCCTATTACAATGACAATGGATTCCACGATGCGCCGTAACTTTATTAACCTTAAGATTGGAGTGATTCTGTTCCTGATCCTGATTTTTTATCTCGGACTGCTGTTTATTTCAGGTTTGGTGAACGAACGACAACGTTATCAGCAGCAGGTCATTAAAGACATTGCCAATGAGCAAATCCGTCCACAACAAGTGATTGCCCCTTACTTAAAACTGCCGTATCAGGTTCAAACCACCTGTACCAATGAAAATAAAGAAACCTATCAATGTAATGAAATACGGTTTATCACCCTAGGCGCAGAAAATTCCGACTGGACAGCAGAGTTTAAGGTGTCAGATAGCACGTATAAGCGCACCATTTATAAGGCGATCAGCTACCAGAACCACATGACCGCACAGGGCATATTTAAAAACTTTTCCAATGAGCCACAACGCACCTATCTTTGGGATCAGGCTGAAATTGTTTTTCCGATTCAGGATACACGCGGACTGAATGCCAAACCCAACCTTAACATTGATGGCAAGGCCTATAAATTTGACTTTGCTGAACAGAGCCAAAGCCAGCGTGGCTTTGATGTGATGCATATCACCACCAAGCAATATCCTGAACTGATCCAGAAATTACAGCAAGGCTTTAAATTCAACCTACAGTTTGAGCTTGAGGGACTGAGTGAGTTTACCTTTATTCCCACCAGCTATGAAATGACCTATCAGGCCAAGGGCAATTGGGGCGATGCCAAATATGACGGTCAAAGCCTGCCTTTTAAAAAATCCAGCCAGCAACAGCAGTTTCAGGCAGACTGGAAAAATATCGCGCTGGGCAAACGTAATCTTGACCAGCTTTCCATGTGTGAAAATAGTGAATGTTTCTATCAACAATTCAATTCCCAGCGTGATGCATCGGCTGCCTATCCCTACCCCAATGCAGCCACCAAGTCGGGCCTTTCAATTCAGTTTCTCGATCAGGTCAATATTTATACCCAAACAGATCGTGCCATCAAATACGGCATCATGGTGATTATCATTACCTTTGGCTGCTTCTTTCTATTTGAAGTGTTAAAGAACCTGAAAATCCACCCTGTCCAGTATGCGCTGGTCGCGATGGCACAAGGGGTATTCTTTGTATTGCTGTTATCTATCAGTGAATATTACAGCTTTAGTCTGGCATACCTAATTGCAGCAATTGCCTGTGTGGGCCTGATCACCTGGTATCTATATTTCGTGGTCAAGGGCCTCAAGGCTGCAATCCTGTTTGGTATTTTGCTGAGTGTGCTCTACGGCATGATGTACCTACTGCTGCAATCCAGTGGAAAAACATTCCTTTTCGGTTCCATCCTGTCCTTTGCACTGATCGCCTGCGTCATGTTCGTCACACGCCATGTCAACTGGTATCAATCTGAACAACAAACGGTCTAAAGCGATTGGGGCGAAGCCATTGCTTCGCTCCATCCTTTATTTTGCAAATAAGGAAAATACCATGTACCACACCAGCTTAATGATACTTGACCAGCTCTGCCCATTACACAGTTCAATCGCATCCTGCCTAAACCAACTGAGAGAGGCAAAAATTCAGTTCCTGAATCTTGGCAATATGATCATTTGTCCGCAGCAACACTCTATTTTATTTTTCCAGCAACGCAGGCTGGTTCGCATGGAAAGCTTTGCTGCCTGATTTATACAAAATTACACTGTGGCTAAAGGGCATGCAGTACAATCAGCCTATGTTTTTTTAATTAGGTCACCATTATGTCTGTGCAACGACTTCATGTCACCTCACGTTATTGCGAAGTTGCAATTTCAGGAAATCAGGTTCATCTGGCTGGACAACTGGCAGATGACACCAGCGTGGATATTCGCGCACAGACCCAGCAGACTTTAGACAACATTGACCGTTTACTGGCTGAGGCAGGCACAGACAAAACCCATATTTTATCTGTGTTTATTTTCCTGAAAGACATTGAAAAAGATTATGCGGCTATGAATGCCGTTTGGGATGCGTGGATTGCTGAGGGGCATCCCCCAGCACGTACCTGTGTGGAATCCAAGCTCTATGCGCCTGATGTTCTGGTGGAAATGACCGTCACGGCAGTGCGTCCAGACTAGGACGATTTCACCGCCAGAACGTTGTATTTTATCGCGCGCTCCGCCTGTGGCATGGTCACTGGTGTAGCACTTCTTGGTGCAGCAGGGGCGAACAGGTCAGGAATCAGGTCTTCCCGTAATTCCTGTTCAGTTGGAATTGCGCTGTAACGCAATACACGGTATCCAGCCAGTTCCAGCAGACTGTCCTGATAATGTTTTTGTTGCAGGCGATTGACATAGGATTCGTCTGCAATCTCAATGATGGCAAGCACCTGATGCTGCTGGTCCAGCACCACAAAATCGGCAACCAGCCCCTGATACTTACGGCGGGTATGGGCAAACTTTGTGGTGAGCAGGGCATCAAAAGACACATGCGCCAATACGGTATGCCGTGGCAAAACCGCCTGTAAACGCATCAGGGTAATCTGTTCAGAAATATTCAAGATACCACGTCGTTTCAATGGGCTGTCCTGACGCCGATTTTGGTGCAAACTTCGAACTGCAAATACTGTAATAAACAGCAGTCCAACTATTGTTATGAAATAATACATTTCTAACCAATCCCTTTAGATTTTTTATAATCATTTTGGCTTTGATGCCAATTTTTTTAGTCAATACTTTTTTAATCAACAGCGAGCGATAGCAAAGTCATTTTAGCAGTACAAACTTAAATTTTTTAATCGTGTTTGAACAGCCGACCAAAGTCGTAAAAGCGTCCTGCACCTTTATTTATAATCATCCTGCGGGGAATATTCAAGTCGATATTGTCAGTATATGTTTCTATAAATTGTAGTTTTACCAATAATCTGTGACTACCCCCTCATTTGTGTATCTAAAGGAAAGCATGAGGGGTTCATGCTTTCCCAAGCTCAACTTAACGATGGGCTTTGGACTTCGGTTTTGGCTTTGCCGAGAAAGGACGTTTCTCACCTGTTTCACGCGGTGGCAAGCCCGTATGCTGGGTTAGAATCTGTCCTTTTTGTGGACGTTTCTGGCCTGATTGCGGATGTCCTGTACGTTTTGCGGAATCCCCTGCCACAGTGGAGTTTTTCTTGCGCGCCGACTTATATTCGCCCTCAGCAGTTCCCTGTGGCTGGTAGGTCGGAATCAGGTGCTGCTTGGAATTTCCAATCAGGTCTGAACGCCCCATTTCTTTTAATGCCTCGCGCAATAGAGGCCAGTTGTTTGGATCATGGTAACGCAGAAACGCCTTATGCAAACGGCGACGTTTCTCGCCTTTGACGATATCCACATTTTCAGTGTAACGCGCCACCTTGGACAGTGGGTTCTTACCTGAATAATACATGGTGGTGGCGGTGGCCATCGGCGATGGATAGAACGTCTGTACCTGATCGGCACGGAAACCATTCTTCTTCAACCAGACCGCCAGATTCATCATGTCATAGTCAGTTGTACCTGGATGTGCAGCAATAAAGTATGGAATCAAATACTGTTCCTTGCCCGCTTCCTTACTAAAACGCTCAAACATTTGCTTAAAGCGGTCATAGGTACCAATTCCAGGTTTCATCATCTTGGAGAGTGGTCCCTGTTCGGTATGCTCAGGTGCAATCTTCAGGTAACCACCGACATGGTGCTGAACCAGTTCCTTGACATATTCAGGATTGAGTACAGCCAAATCATAACGTAAACCTGAACCAATCAGGATCTTCTTCACGCCCTTGATTTCACGCGCCTTACGGTAAAGCTGAACCAGTGGCGCATGATCGGTGTGCAGATTTTGGCATACGCCTGGATAGACACAGGATGGCTTACGACAGTTCTTCTCAATTTCAGGATCATTGCAGTGCAGACGGTACATATTGGCGGTTGGGCCACCCAAGTCTGAAATGATGCCTGTAAAATTTGGTGCAGTATCACGAATCTTTTCAATTTCACGTAAAATTGAGTCTTCCGAACGGTTCTGGATAATCCGCCCCTCATGTTCCGTAATCGAACAGAATGTACAGCCACCAAAACAGCCACGCATGATGTTGACAGAGAACTTGATCATGTCAAATGCAGGGAAACGTGCATCCCCATACGCAGGGTGTGGTAAACGTGCATACGGCAAGTCAAACACGTAATCCATTTCCTCTGTGGTCAGTGGAATCGGCGGTGGATTAATCCAGACATCACGTTCACCGTGGCGCTGAACAAGGGCACGTGCATTGCCTGGATTGGTTTCAAGATGCAGAATACGGTTGGCATGGGCATACAGCACATGATCATTTGCCACCTCTTCAAATGAGGGTAAACGAATCACCGCCAGTTCACGTGGTGGCAGTTTATGCTTAATCGCCTTGGATGGTGCAGCTCTCAGTTGCACAATCTGGGTATCAGGGTCTAACTGATCACCCTCACGTACAATTGGATTTGCCACAATTTCTTTCTGGAAATTCTGATATTGGGCTAAAGAATTGCCTTTTTCTTTCTCAACCTCGCAACCATCAATGTCTTCTGTCATCACATACGGATTGATGATGGGATCGACACGTCCAATGGTATCGACATCGTTACTGGCAATTTCAACGAATTTTGCCTTAGAAGCTTTATTGTGTTTATTAATAATAAATGCAGTGCCACGAACATCAGTAATGTCATGCACCTTTTCACCTTTGGCCAAGCGGTGCATCACCTCGATAATGGCACGCTCACCATTACCATACATCAACAGGTCAGCCTTTGAATCCATCAGAATGGAACGGCGAACCTTGTCTGACCAATAATCATAGTGTGCAATACGGCGTAGACTGCCCTCAATTCCCCCCAGCAATACAGGCACATCTGGAAATGCCTCACGACAACGCTGGCAATACACGGTTGCCGCACGGTCAGGGCGTTTATTGGCTTCATTGTTTGGAGAATAGGCATCATCTGAACGGATTTTACGATCTGCCGTATAACGGTTGATCATTGAATCCATGTTCCCAGCCGTTACCCCCCACGCAATGGTAGGCTTGCCCAGCACACGGAAGCTTTCCACATTGGTCCAGTCTGGCTGCGCAATAATCCCGACACGGAAGCCCTGTGCCTCAAGCACACGCCCAATCACACCTGACACAAAGGAAGGATGGTCAATATAGGCATCACCACAAACTAAAATGAAGTCACAAGCATCCCAGCCGAGCAGGTCCATTTCTTCTCGTGACATCGGCAAAAATGGTGCGGGTTCAAAACACGACGCCCAATATTTGTCGTAATCAAACAGCGCTTTGGGCGCGGTCTGCATGGTGTAGGCAGTAGACATGGCTTGCGAATCTCGGCTAGCAGATGGAGGAGAGACATCTAAAGATGAAAGCCGATCATTTTAACATGAATTTGATTCATTTTTATAGATTAAAAAATAAACAAATCATATTTCCCCACTTCCCTGATCAGGATTATGGGGAAATATAGAGATAAGGGATTGATAAACCTTATTCTTCGTTTAGGAAACCTTCCTTGATTTCCACTGGCAAGCCCTGATGCCACCATGCATAAATGGATGCCTTGATTTCCTCATCCTGTTCAGGGTCATTGAATGGCTCATCATCTTCACGAACTAATTCATCACCATTAAACTTAAACCAGAATTCCCAGGGATCATCGTCACCACAGCCCCAAGCCTGTACAACAATTTCTGGCAGCAGGCCTTTTAGGAAAATTAGAATATTCTCAATATTTTCATCACCGTTTGAGCCGTGGGTAAAATCCAGCACTGCAAAGCCAGCAACATAATCAAGCGTCTCTGGCGCAAGGTCATGTTCAATCGAATCAATCAAATCAAGCAGTTCTTGAGTAATCTCACCTGCCTGTGGGTTAATCAATAAAGCTGCCTGATTAAATTTCTCCTCATCTCCATGGTGTGTGGTAAATAACGCTTCTAATTGCCCCATGATTGTTGAGTCAGGATGTTTATAATAAACACGACTATGTAATTCCATCTGCTTTCCCCATATTTATTTTGTATTGTCATGCTGAATATAGCACTTGCTTAAGTTACCGAAATTCAATGGTTTTTAGCAAGTTCCCTGCGACTGTAACTGTCGTTTAAGTTGAGAAAATAATTATTTTGCATCATGGAGATAAAATGTCAGAAACAGTCCCACTGCCAACACCAACACCACACTGAGATTGATCCCGACCCAGCCAAAGTTTTCCCAGATCAGCCCCCCACTACTTCCCAGCAAACTGGAACCGATGTAATAGCAGAATAAATACAGCGATGCAGCCACCGCCCGATATTGAATTGCCTGCACAGATACCCAACTGCTGGCGGTGGAATGCGCTGCAAAAAATGCGAAGGCAAAAATAATCAGTCCCAACAAAATGGTCCAAAGTGCTGGAATCAGGGTAATCAGCAGTCCAGCCATCATCATCAATAACATGAGGGGTAAGACTTTGTCCCGCCCATACTTAAAGCTCCACTGCGCTGCTTTTGATGAACTGTAAATTCCTGCCAAATAGGCAATCGAGATTAAGCCAATCCAGCTTTGTGATAACTGAAATGGTGCTTCCAGCAGGTGATAACTAATATAGTTAAATACTGTAACCAGACATCCCATCAGGATAAAACCCTCGGCAAACAGGATGCGTAATTTACGGTCTTTTAAGTTTTGTTCAAACGCCGCCTTAAAACGGGAAAATCGAAAAGGATAGGGTTGAAAATGCTGGGACTTGGGTAAGAGTAAATAGAACAGACAGGCAATGATAAGATTGATAAAACCAATAATATAAGTTGCTGATTGCCATGAGATAAAATCAACCAACACCCCAGCAATCAAGCGTCCGCCCATACCTCCAATAGCCGTGCCTGAGATATACAGCCCCATCGCCAAACCAATATCTTTCTGTGCAATCTCCTCTCCAATGTAGGTCATGGCAACTGCGGCAACACCACTCACTGCCAAGCCTATAAAAATACGAGTTGTTAAGAAAATTTCCCAGATTGGAAAAGACGCACTGACCAGCAATAAAACCGAAACAAGGAACAATGCAAACACCATAATCGGCTTGCGCCCGAAACGATCAGAAATAAAGCCTGTAAACAGCAGGCCAATGGCCAGGGCAATGGTGGAAAAGGATAATGGAAAACTACTATGTGTCGGGGTGACCTGAAAGAACTTTGCAAAAATCGGCATCATCGGCTGCACACAGTACAGGGATGAGAACGAGGCAAACCCTGCAAAGAACAATGACCATAAAATCGCGGTAAATGATTTTGAACCATATTCAATATGGGTTTTGACAATGTCCGACATAAATCAGCTTTTTCTACAGGTCTGGTTTGATTTTAGTCCCTTTTAGACTCCCTGTAATGGCTGCCTTTAAAAAACCCTGAAAAGTTGGGCATTGCATATGGTTTTCTGCGGGACATACTGCCGCATGCCTTAACCCCTCACTGATAAAATGTAACCGTTTGGTCATGACCCTGTATTTTGTAGGTTAAAACGTACACAGGTTGCGGTGATTGGCGAATAGCTGATAGCAGGTTTATCCCCTAATATACAAATCATAGAGAGACAGGAAGTCTCATTCAGAACAACAAGAAGCACAGGACGTGGTCGTTGACAGGAGTTGGCGGCAAGAAACCAAATATGAGAAAGCCTCGACAGGATGTCGGGGCTTTTTTATTGGCCTCATGTTTAATTCGCATACACATAGAACGATAAAATAATCGCTATTGACTCACTCAATTTGGATTAATACCATGACTGATCATTTTATTTTTCTGGTTGTTTGCTTTGCAAATCCTAACAACTCAACAATACATTTTTGAAAAACCCATCTTGCTGCTTTTAAGAATCGGTCTGGTTCTGACCGCTATCACCCTGTCTGCATGCAGCAGTCTAAGCGGATCATTTGCCAATCGTTCCAATCAACTCTCATCAGGATTACAAACCGCTTATTCTGTTTCACCTAGTACCGCCAATCGCGTATCGCCCATTATCATTCAAAGCTCAGAGCGTTACGATGTTTCGCCACTTTTAATTGCGGCGATTATTCGACAGGAATCCAACTACAATAGTGCCGCACGCTCACCAACAGGTGCAGTGGGACTGACCCAAATCATTCCAAGCCACTGGCGTCAGGCCTGTCCTGGCAATCTTTATGATGAAAGTGTCAATATTAATTGTGGAACCCAAGTGCTTGCGACCTACTATAAATCTGCGGGAAGCTGGTCAAAAGCCGTTGCCTATTACAATGTCGGACCGACAGGTTATCAACGCAGTTTCTGGACCCGACACAAAGGCAAGAAATACGCGAAATCCGTGAAGCGACATGAAAAGGCTTTAAAGAAAGCACTTTAAATTGGACAATAAAAAACCATGCGCTAGGCATGGTTTTTTATATTCAACGACTGATTAAGCGTCGTCAAACAAGCCCTCAAACAACACCGAAGATAGATAACGCTCACCACTGTCAGGTAAAATCACCACAATGGTTTTCCCTGCATTTTCTGGACGTTCAGCAATCTGGGCCGCTGCCGCCAATGCTGCGCCACTTGAAATGCCCACCAGAATGCCTTCCTGGGTGGCACACTTTCTTGCCCACTCAATCGCATCGGCACTGTTCACTGGCAGGACTTCATCAACCAGGTCCAAATCCAGGTTTTTAGGAATAAAGTTGGCACCAATCCCCTGAATTTTATGTGGTGCAGGTGTAATACCCTCACCATTTTTAGTTTGAGTAATAATTGGTGATTCAGCTGGCTCAACTGCCACTGAATACAATGGCTTATTCTGTACCTGCTCAAAATAACGTGAAATCCCTGTAATGGTGCCACCAGTTCCCACACCCGCCACTAGAATATCAACATTACCACCTGTGGCATTCCAGATTTCAGGACCTGTAGTATCTGTATGAATCTGTGGATTGGCTGGATTTTCAAACTGTTGTGGTAAGAAATATTGTTCAGGGTTTTCAGTGGCTAAGCGTACCGCCTCATCCACCGCACCTTTCATGCCTTTGGCTGGTTCAGTCAGTACAAGGTTTGCACCCAAGGCTTTCAGCACCTTACGACGCTCCAGACTCATACTTGCAGGCATGGTCAGGGTAATGGGATAACCTTTTGCCGCCGCCACAAACGCCAGTGCAATGCCTGTATTGCCACTGGTCGGTTCAACAATATGCATGCCCGCCTTGAGTACACCACGCTGTTCAGCATCAGCAATCATGGCCGCACCAATACGGCATTTCACTGAAAATGCAGGGTTACGGCTCTCAACCTTGGCTAAAACCGTTGCCCCTGTTTGAATAATATGGTTGATACGAATGAGTGGGGTATTCCCAATCGCTTCCGCATTATTTGCATATACCGCAATACCAAGATTGGCAGGTGTTGGAAATTGTTGGTCGGTTGTCATGAATGATCCTTTATATCTTATCGTCTTTAAAAAGATTATACGCAGTTTAACCTTATCATCAAAAATTGATATTTAACGATTTGTGATGCTGATTTATAACAAAACTTTCTAGTTCAGGCTTCACGACTCTTTTTCTATTATTGCCTGTTCTGGCTTTTAACCACACTTCTGCATTAAGCCAACTCCTCATGGACAATGTCCTGATCGGTATCACCCAGCAGAATTGCAACCCGTTCAGAATGTACAACCAAATGCTCCAGCCAACGCTGGGCAGCGAGCAATTCCAGAGTATAGGTTGCAGAAACATTTCGATGGGCGGAATCCTCGATAATCTTTTGCCTTACAGACTCTTGTCTCTCTTTCATTTCATTCGCGATCAAGCTCAATTCATCCACTAAAGATTTAGGTATTTTTACAAATGGTTCCTGTAATAAATAAGGAATATACTGCTCAATCAATGCCGCAAAATGCTGTGCTAAATCATAAATGGCAGCCTGATGTTGAATAGTTTCAATCTTTGAGACATCCTTTAAGTCATTCCTTAAAACACGGACATAAACAGCCAGCCGCAACAGAATAATAAAGCGGCGTTGATCTGCAAGGGATTGTGGGATAGTCATTGCATCCAGATAATTTTCAACTTTTACCAGAATATGATCAAGCTCATCTGTCCTCACCAACCCAGCAACGATTTCCCGACGGATACAGCGTATAAAAATCCCATACATATCAGCAATCGATTGTAACAACACTCGTTCTGCTGCGGCAATTGCCAGCGCAGGAACACTATACAGAGACTCATCCAAATAACGTGTTGTTGAATATTCTTTTTCTGGAAGCAGGTAAATAATGAACTGTTCAAACCTAGGTAAAAGAGGCATAAAAATACATGCCCCCAAGACACTAAAACAAGTATGAAATGCGGCAACCAGCAAAACCGCTCCGAGTTGATGAATGGTTTCAATATGGTTATACGCCCATATAAACGCTGGAGATAAAAGCGTAAATGCAAAAACCGCAGTGACCACATTAAAAATGACATGAACCGCAGCCGTTCGCTTAGCACTCGTGGTTGCCCCGATTGCCGCCAGAACTGCTGTCGCCACCGTTCCAATATTTTGCCCAATCACCAACGCCAGGGTCTGTTCCAAATTAATGGTTTGGGTAGACAATGCCGCAAGAGTTGTGGTAATTGCCGCACTGGATGACTGGAGTACAATCGTCATGAGAATACCGACCAGCACCAGAAACAAACGCATCAACAGCGTCGGTTCCGCCCAGCGCGAGAGATCAATCAGTTCAGCCACGCCACTCATGGCATCCTGCAAAAGCTGGATACCAAAAAACAATAGACCAAAACCTGCCAGGGTCAGTCCAATAAACCCAACCCTTTCTTTTCCCAATAATTTTAGTAAGGCCCCGATACCAATCAATGGTAAGGCAAAACTTGAAATCGAAAACTTTAAACCAAGTAGCGCCACCATCCAGCCCGTACTGGTCGTTCCAATATTGGCACCAATGATCACCCCAATCGCATGGCTGAAACTAAGTACCCCAGCACTTACAAAACCAATTGTTGCCAAGGTGGTTGCTGTTGAGGACTGCACGACCAGTGTCAACCCAATACCTGATAAAACCGCCTTGATTGGAGAATCAGTAAATCTTACCAACCATTGACGTAGTGCTTCCCCTGCCATTGCTTTCAGGCTATCTGTCATCAAGGTCATGCCTAAAAGGAATAACCCGATTCCACCCATCAACTGCACAATGACATTCAACACAGAAACTTCCTTTTTATGATTTTTTAAGGTACAGACGACTAATCAGGAGCGTAATAAAAGCTCATCACCCCAGTTGCAATGGCAGCAACAAAACATTCAACCTTAAAAGATTCAAAACCTAAAACATAGAGAATAATACCGAAAATCATTGCTGAGATTAAACTGGCCATGACTGGTACAACACGATGAGTACCATGATCATGTGCTTTCATTTTTAATATCTTATGCTTCAATTGAGCGCGATGAATATAATATTGATTAAATAGGGGCAACCTAATCATGATAAATGTCATCAATAAAATGCCAAAAATAAAGGCAAATATGACAGCCACCCAGTTAAAGGGTTCCTGGTCAATGTAGGCATAACCAACAAGTAAACTACACGCAATCAAGGCATATAGAATATAATCCCAATAAAATTTTCTATACATGGTTTTATTCTAAAAATAAGCCCTAGCAATCAATGCAGTGCTATTGGTTTATATCCAGCCTTTATCAATAAATTCCGTAACCTGATAAAGCCTTTTTTCGAGTGTATTGTTGCTGACGGCAATAATAATTTGCCTAACACCCTCAGCATAGGGTGAATCACCCAATACCTTGGTTTCCATATTAATTGAACAGGACTGATGATCAGAAATCTCAATTCGATGATAGGCGTGCCGATTCAGACTCTGTTCTGGAATTTTTAGTTCCTCACGCTGTATTTTAGGATCACGAATCGACTCAATATTCTCTTCTGCCAGCCCTAATGACTTCGCCATGGCAATTGCGGTTCCTGGCGTTGAAGTCTTGCCCGATTGATGCGACTCAGTCAGGTTAATCTGGTATTGACTAAAGCTATAGCCTACCTTTTCCAGCATAAACATAAACTTGAGCATTAAAATGTTGGTGTTGGGACATAGAATGACTGGAATATTTAAAGGCTCAGATGATAGGTTCGTTTCAGTTGATAGCTCAACTAGAACAGAGTTTGTCTGTTCACAATACCCAATGATGTCCTTTAATTCTCGTCCTGAACCAGCGTGTACCACAATAGAAAGTTCTGACAATTTTCTATCAGCCCATGCCCGTACCTCATAATTATGGTCAGGCATTAATCTATTCAATAATTCGAGGGCTAATTTACCAGAACCAGCAATATAAACATTTGTCATCGGTTTCACTTATACTGTGTAAGTATCTAAATTTTATTGAGTATAAATGGATATTAAATTTTGTTGGAATCTTCTTTTCATTATAATATTCTTTATTTCTTCAGCATAAAAAAACCTCCCAACATTGGTTGGGAGGTTTTCAATTTAAAAGCTGGCGATGACTTACTCTCACATGGCAAACGCCACACTACCATCA
>NZ_JAUDZE010000008.1:0-159886 GCF_030385805.1 Acinetobacter thutiue
TCCCTTCCCGAACTCAGAAGTGAAACCTCCCCGCGCTGATGGTAGTGTGGCGTTTGCCATGTGAGAGTAAGTCATCGCCAGCTTTTAAATTGAAAACCTCCCAACCAATGTTGGGAGGTTTTTTTATTTCTATTTTAACTCAAGTATTTATCTTAAAATCAAGCAGGAATGAGAATTATAAAATCAAAGTTTCCTTGTCCTAGTATTTATTGAACAATATTTTTGCAATATAAATAACAAAAAATTTAAATATTTTTTTGCCAAATAGTTCACTTTCTTTGACGATAAAAGTGGTATTACGAATTGATAAAATATATTATTTCGAGTAAATTTTTGTACAAAAGTCTTAAGTCTATTGTAAGGCTATTATATTAAATAAGATGGATATTACTGATATGGCGTATTTGAAAAATTTAAAGAAAATTGGGGTGAATACTACGGTATTGGCAACTTCTCTTGCTCTTGTTGCATGTGGAGGTGGTGGTGGTGGCTATTATGGAAATAACAACAACTCATCCAACAATAATAATGGAAATAATACAGGAGGGAATCAATCTGAGACGGATACTACAAAAGTTGCTCAAAGTCTGACTGTAACTTTACAAGATGCTGAGGGTAAAACCTTACAAACCGCTCAGGACAATAGTCAGGTTAAAGTAGCTATCAAAGTACTTAATGCTGATAAAGGTGGCATTGCAGGTAAAGATATTCGTTTAAGTATTACCGATGCTGACAAAATTGGTGTAGAAAGTACAAGCTCAAAAGTAACATCCGATGAAAATGGGATTGCAACATTTACATTAGATATTCCTGCACTACAAGCTGCAACTGGAAAGGTACAATTAACGGCAGTTGTTGATGGGACGACCATTTCGATTCCATATACACTCAATATTCAGAAAGCAAGCACCATTACAAGTGACTATAATTTGAGTGTTGCTCAAGGTACGGTATTAAATTTGCCAAAAGGTTCTGCTGATATTGCTGTGCAAGTCACTGACACGAATGGAGGGGTAAAACCTGGACAAACCGTTCAACTTACTTTACCAGCAGAGATGCAAGGTAAATTTGTGATTGCATCAGGTTCATCAATCAGTACAGATGCCGAGGGTAAGGCAACTTTTAAAATTACTGCAAATGCAGATTTAACAACCGCAGAAATTGCGCAGATTGTTGCAACTTCGCAGACATTAACGTTTAAGTTGATTGATGAGCATAGAGCTGAAAGACAGGCAACGGCTGCTTTAACCTTTAATGATATTTCTAAGACGGTTAATGTCTTAGAAGTGATTACGCCAGATACTTCGATTGCTGCGAAAGCTGGTACGGCAAAGATTCGAGTTTTTGCTAAAAATAGTAATGGTGATATTTTAGCGAATACCAAAGTAAAACTGGCGGTAGAAGCTGTTGCGGCATCTTATGGCGTTACACTAGATGCAGCAGAAAAAACTACTAACTCAAGTGGTTATGCAGAATTTACCCTAAGCAGTAATGCGACACAATATCCGCTTGCTTTGGTACAGCTTGGTATTAACCTCACTGCAACTACCGAAAGCAGCCCAAATATTAAAGGTAATGCAACCGTTCAAGTGGTTACTGCTGATGAAACCGTTGATAATCAGGAAGCAATTCAACGTCTGGAGATTGCCTCTTCTTATAAAGTCAATGCGAAAAATGATGATGTTACCATTCGTGTTAAAGCGATTAACTTTAGAGGCTTGGGTGCAACAACGGGTAAAGTGTCGATTGCATTAAATGCAGAAGCTCAATCAAATGGTGTGACTCTTGATGGTGCAAAAACGCAAGATGTCGATGTGAATGGTTTTGTTACTTTTACATTAAGAACCAATGCACAAACGACAAAAGCAGTTGAAGCTTTGGTTGCAGCAGGTATTAAAGCGACATTTACTACAGATAATAGTGTAAGTAATAGTATTGAGATTGCTGTAGAAGATGAAGCTGTTTCTGAAGAAGCAGTTAGATATTTAGCTTTTGAACCAGTGACTCAGCGTTTTGATTATACAAAATCGCAAGTGATTAAAGTGAGCGTGCAAGCGATTGGGGAAGGTGATAGTGCGCTTAAAGGCGAATCAATTTCTTTAACTCGTATAGGTTTAACAACTCAGCAATTACAAGATTTAGGGCTAACCCCTAAAGGTAGTTCAACTAAGCAGACAGACGAAAATGGGTTTGCGGAGTTTGAATTCCAATATACTTTTGCCAATACTCAAGAACAGAAAGATTTGGTACTTAATCCAGCGGGTATTCGATTATTAGCAAAATCTACGAATGATAAAACACAAATTTTAGATTTAAAATTTAAAGAGCCATCAGCAACTACTGATGTTACTTTAGAGTCTTTGGTCATTGATACGGTAGGTTTAGCGACCTTGGCGGTGAATACACCTGTAACATTAAATGTTACAGTTAAGGCGACAGGTAGTGATGGTCAAGTTTATAAGAACCAAAAAGTTGGCTTAGGTTTAAATGAAGCTGCATTACAAAATGGGGCAAGCATTGTAGGTGGGGCATCCAAGACCACAGATGCAAATGGTAATGCTTCATTCCAAATTCAAATTACAGCTAAAAATCCAACTGAATTAGAAAATTTAGTTGCAAATGGTTTGACATTGGCTGTTAAAGGAGCTGAAACTGATATTACGGTTCTGAGAAAAATCGAACTATCTAAACCAG
This sequence comes from Acinetobacter thutiue, assembly GCF_030385805.1. Lineage (NCBI taxonomy): Bacteria > Pseudomonadati > Pseudomonadota > Gammaproteobacteria > Moraxellales > Moraxellaceae > Acinetobacter > Acinetobacter thutiue. The sequence goes on from NZ_JAUDZE010000008.1 coordinate 2,695, forward strand.
CAGTCGTACTTCCTGAACTTGTAAACTTTAGCATTACGCCAGTTGATCCGACATTATCGGTATTGGGTGGTGAAACTCGTGTGAAAGTAGTTGCACGAGATATAGATGGTAATGCTATTCCGAATACCCCAATTTCGGTTGCTCTTTCTTCTTTAGTTTCTGGGCGGGCATCGTTAAGTGGTGTGCCAGCCATGACCAATAGTAAAGGTGAAGCAGAATTTACCGTGATTGTGTCGGAAGGTGCTTATGATAACCAATTAATTAAAAACGGTATTACTTTTGCAGTGGTCGGTACAAGCCCACGTTCAGGCGATTTGGTACAACAGACGAGTTCTATCGGGATTACTGCACCAGCAAATGCACTCAATCCTCGTTTAAGAGCTGATGTAAGTACAGTATCAGAAGGGAAAACGGTAACACTCTATGCGTCTGTCAAAGATGAAATGGGGATTAATACCGCTTCGGGTACACCAATGCGTTTAAATCTTAATCAGGCAGCGATTGATGCTGGCGTGAGATTTAGTGGAAATGTAACCACAACAAGTGTAGTTGTACAAGGTGGTAGTGATGTTCCAGTTAGTTTAGTTGTCCCTGTTGGCGTGAGTGCTGCTACATTAGGTTCTATCGTGGTGACGGGTACGATTAAAGACCCTCGTGGTAATGAAATTCCTACGACATTAAACTTTACTGTTGCAGATACTGCTACAAATCCTTATGTCTTAACACTTAACTCATCTAAAGACTGGTTAAGTGTAGATGGAGACAAGGCAATTATTACTGTTGCTGCGACAAATAGGGTTGGTGGTTCGGCTGCTGCTAATCGGGAAATCACCTTAAAGGTGAAAAAGACCAATAGTACCACTGGGGCAAGTGTTGGCATCGTGAATGAGGAAGAGGGCGATAATGGTATTGTAGATACCTATACCGTGACTTCTGATAGTAATGGTAATGGATTCTTTACACTACTTATTCCAAAAGGTGTGATGCAAGATGGAAAAGATGCACTCATTGCAAGTGGTATTGAGTTAGAAGCAACATTGACTGATGATGTTACTGGTGCGATTACTTCTCAAATTATTCGTTTGAATGCTCAAAGTCCAAACACAGCAACGACTCCACGTTATAGTTTACGCATGACTTCATCAAAATCGGCATTGAGTGTGCGTAATGATATTACTGATGTTACTGTTACCTTACTTGACCAAAATGGTGGTGGGGTTGCTGATAAATATGTAACTTTATATATCAATAACTTTATTAATAATGGTGCTGTTATTGTTGGTGCATCTGGTAAGACAACTGATGATAAAGGTCAGGCAACTTTCTCTGTGAGAGTTGATGAAACAGTACGTCATCAAACATATAGTGCAGCACAATTTATTGCTGATGATTTGAACTTGACAGCGAGTTTCTCTACGGCAGAAGTGATTAGTACGCCAAATGTAACCAGCAACGTCTTTAGAATAGATGTAATTCCTGCTTCTGTTGATGAACAGCCGATTGGACATTTAACTTTTGGTCGTTCAGCAGTATTGGAGAAGTCGGATGATGAAAACTATTACATTGAAAATATGTCTGCACAGTTTGTCGATAAAGATGGTAATGCAATCGCTAATCGTTCAGTAACTATGAATATTAATTTATTGGGTATCTTAAAAGGCATGTATATACCTGGCAAAGATGCAGATGATAAACCTACACGTTTTAAAACAACGACAGCAAGCTGTTTTGGTGCAGATTTACCTGCCAGAGCGCAAATTGCAACAGCATTTATTTCACCAACGGGTAGTACATCCAATATTGTTACTTATACGACAGACAGTTCAGGTAAATTTGATTTCCGTATTCGTTATTTAAGACAGTATGCTGGTTGGCAAGCACTTAATCTAGCAGCAAATGTTACTATTAATAGTACACCTGTGCAAAATCTAGAATCTACACTGTATTATCAATTATCACCACGGAAAGATGATTTTGATTCAGAAGCAGGTCAACCTTTTGATACTAGCCCTTATGGTATAGATACAACATGTAATTAAATAATATGGATAAAAAAACAGCACTTCGGTGCTGTTTTTTTTTATTTTTTATTGGAATTTATTGAATAGCCTAGCTTTATATAGTAGATTTTCTAGTATTTAATCCTCCAACAAATCCATTTGCTTTGCTAACTGATATAAATTATTAGAGCGATTACCTGTTCGGCAGAACATCAGGATTGGCTTTGGTAATTCATTATAATGGTTTGCAAATGTGCGAACATCCAGTTCGGTAATTTGACCTGCAACAACTGGTTGATACACATAATCCAAACCTGCGTTACGTGCTGATTCCTCAATCTGTGCGCTGGTTGGTTGCTCAGGGCCACCCTCCATATCAGGGCGATTATTAATTATCGATTTGAATCCTTTTTCAACCACTTGTTCTATATGCTCAGGGCCAATTTGACCTGCAAAACCAACATTCTCTGACATCTTGTCACTCCAAAAACAAACAAAACATTTTATGCTCTATCATAGCATTAAGCTTGATCTTGAGTTTAAATGTCTATAGTAAATAAACGATGATAAGTTATAAGATAACGCAATGGAGCGCGCATGCACACCTATACAGTTGAGCCTTTGTATGTTCCTAGTGGTGATGAAACGATCGCTGCGGATTTCTATCTTCCCAAAGCTGCTATTAAACCTGCCGTCATTCTTATGGCGCATGGATTTGCTGGTTTGCGTCAATTCAAGCTGGTTCAGTATGCACAACGTTTTGCCCAGGCGGGCTATGCGGTTATCTTATTTGACTATCGTTATTGGGGAGGGAGTACAGGTAAGCCGCGTGAACTGGTTTCATTGAGTTCGCAACTGGATGATTGGAAAACAATGATCCAATATGCATCAAACTGTAAACTGATTGATAGTCGTCGTATTATCTTGTGGGGAACTTCATTAAGTGGTGGCTATGCCTTAAGTTTGGCGACTGATCTTAAGAATATTCAGGCAGTGATGGTACAGGTGCCCTATGTGGATGGTGCTGAGACAGCTAAACTTTATCCATTGCAACGTTATCCAGAAGCTCTGAAACGTTCCAGTCAGGACTATATGGGATCAAAGATGGGGCTAGTGCCTAAAACTTTGCCCGTGGTTGATCAATATAAACTGTGTTTTTTACCCACCTCTGATAGCTACTATGGTTATCATTCCATCGTAAATCCTGATTATTACTGGAGTGGGGAAGTTCCTGCCCGTGTATTCTTTAACTTGATGCGTTACCGTCCAATTCAGTTTGTGCGTAAGATTAATATTCCCGTGTTATTTATTGCTGCCAAGAAAGATAGTTTGATTCCAATTGCATCCAGTCGTGAGGCAGCGACCAATATTGCACCATTTGTCACTTATCATGAGTGGGATATGAAACATTTTGAGGTTTATCACGGTTCATGGTTTGAAAAAGCAGTCACAACCCAATTAGAATTTTTACATCAACATATCGGAGTGATGTAAATGATGATTGTCTGTGCATCATGTGGTGCAAAAAATCGTGTACCCGAAGAAAAATTAGCCGTTCATCCAAACTGTGGGCAATGTCATCAGCCATTGTTGCCTCAGGAGCCAATTGAACTCAATGAACAAAACTTTAGTCACTTTATTGCCAATACTGATTTACCTGTGCTGATCGATTTATGGGCAGAGTGGTGTGGACCTTGTAAGATGATGGCTCCCCATTTTGCCCAGGTGGCAAAGCAAAATCCCTATGTGTTTTTTGCCAAGATTGATACCGAAGCAAATCCCCGTTTAAGTGCCGCATTTAATGTGCGTAGCATTCCGACGTTGGTGTTAATGAATAAAACCACTGAGTTGGCGAGAATCAGTGGGGCATTAAGAGCACCAGAGCTTCAACAATGGCTAGACCAGCAATTACAGCAACATCAAGGAAATTAACATGACGGAACGCTTGAATCGTCCAGAAGGGACTTTATCCCTGCAAAATATTGCCATGCCAGCCGATACTAATTGGAGTGGTGATGTTTTTGGAGGCTGGATTGTATCTCAGATGGATTTGGCTGGTGCAATTCATGTCGAACGTTTGAGTAAAGGACGTTGTGCAACCATTGCGATTAACCAGATGACTTTTCTTGTTCCAGTAAAAGTAGGGAATGTGATTAGTTGCTACACCAAAATTCTTAAGGTGGGCAATACCTCAGTTCAGGTGCAGATTGAGGTCTGGAACAGTCATGATGATTCGCGTGAACCTGTAAGGATAACGGAAGGGGTTTTTACTTTTGTTGCAGTTGATGTCAATGGAAACAAGCGACAGATTGCTGAACAGATTAAGCAGGAATTTATTGCTGGTTAAGCCAAAAAATAAAGCCCAAATTTATTTGGGCTTTATTATGGTTGATTCAGAATTACTTTTTGCGTTTTGGCAACCAAGCCCAAAGCATTTGGCAATGGATTGGTTCGTTGCCTGAATCGTCAATCACGGTCACAGGAATCAATAGCTCGCCTTTATCGTTATCTGCAATGAACTTCTGTTGATCAGCAGATAAGGTTGCGGTCGCGGTTAAACCACCCTGTGCAACCTTTAAATAGTCTACGTGCAGTGATTTGATCAACAAGATACGATCATCAGGAATATGTAGACCTGTTAGGAAACCCGTTGCCGTTTCAGCGAGTAAGGCCATCGCTGCGGCATGGACACCCTTAATATGGTTTTGCATATTACGTTGGTTTTCAATGCGAACGGTAACGTGGTCTTTATCGACTTCCAAATAGCGAATGTTTGCAGTCCCCACCATTGGAACAACTCGTCCAAAGGCTTTGCTCCATAAGGTACTGCGAATACCTTTTGGAAATTTAGAAGTGGTTTTAACCAGCGTATAAAGACGGTTATCTTTTGCCATAGTGAACCTATTGCTTAGTCTTTGAAATTATTAAATTGAAGCGGTAGACCAAATTGCTGTTCACGTAAAAAGTTCATGACTTGTTGCAAGGTATCACGCTTTTTATCAGTGACACGGATTTTGTCCCCTTGGATAGAAGATTGCGCCTTGATGCCACTTTCTTTAATGGCTTTATTAATTTTTTTTGCAGTATCTGAGTCAAGTCCGTCTTTGAGCTTGATCACTTGCACCACATGCTTGCCAGAGGCAGTGGCTTTTTGTGGGTCAAGTGCTTGTACATCAATCTTGCGTTTATAAAAGTGGTTTTCAAGCATGGTATAGACCTGCTCACACTGGAAATCACTTTCAGTCGAGATTTTGATTTCCTTGTTTTTTTCATTGAGTTCAATCGAAACGTCCTGCCCACGAAAGTCAAAACGTGTGGCAATCTCCTTTTGTGTGTTTTGCACCGCATGATTGACTTCAAATAACTCTAATTCAGAAACAATATCAAAAGAAGGCATGGTTAGACCTTTACAAAGGGAAAGAATATTTGAGATGCTAAGGGTGTTTTCTTCATTTGCCAAGTGTTGTTTACATCAAAGGAGTGCGCAATGATCCGTAAACAAGAAATTACAACATTTGAGTTCCCAGAAGGCGCGGTCATTTGGGATGTCCGAGATACCAATGCGTATACAGAGGCTCATGTCAAAGGGGCGGTCAATCGTCCAATTGCTGAATTAACTGCGGATAGTTTGACTCAGGTTGCAGCGGATCAGCCGATTTATATTCTATGTGGTGGTGGTAGTAAGGCACCACGTGCGGCAGAGCTTCTGGATGGTCTGGATGATTCTCGTGAATATGTGGTACTGATGGGAGGTACACGTGCAGCGCGTGATGCGGGCTTGCCTTTAGAACAGGGAGCTTAGAATAATAGGCTAACATTTGCTAAGGTGTAGGCCTTAGCAAATGTTATATCGTGATGATTTGAAATAGTATACAAGCAACAATAAAATAACTTTTTTAAATTCTATGACCTTTGTCATGATTATTATCAAAATAAAACTTCAAGTTCATATTATTTTTGATGAGTTGTATAAGCTTTAGCAAACGCCACAATTACTTCTCTTACAATTTTCTTTTGTGGGGTAGGAAGATTGATAAAGGCTTCAAAAATTTCTCTCTCATTAAAACCGATTTCATGCTGCCAATGCTGATTTGCTTCTTCAATCTCCATTTTAATTTCTTTACCAAAAGTAAGTTCATCAGGTGGTATTTTTAGCCACTTAGCTAATGTCATGATTTTATCAGTAGATGGAATAGATGTTCCAATAAGCCATTTACGCACACCTTGCAAGGTCATTGGCTTGCCAAAATAGCGCAAGTTAAATTCCCTTTCCAAAATGGCAGGTTCAGGATCATAACCTTGTGCTTGCATTGCCTCAATAAGCCGTTGGGCAAATCGTATCTTTTCATTTGTCATTTCCCAAGAATAAAGAAATAACTTAACTATGAGTTTAACAGCTTTACTAATGGTTTAGTTGTTTAGTAAACTATTAGTAAAGTTTTTAGTGTAACTAGTTTAATAACAGTAGTTTTATGTAAAGGAAATAAAAAGAATGGTGCTAAAACATATAGCAATATTAGCAGTGGTGGGGATGTGCTGTAGTGCATGCTCAAGCAAGGTAGAGCGTGATTTTATTAGCGGGTGCCGACAAGGCGGAGCGCCTAAAAGTATTTGTGAATGTACTTTTAAAAAACTAGAAGAAAAATATTCTGAAAAAACACTAGAAAGAATGTCTGAATATGGCTATGCCCCAGACGATTTTATGCATCAAGTTATGAAAGCTTCTGAACAATGTATTGCTGAAGATTAAGGAGAACAAGATGAGATTTCTCGCAGGTTTAATTGTCTTTATCTGTCTAGTTGTTTTCTTGGGGCCAGGGTTTTTTGTAGTTTTATTTTTGTTTTGGATATTGGGTTTGTTGGCAAGTTATGCGGCAGGGGATAAGTAAATGAAAACTTCTCATATTGTAATTATTGTCTATTTAGTAATTGGTCTATTATTTGCGATTTATGGTAATTTCTGGGGAGATTATGATTATAAGGGATTTGCTTATAACTTAGGGCGTGGGCTGGTTTGGCCAACTATCATTTTCCCATCATTAGGTAAGGTTATTGGTGGAATCGTTATCATTGCCATTGTGGGATATATAACATTATTTTCTAAGAAGTGATTGCATATCGTAAGGTTTTTTTACTTTGTTCTTCTTTTGAAATCTCTGCGGATTCAGCTTATCCAATAGCTTTTGTGAAACTGGACAAAGTTCACCTAATATTAAGGCTGCCAAAATCTCACTGCACAGCGGTGCAAACATGAATCCCTTGGAACCTAGTCCTGCAAGGGTGTAGATTTCCTCATGATCTTGCATTTTCCCAACCAATGGAAAGTAATCCAAACTCTGTGCCCGAACAGATGCCCGACCTTGCCAAGTATCTACAGAAAGGAGTCCTTGTGCATATTCTGGAAAGACACTGTGGATAAGTTTATAGTTATGCACATGGTCTGCTGGCAACACTTCAACATCATCCCGATTTGGATAAAAGGATGCACCCAACAGTAAATGTGATGCATCCAATTGTGTGCAGTACCCACCATAGCTATAGGCTTGGTTCAATGAAAGAGGGTGGTTGGTATTCTCGACCCAACTGACCTGCCCACGAATGGGTTTTAATATTGGATAATTTTTAAACAGTTCAGCGCTTTGTCTGGCACAGCACACGATCACATGGTCTACTGTTACGATGAGTTGCTGCTCTTCCCACAGTTCAGTCTGGTTTTCTATTTGTTTTAGTGCAGAGATTTTTGCAATTTTTAAAATGATATTGGGATGCTGCAAAATTTCATCACGTAACTGATGAGGGGAAATTGCACCTGCCTGATGTAAAGTGAGGCTTGGAAACTCAGTCTGAGGAATAGAATTGTCTGCCTGCTTTATATTTTCAGATAATACATTTTCAGGATATTGCTCAACCAGACCTAACAATTCATCCGCATTTTTTAAAGCAATCTGTTGAACCTGAATGGGTTTAAATGCCTTGAACTGTGGATAAAAATTCAAGGCATGTTGCCAACTCAGTGTCATTAAATGTTCATGCGCCTGTTCAATTGGGCAGAGTTTTGGATTAAGCAGTGCAAGGGGATTACCTGATGCACCTGAGAGCGGCTCATTTTGCTCATAGATCGTGACTTGATGCCCACGCTGTGCAAATGCCCATGCCGTGCTTAAACCCGCGATTCCAGCGCCTATAATGGCGATTTGACGTTGCTTTGATGTTTCGGACTTTGGTTGAGCTGCAATAGCTGTTTCTGAATCTTGCGACTGGGTTTCAGTTTGGGAGGTATCTAGCCAAATCGCCTTGAGCATTTCCCGTTTATGCCCAAAACCACGAGGACGGCTGATTTGAATACCATGCTGTTTCAGTCCACGTTTGAGTACACCTGCAACACTAAATGAGGCAAATGTTGTCCCAAATTCTGATAAACGCACAATATGGTTCAGTACATTTTCCTGCCACATATCTGGATTACAGGACGGGGCAAATCCATCCAGAAACCACGCATTGACTGCCTGTGTTTTAGGGATGCTGGGAAAAATATCCTGTGCATCGCCCAGCCATAAATCAATACTAAAACGTTCTTCTGGAAAGTTAAGACGATGGCAGCCTGCAATCGGTAATGGATATTGCTCAATCAGTTTTTCAGCAAGCGGTTCGAGTTCAGTCCAGACATTTAATGCACGGATGAGGTCTGCTTTGCTGAGTGGAAACTTTTCCACACTAATTGCATGTAGATGGCTGTGATTATCTGGACGAACCTGTTGCCATAATTGCCACAGGGTCAGAATATTTAAGCCTGTGCCAAAGCCTGTTTCACCCACACAAAAGTATTGATAATCGTTGAGTTGTGACAGACGTTCAGTTAAATCATTGCCATTTAAAAAGACATGGCGAGTTTCAAGTAAACCGTTATCCTTGGAAAAATAGACATCGCCAAATTGTCTGGAAATGGGAACTTCAATGCCATCGACCAGTTCCCAGTCCAGTTCGGCAGTTTGTAGTTTTGCTGATTGAGACATAAATAAAGAAATCGTGTTTTACCACTGACGGCGGCGTTTGGTGTAGACATAGCTGGCAATAAAGAAGCCAAGAATTACCCCAACCGCAATGGTCATCGCGCCATAAAGGAACATTTGGGCACTGCGTTCACTTTGTAGAACCTGCACCTGAACTGTTAAGTTATCGTTCTTAAGCTGCAATTCCTGATTTTGGGCAAGCGCTTCAAGATTGGCATGTTCAAGTTGTTTTAAGCGACTGGCCTGATCCTGAATCAGGGCTTTTACCTTTGCTTCCTGTTGCTGTTTTGCCTTGGCAATTTGTTCAGCCGTTAAAGGCTTTGCTGCCGTACCAGTTGTATTTGCAGCAGTGGCTGTAACAGATGGTTTCGGTTGTACCGCTGTGGGTGGGGGAGATGTGGGTTCAACGGCCCATACGCTTGAGCTGAATAAACAAAAAGCGAATAGGCTTTTAACGGCAACTTGCATGATTTACCCTTTTGGAAAAGCTTTGTTGAAAGGTTTTACTTCGATCTTTGCGTAAATCCCTTCTTTTAAAAATGGCTCTTCCTGAATCCATGCATCCAGTGCTTCACGACTCTCAAACTCAACAATGATGGTGCTGCCTAAAAATCCAGCCTGTGGATCATTCAGGTCTTTTGGATGCGCACCCGCAGCAATTAAGCGGCCCTCATCATCCAGCTTTTGTAGACGCTCTACATGCTGGGGACGAATTGCTAAACGTTTTTCCAAGGTATCTTCGTGATCAGTACAGGTCAGCACAAAATATGGCATAGCAGTCGCTCAAATGATTCAGGTTAGTCAGTGGCTTTAAAATGCTTTCTTAAGCAAATCAGTATAACAGCAAGGTAACTGATAGAAACGATAATATCGCCGAAAGCGGTGAATTCGCCCCAGTATTTTCCCTGCATAAACACAAAGCCAAAGAAGAAATGCAGTGACGCCAACAAGAAGAACTGCCCACACCATGCCCAGTTTAGACGCATCCAGCCTTTTGGCGTCAGTTCAAGCAACGAACCCAAAAGTTTTTTAATAATAGGTTCGCGTTCTTTGTTAAACAGGGGCGTAACCAGGAAACCTATTCCAATCCCGACATTGATAATGACTGCTTTCATTTTGATATAGGTCACATCACTGAATGCCAGTGTAATTCCACCAAAAACCACTGACATGACAACGATAAACCACTGCATTTTTTCCAGTTTGAACTTCTGGAAAAAGAACAGGCAACCATAGACCACAAGGGTCGAGATCAGTAGCGCACAGGTTGCAACCAGAATGTGGTTTTGATCAGTATTTCCTGCACTGCCCACAAGCTCCAGTAAAGGATGGTGACTATCTTTGGGATCGGTGGTTTTATAAAAATAAAAGAAGATAATCAGTGGAAGATAGTCGAGCAACGCTTTCATGTTACAGTACAGTGGTGAAATAGGTCAGATAGCATAATACAAACCATGTTCGGTGTCGATTTACATACGCATAGTTTCATTTCAGACGGTACCTTGTCTCCTGAACAATTGGTACAGGCTGCGGTTGATTTAAAAATCCAGACCTTAGCCCTGACCGACCACGACACGATGGATGGGTTAGCACGCGCACAGGATTATGCCCAAGATCATGATATTCAAATTATTTCTGGTGTGGAAATTTCCAGTCAGTGGTCACGTCCCAGCACTAAAAAGAGTTATGGGGTGCATATCGTTGCATTGAATATGCAGGATGAAGTTCCGATCAAGGCAATGCTGGAAAACCAGAAAAAAGTGCGGGCTGAACGGGCAAGACTGATTTGTGAGTTATTGGAAAAATGTATCGGTTTTGATATTTATCCTGATGTATTGGCAAAAGTGGATGGTCAGGGAGATCGGGTGACACGAACCCATATTGCCAAGACTCTGGTTGAAAAAAATATTGTCACTCGTCCACAGCAGGCATTTGACCGTTTCCTGAAAGAGGGCAAAAAGGCTTTTGTCAAATTTGATGGGGTAGGTTTAAAAGAGACCATTGATGTGATTCATGCCAGTCAGGGCTTTGCGGTATTGGCACATCCGACCCGTTATGATTTGTCTGCAACCAATATCCGTTATCTGATTCAGTTATTTGCTGGGTCTGGTGGTGATGCGGTTGAGCTTCCTGCCAGTAGTGAAGTGCTTTCTACACGACACATGGTGGATCGAGTGATTCAGGAGCATGGTTTAGCTGTTTCGATTGGCAGCGATTTTCATGGAGACAATATGCCGTGGATTAAATTAGGACAGACACCACGTATCCATGAGGGGCAAAGAGGGATCTGGGAAAGTTTTAGATTATAACTTAATGAAAAAAATTAGAAATATTTTTGATAATTGTATTTTTCATGATTCTGTTATGGGGAGTGCAGTGGATGTTTCATGGTTTTCCATAGTATTACGACTGCCAAATAATACCTTGAGCCTGTTGGTTTTTAATCGCTAGATATTGCCTTTGTGAAAACATTAAAAGCTTGGGGAAGAAAATTATTTCCATCAGCTTAAGTTGGGTCTCATTCAGCTTTATCTGTATATTTTGTTGTTTAACCCAAATGAACAATCGTATCTCTATTTGAGAGGTATCCAGTTCAACTTTTTGAATATTGTTATATCGACATTTTTTATATTTTGTATTGGCTTTTGGATATTCTAAATGGTGTTGGGTAAAGAAAATTTCTTGCTGATTTTGATCAAGTAAGTAAGGCTTAATATTAAAAATGAGATGTGAATTGGCTAATGATTCCACGTAAATAGAGTGACCCATCAATGCACGTAAATTCATTGGATATAAATTGGGTGTAATCAACCATTCCTGTTGTTGGTCTTGAGGGATCGAGTCACTTGTGTGAATTTTAATTTGATAGTGATAGTCTGTGGTGGGGTTACGAATAGCAATAACTTCTTTTAAGGTGGCATTAAAGCCAATAAAACGGCGCAAGCTGAGGTCTTTTCTCATATTTACATGATATGAAAAATAATTTTCTATATGTAGTCCAAATAAGTAGAACATCCAAAATATGAGATAAGGGAATTGTTTGGGAAGAAAATCATAATATTGAGAAAATAAATAACAAGCCCAACTTCCCATTCCAAGTAAATATAATAGGATGGAAATAATCTTCAAACGTTTAGAAAGCCGCTCTTTTACTGGAGTTTTGGGTATTACAGGCAATCATGTAAATTTAGATAATATTTTCATTTAAATAGACAAATCATTCTATTTTTGTGTCAATATAAATGAAAAAATTATAATTTACAACAGATTATGATCATGTGCCTGAATTGGTGGTGGTGTTGGACGGCCTAAGGTACTCAATAATTCAATTTCAATGGTACGTACCATTGCATCCAGTGGCAGGTCATTACTTTGTGTACCGAAAGGCTCTTCAATTTCTGTACTTAAGGCATCGAGGCCTAGAAAGGTATAAGCCAAAATTCCAACCAAGAGGGGTGTTACCAAACCTAGTAAAGAGCCCAGGCTAAAAGGCAGCATAAAGCAGAAGAAATAAACGGTTCGGTTCAGTAAAACCGAATAGGCAAAAGGAATTGGGGTATTGGCAATCCGATCACAACCCGTATGCATTTCACTTAAGGCCGCGACATGGCGATTCATCTGCGTATAAATGATATCGGAGATTTCCCCATCTTTCAGGGCTTGCAACAGCTCCCACTGGATCAGGCTCAGGGTATATTGTGGCGCATTGTGCTGCTGGTAAAGTTGGGTAAGCGCCTGCTGGCTTAAACCACTGGTTTCTGTCAGTTCAGTTGGGTTCGCGGTCTGGTGACGTAAACGGTCGCGTAACACATTGGCAAATACAATCACATGCTGGATCACACGTTCACGCCGTGCCTGGGTTAAGATTCGACAATCACGGTCAAAGTGTCGTGATGTGGCAATCAAAACGCCCCAAAGTTTACGTGCTTCCCACCAGCGGTCATAGCATGCGGTATTTTTAAAACCAAGGAAGATAGAAAGCACAACACCAATCAGGGTAAAGCCGACGAGGGGGATTTCAGGGAAGCGATATAGATCAATATATTCAATTCCACCAATAATGGCGGAGATCAACATGACAAAACCAAGAGAGGGTAAAATTTTGGGTAAAATCGTCCCACGCCATGAAAATAAAACCTTAAAAATACTTGGCTGGTCACGGACAATCATGTTGTTTGAATCATTAATTTTATCTGCTGATGTTCCTGTTTGCTCTAGGCTTTGTCAAGATCAGATTGTTTGATTCGGACAGGTTTGAGTAATTGTTGCTCAGAAAAGGAAAAATGATTTTCAGGTGAAATAATAAAGTGATCAAGCAACTGGATTTCAAGTAACTGACAGGCTTGTTTCAGTTGCTGGGTGAGGTAAATGTCTTCGTGCGAGGGCTGGGCAATGCCATAAGGATGATTATGTGCAATCACGATTTGGCAGGCCTGTTGCTGAAGCACATAACGCAAGGTCTGGTTAATGGATACACTGCAACTATGCTGTGATCCAAAAAAGAGTTTCTTAAAATGCAGTTTCCTGAGCTCAGCATCCAGACACAGCACGGCAAACACTTCCTGTTTTTCACCTTGCAGTTCATAGCGTAGATAGTCAAGCACCAATGTAGATGTATCCAGACAAAGCCGTTGCTGATGAAAGTAGTTATTCAGATAACGCCGCCCCAGTTCCTTTACCGCCATCAGTTGTGCGTATTTGGTATCGGCAATGCCGTTAAACTGGGAAAGTTCTTCAAGTGAGGCATCAAAAATTGGGTTGAGTCCACCAAAATGCTGGATCAGGAGACGGGCAAGCTCAACCGCCGAGTGCTGTTTGGAGCCTGAGCGTAGAAAAATAGCGAGTAATTCAGCATCGGATAAACTGTGTGCTCCCTGTGATAATAAGCGTTCCCGTGGTCGTTCTTGTTCTGGCCATGCCTTGATGGACTGTTTTATGGATTGATTCATGATGAATATTCACGTTCATTTTATTGTAGTGCATGTTTTTCCGAGCGCATGGCTTGGGTATGACCGTATTTAATGCTATTGTGAGCGCCACTGCAACAGCAAGGTATCCTGTTTGTGAGCTTCGATCTTAGTGTTATTCCTCATAAAAACATTATATTGGCGGTTACGGGCGGCATTGCTGCTTATAAAAGTGCCATTCTGGTTCGTCGTTTAAAAGATTATGGCTTTGATGTCCGTGTGGTGATGACACAGGGCGCGCAGGCTTTTATTACCCCGCTCACTTTTCAGGCCCTTTCAGGTAATTCAGTCCATACTGAACTGCTTGACCCAGAAGCCGAAGCAGGCATGGGGCATATTGAACTGGCACGCTGGGCAGATTTGATTCTGGTTGCGCCTGCAAGCTGTGACAGCATTGCCAAGTTTGCCAATGGCTTGGCGGATGATTTGCTGAGTACCCTATATTTAGCCACCAAAGCACCAGTTTGGGTTGCGCCTGCCATGAACCAGCAAATGTGGGCAGCTAAAGCGACACAACGCAATTTACAAACACTGGTTGAAGACGGTGTGCATGTGATTATGCCTGATGCGGGTGAGCAGGCATGTGGTGATGTTGGGTTAGGGCGTATGCCTGAACCTGAAGACTTGGCGCGTCAGGTGGCGGCCTATTTCCATAAAGCCCAGCGTGCCATTGCAGAAAAGTTTGGTTTATTGGCGGGTAAGCGCGTCACCATTACCGCTGGTCCAACCCGTGAGGCGATTGACCCTGTACGTTACATTTCCAACCACAGCACTGGAAAAATGGGCTTTGCCTTGGCGGCAGCCTGTTATGCCGCAGGGGCAAAAGTGACTCTGGTGGCAGGGCCTGTAAGTCTGGATACTCCAAATGGTGTGCAACGCATCAATGTCAGTTCAGCCATGCAAATGCTGGATGTCAGTATGAACCAGTTGCAACAGGGTTGTGATATCTTTATTGCGACAGCTGCGGTGGCAGACTACCGTGTGGCACAGGTTGCGGAGCATAAAATCAAGAAAGCAGGGGATGAGCTTGCGGTATCCTTGGTGAAAAATCCTGATATTGTGGCGACCATTGCCCAGCAACAGCAGCGTCCATTTATGGTCGGTTTTGCCGCTGAAACCCAGAATGTTGAAGAATATGCTGCAGGTAAACTGGTGGCGAAAAAGCTGGATATGATCGCCTGTAATGATGTGTCGCGCCCCGATATTGGCTTTGCATCTGATGAAAATGCCATGACAGTGTTCTTTGCCCAGTCTTATCACATGAATAAGCGTGAACTGGAAAAAGCCTCGAAACAGGAAATCTCGCAGCAATTGGTTGAGTCTATTGCCGATGCATTACGTCGCCGTTTATAAAAAATCTGGGAGGGCGTTGGTTTACGTCCTCTTATCTTTAAATTTGAGCTGATATAAGTAAATGGTTGTGCCAATAAATGCCATAAAAATGCAGCTATAAAAAAGAGCAGAATAAGAAATTAAATTCGATAAAGGATTTTTCAAAATCCATGGATAAAAGAAATACACATCATGATGCATAAAAGCATCCAGTAAAATATGACTATAACTTCCAATAAAGGCACTGATTGCGGCTGTTTGCCATGAAATTCTCCAATCCCTATATTTTAGGATGAATCGTAACCCCCATTCACTGATGGGTTTGCCGATCACAAAAGCCAGACAGCCAATTAAGCTTGCACCCAATAGATTGTGCGTGATGATATGTAAATATTGCCAACCATAGATCATGCCAAATAGCGGTTCCAAATCCATCAGGATTTGTGTACCAGCGAAAATCATAAAGCTAAAACGTTGTGGTGCGATGGCTTTACAGCAGGCACCCACACCCAAATGTAAGGGGGTAAACGGCATAATTGATGCTCTTGTTGTTTTAAGTGATTTTTAGATATTTGCCATCATAAATGAGGATGTTGATAAATGAATAGCATCTTTCGGATTTTCTTGGCGCAGGAAGCTTGTTAGTGTGGAGAGACAGCAGTAATTAGAGGATAGAGAAATGCAACAGCAGCGTACTTATGATCGTATTGCTCAAGCGATTGCCTATATCCAGCAAAATTTTCAGCAGCAGCCACAACTGGATGAGGTTGCTGCACACATTCATCTCAGTCCAGCGCATTTTCAGCGTTTATTCACTGAATGGGTAGGAACCAGTCCAAAAAAATTCCTACAATATACCAGCGTTGAATATGCCAAAAGTATTTTAAAGCAACAGGGCAGTGTGTTGGATGCGACCTTTGAGACAGGACTTTCCAGTACCAGTCGTTTGCATGACCTGTTTATCCAGATTGAGGGGATGACCCCAGCCGAATATAAACAGGGTGGACAACATTTAGCGATTCATTATTCCTTTGCTGAAACCTTGTTTGGTGAGGTGCTGGTTGCCTCAACTTACAAAGGCATCTGCGCATTAAGCTTTGTGGAAGATCAGGTGGAAGCATTGCAACAATTGAAATCACAGTTTCCTAAGGCTCAGTTTGTTGAGCAGATAGATGAATTTCAGACTAATGCACTGGCTTTCTTCCAGAAAGATTGGGCGCAATTGCCTGAAATTAAGTTGCATCTAAAAGGAACCGATTTTCAACTGAAAGTCTGGCAAAGCCTGCTTCGGATTCCGATGGGACAGCTTTCCACCTATGGGCAGATTGCCCAAAATATAGACCATGCGAAGGCAGCCCGTGCGGTGGGCACAGCGATTGGCAGTAATCCTGTGGCTTTCCTGATCCCATGTCATCGGGTGATTCAGTCCACTGGCATCTTGGGTGGCTATGAATGGGGAACCTTAAGGAAAACAGCGATGATTGGCTGGGAGGGAGCACAGACACATGCAACTGTTTGATATTGAGGCTGACCCAAAGTATAACCATTTACCCTATGATGGAACGGTGCAGTATTATGGCAAAGTCATGCAGGAGCTGGACGCTGATGATTATTTTGAAAAGTTGATGCAAAACATTGCTTGGGAAAATGATCAGGCTATTATCTTTGGTCGGCAGATTACCACCAAAAGAAAAGTGGCATGGTATGGCGATCAGGGGTATGAATATACCTACTCAAATGTCAACAGATACGCCTTGCCTTGGACGGTTGAACTGCTTGAGTTAAGGCAACGGGTGGAGCAGTTGACAGGTGAGCGCTTTAATTCATGTCTACTGAATCTTTACCATACAGGTGAGGAGGGAATGGCCTGGCACAGTGATGATGAAACCGACTTAAAGAAAAATGGCGCGATTGCATCACTCAGCTTTGGTGCGGAACGGAAATTTGCCTTTAAACATAAACAAAGCAAGGAAAAGGTGGAGCTGTATCTGGAACATGGCAGTCTACTGGTGATGAAAGACACCACACAAAGCCACTGGCTGCACCGTTTGCCACCCACCAAGAAAGTGTCGACTGCCCGTATCAACCTGACGTTTAGAACGATTGTTGAGTAGCCTCATCAGTATCCTTAAACATAGTGATAAAGCTCAACGTCAGTAAAAGTCTGGTTAAATGCCTCGATCAGGCGATTAATTTGTTCAGCCTGATCTGGCACCAGCATCCAGTAAGGGTTCTCATTCGAAATTAATAACAGGGCTAGCCCATGTTGTTCTGCAACCGCATAGATGTTGTCAAAGAGGATGGCATAGATATGTTCTGTAACATCAGGCTCATCTTGAGCATCTGAGTCTGAATTATCATCTTCAGCAAAAAGTTGTTCTATTTCCTCCTCAATACGGTTGTTCAACTGTTCAATATCCACCTTGGCCTGTTGTAGTTGGTGGCATTCATCTGTGCCATTGTCATAATATTGTTCTAATTCGACATATTGGATGTTTGAGTATTGGCTATTAACCCAGTCAATAAATTGATGAAAATCATGTAGCTCATGAGGGACAGGGCTTATGGTAAGCTCAGGAAATACCTGCTGGCAAAGGGTATATAGTACTGTGGACATTATTTGTTCTCATTTTATCTTATCCATATCGTTCTCATTATAAAATAAAAAACCACAGCAGGTACTGTGGTTTTTAGCGCGCTTAAAGTGTTATGCCTGACCTTGGGCATCACCTTCAGCTTGTAGACGCTGCATATTGGCTTCAAATTCAGCATCAAAGTTAATTGGGGTAAGCAACAATTGTGGGAAGCTACCCTTGGTCACTAGATCATTCACTGCTTCACGCAAGAACGGGAACAGGATATTCGGGCAGTAAGCACCCAGAATGTACGGAAGACGATCTTCCTCCACGCCATCAACCAGGAAAATCCCTGACTGGGTCACATCAACAATGAATGCGGTCTCACCTTCATTGGTGGCCTGAACCACAACTTTTAAAGAAACTTCATAATGGTTTGGATCAATCTTTTCTGCCGCAGAAGATAAATTGATGTTGAGTTCAGGCTGCCACTGCTTGGTAAATACCTGTGCCCCTGGAACTTCAAAAGAAATATCTTTAGTGTAAATACGTTCTAACGCGAGTTGTGGTTGAACTTGTTCTTCGCTCATTGTTTTTCCTTAAATCGTGGAGTGTTGTTAAGCTAATAATTGGTCGAGTTTCCCTTCACGCTCTAAGGCATAAAGTTGGTCAAAACCACCGATAAACTGGTCTTTGATAAAAATTTGAGGCACGGTACGGTGATTGGTACGTTGCATTAACTCAATACGAACTTCAGGCGCCTCATTGGAAAGGTTAATTTCCTTATAGGCAACACCCTTACGCTCAAGGAGCTGTTTTGCCCTCACACAATATGGGCAAGAAAGCGTTGAATAAATGGTGACGTTTGTATCGGTCATTTTATTTCTCCTTAAGCTTTGGTTTTGCTTTTAACTAAGGGTAAGCCCTGGGCTTTCCAATTGCTGACACCACCATCTAGACGGTAGCTGTCGGCATGGCCGACTTTCTGCAATGCGGAGCCTGCAACTTGCCCCAGGTTGCAAATAAACACCAATGGACGGTCACTTGCTTTTAATTCATCAACATGACTTGTGATTTGGCTGTATGGAATGTTGCGGCTGCCACTGATGTGGCCATCACGGAAATCCTTACCATCCCGTAGATCAATCAGCATGGCATTTTTTGCCTTGACCAAAATACCGAGTGATTGTGGTGAAATTTTACGACCATTGCGCTGACCCTCTAAAATGAAGAACAGCACGATGAGCACGCCGAGCGTACCAAACAAAAAGGGGTGGTTCCCCATAAACTCTAACCAGCGTTCCACAAGTCACCTAAAGTTAAAATCAAAATTGACCCTGAGTATAACTTATCTCTATGGTGATCAAAAATGTTAGTTCAAGGGCAAAAAACCAAGAAAACTAACTTTTTTGCTGGGCTTCCTGAATTTCATCCATTAGGCGTAGATAGCTGTCCAAACGTCTTGGTAAAATCTCGCCTGCATCAACTGCCTGTTTTAAGGCACAATTTTTCTCATGGCTATGGGTGCAGTTACGGAACTGACAATGGCCCAAATGGGTTTCAATCTCAGGAAAACCTGTTCGTACCTTTTCCAGACTCAAATGCCACAGCCCAAATTCACGGATTCCTGGAGAGTCAATCAGTGCGCCGTTTGTTCCAAATTTAATCAAACGGGTTGAGGTGGTGGTGTGTTGTCCCAGTGCCGAGTTTTCGGAAATGACATTGGTCTTCTGTGCCGCATCTGGAACAATGGTATTAATCAGTGAGCTTTTACCCACCCCAGACTGCCCAACGAACGCAACGGTTTCATTGTCTATTCGTGCGGAAAGTGTGGATAAGTCACCTTTTGCATGACAGATCAGGGTTTCATAGCCTAGGGCTTCATATTCACTGAGCATGGTCAGGATTGGGTCATTTTCAGTGAGCAAGTCTGATTTGTTCAATACCAGCAAGGCGGGAATGTTGGCATCGGCACAGGCGACCAGATAACGGTCAATCAGTGTTGGTGCAGGTTCTGGCAGTGGCGCGAACACAATCACAATCAGGCTGATATTGGCGGCAACAGGTTTTACCTTGTGGTAGCGGTCTGGACGGGTCAATAACGACTTTCTTGGATAAATCGCGGTGATAATCCCCAAACCTGTATTGGGGTCGGCCTGCCATTTGACCCGATCACCTGTCACCAGCAACTCTAGGTTGGTACGGGTATGACAGCGCCAAATACTGTCCAGTTCAATCGGTTTCCAGAATGGTTCAGGTTCGCCCTCTGCCACCTGCGGTTTTTCAGGGTGCTGTTCAGGTACGGACAGGGCTTGTACTTCGAGTTGACGGCCATAATGCTGAACAACCAGCCCATCTAAATCCTGCGACGTGTCAATATCATCCTGACGCGATTTATGCTGTTTTTCAATACGGCGCTGCTGTTGCTCGGTTAAACGACGCTTACGAATTAAAGCCATTCATATCCCAGAAAATCCACATGTTGAAGACCGCAAAAATAGCATGAAGCCGCTATGGAATTACAGCCAAGATGTAATTAATTTGCTACTATTGATGTTTTTAAGCACTTTAGAATCAGCATCCATGAGCAGTACCCCTGATACACGATTAATCTGGATTGACCTGGAAATGACAGGCCTTGATACCGATAACGACAAGATCATTGAAATCGCAACAATTATTACCGATGACTATTTAAACATTTTAGCTGAGGGACCTGTTTTAGCGGTACATCAATCTGACCTGATCCTGAACGCAATGGATGAATGGAATACCAAGCAGCATGGACAGTCGGGACTGATTGAACGGGTGCGCCGCAGTAAACTCACCGCTCAGGATGTAGAACAGCAAACACTTGAATTCCTGAAAAAATGGGTCAATCCAAAATCTTCACCAATGTGTGGGAACTCGATTTGTCAGGATCGCCGTTTCCTGCATCGTTTAATGCCTGAACTGGAACAATTTTTTCATTACCGCAATCTGGACGTATCTTCAGTCAAGGAACTGGCGAAGCGCTGGAGACCTGAAATCATGAGCGGTCTCAAGAAAAATGCCTCGCACTTGGCAATGGATGACATTCGTGATTCGATTGCTGAGCTGAAATATTACCGTGAATACTTTTTTATTATGAATAAATAAATTAAGGGGCATAAGCCCCTTTTTTTATGTGAATAAAATATTTGGGCCTGATCAAAAAATCGCTTAAACTCGGTTTTTTATTGCTAACTATAAAAAGAGAGTGTACATGCAAAGTAATAATCCTATTTTAACTCGGGTGGAAACCTACAGTGATTTGGCTGAGCCAATGAGCATTCAGGGGGCAATTCAGAAGTCAATTCTTTTAACCGTGATTGCCGCCGTTTTAGGTATCGCATTGTTTTTCTATTGTGCCATCACTGCAAACCTGTCCATTGCCTATGCGGCTGCGATTGTCGGGGCTGTGGGCAGTTTTATCCTGGCCTTGATCACTACATTTAAATCCAATACTGCACCCGCCTTGGCGATTCCTTATGCCTTGTTTGAGGGAGCTTTCTTGGGTGGCATCTCCTTTATTTTCCAGTTGAAATTCCCAGGTGTCCCTTTACAGGCATTGCTGGCTACTTTTGTGACCACACTGGTGTTATTTGGGCTGTATAAATTCCAGATCATCCGTGCCACCGAAAAATTCAAGGCAATTGTGATTTCAGCGACAATTGCGATTGCGCTGGTTTTTGTGGTGCAGATCATTCTACGTTTGGCATTTGGTTCAAGCATTCCTTATATTTTTGAAAGCAACTGGTTGGGCATTGGTTTTGCTGCCTTTGTTGCGGTGATTGCCTCACTGAATCTGATTCTTGATTTTGACCTAATCGAGAGTGCCGCGGCACAGCGTGCGCCTAAAGCGTTTGAATGGGTCTGTGGCATCGCCTTACTGGCGACGCTTGTGTGGATGTACTATTCATTTATGCGTTTGTTAAGCCTGATTCAAGGTGATGATTAAGCCCAAACATGGTTAAACCTAAAAATCGCCGTCAGTTGACGGCGATTTTTTTATGCAACAATGTAAAAAAGATGGATTATGCAATTCCGAAATCGCTGGAATATTGGCATCATGTGGTGAAAATTTTTCGAGTGAGAATAAGATGTCACAAGGACTTTTAGCTGGTAAACGTTTTTTAATTGCAGGGATTGCAAGCAAACTCTCCATTGCTTATGGCATCGCGGCTGCCTTGCACCGTGAGGGGGCTGAACTGGCGTTTACCTATCCAAATGAAAAACTGAAAAAACGTGTTGATGAGTTTGCGGCACAGTTTGGTTCAAATCTGGTTTTTCCTTGTGATGTTGCGGTTGATGCCGAAATTGACAATGCCTTTGTTGAGTTGGCAAAACACTGGGATGGTCTTGATGGTGTGGTTCACTCCATTGGTTTTGCGCCTGCTGAAACCCTAGATGGTGACTTTACCGATGTGACCAGCCGTGACGGTTTTAAAATTGCCCATGACATCAGTGCCTACAGTTTCGTAGCCATGGCACGTGCTGCCAAGCCGCTGTTACTTGCCCGTCAAGGCTGTTTATTGACCCTAACTTATCAGGGTTCAGAGCGTGTTTTACCAAATTATAATGTAATGGGTATGGCGAAAGCCTCACTGGAAGCGGGTGTGCGCTATCTGGCTTCGAGTTTGGGTGCCGAGGGGATCCGCGTGAATGCAATTTCTGCTGGCCCAATCCGTACGCTGGCGGCTTCAGGTATTAAGTCATTCCGTAAAATGCTGGATGCCAATGCCAAGATTGCGCCGTTAAAACGTAATGTCACCATTGAGGAAGTGGGCAATGCTGCATTGTTCCTATGCTCGCCGTGGGCGGCAGGCATTACAGGTGAAATCCTTTATGTGGATGCGGGCTTTAACACTGTGGCAATGAGTCCTGATTTGTTTGAGAGTGAGTGATAAGTTATCTCAAGGATTTAAAATAAGGCTACTGTTTTCCAGTAGCCTTATTTTTTCAGGGTTTGAACTTCAGTTAAATAATAAAAATATTTGTTGGTCTTTCAATGGGTTTTGTGATATTTAGGTCGGGTTTTTATATCCTGCCAAGATCATCATGTCTGGATATATGTAGTTATTAAAACATATGGGTTTTTATTCATTTTCTGGGGTTGTAAATAAAACATGAAGAAAGTTTTAGTTGTTTGGGGAATCACTATTTTATTTTCACTGCAAGGCTGTGCCGCCGTGATGGCAAGTAAACAGCCGAGTCAAAAGAATCTGGCGGTTCTTGACGTTGGCAAACCTCGCAGTGGTGTCGTGGCCGAATTGGGTGCTCCCGTTATTTCTGAGACTAAAGAGGGTGAGCGTAAAGAAATCTATACGTTCCAGCAAGGCTATCCAAAGTGGGCAAAGGTTAGTCGTACTTTTTGGCATAGTGCCGCAGATGTTGCCACTTTAGGACTGTGGGAAGTGATTGGTTCACCAACTGAAGTGTATTTCAGTGGTCAGCAATTATCCTATGAGGTTGTGTTTGATGATCAGGATAAGGTCAAACATACTCAACTTATTAAAGAAACTGCTGACACTGAATCCGTAATACCTAAAACAGGGTCTTAGCCACTTATGGTGCAGGCAATTCTTTTACAGGACTGCCACCCAACGCCTGCATCAGGGTCACATAAGCATTGTATTGACTCTGCTTGGTTTCAACCAGACTGAGTCGTGCATTGCGTGTGGTTTCCTGCGCGTCCAGCAGATTTTTTAAGGCAATCGCACCGTTACGGTAACGCACTTCGGTAAGACGTTCGGTCTTATCAGCCAGTTCAACATTGCGTTGTTGCAACTGTACTTGCTGGTCTAACTGAATCCGATTCGATAAAGCATTTTCAACATCGGCAAAAGCCTGATACAAGGTTTGGCGATATTGGGTAATGGCTTTTTCATACTCAAGCTCGCTGATCGCAATATCCTTTTTCATATCGTTATATTGCAGGAAAGGCAGGCTTAGGCTTGCTCCCAAGGTCAAGGCAGGATTCTTTAACAGTTGGGTTAAAGAGGTGCTGGAAGTACCCAGATTACCTGTCAAATTAATAGAGGGATAATAGCTGGCCTGAGTCGCATCCTTATTGGCAAGGGTCTTGCGTAAGCGCAGTTCAGAAGCCTGTAAATCTGGACGGCGGGACAAGATTTCCGCAGGCAAACTCACCGCAATATTTGGCAAGGCATTGCGTGGTAATTGTGAGGGTTCCTGAATATTCAACTGTTGCACTGGCTCATGCAGTAAAACGGCAAGGGCAGTGCGCGTTTCCACGCGTTGCTGCTCGATTTGGCTGAGGCTGGCTTTCTGGCTTTGTACCGATTGCTCTGCCTGAGTCAAGTCCAGACCTGAAACGGCACCAGCCTTATATTGTGACTGTACCAGCGCATAGACTTTCTGTGTTGCCGCCAAATTTTGCTGCACAGTTTGATAGCGTTCATTCAGATAGCCCAGTTGCCAATACAGTTTTGCAGTTGTACCGACCAGACTTTGTGCCGTGGCCTGTAAATCCTGTTCACTGGCTAAGGCTTCCCAGCGACTGGCTTCGGTCTGGTTGGCGAGTTTGCCGAATAAGTCCAGTTCATAACTGACACCAACACTTGCTGATAAACCACGGTCACTTCCATCTCCAGAGCGTAGGTCATAGTTATGGCCTGTTGACACACTGGAACTGGTACGAATGCCTTGTCTGTTTTCAGCCAGACCTGCCTGTAAACGGGCCTGTTTCAGGGTCATTCCAGCTACGGTGAGATCACTATTTTTTGCCAGTACCTGATCAACTAGTTGATTAAGCTGAGCATCATTAAATAATGTCCACCATTGATCAGTCAGGTTCACATTTTTGTTTTTTTGTGTATCGTACTGGAACTGTTGTGGGACTTGGGAGGTAGGGGCGTTATATGGTGTTTTTACCACAGCAGAACAACCCGCCAGAGAACCTGTGAGTAGCAGCGCAAGTCCTAATTTTGTAAATTGAAAAGACATACTCGAATTCCTTATTCTCTCGCTAAAGCAGCAACTGGGTCGAGTTGTGCCGCATTTCGTGCTGGCAAGAAGCCAAATACAATACCGATCAAGCTTGAACAGACAAAAGCCGCCACAATAGAGGTGGTTGAATAACTCATTTCGATCACGCCCTTGGCGAAGTGACCAATGATTTGCCCAATGCCAAGAGAAAGCAGTACGCCCAGCACACCACCGAGCAAACACACCAGAATCGCTTCAATCAGGAATTGTTGCAGAATATCGCTTTGCCGTGCGCCTACCGCCATACGTACCCCGATTTCCTGAGTACGTTCAGTGACAGACACCAGCATAATGTTCATCACGCCAATACCACCGACCACAAGGGAAATCACCGCAATCGCTGAAATCAGCAGGGTCATGGTGGCGGTGGTTTGCTGAATGGTTTCACGAATACTGTCCGAGTTTTGGGTAAACACATCCTGCGCGCCGTGACGTTGTTCCAGCAAGGTCAGAATGGCATTTTCAGCAGCGCTGCTTGGATATTCATCCTTAATTCGCACGATAATGCTACGTACATTGGACTGACCCAACATACGGCTCATCACGGTGGAGTAGGGCAGATAGACATTCAGGCTGTCAGAATTGCCCATAAAACCCTGCTGTGCATCAATCACACCAATGATTCGGCTTGGAACGCTGCCCAACAGTAGCACTTGACCGACGGGATTGGTGCCATCGGCAAAGAACGTTTTTTCGGTATTGGTATCAATCACCACATCCTGCGCACGTTGGGTCACGCTGTCCTTGTCAAAAGGCTGACCAGATTTAAAGGTCATGCCACGCACATAGAAGAAGTCGGCACTGACACCATTTACCGTTGCTGAAGCTTCAGTATCTTTATAACGCAAGGTGACACTGGTATTGGCAGAGGGACTGACTCCATCCACATAAGGCTGTTCCGCCAGCGCATCGGCATCGGCAGGCACGAGGGTTTTCACCTGTGAGGCCCGTGAATTGTCACCAAAGCCACGTCCCTGATATACGGTAATGGTATTGGTACCGAGACTACTGATATTTTCCAGAATCTGCTTTTGCGAACCATTACCCAGTGCCACCACTGAAACTACCGAGGCAATCCCGATAATAATCCCGAGCATGGTTAAAAAGGTACGCATGCGGTGAGCATTCATGGCGAGTAGCGCCATGCGGAACGCTTCACCTAAACGGTCAAAGAAAGAACGCCAGGCTGAGGTTTTCTTTTGTGGCGTACGTTGCAGGGTTTGGTGTTCCAGATCATGATCGTTGTGTTCAGGTGTATTGGCACGGTCTGAAATGATATTACCGTCACTGATTTCAATAATACGGGTCGCATTCTTGGCGACATTCAGATCGTGCGTCACCAGAATAATGGTGTGACCCTTGGCATTCAGTTCACGCAAAATGCGCATGACCTCAATACCACTATTTTTATCCAGTGCACCTGTGGGTTCATCGGCAAGAATGACATCACCGCCATTCATCAAGGCACGGGCAATGGAGACACGTTGTTGCTGACCACCTGAAAGCTGGCTAGGGCGGTGGTGTAGTCGTTCTTCCAGTCCCAGTTCAGACAGCAATTCAGCAGAACGCTCTTGGCGGAGATGGCTGTCTACACCCGCATAAATCGCGGGGACTTCAACATTGCCTGCGGCACTTAAATCACCCAGCAGATGATAACGCTGGAAAATAAAGCCAAAATATTCACGGCGTAGTTGTGCCAGCTCATCAGGCTCTAACTGGCGGGTTTCCCGACCATTGACCTGATAGCTGCCTGCAGTTGGTTTATCCAGACAACCCAGAATATTCATTAGGGTGGATTTACCAGAACCTGACTGACCGACGATGGCAACCAGCTCACCTGCATAAATCTTTAGATTGATGCCTTTGAGAATCTGAACAGTACCCTCACCTGCGGGAAACTCACGGGTGAGGTTGCTGACTTCAAGTAATGGCTGTGATGAATGTGTTTGATCTTGAGTCATATTACATTCTCATTGCACGTTGATTGCTACGTTTTGCCGCCTCATTTGAGCTATCAGTTGCATCGGCAATCACCACCTGATCACCCTGTTTTAAGCCTTTCAACACTTGTGCGGTAACACGGTTGTTCAGGCCAATCAGCACAGGTTGCGGCTGGGCTGTACCATCAGCCTGTAGTACCCGAACCATTGCCATTGAAGCCTTGCCTTGCGCAATCAGTGCCTTGTCATCCTCAGTTAAATCCAGACGTTTCGGACGCTGGGTTGTTTCAGCACCTGATTTTTTCGCCTGATCAGTGGACTTAGTGCCATTGGCTGAGCGGTCCTTACGGTTTGGACGCTGACTTTGGATTGCTGCCGCTGGAATGGTCAGTGCATTTTTTGCTTCAGCCAAAACAATGTAGACCTGTGCTGTCATATCAATACGTAGTTTGCCATCTTCATTGGGTACATCGAATAAAGCGTTGTAATACACTGCGGAAGTAGAGGTAGATGAACTGGTATTGCTGTTTTCAGTGTTAATGGAGTTTGGTGCTGGTTCAACCTGACGCAGTTTTGCATAATGCTTTTTATCGCTG
Organism: Acinetobacter thutiue; assembly: GCF_030385805.1. Lineage (NCBI taxonomy): Bacteria > Pseudomonadati > Pseudomonadota > Gammaproteobacteria > Moraxellales > Moraxellaceae > Acinetobacter > Acinetobacter thutiue. The sequence continues at coordinate 30,145 of NZ_JAUDZE010000008.1, forward strand.
TTGCCTAGGGTGGTGAAATAAACGGTTTGGCCCTGTTCAACTTTCATCACGTCCGCTTCTGAAATCTGTGCCTTGATGGTCATGGTATCCAGTTTTGCCAGTTTCACGATGGTCGGTGCCGTCTGGTTGGCATTTACCGTTTGGCCCTCTTCAGTGACAATCGCCACAATGGTTCCATCCATTGGTGCAACAATACTGGTATAACCCAGGTTTTCCTTTGTGGTTGCAAGACTCAAACGCGATTGTTCAATCTGCGCATTAATCGAGGCAATCTGGGCCTGTGCCGTTTTATAGTTTGCCAATGCCGCTTCAAGTTCAGCACGTGAGGTTGCATCCTGACTAAACATGGCCTGTTGACGTTTATATTCAGCTTCAACCTTGGCTAAGTTGGCCTGCTGTACTGCCAGTTGTGCCTGCTGGTTTTTAATGTTGGCTTCGGCGGTTTTAAGCTCATTCTCCTGACGAATCGAGTCAATCTGGGCAATCAACTGGCCCTGTTTAACCTGGTCGCCCAACTGCACATACATCTTTTTCACCTGACCTGAAACCTGCGCACCGACACTCACCATCTTGGTGGCCTCAAGCACACCTGTTGCCAGCACTGAATCTTCAATATCACCTTTGCTGACTTCGGCACTAATGTACTGAGGCGTTTGGGCCTTGGGTTTAAAGAACATCCATCCGAGTGCCGCAATGATGAGCACCCCGATCACGATGACGATGATTTTACGAGGCTGAAATTTTTTAGAACTTGTTTTTTGCATGGCCGCAGGTCAAAAATGAGAAACTGAAGCTAGTATAAAAGTGAAATGAGAAGAAAGCGTGGATATTTTTAATCTAGAATGAGAATTATTTGCTATTTTATGGAGGATTTATTCCATAAAAATCTGATAAATACTTTGTACCCCCATTTCAGCATTTGTTGCCAGAGCGATACCTCCCTTTGAGGGAAGTGCATGTTCACGTGGATTAATTCGAATAAGATTCGGTGCAAAACGTTCACTAAAATAACGTACGGTGGGAATGGCTGTGCCAGCGCCGATTTCAATGACCACAGATCGATGATGTCTTTTTATAAAAGCATCCAGACCTTGACCTTGTTGATAATGCCGATGGCTAATCCAGCCATAATCATCGAACATCAGGATATTGGGGCGTGCCAGATTTCCACAGGCGGCACATCGGGGTAGTTCGGCCAGCCATTGGCAATCCTGATGGTCAATCTGCGGTGCCAGCGCATCGGCTGGCCAGATCTCCTGATCACAGGGTTCAAGACACTGTAGATGGTGAATGGAGCCGTGACATTCATAAATTCGCTCTGGATCAAAACCTGCTTTCTGGAATTGCCCATCCACATTTGAGGTAAAAACAAAGTAGGGCAGCCGCAATTTTTCAGTCAACTGCTTTAATAGGCTAAAACCTTGATGGGGCGTGGTCTGTCGATAAAGTGCCAGGCGATGTCCATAAAATCCCCAGGCCAAACGCGGTTGCCGTCTAAACGCTGCTGGATTGGCAATTTCTGTAAAGTCGATACGTTGCTTACCCAGTTCAGGATAGGCCTGCCACATTCCCTGATTGCCGCGAAAGTCAGGTAGGCCTGAATCAACACCCATCCCAGCACCTGCGGAAATGATCAGGCTGTCCGCTTTGGAAAATAACCTTTGAATGTGTTTAATCTCTATTGGACTTAGCTGGTGCATGACAATCATCTTCCGCCTGTTGAATAAGCTGTATTCATTGTAGCCATGTACTGAATTGGGAGAAAGAAACATGGGGCTTTGGAAGATATTTTTAATTGTTTACCCACAGTCAGTTTGTTGGAAATAGATTTTATCTATACACTTATCTGAATAGTATAAGAATAATAATCTATAAAAAATTCAATGCCTTGTTCTTATTTTTTACGTTGAAGTACAGTTTTTAATAAAACCATAATTTTTTTATGGATTTAAGTTTTGAAAAATTGTAGAATTTAATTCCATATTTTTTATATGGATTTAATCCCAGAACAACCATATAAAAATATGTCAATAAATACAAGTGATTCACAGGAAATTTCACAGGGGAAAGGAAAATGGAATGGAAAGAAAGTTTTAATATTGGAATTGATGTGATTGATCATCAGCATCGCCAGATTTTGCAGTATATCAACACGCTAGAGGAAATCAGGGTAAGTGGTCAGCGTGACAAGATTCAGGAAGTGCTGGAAGACTTGATTGATTACACCCAGTCCCATTTTAGTTTTGAGGAAAACCTGCTGGCACAGGTCAACTATCAGTATTTACCCTCGCATAAGGGCATACATGACCTGTTTGTAAAAAGGCTCAACGAATACCGCCAGCGTTTTGAAAAGGGGGAGGCGGTGGAGAATGATTTATATCGGCTGCTTTCCAAATGGTTGATCAACCATATCCAGCATGATGATCAGGATTATGTGGATGCTGTGCGTGACAATATGATCAGGTATTTACGCTCGCAGGAACAGAAAAAAGAGAAAAGCTGGTTTGCGCGCTTATTTGACTAAAATTTAAATCATACAAACAGGCGGTTGCCACATAGCTCCCCAACTGCCTGTAACATCAGGTGTTCTGGATTCTCTTTGGACATGCCTTTAATGGCGGCATCAATACGCAGCAGTAAATCAGACCAGGTCAGAAACTGACGTGGATTTAAACGCCGTAATGCCTGTTGATATTGTGAAACTTTGGTGTTCCAGATACCAAGCTGTAGGGCATTGTGTGGTTGCTCAAACAACTGCATCAATAGACGCATTTCCTTGCTGAGTGTCCATAAAATCAGGCTGTCAGGCTCGCCAGCCGCAATCAGGTACTGATAAATCTTGACCGACTGTGCCAGGTTGCCTGCCAACAAGGCATCACTTAAATCATAAGTAGTATAACGGGATTGATCCTGTAAACAGGCATACAGCTGTTCAGTCTGAATTTGCTTAAGATCTGGAAAGGTGTCTGCAACACGCATCAGGCTGTTTTTTGCAGCCAGTAAATTATGTTCATGGTGCTGCATCAGCCATTGCCATGCATCATTGTTGAGTTGAATCCCCAGTTTTTCTGCCTCAATGCCTAAGATGCGTTGCCGATCCTGCGGGTAGGTGGCGGTGAGTGCAACCACCACGCCATTGGCTTCCACGGTCTGAAAAAAGGCTGTCTTTAAACTGCTGCTGTCCTGTTTAGGTAAAACAATCAGGAGTAAGTTGTGTTCATTGTGCTGGATATAATTTTTAAGCTGTCTTAGACCGTTTGCATCAGGCTTGATATTGCCATGCACTTCAATCGCAAGCTGTTGCGAAAATAATGACAGGCTATTCAGTGCATTAAAGACATTTTTCCAGTCATTCACGTTGCCAATATCGTAGCGTTGCCGCTCAACTTCCTGCTGCTGCCAGCTTTTGCGAAAGGCATCCAGCAGGTTTTGTTCAAGCAGGGGTTCCTGACCGTGCATAATCCATACGCCACGGGCTTCATGGACACGCTTTAGGGCTTGAACATAATCCAGCTTCATAATGACAGCTTAGGGTTGAGCTTTAGGCAAGCGGTTTGCGGCAATTTGACGTGTCAATTGTTGGGCCAGGTCATCAATCACAATACGGTTGAGATAGGCTTCCTGCTGGTTGTCAGTGTTGACGGTTGCCACATCATATTGATAGCTACGGGAAGCTGTTAAGGTACGTGGTTCAGTCATCTTGCGACCCTGACGGTCCTCAATCTGAAAGGTAACCGTTAAACGCAGTAGCACCTCTGTCAATTTACCATTCAGCAACTGGCGGCGGGGTGTGTAATCCAGAATACGCAATACATAGGCATCATTGGCATTACTGAGCTGTACACCTGTTGCACTGAGGTAGATACTTAAACGATTTTCGAGTTCATCGGTATTGTCAGGTAGAACCAGGGTGAGTTTATTGTAGACCAATGGTGTTGCGGCTGGGTTGCTTCCCTTAAGATGAAAACCACAACCGACTAAGCCAGCACTTAGACCCAAAGTTAAAACAATAGCAGCGAGACGTTGCGCTAAGTGCATAAATATCCCTCATAGACAATGAGGGCGTATACAATACGCCCCTACAGTTTAAACGACTAAATTCACCAATTTGTTTGGCACAACAATTTCTTTCTTGGTTGGACCTGTCAGGAATTGCTGAACTTCTGCCAAGGCTTTTGCCTGTGCCAATAAATCTTCTTTGGAAATATCAACAGTGACTTCCAGCTTACCACGAAGCTTGCCATTCACCTGTACAACAATCGTTTGCGTATTGCGGGTCAAGGCTGACTCGTCCACCTGAGGGAATTCAGCCGTGGTTAAATCAATACCAAACTGAGCCAACAAGGTCTGGCTTAAATGTGGTGCAAATGGTGCAAGTAATGTCAGCAATGTTGTGATTGCTTCACGTTCAACTGCAACATCGTTATCATCTTTGGCTTCAAACTTGTTGGTTGCATTCAACAATTCCATTAATGCGGCAATGGCGGTGTTAAAGGCGTGACGACGTTCAATGTCATCACCCACTTTCTGAATCGTTTCATGGGTTTTACGGCGTAGATCTTGAGCATCTTTACTCAGTTCACAGCTACCAATCTCTCCAGTACCATTTACGCCTTTTTCAAGGAATCCAGTAGCCAAACGCCATACACGTTTCAGGAAGCGGTTGGCACCTTCAACCCCTGCATCTGACCATTCCAAAGACTGGTCAGGTGGAGCAGCGAACATCATAAATACACGGGCGGTATCTGCGCCGTACTGGTCGATAATCGCCTGCGGGTCAATGCCGTTGTTTTTCGACTTGGACATTTTTTCTTGTCCACCGATAACCACATCCTGACCATCACCTGAATATTTTGCTGAAAGCACACGGCCTTTTTCATCTTTTTCTAAAATAATGTCGGCAGGGTTGAACCAGGTTTTTTTGCCATTTTCAGCTTCACGGTAGAACGTATCCGCCAAAACCATACCCTGTGTCAACAGGTTGCTAAATGGTTCGTTGCCCTGAACAACACCCTCGTCACGCATCAACTTATGGAAGAAACGTGCATAAAGTAAGTGTAGGATAGCGTGTTCCACACCACCGATGTATTGGTTGACTGGCAGCCAGTTTTGCGCCGCTTCAGGCTTGACCATACCACCAGTGAAATCAGGTGAGGCGTAGCGTGCATAGTACCAGGAGGATTCTACGAAAGTATCTAAAGTATCTGTTTCACGACGTGCATCGCCACCACAGCTTGGACACTTGGTTTCATAGAACTCAGGCATCTTGTTCAATGGGTTGCCAGAGCCATCTGGAACGACATCAGTCGGTAATACCACTGGTAATTGATCTTCTGGAACTGTGACTTGACCACATTTTTCACAGTTGATCATTGGAATTGGGCAACCCCAGTAACGCTGACGGGACACGCCCCAGTCACGTAGACGGAACTGAACCTTGGCATTGGCCAAAGCTTGTGGTTCTAGTTTAGCAAGGAGTGCATCAAAAGCAGCCTGGAAATTCAAACCGTCGAACTCGCTTGAATTGACCAGTTTCCCTTCTTTTGAACCATACCATTCCTGCCATACTGTTGCAGAAAAATCAGCGTCATCTGTGCCTTTGGCATCAATTACTTGCTTGATTGGCAGGTTAAATTTGTTGGCAAACTCAAAGTCGCGTTCATCGTGGGCAGGAACAGCCATCACCGCACCTGAACCGTAAGACATCAACACATAGTTGGCAATCCAGACAGGCACTTGTTCGCCAGTGACAGGATGCTGAACAGACAAGCCTGTTGCCATGCCTTTCTTTTCAGCAGTGGCTAAATCCGCCTCTGCCACTGAACCCATACGGCATTCTTCAATAAATGCAGCAAGTTCAGCATTATCTTCAGCAGCTTTAAGTGCCAACGGATGTTCTGCTGCTACCGCAACATAGGTCACACCCATTAAGGTGTCAGCACGGGTGGTATAAACTGTTAGGCCATCTGCATAAATTTCAGGATTGGCGGATGGAAAGGTAATTTCCATCCCTGTAGAACGACCAATCCAGTTACGTTGCATGGTCAAAACCTGCTGTGGCCAGCCATCCTGCAAGGTATCCAGATCATCCAGCAACTCTTGTGCGTAGTCAGTGATGCGGAAGTAGTACATTGGGATGTCGCGTTTTTCCACCAATGCACCCGAACGCCAGCCACGACCATTTTCAACTTGCTCATTGGCTAACACTGTCTGGTCTACTGGGTCCCAGTTTACGGTTGACAGCTTGCGGTAGATCAGGCCTTTCTTATAAAGCTGAACGAACAGCCATTGTTCCCAGTGATAATACTCTGGGGTACAGGTCGCAAATTCACGATCCCAGTCCACTGACAAGCCCAGTTTCTTCAACTGGTCACGCATATAGGCAATATTTTCAAATGTCCATTTTGCAGGTGCGACTTTATGCGCAATCGCTGCGTTTTCCGCAGGTAAACCAAACGCATCCCAGCCCATTGGCTGCAACACAGTTTCGCCCTTTAAACGGTAAAAACGGCTAATCACATCACCGATGGTGTAGTTGCGCACATGCCCCATATGCAGCTTGCCACTTGGGTAGGGGAACATCGACAGGATATAGCGATGCTTGCCCTCTACAGTGTCGGCAACTTTGAAAACTTTGCGATTGTCCCAGTCTTGTTGAACTTGGGGCTCAATGGCACTTGCTTGATATTCGGCGTCAATGTGAGAAGTCGTCATAGGGATATGCGATACAACAAAAAAGTAAGATTAAGATTGCTGCACAGCATAGCGCAAAACTGAGTGAAATGTCAGTTTTTAGATTGGGATTTTATCTTCAAGGCGGTTACTACCACCTTGATCTATTCAGGCTACTTTATCGGTCTGAATGTGATGGTGCAGATGGTGCCTGAGCAGGAGGTGAGGTTGTTGCAGCCGCTTCAGCCGCCACATTTGCTGCCTGTGATGCATGTTGCGCAGCGTTCTGGGCTTGCTGTGCGGCCTGATTTGCTGTTGTGGCTGGTGCTGGTGTCGCCTGATTTCCACCATAGGTTGAAACTTTATTTAAACGTTTTGCACCTTTAGGCGGAGGTGTGGTGGTGTAGTGGGTCGATCCATTTGCATCGACCCATTTGTAGTACTGTTGCGCATGGTTTTGACTTGAACAAAGCAGCAGTGCTGTTGTGGCAACCGTATATAAGCCCGTTTTTAAATAAGATTGTTTCATGTTTGATCTCCCCAAGAGAATTCTGTCTATATTCGATCAAAGTGTATTCAGGATGCAATTTACAATGCATAGTTTTATGTAAAAAGAAAATGAATTTTTGATAAATGGACGTTTCACTAGACTAAACCACTGCTGTGAATAAGCCTAAAAAAACAACAGCTAAAAAATATTATAGAAAAACCTTTCCTTTATTCTTGACTTTGTGTATGAAAGCAACAAAAATGCTTGCTTTAGTTTTATATGCGCTTATTTGATCACCCTTCGAATAAATGTCATGGCTTGCAATGGACATTCTTTCTAGCCGAGAGAATGATTTTTTGAAATATGCTTATCCCAGCATATTTTGATTCGAGATGTAAAAACAGCTTATACGGCTGATGAGTCAGAAAATTTTTCCTATTGCAGCAAAAACGAGTAGAATACGCACACTTAAAAAGTGCATAAGTTAATGAATGAAACACGGTTTATGTCTCCTATAAACTGTGCAAATACTAGGGTGAATCACGTTGGAACTTTTATCTGGTGGTGAAATGCTCGTTCGTGCCCTTGCGGACGAAGGCGTAGAGCATGTTTTTGGTTATCCAGGCGGCGCAGTTTTACATATCTATGACGCGCTATTTCAACAAGACAGAATCAATCATTACCTCGTACGTCATGAACAAGCTGCTGGCCACATGGCAGATGCTTATTCGCGCGTAACAGGGAAAACAGGTGTTGTCCTTGTGACTTCTGGTCCTGGTGCGACAAATACTGTGACTCCAATCGCAACAGCCTATATGGACTCAATCCCAATGGTGATTTTGTCTGGTCAGGTTGCGACACATTTAATTGGTGAAGATGCATTCCAGGAAACGGACATGGTCGGGATTTCCCGTCCAATTGTAAAACACAGTTTCCAGGTTCGTCATGCCAGCGAAATTCCTGCAATTATCAAGAAAGCATTCTATATCGCGTCTTCTGGCCGTCCAGGCCCAGTGGTGGTTGATATTCCTAAGGATGCAACCAACCCTACGGACAAATTTGCCTACGAATATCCTGAAAAAGTGAAGATGCGTTCATATCAACCGCCTTCACGTGGTCATTCTGGTCAAATCCGTAAGGCGATTGATGAACTGATTACCGCAAAACGCCCAATGATTTATACGGGCGGTGGTGTGGTTCAGGGCAATGCTTCAGCATTATTGACTGAGTTGGCACATCTATTGGGTTATCCAGTCACCAACACATTGATGGGCTTGGGTGGTTTCCCAGGCGATGATCCACAGTTTGTGGGCATGTTGGGAATGCATGGTACTTATGAAGCCAATATGGCAATGCACAATGCTGACGTGATTTTAGCGATTGGCGCACGCTTTGATGACCGTGTGACCAACAACCCAGCTAAGTTCTGTCAAAATGCCAAAGTCATTCATATTGACATTGATCCTGCGACCATTTCGAAAACTATTATGGCGCATATTCCAATTGTAGGTGCTGTTGAACCTGTACTTCAGGAAATGTTGGCACAATTGAAACAAATGAATGTGTCCAAGCCAAATCCTGAAGCAATTGCTGAATGGTGGTCTCAGATTAATGAATGGCGTAAGGTACATGGTCTTAAATATGAAACACCGACTGATGGCAGCATGAAGCCTCAACAGGTTGTTGAAGCATTGGACCGTGTCACCAATGGCGAAGCGATCATTACTTCTGACGTCGGTCAACACCAGATGTTTGGTGCGTTGTACTACAAATACAAGCGTCCACGTCAATGGATCAACTCTGGTGGTTTGGGCACCATGGGCGTTGGCTTGCCGTATGCGATGGCAGCCAAGCTTGCATTTCCAGATCAGCAAGTAGTGTGTATTACGGGTGAAGCTTCAATTCAGATGTGTATTCAGGAACTTTCAACCTGTAAGCAATATGGTCTGAATGTAAAAATTCTTTGCTTGAACAACCAGGCGCTAGGCATGGTAAAACAATGGCAGGATATGAACTACGAAGGACGTCATTCAAGTTCTTATGTCGATTCATTGCCAGATTTTGCCAAGTTAATGGAAGCTTATGGCCATGTGGGTATTCAGATTAACCACGCTGATGAGCTGGAAGCTAAATTAGCCGAAGCGATGGCAATTAATGATAAATGTGTATTCATTAATGTCATGGTGGACCGTACTGAGCACGTATACCCAATGTTGGTTGCGGGTCAGTCGATGAAAGATATGTGGTTAGGCAAAGGGGAGCGTACATAATGAGACATATTATTTCTGTACTCGTTGAAAACGAAGCAGGTGCGCTTTCTCGTCTGGTTGGCTTGTTCAGTCAACGTGGCTACAACATTGAGACACTCAATGTTGCACCGACAGAAGATGAAACCTTATCTCGTTTGACATTGACCACGTATGGTGATGATCACAAGATCGAGCAAATCACCAAACAACTCAACAAACTGGTTGAAGTGGTAAAAGTGGTTGACCTGTCAGAAGGTTCACACATTGAGCGTGAATTGATGTTGATCAAGGTTAAGGCACTTGGTGCGGCCCGTGCGGAAATCAAGCGTACAGCGGATATCTTCCGTGCCCAAATCGTGGACGTTACACCAACGACCTATACCATCCAGATCGCAGGTACAACGGACAAGATTGATGGTTTTATTGATGCACTTGCAGAGAACACGATCCTTGAGGTTGTGCGTTCAGGTGTATCGGGCATCGCTCGTGGTGAAAAGGTTTTAACAATTTAATGGCTTACCCAGTTCCTTAAAAGCAGGAATTGGGTGGTTACAACAGATCTATCCTTGTAGAACAAGGGAAATGACAAAAATTTTAGCGGAGAAAACAGATGCAAATTTTTTACGATAAAGACTGTGACTTATCTATCATCCAAGGCAAGAAAGTTGCAATCATTGGTTATGGTTCACAAGGTCATGCTCACGCACTTAACTTGAAAGACTCTGGTGTAGACGTAACTGTTGGTTTACGTGCTGGTTCAGCATCTTGGAAAAAAGCTGAAAATTCTGGTCTTAAAGTGTCTGAAGTTCCAGCTGCTGTTGCTCAGGCTGACTTGGTGATGATCCTGACTCCAGATGAGTTCCAGTCTCAGCTTTATCGTGATGTGATTGAACCAAACATTAAAGAAGGCGCAACCTTAGCATTTGCTCATGGTTTCTCTATCCTTTATAACCAGGTTGTTCCACGTAAAGACTTGGACGTGATCATGGTTGCTCCAAAGGCACCTGGTCATACTGTACGTTCTGAATATCAACGTGGTTCAGGTGTTCCTGACCTTATCGCGATCCATCAGGATGCTTCTGGTAATGCGCGTAACGTTGCACTTTCTTACGCTTCAGGTGTAGGTGGTGGCCGTACAGGTATCATCGAAACTTCTTTCCGTGAAGAAACTGAAACTGACCTTTTTGGTGAGCAAGCAGTTCTTTGTGGTGGTGCGGTTGAATTGGTTAAAATGGGCTTCGAAACTTTGGTTGAAGCGGGTTATGCTCCAGAAATGGCTTACTTCGAATGCTTACACGAACTTAAGTTAATTGTTGACTTGATGTTCGAAGGCGGTATCGCAGACATGAACTACTCAGTTTCTAACAATGCTGAGTATGGTGAATATGTGACTGGTACTGAAGTGATCAATGAACAGTCTCGTGAAGCAATGCGTAACGCGTTGAAACGTATCCAGTCTGGTGAATATGCGAAGATGTTTATTCAGGAAGGCGCATTGAACTACCCATCAATGACTGCTCGTCGTCGTCAAAACGCAGCGCATGGCATTGAAGTAACGGGTAATAAGTTACGTGCGATGATGCCTTGGATTCAAGCAAACAAAATCGTTGATAAAGAGAAGAACTAATCTTTAGTTTGATCTTAAAAAACCCTTGTTTCGGCAAGGGTTTTTTTATATAAAATAAATGATTAATTGATTTAAGAATGATGGAATAAGAGAAAGATATGAATCAAGCAAAATTACTTATGATGTTTTATGAATTTAGTCAAACTGAAGCAGGGCAAAAAGTAATTCAACAAGGAAAAAATTTTCTAATAGAAGTGGCACTACCAAAATTACAAGCCTCGGCTTCTGGAATAGCAATTAAAATTCGTTCAACAAGTACCGATACACTAGATCAGAGTAATATTAAACTCAATAAAAGTTTAAATATAGTTAATAATGGATTAAGTTTACCTTTGAGTTATCAGGAAAATTTATCAGTAAGCCGAATCTCACACAAAATCTCGAATGATTTAGATATTATTAAAGGTCAAAATGAGATTTTATTTTTGTCAAATTCTATTCAATATTTTTTAGATAGTCATCAAACCCGTACAGGTTTAGATCGCGGAATTTCTTATGCTTTACAATATGATATAGATGCTGTTTGCCAGCATTTGAAAAAGAACAAAGATATAAGATTTCCTGGATATCTATTACATCAACTGACTTGTTTATCAAGAACTATAGAAGAGTTAAATGTTTTTTATGATTCTATTTTGAATAATGGAAAAGTTAAATCATTTGAAGAAAAAGACAAAACAGGTCATAAGGAAAAATTTAATAAGACTGTTGGTATTGATGGCAAAAAAGTTGATTATGGTTATTTGCCATATAGTCTACAACTTGAGTTTTTGAGAGATTCATCTGAAAAAGCACAAAAGAAAAGTAGTGTCTTTGACTCCATGAAAGGATTGGTTGGATCTAAGGAGTTAGAAGCAGAGCTTAATGATACTGCTCATGATGCACTTTTTATCTTAAAAGCAGAGCTTGCTGCCAATGAGGAGTTAGAGTTTAAGATACATGAAAAATTAAAATTAGAAGAAAAAGAAAGAATTTTATTATCTTTTGAAAAGAACGATTTACCTTGAAATATATTTCCCTTGTTTCCACAAGGGTTTTTTGTTTTTAGCTTATAGTTGAGCATCCTGATGATAATCAAAAAGCCGTTTTGACGATAAATTGTAGAAATAAATACTGATTAAAGCCCCGATGGCAAAAAATAATAGACTTAGACCAATAAAGTGATGTACTGAGAAAATAAGTATAAAAACAATAACAATGGTGATTATAAATATTAAACCTAAACTTAACTCAAAATCTTTGATTACTTTCCTTTTTTCTATAGTAGGCAATAAAGCAGGCTGGCATTGCCAAATTTTAATATGTTGTGGTTGGTTGCTATATTTAAGTTTTTGATAATGATCAAACTCAATATCCTTAAAACATTTAAATAAAGCTTGTTCAAACTCTGAAAAATTGCCAATCGTTGATGGAATTTGAAAATCACAGTATTCAGGGCAATAGAAGTCAAGATGGAAATCAGAATTTTCAGTTGATCGAATGAATTGAATCTCCTGCACTGTAAATGTGCATACTGAAGACTTAATATGAATCCCTTGATGGTGTAGTGACCAAAGCTGATTTTGGCTAAAAAACAAGGCTGATTTTGAATGGAAAAATTCCAGTTTGGTTTTGTCTGTTGGAAGTAGTCGTATTTGTAAGGGCTGATATGATTGTGGCAATAAACAGAGTTCGACTTTTTGTCCAATCAACTGTTCAGGATCAAGGGGACTTTGGAACTTCTCTATTTGTGGGTAAGGAATACGAAATTTTTTTCGAATGTAATCATTTGATATATCCTGAAACTCAGCTGTTAGCTCCAGCCATTTTTGTTTTTGATTCCAGACGTGAATTTGTAAAATTTCCCCCTGTGTGGCCAAATACTGATGAGCCTCTATTTCTGGCTGGTATGGCCGTAAATAATATTTTTTAAGCGAAGAAGAGATAAAACTTTGCAGTAACAGTATGCCATAGCAAATCACAGCACCCAAAAATAGCCATCTACTCTGTTCTTTCTCTAAGGGAATAAAGGGAATGAAACTAGAGAAAATTCCCAACATATAAAGTAGTAATGCAAAAGATTGGATTTTTTGCTCAAACATTTGTCGATAGGTAAAGAAGTGGGGGAGTACAGAAACTTCAAGCTGTTTTTTCAGATAATCCAGTTGTTCTTCGGAACTAATCTTTTTTAGTGTAGTGAGGGGCTGTGATGGCATACGCTACATTTTTCTTTTTGTTTATGAATTGACCATATCATAATTTGGTTGTATATTTTATTCTATCATTTTGATAAGAAAAGATATTTTTAATCCATACTTAAAAATTATATGATGGGCTGATAACAGAGTTATAACAATACAAAGATCAAAAAGGCATAATATATTTAAGCCTTAATTATTTTCCAGAAAATGGTTTAGGCAAAATGAAAACAATAAAATTGCTGGGTATTTTGATGTCCCAGTTCGATTTAAAACCTACAAAAACAAATAACTGAAATATTCATACTGTCCAGTAAAAAATAAATAAGTCTTTGGGTAAAAAAATTGTGATAAAAAAACAATGTTTTTCATGGGGCTGAAATGATTGTGTGTTTTTATTCTATTGATTTATAAAGTGAAAAAGACTTGACCTTATGCTAGATGATGTTATTGTTAAGGAAAGTTTATGAATGCACTATTCATATCTTTTTCGAGTGTGAAGGATCGTTCTGAGCCTGGGCAATTTGCTCGGCAAATAAAAAAAAGTAATGGATAATCATGGAATTCCTTTATGGTACACGTTGATTACGATAACACATTGGTCATCGTTTCCATTCTGGTTGCGGTGGCAACATGCTATGCCGCAGTTTCAATGGAAGAGCTGGTTTTCAAGACTGCTTATAAAAAGTTTGAAAAAAGCATTCTGGTTGCGAGTGGTCTAATCCTGGGGTTGGCGATATGGGCAATGCATTTTGTGGGAATGCTGGCGAGTCATTTGCCAGAAGGCTATCATTTTGATCTGGGTTTAACGACGCTTTCCTATATGGTGGGTGCAATTGCCTCTATTTTTGCGGTGTGGCTGACTTCACGCCCAACTTTGCCTTTGCCTCGCCTGATTCTTGGTGCCGTGTTTATGGGCTTGGGTATAGCAGGTATGCATTATACAGGCATGATGGCACTTACAGTTGAACATCATCAGATGCATTATGATCCCTTACTGGTTATTTGCTCAGTTTTAATTGCAATCAGTGGGGCTGGTCTAAGTTTCTTCTTTATCTTTAAATATAAGTCAGCAGTCAGGTATCGGATTGGACTAAAAGCAATTGTTGCGGTGTTAATGGCGCTGAGCATTGTCGGTATGCATTACACAGGCATGGCGGCAACCTATTTTGATGAAAGTATTATTAAGGCCTTGAATGCTGCACAGACAGAGCAAAGTGTATTGTTGTTCACAATCATCTTTATTACCAGTCTGGTGTTTGTCGCAGGTTTTGCCGTTGCGGTTTTAGAATCTAGACTAGAAGAGCGTAATCAACAACTTACCTTTATAAATAAAGAGCTTGAGATTCAGTCCCTGCATGATGCCCTAACCAAGCTGCCTAACCGTATGTATTTAACCGACTATGCAGAGGTTGTGTTTAGCCATCATCGCTTGCATGAGCAAAAGGCCGCCTTTTTATATATTGACCTGGATCGTTTTAAGTCGGTGAATGATGCTTTTGGGCATCATATTGGGGATCAGTTGTTGGTTCAGATGGCCAACCGTTTACACAATAAGCTAAATCAAAACCATAAGTTATTCCGTATAGGTGGCGATGAATTTGTCCTGATTTCTGAAAATACCGATATCAACGAGGCAATGCAGCTTGCCGAAGAAATCCTGCATTTTATTCAGGAAACCTATTTAATTGCCAGCAAAGACATTAACATATCCGCGAGCCTTGGGATTGCGATGTATCCTGAACATGGCACCAATATTCAGGATTTATTGATTAATGCGGATGTCGCCATGCTGGTGTCAAAAGATCAGGGACGTAATACCTATACCGTATTCCAGTCCATGAGCGATCAGCAAGATGTACGCAGCCAGTCCAAACTGATCAATGATTTATATAAGGCGGTTGATGAGCAGCAGTTTGTCTTATTTTACCAGCCAAAATTTACCGCGAACTATGAAGTCTGTGGTGTTGAGGCCCTGATTCGCTGGAAGCATCCAAGTTTGGGACTGCTTACGCCACAAATGTTTATTGAAGGTGCTGAAAAAACGGGTTTAATTATTCCCATGGGATATTGGGCGCTGGAACAAGCTTGTCAGCAAATTCAGAAATGGGAGCAGAGCAAAAACCAGTTTTATCCAATTGCAGTGAATCTGTCAGCATTACAGTTTGAAAATAAGAAATTATTCAGTGTCCTTGAACAATTGTTGGAAAAATATCAAATCCAGCCTCACAACCTGATCCTGGAGATTACTGAATCAACCGCAATGCATCACATTGATTCAAGTATTCGTACCCTGGAGCGCCTGCGTAAGCTCGGTATTCGAATCGCAATAGATGACTTTGGAACGGGTTACTCAAGCTTCCTGTATTTAAAGGATTTACCTGTCGATGAACTCAAAATTGACCGTGGTTTCCTGATGGATTTACAACCTGATTCTAAAGAAGAAGCGATTTTAGAAAGTATAATTCATCTTGCTGCAAAATTAGGTTTGATTGTCACCGCTGAGGGAGTGGAAACACAGCAACAAGCGGATATTCTTAAAAATTTAGGCTGTAATCAATTACAGGGATACTTGCTTGGCAGGCCTGTTAATATTGATAGTCTGGTATTGCAAGGGCAGCCACATTTTGCCTAATCTTAGATAATCTGGTTTTATAACAATTGATCTCCATTAAAGGCTGTTTATTTGTTAAACAGCAACAGCCTTTATGGGAAGTATGAACCTTTAATCAGAACGTTTGGATAGCCATTCGGTTACAACAGGCCATACAGTCTGTGGTGCCTGATTACCTGAGACCAGCCCCATATGTCCACCTGGCACAACCTTAAATTGCTTGTCTTCACTACTGATTAAATCCATTAAAGGACGTACTGCTTCAGCAGTCACAATGATATCGGTATTACCACCCACGGCCAGCACTGAACAGTCGATGTCTTTTAGATTGGCAGTTTGCTCACCAAATTTTACTGAACCTGTAGATAACTCATTATCAATCCAGAAACGTAAAATAATGTCACGCATTACGCCGCCTGGGTAGGCCAGCATATTGTCCACAAAAGAGCTTGAGGTGGCATGGTTAACCACAAACTGGCGGTCATTCAGGTTCTTGACCAACTCCCAATAGTTCTTAAAGTTACCAATAGGATCAGTGAGTTTGAAGCCCAAGGTATTTTGCCATCCATGCACATGAAAGACACGGCTAGGCACTTGGTGGATACGGAAGTTGGTATTGTTGCGAACCCATTGGGCTGGAGCTGTTAAGCGCTGGTAAAATTTACCCATGTAACCTGATTTATGGGTATTGATAGGGGAGGCTAAAATCACCAGATTCTGAATATTTTTATCTTTAAACAAGGATGTGTAGCATAGTGAAAGTGCACCACCTAAGCTCCAGCCAAACAGGGAAAGCTGTTGCTGACCGCTATGTTCCCGAATTTTCTCTAGGAAATCTGGCATAAATGTTTTTACATAGGTACCGAGGTTATATTTTGCCTGACGTAGGCTTGGCGTACCCCAGTCAATCAAGTAAACATCAAAGCCCTGATCAAGAAAATAACGTACCAAGCTACGATTTGGGAATAAATCATAGATCAGCATATTGGCTGCTAAAGGTGGCACGATCACTAGGGGAATACGGTGTTTCTGTACTGTGGAGTCCGTATGGGGTGTGTAATGACGTAAACTGATAATTTCACGTTGATAGACCACATCAAAGGGAGTCTTTCCAGACAATGCAAGCTGGGCCCCGCGAAAGATACGGTCTGTTGCATTGGAGTATATATGACGTGCTTGATGGCTGGTATGGCTATTAAGCACTTTTTTTGCAGTTCGTGAACGAAGCAGGGCACGTTTAACTTTCGGCAATTGAGTCATGATGAACCTAAACTCTCAGGTTGCTATTCAGTAGCGGCATATTAGAAGAAAAATGACATGAGCTCAGTGACTCATTTGCTCAACTTGTCTTACAAAATGATCAATTTGAAATAATGAGTATTTGGACAAGCTTATTTTTTTCCAGTCCTATGTGAAGTTGAGCCTATAGATAGATAATGAGTTTAAATGTGTGTTTTAAGCATTTATTTTGATGGGTAATTAATTTGAATATTTTACATATATTCATCATTTTTTCTTAATGTATTGAAAAAATTATATTATTTATATTTCATCCTATTTTTAAAGAGATTAATCCTCATGTATTTAATTATGTTAAACTAAATATTAAATATTTTGTTCTAATAAAACATAAAATGTTACATAGATGCTATTTTTTATTATAATAAATGTGTAATTTGAGCATTTATTTGCTATATTAAATTATGAGCTACAAACCCTGAAAAGGCTCCTCATTCGCCATCTCTTTTTTATTTTTTAGAGATGGTTTTTTTTATTGTAAAGCTGATCTAATGCCTGTTTGTGGCAAAAGTATGGGTACTTAAACTTTCAGAATAGGAGTAATTTGCTTGTTCATTTTTATTAATTACAACAACTTAGGATTGAAAAAATATTGCTGAAATACTTAAGGTTTTGATTAATATTAATTTAATCTGTTTTCTTTTGACTTGTAAGTAAAAACACATCAACTTTTTTAAAAAAAAGCCTACAATCCTCATCCTCACTTAAGGGGAATTCAGCTAGAATAAGGAAAATCCTATTTTTTTATTGTTAAAGTTCTTTTAATGTTGAGCTAAAGGTTGGAGTTTACATGAGTAAAGAGACATCAACTTTAGTAAATTCTGAAGATACGATGTTGTCTCATGATACTGAAACGACACTGGAGCATGTCGTCAGTATCATGCCTCAGTTGATTCATTGGCTGATCAAGTCTGGCATTGGTTATAGTGAATTTACCACAGCGCTTAAAGCATTATTTTATAACGAAGCAATAAAAGAACTGGATAAGATTCAACAGAAGAAAACCGATTCCGCAATAAGTTTGTTGTCTGGTCTAAATCGCCGTGATGTAAGGGCTTTTTGTCAAAGCTATGGCGAGTATGCTTTGGTTGATCAATTTAACCTACAGCTACCGATCAGTGTTCCTGCACGTGTGGTTGGTCTTTGGGTGAGTCAAAAATTACCAGAACGGATTCCTTTTCAGGGTAATGAAAATAGTTTTGAAAGTCTTGTGAGACAAATTTCTTCTGAGAAACATCCAAAATCAATTCTATTGGAATTAAAAAGGTTGGGAATTGTTCTGGAAGAAAATGATGAAGTGATTCTACAAAATTCCAGTTTTACTCCAGATCCACAAATGGATGAGAGTAAGCAATTATTTTCTCAAAATATTTCCGACCATCTTGCTGCTGGAATTAGTAACCTGACTAGACAGAGCAATTTTCTGGAACAGGCAATATTTGCTGATGAGCTGAGTCAGGAATCTGTTGAAAAGTTAAATCAATTGAGTGTTGATTTATGGAACCTGATGTCAAAGGCGGTTATTTCTGCTGCTATTGATTATTGTAAGAATGATGAAAATTCAGCAGATGCCACTAAACGATTTCGTCTGGGCGTTTATCAGTACGATGAGTGACATCGTCCTAAGCAGTATCGTATATTGCGAAGTGCGAATAGAAACCTTTCTAATTCAGCTCAGCAGACTGAGAGTACAACGCTATCATTTGTTCTTATCTATTTGTAGTGTATTGAAATTCGGTCAATTTAAAACCCATTATAAGACAGATCATTTGCATTAGAGGTAGAGTTGTATATAATTTTTTGAAAGTGGATTATCTAGAAATTTTCATTTTCAAAATGATCACTGTGTAATTTCAGTTATTAGATGACATATACAATAATTTCATATTGCAAGATTTCCCTGAATTCTCTCAATTTATTCTTTTCTTGTAATGCCATATAACTGACTTTGTGAAGTGGATTAATTGTTTCAACATATACCTTTCGCTTTCCTTGCCAAATATCTTTATCATTTACGTCAATTTCCTTACCATTCCAAAGATCTTCATAGAGCATCTCATCAGAACCAAAGAGTCTTTCTTGTCTTAAATTAAAATGAGGTAACGAACACCCGTCAGGTACAATAATTTTAAATTTTAGTTTACCTGCTTTGGACAAATTCCAGTTTTTAAAATTTAAAGAGCAACGATTTTGCTGTCCTAAATACGGTTTATAGCAAGCCATGATACGGTCCATGATTCTAAATTGATCAGACATTGTATTTTCCCCTAAAAGGCTAATAGATTGATCCGTGATCCTGTAGCAATAAAAGAAATTTCTACTTTTTATTACTCCAGTATCAAGCAGTCTTAAAAATAGTTTTTTCTCAAGCTATTTTTTATGAAATCATTTTAAATTTTAATTGCTTACTGTTGCTGTGTAGAACCATATATTTTGGCTCTAGTTCACTACTTAATATTGTATTTTCTTTTTTAAATCACAACATTGTAGATGAGTCAGTAACCTCAGCTAGTCATTAATTTCGTTTTTTTACCCTGCCTATCTTGTGCAAGCCTCTCCAGAGAACTGAATAGGAAACCTTATAACCAAACTTCTGCTCAAAAGGATCAAGTAAGTCCCTAATTTGTGTAAAGGGCGTTGATTTTACAAATTCCTCAAAACTTTCTAAATCCTTAATGCTAAAAGGTCGGCCATTCCTGATGGCAGGTAATGGTTTCAAATCCTGTGTGGTTTGTTCCAGTAAAATCCATTCATCCAGGGTGGACCTAGCGATATTAAACCTTTTGCAGACTTCAGATTTATGTTGTGTTTGATGGTAGGCAGCCATTACTTTCTTACGAAGATCTAATGAATATGCTCGCATAAAGTCTACTTATTGTTTCCTTTCCTGTTTTATGTAAGTTCCACATTTTTAAATCTTAAGTACCCCCCCCATGCTTTCAGGTTCATGGTGAGCCATTTTTCTTAACAAATTCACTCAAGTGACTTACTTGATGAAATGTATCACTAAAATTAAACTATGTACATATTGAACATATTTTTAATATAAATTTAAGGAAAAAAATTATTTTTTAATTTTTTTATATGATTTATTGAGATAAGTAATTGATTTAAATTTATTTTTGTATTTTATTTTATTGTTTTTAAAGTTCTTGATAATGAACAACCTATGTGCTAACTTTTTAAACGTGTGCAGATTACACATTTGAATATTGATTTAATGATTCATGTCGCATAATGGTTATGCTGAACTTATGGGATTTTTAAAAATCAATATTTATCAACAATATAATTAGTATGCAAAGGAACACGTAATGAAAAAGACTTTTCAGTTATCAGTAATGGCAACAGCATTATTGGCTGCAAATGTATATGCAGCTCAAACAAACATTGGTACAGGAAATACTGCAACAGGGCCAAATACAACCGTTGTGGGTACAAATAACACTGCTGGAGATACAACAGTTATTGGCAATAACAATAATGCGACAGGTAACGAAGGCTTTGTTGGTGGTACAGGTAATACTGTCAGTGGAGGCGGTGCTGCTGTTGTGGGTAATGGTAATACAGTAGAGGGTACTTGGAATGTTGCAATTGGTGGTGATAACACAACCAAGGGTAATTACAATGCTGCGGTTGGTAACAATAATACTGTTAATGATGACTTTGGTACCGCAATTGGTTCAAACAATGAAGTAACTGGTGTACAGGCAAGTGCATTTGGTGATTCTGTTATTGCAAATGGTACAGGTGCAACAGCAATTGGTTCTACTTCACAGGCAACTGGTGAATATGCAACAAGTCTTGGTTATGGTGCAAAAGCAACAGCAAATAATGCGATTGCAACAGGTAGTAATGCTGATGCGAGTGGTCTAAATTCGATCGCAATTGGTAATGCTGCTGAGGCGAGTGCAGAAGGCGCAATTTCACTTGGTAATGGTGCAAAAGCAACTGCCAAAGGCGCCGTGGCAATTGGGGCTGGTACAGTCAATGACGTAGAAAATACGGTTTCAATCGGTGAACGTCGTATGACCTGGGTCGCTGATGGTATCGGTGATAATGATGCAGTGAACGTTAAACAATTAAATGATGCTTTGGCAAATATTGATACTGCACCGAGTCAGGCTGACTTAGACGCCATTAACGATAAGATTGCAACTGAAAAAACTGCTCGTATAGCAGGTGATAAGGAACAGGCAGATAAACTTGCTGATGAAATAGCAGCACGTATCGCAGGGGATAAGGCTCAGGCAGATAAACTTGCTGATGAAACTGCCGCTCGCACCACAGCTATTGATAATGAAGCAAAAATCCGTGCTAAAGCAGATGCAGATGAAACTACTGCTCGTACAACAGCAATTAATAATGAAGCAACACTTCGGGCCAAGGCTGATGCTGATGAGATGGCTGCACGTATAGCAGGTGATGCAGAGGAAAAAGCAGCACGTACCGCAGCAGTCAATGCTGAAAAGGATGCACGTATTGCTGGTGATGCCGAGGAAAAAACGGCTCGTATTGCAGCAGTCAATGCTGAAAAGGATGCACGTATTGCTGGTGATGCGGCAGAAGCTAAAGCCCGTACAGATGCTGACCTTGCATTAGGTAAGCGTATTGATGTTGAGACAGCAACTCGCGTAGCAGAAGTAAAACGTCTGGATGGTCGTGTTGACCAATTAAACCAACGCTTAGACCGTGTGGAAACAACAGCTAACCGTGGTATCGCAATTTCATTGGCGGCGTCACAGGCAATCCCAAGTCTCCAACCTGGTCAGGTTGCTGTATTTGGTGGTGTCGGTTATTACGAGGGGGAAGCAGCAGGTGCATTTGGTGCGGTTACCTCATTTAGTGACCGCCTATCTGGCAGTGGTGCATTTGGTGTTGCTGATGGCGGAAAAGTGGGTGGTCGTGCTGGCGTAGCATATGTCATCGGAGGGAACTAAGTCGGACTTGGTTATATCAATTACTAAGTTAGATTTGGTCATAATAGAAGGATGATGTAATGAAAAAAACTTTTCAATTATCAATAATAACAGTTGCATTGATGGCAAGTCATGCTTATGCAGCACCTGTATGGGAAGGTCCAATAGGAACAGGCACTGGTTTAAGTAATGCGATGGGAGGGGAAACGAATTATGCAAATGTTGATCCCTCAGCAAATGGTATTATTCTGGGTCAACTCAATGATGTTGATAACACCAGTATTGGGTTGGGTTATAACAGCAATGCTATGGGAAAAGATAGTTTTGCTGCTGGTTCATCTAATAATGCTAGTGGTAATTCCTCTGTCACTGTAGGGCGTGTAGTTACTGCACAAGAGGAAAAGAGTATAGCAGTTGGAGCTACTATTAATACTGCCAAAGCAGGAAGTACTGCTATAGGTAATGATATTGCGGTCTATGACCAAGCTGGTACAACTGTAGGTAACCGTACGAGAGTAAGGGGTGATCAATCAAGTAGTTTAGGTGATTTAGCTTGGACTGGTGGTAATGGTGCAACTGCAATTGGCAGTGAAACATGGGCAAATGCCGAAAATGCAACGACTTTAGGTTATAACGCAGAAACAGGCGGTGAAAATACGGTACGTATTGGTGCCCAATCTTCTGGTTCAGGATTAAATTCTGTGGTGATTGGTAGTCATGCGACAGCGACGACTGAAGATTCAATTCAGTTAGGTTCTGGTGGTGCTGGTGCAGCAGGTATTCCAGGTACATCTATTGCTGATGATAAGAACTCTGTTGCGATTGGTTATGGTTCTGATACACAGGGTCAAGGGGCAAGTAGCGAAAATACGGTCAGTGTTGGTGGCTTGTTGGGTGGTGCGATTCGTCGTATTACTCAGGTGACTGATGGTGTGGATGATAAAGATGCCATTAACGTATCACAGTTGAATGATGCAATCTCAAGTTTAACTTCTGGCGCTGAACTGATTGCACATGCTGATGGAGCGCTTGCCAAGGAAAAAGATGATCGTATCGTTGGTGACAAGGAGCAGGCAGATAAACTTGCTGATGAAACCACAGCACGTATTGCGGGTGATAAAGATCAGGCAGATAAACTTGCTGACGAAACAGCAGCTCGTACTGTCGCTATTGATAATGAAGCAAAACTTCGTGCCAAAGGAGATGCTGATGCAAAAGCGGCACGTATTGTGGCAATTGATAATGAAGCAGAACTTCGTGCCAAAGCTGATGCAGAGGAAACTGATGCGCGTATAGCAGGTGATGCAGAGGAAGCAGCAGCACGTATTGCCGCGATCAATGCTGAAAAGGATGCCCGTATAGCAGGTGATGCAGAAGAAAAAGTGGCACGTATTGCAGCAATTAATGCTGAAAAGGATGCCCGTATCGCTGGTGATGCCGCTGAAGCTGCGGCTCGTGCAGATGCTGATCTTGCATTAGGTAAGCGTATTGATGTAGAGGCAGCAACTCGTACAGCAGAAGTGAATCGCCTTGATGGTCGTATCAATCAGGCTAGCCGTCGTCTAGATGAGGTGGAGAAAAGTGCTTACCGTGGTGTGGCGATTGCTCTTGCAGCTCAACAGGCAGTACCAAACATTCGTTCAGGTCAGGTCGCATTGTTTGCAGGTGTAGGTCACTATGAGGGTGAAACGGCTGGATCAGTGGGTCTTGTGACTTCATTTATTGCAAATCGTGTTTCACTGAGTGGTGCGGTTGGCTTCGCAGGTGGAAATGAAGTGGGAGGACGTATTGGTCTAAGCTACTCGTTCTAAGGGGTGACCATGTATATATAAATGGTGAATGAATAAAAAAAATAAAGAGCCAAGTGTATCTGGGTTTTACTGATTGGCTAAACCAAAACTCAGATATTCTTGGGAAGAAGTTCCTTTGGGGCTATCCTTAATCAGCATGAGGGTGGTCCTTTTTTTGTATTTAATAGCTTCAATATTTTGTGATTAGTATTGAATTATATCAGGTGCTTAGAGGTATGATAAAATGCCTGGGAGATAAGCAGGACAACAGGATGTTGTCAGCAAAATCTTTATAACAAAGCAAATGAGAACATATATTATGGCATCTATAAACTCTAAAATTTTTCTATTCTTAATGGGGACATTGCTTTTAGCTGGATGTAAGGATGATGATGGGAATTTTAGTGTAGGGGTAAGCCTTGGAGGAACTGGGACAGGTGGATTGTCAGTAGGCACAGAAAGTCCTGTACCTAAACCTCAATCTGATGTTAAGCCAGACCGTATGGAAGAAGATGGTTTGCTATATGCAGTTGCTTATCCAAATCCCATCACTCAAAACTGTAATGGAATAGAACGTACGATCCAATTTGTTCGTCATTATTCGCCCCATATTCCAATGGCAATGGGAGATCGGATGGATCTTTTTGCTATGAATGATTCAACTCCGATAAGATTTAAGCTTCAGGTTGTTGTTAAAAATACAACCTCATCCCCAATTTATGAATATACCAATAATTGTAAAGCGGCTTTCCAGCTTACAGGTACAAAAACTGCAAAGACAACACAAACAGATTATTGTTTAAATGATGAGCAGGTCAATGTTTATCAACCAAATGAATCACGAACCTATTTCTATACATTTAATTTGCCAAATATTTTACAAAACTGGACGGCAAGCTATCATGCACAATATTCTAAAAAATTCTACGCAGAGGCTCAGGGTGCAGCCTATGATGATGAAAGTATAAAGGAAAGAACGCAATGTGATCCTTTAAGTACAATCTTGTTACTGGACGAATATCCATCTACAAGAGACGGTGCTCCAAGAAAATCTGATACAGAAAATAATAATGGTGGTACACAAACTGCTAACCCAGATCATACAAATACAGGTTCTAATACTCAGGTTGATAATCAAAACTTACCTCAACCTCAACCTCAACCTCAACCTCAACCTCAACCTGATCCCACACCTATTTTTGGAGGTTTTGATTTAGGTGGGGAAGAGTCTGACACGCCAATTTTTGGTAATTTCGGATTAGGCGATGAGCTTTAAATAAGAGTCAAGAAAGTATAAGAAATATATTGGTAGACAGCGCCCCAAATTGAGGGGCATTTTTTATTTTAAAATTAATAATATTCATCTAATGTGTAAATAATGAAATAAAATTAATTTTCATAATAATTCACTAATTTTATGATAAAATGAATTTAATTCAACTCTATCTATATAAACATTGTCTGCTCACTTTTATTGAAATACGTTGGGACATGTTTTACTGGTTTATTTGTATGTTAGAACTTCGTCATTTAAAGACATTAACCGCCTTACGCGAACACGGTTCATTGGTTGCAGCGGCAACTGACCTGTATTTAACACCGTCTGCGATTTCTCATCAATTAAAAGAGCTGGATCAATGGTTTGGCGTGGAGGTTGTGAATCGCCGTAGCCGACCTGTCTCATTTTCCCATGTTGGTTTGCGCTTGTTAAAGCTGGCGGATGATGTGTTACCGCAGATCCAGATTGCACATACCGATATTGCCCGTATTGTGCATGGGCAAACAGGTAGAATTATCTTCTCTTCGGAATGTCATAGTTGCTTTGACTGGCTGATGCCGTTGTTGAATCAATACCGCCAGCAATACCCAGATGTTGATCTGGATTTTGTCTCTGGTTTCGAGTCCAATCCTCATGAGTTATTACAAAATGCGGAATTTGACTTGTTGATTACTGCAGACCCAATTGCCCTAAAAGGCATTGAGTATTTTCCAATTTTTGAATATGAATCCAGACTGGTTTTGTCCAACACTCATCCATTGGTTCGGGTGGAAAAGATTACGGTACAGGAATTGGCAGAACAAACCTTGGTGACTTATCCCGTAGATAAACATCGTCTAGACATCATGGCGAAGCTGTTTATTCCAGCCAATCTGCATCCGAAAGAAATCCGCACAACGGAGCTAACGCAAATGTTGATCCAGCTGGTTGCTAGTGGGCGCGGGATTTCGGCACTCCCTGACTGGGTGGTAAATGAATATGAGCAGAAAGGCTGGGTCACTTCGCGCCGTCTGGATTGCGTCTCCCCCAAAGGTCTGCGACGTACACTCTATGCAGGCTATCGCGCCGAAGATAAAGACAAGAGTTATTTTGAGGGCTTTTTAAATCAACTGGATAAGTTTTCTAAAAAGCGAAATCACTATTACGACTAGACTTGATTAAGTTGGTTGTATGTCGATTGGAAACACAGACAAACGTTATCAATTTGGGTAAATGGCTCTATAATATGCACCATATATTATCTAACTTGAGTTCGGTAAGAAATATGATACTCGGAAATGTCATCCGCAATTGTTTGAGACAGGACTCCGTTAATAAAGTATTGTTTCTGCGATTTATTAAGTTCGCTGATAGTAGTTGACGAGTTTTGCGGATGACAATGGTTTTGCTTACTTTTGCCGAAACAAAAGTAAGTCGAGCCGACGGCTTATCCTGGAATTGGATAAAAACTCGGCAAGATTCCATCAAGATATTTAGTTTTTAATAAGTTAGACAAATATTTACGTCGAATTCAGCTTATCCTGAATGCTCATTCATTGTTTTGTTTAAGCCAGTTTCAGATTCTATTCTATTCATATTTACACGCTTATGTGCCGATGCTGGTACATAAGAGGCATTAGGTACCAGCATGGAAATCAAGGTTAATTATCTCGACAATCTTCGTCAGGAAGCCAAGTTCGATGATTTTACAGTGATCGCGGATCAACCGATCCGCTATAAAGGCGATGGCTCAGCGCCAGGGCCATTCGACTATTTTCTGGCTTCATCGGCGTTATGTGCAGCTTACTTTGTTAAGGTGTACTGTGCGGCGCGGGATATTCCAACCGACAATATTCGCCTGTCACAAAACAATATTGTTGATCCTGAAAACCGCTACAAACAGATTTTTAAGATTCAGGTCGAGTTGCCTGCTGACATTTCTGAAAAGGACCGTCAGGGGATTCTACGCTCGATTGACCGTTGTACCGTGAAGAAAGTGATTCAGACAGGCCCTGAATTTATTGTTGAAGAAGTTGAAAGTATTGATGCTGATGCACAGGCATTGCTGATGCCAAGCCTGACTTCGGAAAGCAGCACTTATATTCAGGGCAAAGATTTACCTTTAGAACAGACTATTGCCAATATGTCTAGCATTTTGGCTGGCTTGGGCATGAAGATTGAAATTGCGTCATGGCGTAATATTGTCCCGAATGTCTGGTCACTGCATATTCGTGATGCGCAATCGCCGATGTGTTTTACCAATGGCAAGGGCTCAACCAAGGAAAGTGCCTTGGCATCGGCACTGGGCGAATTTATTGAGCGTTTAAACTGTAACTTCTTCTATAACGACCAGTTTTGGGGAGAAGATATCGCCAATGCTGAATTTGTACATTATCCTGATGAAAAATGGTTCCAGCCTGGTCCGAATGGTGAATTGCCAGTAGAAATTCTGGATGAATACTGCCTAGAGATTTACAACCCTGACGATGAATTGCTGGGCACACATTTATATGACACCAACTCAGGTAATACTGAGCGGGGTATCTGTTCGTTGCCATTCGTACGGCAGTCGGATGGTGAAATGGTGTATTTTCCATCCAACCTGATTGAAAATTTATATCTTAGTAACGGTATGAGCGCAGGCAATACCTTGGCTGAGGCACAGGTACAATGTTTATCGGAAATCTTTGAACGTGCTGTGAAACGTGAGATTCTGGAGGGTGAAATGAGCCTGCCAGATGTTCCACAGGCTGTATTGGAAAAATATCCAAGTATTCTGGCTGGTATCAAAGGTCTGGAAGAGCAAGGATTCCCTGTATTGGTCAAAGATGCTTCCCTCGGCGGTCAGTTCCCTGTTATGTGCGTCACCTTAATGAACCCACGTACAGGCGGAGTCTTTGCCTCATTTGGTGCACACCCAAGTTTTGAAATTGCGTTGGAACGTAGCCTGACCGAGTTGTTGCAGGGGCGTAGTTTTGAGGGTCTCAATGATTTACCGCAGCCAACGTTCCAAAGTAATGCGGTGACTGAGCCAAACAACTTTGTGGAACACTTTATTGATTCCAGCGGTTTGGTGTCATGGCGCTTTTTTAGTTCCAAAGCTGATTTTGAGTTTGTGGATTGGGACTTTACCAACCAAGGTCAAAACAGCAATGTGGAAGAAGCGGAAGAACTGTTTGCCATTCTTGAGCAGATGGGCAAAGAAGTCTACATGGCAGTGTATCAGCACTTAGGTGCAACGGCTTGCCGTATCTTGGTGCCTGACTATTCCGAGATTTATCTGGTGGAAGACCTGATTTGGGACAACACCAACAAGGCGCTGTCATTCCGTGAAGATATCTTAAACCTGCATCGTCTGGATAATGACAGCCTTGAGGCCTTGGTTGAACGTCTGGAGGAATGTGAGCTGGATGACTACACCGAAATCGCCACATTGATTGGTATCGAATTTGATGACAATACCGTGTGGGGGCAACTGACCATTCTTGAGTTAAAGCTTTTGATTTATCTTGCTTTAGAGCAATTTGAAGAGGCAAAAGAATTGGTTGAGCAGTTCCTGCAATACAACACCAACACGGTTGAACGTGGCCTGTTCTATCAGTGCATGAATGTGGTACTGGAGGTGATTCTGGATGATGAGCTGGAACTCGATGATTATCTAATTAACTTCCGCCGTATGTTTGGTGATGAGCGAATGGATAGTGTACTTGGATCGGTAGATGGCAGTGTCCGTTTCTATGGTCTCACCCCAACCAGTATGAAACTGGAGGGACTGGATCGACACTTGCGCCTGATTGACAGTTATAAAAAGCTGCATACCGCACGTGCCAAGGTTGTTGCTGTCTAGATTAAAAGGTAGAGACTGGTATTTTTTATAGCGTTGCCACCTGAGTGTGGGTTACAGCAGTCTGCGGATTGGCAATGACTGCTGTAGTATCCAAAAAGATTAGCTCATATATTTGGCGAGATAAGACAATACTTTTTCAGGATGGCGGCCAAACCAGTTGTAGCCATCCTCAAAGCGTTTGGTTGTATCTTCAATCCAGTACAACTCTTTATCGGTACTGGCCAACAGATCAAATGTTCTTTGAGAATCTTCAGCAGTGGTCAATATGTCTTTACGCACTTGCCACATCAACACTGGAAGTTTGACATGGGGTGCCCACAATGCCCCTGACATATCTGCTGCTGGAAAACCACCTAGTTTCAGCAATTCAAGGTCGACTAATTCAAGGTATTGATCAACACCTTGTAATGCTGCGAATCTCTCTAAAATAACCGTCATGTTAGGTACGAGTGGGCTGCACATACACAGCACATTTTCAAAAAGTTCAGGATGTTTGCTGATGGCTGCATATTGTGAAATACCACCCAGACACTGACTGTATAAAGCCACTTTCATTTTATTGAACTCAGGATGGGCATCGACAAACTTTTTCACCACCCATCACTCCACAATTAGAGATGGCGATTGTGGGTGCTCCTGAGTATTTTGAATGTTATGGGGTTCCAGAAACACCACAGCAATTAAAAGATCATAACTGTTTGTCCTATCGTTTTTCTTCGAGTGGTGTAATTGATCGCTGGTCATTCATTACACCTGATGCAGAGGCCCGAACAATTGTGTATGAACCTAAAGGAAATGCCATTTTCAATGATGATGACAGTATGTTGCGTGCCGCTTTGTCAGGTATTGGTTTAGTGCAGCATTTGAACTTGTGCGTGCAGCCTTATTTGCAAGATGGTCGACTGGTGCGTATTTTGTTACCTTGGGTTCGTCCACGTTCAGGTTTCTTCGCCCTCAAGGGCACATATGCCTGCCAAGCTTCGTGTATTGATGGAGTTCTTGATTGAAAAAAGAGAATTATTGGTTTTAGATTCTTTGAAAGTACCATAAGAAATTTCTTTGAAAATCAAAAACTCTCAATAAAAATAAATCCGTGCAAAAGATGGTTCAGGTATCCCGTAAGATGGTTTGCCCTGTACGGGGATTGGTCAGTGTTACACTTTCCAGCGCACGGATTCGCCATAAATGATTTTGCCTTGTGGGCACCACAAGAATCAGCGTATCTATTTGATGTGGGCCAACTGGATGGGCAACACCTGCTGTCAGCCGACTCCAAAAATGACTGATTACTACATCATCGGTAATGTAAAAGAGATCAATCAGCTCATTTGCGAGTGTGGAGTCACTATAGATTTTTTCATGGATGGGAACGTGAAGTGCCACAATTTCCTGAACTCCTTGAACATAGTGTCCAAAGCGATTCACAAAGGTTGCATCTTCACAAAATAAATCTGCAAGGGCCGTCATGTCATGGTGATTCCACGCAGCTTGAAATGCCAATGGAATGTCTTCGGGATTTATTATTTTCATCTTATTGCCTTTTGCTCATCTGTTCTAAAAACACTGAAATAAAAGAGAAATTTATTCTCCATCACTGATTATATCGGTATATAACGTTTATTCAGCATTTACCTGAGATGATCATGTGGATAACTTAAGACATATCAACAATGCATAAAACATACTCTCTAAATCTGCTACAATTGCGCCAATTTTGAATTCCCACTTTTTTCGGTTAAGTACACATTTGGAATTGTGTACATAACTGTGTACATATTGAAGATTTTTCTCATGAGTTTTAAAGATGAACTAGCGGCACAGGTTGCCCAGCGACGCACCTTTGCGATCATTTCCCACCCCGATGCGGGTAAGACCACCATGACTGAGAAACTACTGTTATGGGGTAAGGCTATTCAGGTTGCAGGCATGGTGAAAAGCCGTAAGTCTGACCGTTCCGCAACATCCGACTGGATGGAAATGGAAAAAGAGCGTGGTATTTCGATTACTACCTCGGTGATGCAGTTTCCCTATAAAAAGCACACCATCAACCTTCTCGATACTCCAGGACACGAAGACTTCTCAGAAGATACCTACCGTACCTTAACCGCCGTGGATTCTGCCTTAATGGTGATTGATGGTGCAAAAGGGGTCGAGGAACGTACCATCAAACTGATGGAAGTGTGTCGTATGCGTGACACACCGATCATTTCATTCGTCAACAAAATGGACCGTGAAATTCGCGAGCCATTGGAATTGCTTGATGAAATTGAGAATGTCCTCAAAATTCGTTGTGTGCCAATCACCTGGCCATTGGGCATGGGGCGTGACTTTGCGGGTGTGTACAACCTGCTTGAAAATAAGCTGTATGTCTACAAGGCGGGTTTTGGTTCAACCATTACTGATATTGAAGTGCGTGATGGTTATGACCATGCGGATATCCGTGACAAAGTGGGTGAGCTAGCATGGGCATCGTTTGAAGAATCACTTGAATTGGTACAAATGGCAAATGAGCCATTAGACCGTGAGTTGTTTCTGCAAGGCAAGCAAACCCCTGTGCTGTTTGGTACGGCATTGGGTAACTTTGCGGTTGACCATGTGTTGGATGCCTTTATCAACTGGGCACCAGAGCCTAAAGCGCATCCAACTCAGGAACGTACTGTCGATGCCAATGAAGAGGGCTTCACAGGCTTCGTGTTTAAAATTCAGGCCAACATGGACCCGAAACACCGTGACCGTATTGCCTTTATGCGGATTTGCTCAGGTAAATATGAAAAAGGCTTGAAAATGAATCATGTGCGTATCGGTAAGGACGTGCGTATCAGTGATGCCCTGACATTCCTAGCGGGTGAGCGTGAACATCTAGAAGAGGCTTGGCCTGGGGACATTATTGGTCTACATAACCACGGCACCATCCAGATTGGCGATACCTTTACCAGTGGTGAAAACCTGCATTTTACGGGAATTCCACACTTTGCGCCTGAAATGTTCCGCCGTGTGCGTTTACGTGATCCGTTAAAGTCCAAGCAATTGCAGAAAGGCTTGAAAGAGCTGTCGGAAGAGGGCGCAACACAGGTGTTTATGCCACAAATCAACAATGACCTGATTGTTGGTGCAGTGGGTGTGTTACAGTTTGATGTGGTCGCGTACCGTCTAAAAGAAGAATATAAGGTGGACTGTATTTATGAGCCTGTAAGTGTTCATACCGTGCGCTGGATTCATTGTGATGATGAAAAGATTCTGAATGAATTTAAGAAGAAAGCCCACGATCAACTCTCGGTTGATGGTGGTGGACACCTTACTTATTTGGCGCCAAGCCGTGTCAACTTGCAGTTGATGCAGGAACGCTGGCCAGATATTCAGTTCCGTAACACACGGGAACACTAAAATATATAAAAACAGCTTCTAAATTAGAGGCTGTTTTTAATTGAACAAACTAAAAATAAGGGATGATGAGATGAACACTTTAAAACCACTTTTTGCTGTCAGTTTAATGATTGGAATGATGGCTTTAACGGCATGTGATCATCCAAAGAAAAATGAAACTGATTCAGCACAGGAAACTGAACAGCATACTGCGCCAGTTGAAAAAGCTGAGGTTTTACCTTATCTCAACATGCAGGAGGCCAAGGCAGATTATGCCTTGCCATTTTGTGAAAAGAAAAACTGTATTGATGTCGATATTCAAACCATTAAAACCCAGGATCAATGGCTGAATACGTGGATTGCAAAAAATCAGGCCAACGTGATCCAGCAACAGATTGAACAGAATAAAAACCTGACCCTGCAACAGGCCATCAATGCCTATGTTAAAAAGTCAGATGAATGGCAGGATAAATATTCAAAAAACAAGGCTTACGAGCTGCATTTGAATACCCGTATTGCATCGCAGCGGAATCAGTATGTGTTACTGCAAGTGGGGGTAAATGCTCAGCAGGAAGATATTGCGGTCAAGGATCGTTTTTATTTCTTTGTTGCAGACCGCAAACTACAAAAAAGCCTTAGCGTGTTGGATGTGATTCAGAAGAATCAGCAAAATGCACTGAATGACATTATTCAGGCACATTATCAACAATGGATTGAGAAACAATCTACAGAAGTTAAAAAACAGGTGCCGAAAAAACTCTATTGGGGACAGGCCGACTGGTTCTTTGATGGCGAGGGTATTGGCCTGCATTACCGTGCCAATGAAATCAGTAAGGATGCACCACAACTGGATATTTATTTAACCACTGAACAAAGTAAACAGATGCTACAGCCTGATATTTATCAACAAATGTTCTAATTTTTATAACAAGCGTATAGGAATTGCATGTATCACTAGCGGTTTGCGGTGAAGTCCGCTAGCATTTAAAAATCTTGTGTCATCACAATGCTTGCAGGTTTCCGATGAAAACATTTTATAAATCTAGCGTTCTGGCGTGTGCAATTCTGCTTGCCGCATGCCAGCCAAAATCAGAACCTAAGCAGCCAGAGGACAAGCCACAAGAGCAGCCTGTTGTACAGACACAGACTGAGCCGACTTTACGTGGTGAAACGGTCAAGGTGCAGGTGAGTTTGCCTGAATGTAAGGGCAATACCTGTCCAGATTTTAGCGTTGAACGGTTGCAGAGTAACTTCCCGTTTATTGACCAGTTGCTTGATCAGGAAATACTGAGTCAACTTGGCAAGATGCTTGAAATTGTTGATAAAGATACCGCTGCCTCTACTGTACAGACCACTGAACAAAAGCAGAATCTGGATGCACAGGCACAGTTGTATGCCAATTCATTTATCAAGATTGATGAAGAACTGAAGGCATTGAGCAGCAGCCATCAAATCAGTTTGATGATTAAACCGAAGATTTTACAGCCTAAGGGGATGCTGGCAACGGTTGTCCTGAATAGCAGCAGTTATTTGGGTGGCGCACATGGTTCAACCTCGCAACGCTACTACAACTTTGACCTGACCAATCAAAAACAGGTGCAATTGAACGACCTGCTATTGCCAAAACAAAAGGCAACTTTGGACAAGCTGGCGCATGATGCATTCAAGGTCTGGATTGTAGACAGCAAACTTGCCAATAACCCTGAGGAATATGAGCAGGCCTGGCCGTTTAAGGTCACTGACAACTTCCTGTTGGGTGAGCAGGGTTTAATTCTGCAATATGCTGAATATGAAATTGGTCCTTATGTGGTCGGTCTGCCACGTCTGGTGATTCCATTTGACAAATTACAAGGTGTGTTAAAACCTGAATATTTGCCAAAGGTGGAAGCACCAGCAGCATCTACGCCTGTGGCAAATAAATCCCCTTAAATCCCCCTTTGGTAAAGTGGGACTTTTAATAAAATGATGCAACTGTTTGATACCCATACCCATTTTGATGTTGCCGATTTCGACCATGATCGGCAACATTTGGCTGTACAGGCGAAACAGGTTGGGGTGGAGGCTTTGGTTCTCATCGGTTTTGTTGAATCCCGCTTTGGTGAACTCATTCAGACCCACCAACAGTTGCAACATTGGGAAAATGTTCCTCAATCCTATCTCGCACCAGGGTTGCATCCTTTCTATATTGAGCAACATCAGCAGGCACATCTACAACGACTGGAGCAGGTGTTAAAGCAACATGATTGTGTCGCCATTGGTGAGATTGGTCTGGACACCTTTTTAAAGCAACATAAACAGCCTGAGCTTTTTGCCAAACAGCAGCATTATTTTAATGCCCAACTTGAACTGGCAACGCATTATCAAAAACCTGTACTGCTGCATATTCGTAAGGCCCATGCCGAAACCCTTGCCATTTTAAAGGCGCAGAAATTCAAGCTCGGTGGTATTGCCCATGCCTTTAGTGGTGGTGTGGAAGAAGCCAAGGCACTGGTCAAACTCGGTTTTAAAATCGGTGTGACGGGGCAAATCACCAATCCAAATGCCAAAAAATTGCATCAGGTGGTACAGGCGATTGGGGCTGAACATCTGGTGATTGAAACTGATTGCCCTGATATGACACCGCTCTGTTGCCAGACCTCAACCGAACACCGTACCAGAAATACACCTGTGAATCTGCCTTATGTTTTAGATAGTTTGGCGCAAACCCTTGGGCAACCACAAGACCAGCTTGCCGAGCAATTATGGCAAAACTCATTGGCAGCCTTGCGTTTAGGATAATAACAATCATCCCATTAAAAATAAGATAACTAAAAGGGAACACATCATTTCCTAAACTGGCTTAGAGTGAATAAAGCACTTCATAACAAACAAATGAAATCGCCAAACTGGGAGGGTAACCCGATGGCTAGATATAGCAAAATCAATAGCTTTAATTCATTACAAACACTCAGTGTCGGTTCAAGGCAATATCAAATTTTTAGCTTGGCTCAGGCAGCACAGCGTCTGGGTAATATTGATCAGCTCCCAAAATCATTAAAAGTTTTACTGGAAAATTTACTGCGCTTTGAAGATCAAAAAAGTGTAAAAGTTGAGCATATTCAGGCCTTGGTGGACTGGCAAAAAACCAGAAGTTCGGATCAGGAAATTCAATACCGCCCAGCCCGAGTGTTGATGCAGGACTTTACAGGGGTGCCCGCAGTGGTTGACCTTGCGGCCATGCGTGCTGCGATGGCTCAGGCAGGTGGTGACCCAAACCGTATCAATCCACTGTCTCCTGTGGATTTGGTGATCGACCATTCCGTCATGGTGGACCATTTTGCCAACCAGAATGCCTTTGCCGAAAATGTTGAAATTGAAATGCAGCGTAATGGTGAGCGTTACCAGTTTCTGCGCTGGGGCCAGTCTGCCTTTAATAACTTTAGTGTAGTGCCGCCTGGGACAGGAATTTGCCATCAGGTCAATCTGGAATATCTGGCCCAAGCGGTCTGGCTTGGGGAAGATGAGGGACAAACCTTTGCTTTTCCAGATACATTGGTGGGAACAGATTCACATACCACCATGATCAATGGATTGGGTGTGTTGGGTTGGGGTGTTGGTGGTATTGAGGCGGAAGCGGCCATGCTGGGACAGCCTGTATCCATGCTGATTCCTGAAGTGATTGGCTTTAAGCTGACGGGGAAGTTAAGTGAGGGAATCACCGCGACCGATCTGGTGCTGACCATTACCCAGATGCTGCGCCAAAAGGGCGTTGTGGGTAAATTTGTTGAATTTTATGGAGATGGCTTGGCTGATCTGCCACTGGCTGACCGTGCCACCATTGCCAATATGGCACCTGAATATGGCGCAACCTGTGGTTTCTTCCCGATTGATGACGTGACTTTGGGCTATTTGGCCCTGACAGGCCGCGAACAGGACCGTATTGATCTGGTGGAGGCTTATAGTAAAGCACAGGGTTTATGGCGCAATGCGGGTGATGAACCAGTTTTTACTGATGTGCTGAGTCTGGATATGGGAACGGTTGAGGCCAGTCTGGCTGGACCAAAACGTCCACAGGATCGGGTCCTGCTTTCAGATGTACCCAAAACCTTTAATGCCTTGATGGAACTGACTCTGAAACCAGCCAAAGAAGCAAAGGAACGTTTGGAAAATGAGGGTGGCGGTGGCACTGCCGTGGAAGCCAAAGCTGCAAACCTGCCCCATGAAAATCCATCCTGTACGCTGGATGGACAAAGTTATCCTCTCAATCATGGTGATGTGGTGATTTCAGCAATTACTTCATGTACCAATACATCTAACCCGAGTGTGATGCTGGCTGCGGGCCTGCTTGCCAAGAAAGCCATTGAAAAAGGCTTGCAGCGTAAGCCGTGGGTGAAAAGTTCCCTCGCACCTGGTTCCAAAGTGGTGACAGACTATCTTGCCGCCGCAGGATTAACTCCTTATCTGGATCAACTCGGTTATAACCTTGTGGGTTATGGATGTACTACCTGTATTGGTAACTCTGGGCCATTGCCAGAAGCAATTGAAGCCGCCATTCAGTGCCATGATTTAAATGTTGCCTCTGTGCTTTCGGGAAACCGAAATTTTGAAGGCCGTGTCCATCCGCTAGTCAAAACCAATTGGCTTGCCTCGCCGCCGTTGGTGGTTGCGTATGGTCTGGCGGGTAATATCCGTACCGATTTAACCACCCAGCCAATTGGTGTGGGCAAGGAGGGGCAGGAAGTCTATCTAAAAGATATATGGCCAAGCCAAACGGAAATTGATCAGGTGTTGCAGAAAGTCAATACTGAGATGTTCCATAAGGAATATGCGGCTGTGTTTGATGGTGATGCGACATGGCAGGCTATCCAGATTCCACAAAGCCAAACCTATGCATGGCAAAACAACTCGACCTATATTCGCCATCCACCATTTTTTGAGGAGATCAACCATCCACCTAAAGCCATTACTAATATTGAGCAGGCGCGTATTTTGGCCGTGCTTGGAGATTCGGTCACCACAGACCATATTTCTCCAGCAGGCAACATTAAACAGGACAGTCCAGCAGGGCGCTATTTGCAGGATCAAGGAGTCGAACCCAAAGATTTCAACTCTTATGGTTCTCGGCGTGGTAACCATGAGGTGATGATGCGTGGCACTTTTGCCAATATTCGCATTAAAAATGAAATGCTGGATGGAGAGGAGGGTGGCAACACCATTTACATCCCGACAGGTGAGAAACTGGCAATTTATGATGCTGCCATGCGTTATCAGCAGCAAAAAACTCCTTTGTTGATTATTGCAGGTAAGGAGTATGGTACGGGTTCATCACGGGATTGGGCCGCAAAGGGAACTAACCTACTGGGTGTCAAGGCCGTGATTGCGGAAAGTTTTGAGCGGATTCACCGTTCCAATCTGGTGGGAATGGGCGTATTGCCTTTGCAGTTTGTCGATGAGCAAACACGCCAGTCCCTGAACCTGACAGGTCGCGAAGTGTTATCCATTTATGGATTGTCAGATAATATCCAGCCGCATCAAATCCTTAATGTTGAGCTGGTACGTGAGGATGGCAGTCAGGAGCAGTTTAAGGTGTTGTGCCGAATTGATACCTTAAATGAGGTGGAATACTTTAAGGCAGGCGGCATTTTGCATTATGTACTGCGCAATCTGATTGCTGCATAAGGTGTTAGGACACCTCCTCAAGCAAAGATGAAAGCTGGTCTTTCATCTTTTTTGTTTGAATTTCAAGCATTCAGCGTTAAGGTAGCCAGGCCCGATAAAACTGGATAAAGGCTTTGAATCAATTACCACGCTATGTTTATTATCTCTTGGCTGCACAGGCACTGAACTTAATTGCGGCGGTCTTATCGGTGCCGTGGCGGCGATTGTCGGCTTAAAGCTTGCACCTACGCAAGCCTTAGCCACAGTTCCTTATGGCTTGCAGTTTTTAGCGATGCTACTGACCACCTTTATCTTTTCTTTTTTAATGAAAAAGTTGGGACGTCATCTGGTGTTTCAATTTGGCTGCATCTGCCTCTTTCTGGCGGGTGTTCTAGGCTATCGCCGCTGTGATAAGCGGTGCATTTGCCTACTATATTATGAATGTGATGATGATTATGTCTTCTTTGCATTTAAAGGAAAATCATTCATTTCACTATGCCTCGATCTCCATTCAGTTGCATGTATTGGCAATGTTTATTCCGTCATTCTTTGTATCTAAACTGATTCAACGATGGGGCACACACCACGATTTATGTGGGCTT
The DNA here is from genome assembly GCF_030385805.1 of Acinetobacter thutiue. Classification (NCBI taxonomy): domain Bacteria; kingdom Pseudomonadati; phylum Pseudomonadota; class Gammaproteobacteria; order Moraxellales; family Moraxellaceae; genus Acinetobacter; species Acinetobacter thutiue. Next base: position 68,689 of record NZ_JAUDZE010000008.1, read on the forward strand.
TGCTTTGCTGATGTTATCGTCATTGATTCCAATGATTGGACGGGTTGGAATTTATATGAATGTTGCGCTGATTGTCCTTGGTGTGGGCTGGAATTTCGCTTATTCAGGTGCATCCACTTTATTGGCTGGTTTAAATGAGCAGCAAAAACATCGTGTACAAGGTATCAATGAGACAGGAATTGCCTTGTTTGCAACTTTAGGGGCATTTTTACCTGCCCCAATTTTAAGTAGTCTAGGTTGGATCAATGCAAACCTTCTAGCCTTATCCATGAGCTTCATGGTTTTTATTCTGTTGCTGGTTTTAAGTCGCCAAGGCCAATCACCAAGGAAAGTTTCATCGGGCTAACCTAAAAGAAGCTAAACACGCTAAAATACCGCTTTGACTGAAAAGATAGACCACGACTGCTATGACCGATCTCCAAAATGATGAATATGACCGCCGTTTCGCTGGTGTAGCCAAAATTTATGGAGAAAATGCATTTGCACACTATGAGCAAAGCCATGTCATGGTGATTGGTATTGGCGGTGTGGGAAGCTGGGCAGTTGAGGCACTGGCACGTACAGGGATTGGTGAGCTGACGCTGGTGGATATGGATGTGGTTGCCGCATCCAACATCAACCGTCAACTGCCTGCAATGAGTTCAACACTGGGACAGGAAAAAATTGAGGTGATGGCGGAACGTTGCCGTCAAATCAATCCACGAATGAAAGTCAATGTGATTGATGACTATCTCACACCTGAGAATGTTAAGGAGATTCTGGATCCTGTTCCAAGCATCGTTTTAGACTGTATTGATGATGTCAAAGCCAAGTTGGCTTTGATGCTGCACTGCCGTTTTAACAAAATTCCGTTGATCGTTTCAGGCGGTGCAGGTGGAAAGCTTGACCCGCTCAAGATTCGGGTGGCGGACTTGTCCAAAACAGAACAGGACCCAATGCTTGCCAAACTACGCACACAACTACGTTCCAAAGGCATTTGTAAAAAGCCGAAAGACAAGTTTGGAATTACCTGCGTTTACTCCATCGACAATCCATTTTCAAGCGCTGATGTCTGTGCAACTGCTGGACTGCGCTGTGGTGGCTATGGATCGGCGGTGGTGGTGACTTCAAGTTTTGCAATGGTTGCGGTGGCTGAAGTCTTGAAGAAGCTGGATAAAATCAGGGCTTAAACAGCCCGATAAATTAAGCCTGTGGATATTGTGATGCTAGGCGGTAATAGCTGTAGGTCACATTCGGGTCTTTGTACACGTCATAGCTGGTTTGCTTAAAGTCAGAAACCCATTGCGAACCCGTAAAACCTGCAATATGTCCATAACGATGCTTCTTGGTACGATGGATAATGTAAATGTCACCTGGTTGTGGATTGTTAAAGTCAGGCGTGATTTTTTGATAGCCAATCTGCTGCAAGGTACGGCCCCAGTCTGATGCGGCAATAGGATGCTGAACAATATTGGCACCCGCAGATTGCAGGGCGATTCTAACGAATTTGGCACATTGAGATGAGCTACGATAGGACGCCCGCGTGGTTAGCTTTTGAGAAAACTTGCTTACATCAATGGTTGGCGTTGATGGCGGCCTTGGCATCTCCCGATAAGGAATAACCAGCTGTTGTGCTGGTGGATATATCATGCTGTGGTCAACTGAAGGTACATCATAAATCATTGTAAATCTCTACCGCATTTTCAAAACAACTGAACGTGTGCCAGAATCCGTACGCGGCACATAGTAAGCGATAAATTTTAAAAAAACTAAAATGTAATGTAATAATGTAACAATTGAGGCTTTTTATAATAAATTATTTAAGAAAACTTTTTGAAGATTTTCTTAATTTTAAATAGGTTACATTTCCATAAATTTGGATCTTAATATTTGTAAAATGATATTTCTTGATGTGACTTATGTCACGTTTTTGTGGAGCATCAATCAGGATTGATGTTCTTTTATGTAGTCTTCAGTACGTTGCATGGCTGCCTGAATATTCTGAATGGCATTTTCAATGTCGGTGATGGTTTTTGCATTGCCACCACTGAGTGCCTGACGCCATTTACGTGCGCCTGGCAAGTTCTGGAATAAACCTAGAATATGACGTGTGATAATTGAAAGGGGGGCTCCCTCAGCTACTCGCTGGTGAATATACGGCATCATCTGTTGTATGATGTCAAAACGATTCGGTGCTTCTAAATTCCACAATTGACCCAGTTCAGCCAATAAGTAAGGATTATGGTAGGCTTCGCGGCCAATCATCACCCCATCAACATGCTGTAAATGTTGTTGTGTTTCATCAAAGGTTTTAATGCCGCCATTAATTTCAATGGTGAGGTGAGGGCGTTCCTGCTTGAGAAGATAGACATCTTCATAGCGCAGAGGCGGCACTTCACGATTCTCTTTTGGAGACAGGCCCTGCAAAATGGCAATTCGTGCATGTACAATAAAATGGGTACAGCCCGTTGCCGCAACAGTGTCAACAAAATGCAGCATTTCTTCATAAGACTGCATGTCATCAATCCCGATCCTATGTTTCACGGTAACAGGAATCGACACTACTTTTTGCATGCTATGAATACATTCAGCCACCAAGTCTGGTTCAGCCATTAAACATGCACCAATCTTATTGTTCTGGACACGGTCACTTGGGCAGCCGACATTTAAGTTGACTTCGTTGTAGCCCCAATCCTCAGCCATTTTGGTACAGGTTGCCAGTTCCTGCGGATTGGATCCACCCAGTTGTAACACAATCGGATGTTCTTCCTTGTTGAAGTCCAGATGGCGGTTAGCACCCCCATAAATGATCGCGCCTGTGGTCACCATTTCGGTATACAGCACCACATTTGGATTAAATAGACGGGCAAAAAATCGGTAGTCGCGTGTTGTCCAATCCATCATGGGCGCAACACTGATGCGAGGTTCTTTCGTGCTTTCAATGGTTTTGTTAATATTCATATTAAAAAACATACCTTTACAGTGTTGCATATTTTGGACTATTTCGATTTTTTACGCCTCATTTCGAACCATTATTTTTGAAATTTACACCAAATTACGCCATTATGGTCTTGAGAAAGAGATAAGGCGTAAACTATGGGAACAATTTCACAACGCAAATTGGCGGATGGAACTATACGCTTTCGTGCTGAAATTAGAATAAGCCGTAAAGGCCTTGCAAATTTCAAAGAGAGTAAAACGTTTAGTTCAATGCGACTTGCCCAAAAATGGTTAGCAATGCGTGAAGAGGAAATCGAAGAAAATCCAGAGATTTTATTAGGCAGATCGGATGTGACCAACATCACTTTAGCCAATGCCATAGAGAAATATCTTGATGAAGTTGGCAATGAATATGGTCGTACTAAAACCTACTGTCTTCGCCTAATTCAGAAATTTCCAATTGCGCAGCATATTATCACAAAAATAAAACCAGCAGACATTTCAGATCATGTGGCTTTACGCAAGAATGGCTATGACAAACTAGATTTAAAGCCAATTGCAACCAGCACCTTGCAACATGAGCTATTACATATCCGTGGTGTGTTGTCCCATGCCTCAGTCCTGTGGGATGTGAATGTGGATTTGGCTGGTTTTGATAAGGCTACAGCTCAATTAAGAAAAACAAGGCAAATTTCCTCCAGTGGCAAGCGTGACAGATTGCCAACGACGGCGGAGTTAAAAAAACTGACCGAGTACTTTTATCGAAAATGGCAGAACCCTGTATATAGTTATCCCATGCACTTGATCATGTGGTTCGCTATATTTTCATGCCGACGTGAGGCAGAAATTACGGAGATGCTGTTGGCTGATCATGATGTGGATAATGAAGTTTGGAAAGTCAGAGACCTAAAGAACCCCAAGGGCTCCAAAGGAAATCATAAAGAGTTTAATGTACTTGAACCGTGTCAAAAGATGATTGAGCTATTGCAGCGTAAAGATGTCAGGAAACGTATGCTTAAAAGAGGGTATGATAAGGATTTACTGATACCGCTTAGCCCTAGAACCATAGGTGGTGAATTTAGAAATGCTTGTAAATTACTAGGTATTGAAGATTTACGATTTCATGATCTAAGACATGAGGGGTGTACACGTCTTGCAGAACAAGGGTTTACGATTCCCCAGATTCAGCAGGTAAGCCTGCATGATTCATGGGGAAGTTTGGAAAGGTATGTTTCTGTGAAGAAAAGGAAAAAGACTATAGCGTTGGCAGAAGTGTTACCCCTCATCGATGAAAGGTAACATGATCCTGATGAGCCAATGTATACTGTTGATCCAAGACCTTTGCTAGGTCTTGGACATGAACAAAGTATGGTGCTTTTTGACTTTTATCCAATTTAAAACAAGAAAAAGGAAATTCCTGATTACGTGCTTTTTCAAGGACTTTTACCTTGCTGAGATGAGGATAGTATTCTCGTACTACTTCATCCAGCAGAACTGTCATTGAGCGGTATTTCATGAATAAATAGTCTGAAGTAGATAGTTGAATTGCTGCTCCCATATTTACTAGTCCTTTGACTTTAATGCATATAAATTACCTGTGTAACTTTTCCATTCGAAACTTATACCATTGGCTTTATAGCTATAAAATTCTAATGGGATTTGTAGTAAATCCAGCTTTTCTTTCCACTCTTTTAAAGCTACACCATTACCCATATAACAGGTTAATGGAGTGATATAGAACAATGAGATAGGACTATAACTCGCTAGTCCCTCTTTAGTCGTATTAGTCCAAATCTCTTGGAAAGCTGGTTGACAGTCCACATTAATATTAACTAGGTAAATTAAAATTTGACCAGTTAATTTCCCGTTAAAGTTTTTTATTATGCGCCACTGTATGTCACATAGCTTTTGATCAAAGATAGTGGCTGCATGAATATTTTTTAGATATTTTTTCAAAAACAAGATAGTATTTTTTTCTGAAGAGTCTAACGACTCTCCCCATAGTGCCGCAGAGTTTTGCTCGAATGGTAACTCAATTAGAAAACAGTTCAATTCTTGGTGTTTAATCAAAAGTTGGCTGAAGTTCTTTTTCTGCTTGCTTACCTGATCTTTGATTAAAGCTACTTTCTTGAGTGACTTTAATGCGCACTTGTTTTGTATAACCGCAGATTTAATGCGATCTATAGTATTAAGGTAATATTCCGTATCTAAATATGTATGAAAGCCAGTTAGAAACTGTTCATGCATAGGATGAGATAATTCTTCAAAAATTACTCGAATGTAACTATTTATTTCAATTGTTTGATCAAGGCAAAAACGTAATTGAGCAATAGACGGTATTAACCTGAAAAATGCTATACATTCTGGACTAAATTTTGTTCGTTTTTTGTCGGCAAAAATCTTAAAAGAATCTCGTTCCATTCTTACAAGAGCTTTTTGAGTTTGGGCTAAAATCGCAACCTGTTGCTGATCATTTGGATGGATACAAATGTTTTGAGTCATTTGAGAAAAACTTGACCAATTATTAGATATTGGGGGAAGAATTTGATTCATCTTGTATTCCTTTCCTATAAATTAAATTTTTGCTGGACGCCCAAGATTTTTACGAGTGCTGTATGTACGACCAGTGTCAAAAGTTTTTTTGTTCAAAATACTTTTATGTATAATGAACTGATCTTTTTTACAGAAATATCTAATGACCACATTCAGTAACCGCTCAAATTTTGAATGATCATTTCGCTCTAATCGACCTACTACAATATCTTTGTAATGTTTTAAATGCTTGGTAGAATGACAATTAAAATAGCAATTTTTACCTCCAATCGTTTTATCCCACATCTCACCAATCATTTGGGCAAGTTTGATGTCATGGCTGTGTTTTCTACCACATAGAAATATAATCAGATGATAATGAAACGATTTTGCAAAACCATATTCAAGCTTCCAGATATAGCCATTTAGCTTCAGTAATCTACTTCTTCTCAATTTCTGTGTGAAACGATCAAAATTAACTTTCAACTCGGAAACACTAATATTCTTTAGTTCCGTTGGTACGCATAAGTCCAATCGAATAACTAGCAGCCGTCCGAAGTCATTACGTAGCTCAGAGAGGTATTTTTTTGCACTTTTAAAGTGGCTGGCGGCACGCCTAACTCGTACTCGAATAGCCTCTTTAAAGATAGGACCATGAATATTCTTATACACTTCTAAATTTATTTGATTCAGAATATCAGCGACAGCAACTTGTTGGAAACATCCATTCTCCTCTTGGATTGTGATCTTTGCCCTAGGTGCATTCCATAGATTGAGTAGATCAAAGCGGTAAGACCAGAATTTGCTTACAGCACCCATGACGCAATTGTAATGTTCGCTTTTGTAGTCACCCTCACTAATATCCTCAAACATGAAAAGCCGTTTGTAGTAACTAGCAAGAATTGAATCACTTACAAGCAGTTTATGGGATGAGGTTATCGAATTTCGCTCATAGTACAGAAAACACTCATCTCTGTTGCTAACTCTTTCTGTGATCCAATAACAATAAAAGTGTCTGAGGAGGTACGCATCTTCAGGTAGAATTTGTGGACTACCTTTTTCTTGATTATGAGTAAAAAGGCTATCCTGTAGTCTCAATGTATGGTGTTGATCCAAGACATTTGATGCATTGCCGTAGTTTGCTTCAAATATGTCAAGATCTTCATCTAAAGACACAATATTGGGTCTTTTCCATGTGGTAATTGGTTTAACTATTAATCGATTAATTGGCTGAATTAATGTAGTCATAGAGAGTCTCCCTCATATACCAAATTTGTTATTTGGATACAATTTATGGTTAATGATTCTGTTTAAGTGTAACCTGTTGATTAATATTTATTATTAATCATATAAGTACCACGGGTAAGAAAAGCCAGCATCAGCCAGTTTTCAGTGATCGTATAGGCAAGTATGATCGTGAAGATAGATGGTTGATTCTTAAACTGAAATGAAATGATGTTACCGAAATCGTGGCGTATCACTTGTAGCAGTTGCATTAAGTTTTCAAATTGGCACATCGCATTGTTCCTCAAAGCTAGGAGTAGGCTAGTTGGTATAAGTTAGTTTGCTGCTTTGAGAATTGAATATCTATCCACCCTGATTTTTTTGTTTTAGTTTTTGATTTATATAGGATTAAAATTGGCTACTGAGAAAACTTACACACATGCAATTTTTTCCATTGCTGATCCATTAGTTAAAAACCATATCGAACAAGCGATTTACTCTTGTAAATTTAGGTTGAAATTTCCTACTTTTTATATGCTCATGGTTAATAGCCGATCAAATATCGATAAACAGCTAAGTTTTAAATTGATAGAGGCATATTTAAAATATAACAATGAAGTTATGGATGATAAGCTTGAAGAAAATATAGGTATTATTCTGGAAGATAGACGGTTTCTGGATAATGCGATTGGCTTTATCCAAACTGGCAGACTTTTGTTACCAGATCTTTTTCTCATTTCGAATGAAATTATGACTCTTGATGAAATTCGAGAGTTATTTTCCCAAGTTTCTATCTCTTTTTGGGAAGAAGCCTCCAAGATACTTCACTCCAATAGAGAAAATTATGGAAAAGACGAGATTTTATCATACCTAAATGAGAATGGTTTATACCTGCCGAACCTATTTCCATTGCTTAGCATTGAAGATCTATTTTTAAATTTTTTACCAATTCATTTGTCTTACGGTAAGTTTAATAGCAGTAAGGATCAGAAAAGTCTTGCTAAATTACCAACTAGTAACGAATGCTATGAAATTCTTGCTCCTCTATATTCTCATGCATCTCCCCTTTATTTTGACTCTTCATCTTATCTTGACTACAGCACTGAAGTTAATTCAAAGCTTACTTTAACCCACTTTGTACTTCAAATGGACTTGGATGAGCCCCCTGAAAATTTACCCTATTTACTTCGAGACTTCTTGATCAATTATCAGTCAAGGCGCTTAGACTTTATGAGAAAAGGGAATAATAATGAATATCATTCTGCCCAGATTGATGAAATTAACAACTTAAGCGCTGTGGCGAAAGAAATTTTGTCTGTTTTAGACAAATTTTCGAATCAACGAATTGGCAATCGAAAAGAAATCCACTCTCTCGGATACGATGCTGTTCTAAATGCCATACTTGCTCTTTTTTTTATTGAATATCATTGTAAACTCATTTTTAAAGACCATAATTTGAATGTTATTGACCTTAAAAAAGATACTGATCATTCTGGAAATGACAAGATAAATAACATGCTGAAAGATGATAAAGAGGTGGATGAATTTCCTTGTGGCATATCCCTGAAATTTAGTACAGTTTATGAGTCTTTCGTTAATAACTTAGAAAAAATTCTTTTGCAATCAGAAAAATTTCATATAGCAGTTTCACCTCCCAGTAGAGGGAAGCGCAAGATCCAAAGTATTCAAATTACGCTCAAAGAGGAAGTCAGCAACTCTCTTAACTCTTCGAAAAAGAGGCAACCTCAAACCTTAAATTTGCATGTGAATAGTTTAAAAAAGACGATACGAGAATTTTTGAAAAAACGAATTCCAGAAGTTGAAGCTTTCGTACAGTTCTAAGCTTCGGAGTTATATTTTCAACTGAACTCTGCTCTCGGAAACAGTTAGTTTTCCTCTTGTAATGTGTAATTAAAAACAAGACTGCACATCCTATAGGTTTATTAATTAATATGAGTGATAAGTGGATGTGCGATGGAAAGTGCTGATCTCCTTTTACGAATATAATTAGCTTTGCAAAGTAGATAGACGTTTCATCCTGAACGGGATGTTCCCCTAAGAAACATTTCTACCCCAAGCCCATCCATGTATCTGGCTTTTTTACGCTGAAAGTCTAACAGGGAAAGGGGAGGCAGAATGTTTAATCGGGAGGCTGTACCTGCGTGAAATGGCTTTATTCCTCAATTAACGTATAGGGTAGTTTTCCATAGGTGGTATAGAGGTCAACCTCCCTGATCTGGTCAGCCCTACAGTTCCTGACAATCAGGTTGAACGTGGTTGCATAGATGACCTTTACTGGGAAGCGTATCGTGTAGGGTTCAAAACCCGATATCTGGCAGGCCCCGCCATTGATTTCAATTCGGTCAACCACATCGTTGCTTTCGGACATTACCCTTAGGCGGGTGATGTCGTAAATCGTGCTTGCCCTGACCTGAAATGTTCGGGTAAAGCCCACAGGCCTGTATTCCGTGTCAAGGGACTCGCCTGGCAACAGCCTCCTTTTGAGCTGGGGTGGTGGAATGGCGACATTGTCCGATCCCGTATAGATACTGTCGGGGTCATAGGCATCGTGGGCGATTGCCGCGGCTTCCGCCTTGCTTTCCCTTGCCTCATCAAGGGGCCAGTCCACCTGACTGCCTGTGTTGTCCTGTGGTTCAGGGTCAGCCACACCTGTATCGGCGGCATCGGCTGGCGGTGTGTGGGACTCCTCAACGGGGGACTTGTGACAGGCGGTTAGGGTGAGCAGCAGGGTGGCTGTAAGTATTAATCTGTTCATAAGGGGTTTTCTTCCTGAAATGGCGGATGATCCAGTGGCTTACTTAAAATCAGGCTGGGTGCGTTCAATGTATTGCAGAACAACCAGTCCCTTGAGGTATAGCCAGTAGTCATTCGGGTTCTCCGCACTCTGGTCGAAGAGGTAAAAGGGCAGCTCGTCAATCTCCCTAAGTCTTTGGTTTTTCAGGTTCTTGCCCTGTCCCTCATGGATAAGTCCCTGCATGTCGTTGCTGTATATAAAGTAGCGTAGCGGGTCACCTTTGGGGATGACCTGCCATTCCTTGCTGATTGCCACAAAGGCGTTGCAGTTCGCCTTACCCTGGCAGCGCCTGATTTCGGGTGCCTGTGAGGGATCATTGATCAAGGCCATCACCCGATTCAGGTCGGCATGGACATGTGTGGCACTGAACAGGCAGGCCATGATGACACTGCCCTGTAAAAACGGTTTAACATGCTTGTTCATAAAAAAGGTCCTGATTATTGTTGTTGGATTGCCTATGGGTTTGCCTGCTCGAACGAAGCTATTGATTACGCGCAGGACTTTTTCAGGTTTTATTTAAACATTGAGATCGGCCAGGCAAGCGCCTTGCCGAAATTGTAGGAATAGCTGCGGTCAGCCGTGTCACTGCAACCTTTCAGGTAGAATGAGAACAGCAGGGCGATCACAAGGTAGACACCGATCAGGTAATGCTTGGCTTTCATGGCATCCCCCTAGCGTGACTGGCAATGCTGTACGGCACGGATCATGGCGAGGTCAAAGCCCCTTGGCAGCTCCATGTTGTACAGGTTGGCCTGACCCAGTTTCTCCATGAGTGCGGGTGAATACTGCTTTTCCAACTGGTCATAGACACAGGAACAGGTGGAGTGGCTTTGACCGCCCGACTGGCAGCCAGCGTTAAAGTCACGTTTGGACTTGCTTTCACAGCCTGCCAGTGCCAGCAGACCCATTAAAACCCCACCCATGATCATTGTACGATTGGTTGTAAACATCTTCTTTCACCTTGATATTGTTATAACTTTTAGAAAGATTTGGTTCTGGTGCTATTTATCGTCAGACTTGTTGTCCCAGCCTGCCAGAGCCATCAGGAACATAATGGCGAGCAGCATCAGGACAAAGCTCGGCCCGACCATGACAATAAAGCCAATGACCAGAATCAACTGAGCAATCAGTTTCATGCCTGAAACTCCTGATTAACCACAATGCTGTGGCAAAACGGGATTAGTCCGTGCGTGGAAAGGCACAGATGTGATGAGGCAGGACGCTATCGTTATAAAAGTGAGGTGGGGGTGGGGAATGCCTGGAAATAAAGAAAATAGTCATGGCTGACTCCTTAGCTAATAAAGAAGTCCTGCCATATCACTGCTAAATGATGGTGGCAGAACGAGAGCGGGTTAGCAGACTGATAGCTAAGAATCAGCACGCGCGAGCGCGTCCCTCTCCCGTTCCACCCTAACGGTGTACAGAGAAAGGTACGCACAAGAAACACATACAACATGTATCGTTGTGCGCTTAGCTAAAACGGTCTGCTAAAACCGCCTGACCATGAGGGTCAGCAAGCCCATGATAATCACAATGGTTTCACAGGTCAATTCGATTTGTCCCGATGTCTTGTACAACCCAGTAAAAAATGAACAGGTATACGATTCCAAGTTATTTCAGATACATATTACCGAAATGAAGCAACGCTAGGCACTGAACTTAGCGTCTCTGCCACAGCGTTTAAACATTCATTTCTTAAACTTTGGAGAAATTCCATGTCGTATCTGGATACAGAAGAAGAACCGTATAACCCTCGCTTTCGGGAACCCCAACCCCTGCAACTCAGCCTTGCCAGCGCACCGACAACATTGGCAATGCTGGGCATGAACCTTGCCAAGTCGATGGGCTTCTCACCGATGATCGGTGGCGTGGCAGGTGCAGCTTTGGGTGGGGTGATTCTGGTACTGGCCGATCAAACCCGCTCCAGCATCAGCACGCATAAATCACTGAACAAGACATCATTCAAATCAGAATAAAGGATATATCTTATGGCACATTTAGTTGAAACAATGGCATTTACTGGACAAACTCCATGGCATGGACTCGGTAATCAACTCACACCGAATCAACCGTTGGAAGTTTGGGCAGAGCAGGCAGGCATGGACTGGCGCATCGAATCCTCCGATGTCAGCTATATGGCACAAAACCATCGGGGGCAAAACATTATTATGCCCTTTGAAGAACAGCGAGTACTTTATCGCTCAGACACCCACGCACCATTGTCGGTGGTCAGCCAACGCTTTCAGGAAGTCCAACCGATGGAAATCCTGCATTTCTACCGTGACCTGACTGAACAATCAGGCTTTGAACTGGAAACAGCAGGCGTACTCAAGGGCGGCAAGAAATTCTGGGCATTGGCACGGACAGGACAAACGTCAGCACTCAAGGGTAAGGATGTCAGTAATGGCTATATTCTATTGGCAACAGCCTGTGATGGTACATTGGCAACGACAGCCCAGTTCACCAGTATCCGAGTGGTGTGTAACAACACTTTGGCAATCGCACTACGTGGTCAACAAGGTAATTCAGGTGTGGTCAAAGTTCCACACAGTACCCGATTTGATGCGGAACGAGTCAAACGACAACTGGGAATTTCAGTCCGTGCATGGGATGAACACATGTATGAAATGAAACAACTGAGTCAGCGTAAAGTCACCCAACAGGAAGCGGCAGCCTACTTTGATGCCGTATTTAATAATACCAGCCTAAGCATTGCCGAACAGGATGAAAGCATTGTCCAGTACTACCGCAATGCTGCTATGCCTAACCAAACTCGATCAGACAGTAAAACTGAACCCAATGGACGAGCCATGTCCAAGGTGATGACCATGTTTAACGGACATGGACGAGGGGCAGAACTCAGTTCAGCCAAGGATACAGCCTATGGATTACTGTGCGCTATTACAGAATTCACCGACCACGAACGTCGAGCTATGAGTACCGATCACCGACTCGATTCTGCATGGTTTGGCGCAGGTGCAGCCATTAAACAACGAGGTCTGGAACAGGCATTAAGAATGGTGTCTTAATAAACACTGTCATTAGTCAGTTTTATTTAAGAAAACTATCTTATTTTAACCATCAGGTAAAACTTAAACCGCAGAACCCTTTCGCCACGTCTCCCCCGACGTGGCTTTTTTTATGCCCAAAATTCAGCCTTTACGCTTTTACCCAAACAGGAATTTTCCAAATGAATAGCAATACCCAGATTCAAAACAGTTTAAACAACCCACCGTTACAGCCATATTCACCAAACCTGAATTCATCCAGCAAGCATCCCCGAAAACCCAAACCACCCACACCCAAACGATTAGCCAATACCAAGCAGATGAATTACCAGCAATGGCTGGAAGTCAGAAAACAGGGTATTGGCAGCAGTGATGCGGCCACCGCCTGTGGACTCAATCCCTATATGTCGATGCTGGAACTGTGGATGATCAAGACAGGTCGGATGCAGCAGAACATTGAGGATGAAAGTGCGGGCTATGCACCGTTGTACTGGGGCAAGCAGCTTGAACCGTTGGTGGCTGAATACTACAGCATGCACACCAATCACAAAGTTCGTCGAGTCAATGCAGTGCTACAACACCCTGATGAAGACAAATACTTTATGTTGGCAAACTTAGATTATGCCGTGGTGGGCAATGAGGAAGTGCAAATATTAGAGTGTAAAACCATAGGAGAGTACGGCTCAAAACTATGGCGGGATGGCGTACCTCTATATGTACTCTGTCAGGTACAGCATCAACTGGCGGTGACAGGCAAACAGGCAGCGCATATCTGTGCCCTGATCTGTGGGCATGAAACCCGAATCTTTAAGGTGACGAGAAGCGAAACGGTGATCCAGCACATCATCAATGCCGAACGCCACTTCTGGCAATGCGTGGAGTCAGGCATTCCACCCAGTGTCGATGCCTCTGACTCGGCAGCCAAGGCCCTGCAACAGCTTTATCCTGAACAGGTGCCGTTACTGGTGGAGGACCTGACCCAGAACGAACAGGCCAACCACCTGTTTAACCAGTTACTGGAGGAGAGGCACAGGGTTGAACAGCACCAGCAGTATTTTGATGAACTGAAGCATCAACTACAGATGATGATGAAAGATGCGGAGCGGGCCGTGTTTATTGGAGGTTCGGTGACATGGAAAAAGGCACAGGACTCAGTCAGCCTGGACAGCAAGGCACTGTTGAAACAACATCCTGAATATCTTAATCAGTTTCCACAAACCAGGGCAGGAACACGGCGTTTCCAGATTTATCCGAATGGTGGATAGGGCAACTACGTATATCCACCATTATATTTCCCCAATAAACGTATCAAATCAACCAACACCCAAACCTAATGATCCCATACCCCAGCAGGTATGGGATTTTTTATACCCCAAATTTATTTACCTAAATTAAAACACCATTTCACATCACTATAGAGGACATCACCATGATTAAAGGTTTAGCAATCACACCACCTGTACTGGGTCGTATCAGCATCGGCAAGATTGTCGAAAAGAACGGCAAGCGCATTCCTGAAAAGGATGACCAGTTCACCATTACCAGCCAAATCCAGGGGAAAGACGGATGGGTCAAGCATCCATTGGATGAACAGCTTCGAGCCAAAGCACCGAATCAAAACCAAAAGCTGAGAAGCATTCCAGTGCGTATGATCTTTAATGATCCCGATTTAAACCTACGGGCAGAATACACATTGTTTGACCGCCAGACTGGACGCTTAATCTGCTCAGGTAATGGCGAAACCTGTCAGCGACTTGGGCAAAACGGTATTGAACAACATCCATGCCCATCACCTGATCTCTGTCCACTGGCACAGGGTGGACTGTGTAAACCTTATGGCAGACTGTACGTCAATCTGGACGAATCGGACGAATTTGGCACATTCATCTTTAGAACCACAGGCTTTAACAGTATTCGGACACTGGCGGCAAGGCTAAGTTACTATCATGCCGCATCGGGTGACTTATTGTCATGCTTGCCTTTACAACTGACCTTGCGGGGTAAGAGCACCACGCAAAGCTACCGTACCCCAATCTACTACGTGGACTTGACCTTGCGTGATGGGATCAATTTGCATGAGGCAATTGCAGCAGCTAGGCAAATGGATGAACAGGGTAAGGCAGCAGGGTTTTATCAGGAAGCTCTGGATCATATGGCACGGCAGGGTTATGGCAATGCTAGCTTTGAGGTAGGTGGGGATGAAGAATTAGATATAGTAGAGGAGTTTTATACTGATCAACAAAAAAATATTGATATACCTGATATTACAACTATAGAACAAAGTTTTAGACAAAATGTGCAAGCAGTAAATTAGGTTAATGTAATTTTTATAAAAGTATAGTTTGTATTGGGAGAAATGTTTCTCAATACAAACTGAAAGCACCTTAGATTTAATTTTTAAGAATCTACATCCCAAAATATCATATTTGTTGGGAACTTAATATTAGGTAACCAGAATGGATTGCCGTCCCAATTTGATTCGATATCACCAGTTACCTGATAAATGGTAAGGATAATATCATTAGATTTAGTATCACCAATCTTCCGATCATTTGGTGATAACATAGTCCCAGTTCCTTTAGAAATTTTACGATTATTTTTAACTAGTAAATAATATTTAAGACTTGGGCGCTTACTTTTTATTGCATTGATACAGGAAATAAACTTGGAAACATCCCAGTCCCATTTGCTATAGGTTCCCAATGCTTCCAGAATTGAAATCATAAATTCTGATTCAATTTGATATAAGTCTTTATTTTCTTGTGGGAAATCATCTAAATCATCCATTAATAAGTTGACTTGATTAAGATTTTTTTGATCTGGATTATCCGAAAAATAGTTCTTTCCACCAGCAAGTAGTCTTAAACTTTTGTCATCCAGTACATTTTTCCTTGTCGGTTGAATCTTACTTGGATAAATAATTTGAATTTTTTCTTGATTTTTATCATAGGACTGTTTAATCAATAAATTGTTAGCTATATTTAATTCAACAAAAAACTTATAAATGTCATTTGGAATAAATAGTCGTAATAAACTTCTCTCTCTATCATAACCAAAAATTCTTGAGTGTTGCCAGAAAGTATCTGCATTGGGAGCTTTAGATGTTCGGCTATAATATACTGTTTGAAGCTTAGGTATGGTTAATCCTCTACTAATAACATTCCCACCTATAATGATATTATAGTGCTTGCTTATGTCAAAGGTTGTTTCAGCTTTAGAATTGAGAATGTTAATTTTAATAAATTGGTTTTCTAAAATTGTTACTACTGTCTGATATATATCTTCAAAATGATTAATATCTGGTTTTGTTTTTTTTAAATCTTTCCAGATAGGTAAAAACTCACTTGATAAATCAATTCCATCATTTAAGGCGAAAGCCATTGCATTAAGGTGTTCGATGATTTTATCTGCAAATGCTTGATGATCACTGATACGGACACTTGGATGCACAATAAAATTACAGTTATTTTGTGATGAAAGATAGAAGTCAGCACATGTAACTATAAAACTCTTTAGAGCTTGATTTAATCCCTCTGGTATTTCTGAACTTTCATCCTTTGCATTTTCAGACTCTTCGTTAATAAAGTGTGTTATAAAGCTCTCTGGTTCAGTAAAGACAAAATTACCGCTAATATAGCCATCTCCTGGTTCAAAATATTGTATGAATTCTGGATACCAATCCGAATTATTATTTTGTAGAAGTATTGCTTGTGGGGTGGCGGTTACCTCAATAAAGATTGATTGATTACAAGTATTTTTTATATCAGCTAACAAACTATTAATAGTACTTATTCC
This sequence comes from Acinetobacter thutiue, assembly GCF_030385805.1. Taxonomy (NCBI): domain Bacteria; kingdom Pseudomonadati; phylum Pseudomonadota; class Gammaproteobacteria; order Moraxellales; family Moraxellaceae; genus Acinetobacter; species Acinetobacter thutiue. The sequence continues at coordinate 84,982 of NZ_JAUDZE010000008.1, forward strand.
TTTATTACTATTTGTTTTTGTGTTAAGACTCGCTGCATCTGCTTCATCATCAATAATAATAAGTTGATATCCATTAAGGTATGATTTACTACTTAATGTATCTCTCCATTTTTTTAGAATTCTACTGTTCTTTTTTAGCACAACAATAAGTGGGGAATTTAATCGGAATAAGCTATCAAAATTATGTATATCATTTTCTGACAAAACAGAAAACTCTTGTAAACTGTTTTTGACTCGTTCAAAAGTTTGCCTTTGCAAATCTACGCTGTCAGTAGTGAGATATATAAAAAATTTATAATTTTCATCAGCTAAAGAACTTACTAAACCAAGAACCTTTCCTGTTTTCCCACTTTGAACATTACCCAGTAAAAGTGTATTACGAGTTTTTTGTTTAGGATCCGTCTTTTTTAATTTATCAATAAAAGATTTAGAAACCTCTTTTATTGATGATTTTTGATGAAGAGGAATCGAATTCAAATAACTTTCTAAATACATTTATTTACCTTTAAATGATAATAGCCATAAATTTGGATCATCTGTGGATCTTAAATCTATTATATTGTTTCCATACTCCAATAGTATATCATCTGTAATTTTTTGTCCCGTTTTTAAACAACCATTTATCTCTAATCTTCCTTTAATCCATTTACCTAACACTTTTAAATCATCTTCTGACCTAAAGTTTTTCGAAAAATCACCAGAAGTTTTGCATTTAAATTGCCATCCATCATCAGTAATAACCGAGAAAGACTGTTTAACAGGATAGCCTTCTTGAGATGTAGTGGTATTGGAAACAATAAGCTCTACCTCATACCATGAGCGAGGTATAATAAATCCTCTTTGATCTTGTCTTCCTTTACCTAAGTAAGCATTAACATTGCTCTTATCAGTAGTTTTTATAGGAATTTTAAAATTATACTCGGAAGTTCTTTTGAATAATTTTTTTACTTTTTCTAGTGGTACTTTTTCCACGCCTAAGTGTTCATCTAGATGTAAATTGTTTAATATAAAATTTGATGGCATAGGGGCCTCAGAAATCAAAGTTCCTATTGCTTGAATAGTTTTTTTTATGTCATCGTATATTGCATTTGCTACAATATTTTCTTCTATATGTAACATGGTTTCGTATGTTCTTTCGAGGCTATTCAAAAAACAACTAAGGTTCGCTGATCCAATTAAGCTATCAACTTTTTCATTAGTTTTAAATGAATATAATTTACCATGGAATTTCATAAATTGAGAGACATAGATAGCTCCTCTATTATTATTAATTAAAAAATTATGTAGTTTTACTAAGCTATCATATTGAAGCTTAGTAAATCCCTCTAAATAATGCATGCCAACTAGTATTTGAATATTTTTTATAAAATTAGGATTCTGTTGAAGAATAGAATGGAGATCTTCTATAGAGTCATTAGAAATATAACCAGTAGCAATTAGTACTTCATCAGCAGATTTAAACAGCTTTAACCAAGTATCTTGCAAAGATTTATTAGTAATTTTTGCTGGGGAAAAGTTTGAAAAAACAAGTTCCATTTTTTAACCTTTAATCTTGTTAAGTCTATCTTGAAAATGGACACTTTTTTCTTTCTCAAGACGTTCATATAAATCAACTTTTTCGTAACTATTGCTAAAAATTGGTAAAATAGTTTTTGCAAGCTCATATACTCCTTGAGGAGGAACTGCATTACCAATTTGTCGTCGAACTTCTGTAGTTGACCCAACGAATTCAAAATTATCAGGAAATGATTGAATTCGTGCTCTTTCACGATTAGTAAAGGCACGTGGTTCAGGATAGTGATATCCCCATGTCCCACCACCACCCGCAGCAATAATGGTTTTAGATGGCTCATCTGGATGCATTCTTCTATAGACATGGCTAATCATGCCTTTTACATATAAGGGATGTTCTTTGGGAATATCTGTAAAATTACCGCCTGGGGGGATTAAATTCAACATATCAACTGTTTTAGGGCTAATACGTAGTAACTCATTATTAGTAGCATTTGCTGGAATATCTTTTACAGCTTCACCAGCTGTCACAAATGGTTTTAATCCTTTAGTTGAATCTTGTCCATGAGTGGGAGTTGGATGCTTAAAATCAAAACCTGTATCTACTCTAATTCCAACAATTAATACGCGTTCTCGTAGCTGAGGGACACCATATTCCGCAAAGTTATAAAGCTTTGCTTGTACATAATACCCTGGACAAATTGCTTCAAAGTCTTCAATAATTTGTTTAATTGCTTTTTTCTTATTTGCAGTTAATAACCCTTTGACATTCTCAGCAACGAAGACTTTAGGTTTTTTTGCATCAACAAATCGAAGAAAACTTTTGTAAAGATTTCCACGCTCACCTTCTAGGCCTGGTTGTTTCCAGATCATAGAAAAGTCTTGGCATGGGAAACCTCCCAAAATAATGTCGCAATCAGGAATATTTTTATCGTAAGGATCTATTTGCTCAATATCTCCTTCTACAATTATGTCTGCTATATTTTTCCTAAAGGTTTCACATGCCCACTTAGAAAGATCATTCGCCCAAACTGTTTCATATCCAGCCATATGAAAGCCTAAGTCTAGACCTCCGCAACCAGTAAATAGTGACAAAATTTTAGGCTTCTTTCCTTTATTAATTTTTTGATTTTTGTAAATATTTTCTTGCAATTTTGCCTGATAAGAACTTGCAGTATTCTCTGCAAAATCTTGAAATGCTATACTCATTACTCAGCCTGATCATTAAATTTATATAAAACTATTATGGATAGTAACATAGGTTATAAGATTTGAATTAGTAGAAAAGTTCTAAGCGTCAGGTTATGACGTAATAGGAATATTAAAGTTTTTAAGAAACGTTTGGCTGTAAAAACCTCAATTTTGTTATAAATTATAGGATCAGTTACACAATTTTAAAGGAAGTAGTCATTCTATTTCTCAAATTATCAATAAAATCAGACCATTCCTGCATCATCTTAATTCGATAGTTTAAAGTTGTGCATGGTTATATGCTTGAGATACAGCATTACCCACTGTATGAGCTAATTGGATTTCAATGGTATCGTGCTATAGCCTTGTTCATGTAATGTCGTAGAAGCCAGCCCACGAAAACCATGTCCAGTCTTTTACCGTTGTAGCCCATTGTACGAATCAAGCATAAAATTGCATTACTGCTCACAGGTTTAGCTGTACTGTGATTGTAAAAAAACATACTGCTCTTTCTGCTTGTGAGTGGTAATAAGCTACTCTAGTAGTTCAATTGCTTGTCTACTCGCTAATAATAGATAAGGCCCTTTAACTTTTACTCATTTAACTGACTTATTGTAAAATATTACGTTGGTTAGATGTTTTCTGTTTTGGGGAGAGCTTTAATCTTTTTATGTAAGGGGTTAAATATACTTTTACTTAGATTCGTCTGTTTGCATAGGAGGGCAAAACTTTATACCTATATCAAAGTAAGAGGTATATGCTTAATATTTAATGCTCAAGAGAATTTAAAGATTATTCATGAATACTGAACATCCATTACTGCTAGAGATTCAAAAAGGCGAAAGCAAAACGTTAGAGTTTAAACAGCAGTTACCCAAAGGGCAGCAAATTGCTAAGACTTTAATCGCTTTTGCAAATAGTAGTGGCGGTAAGTTGATTGTTGGGGTTTCAGATGATCGGCAGTTAGTTGGAATTCGGGAAGATATCTTTGACCTACAAGATAAAATCACCTCAATGATTTATGAGCTGTGCAGTCCACAACTGGCAGTACAAATTTATATTGAGAATATTACAGGCGTAGAGTTATTGGTTGTGGAAGTGGCTCGTGGAAGTTTATTTCCATATCACCTTAAATCTGTGGGGCGTGAGCAAGGGACATATATCCGCTTAGGTGCAAGTAACCGTGTCGCATCGCCTGAAAATATTCAACAACTGGAATTGCAACGACTCAATGTGAGTTTTGATTCGTTGGCAAACTATCAATACCCTTTAGAAAAACTAGATTTAACAGTATTGGAAACGGCTTTTAAAGCTGCCGATAAAGCACTCACCTTAGAAAAAATGCTGAACCTAAAGCTGGTTATCGAGGAACAAGGACAGCATTATGCCAGTCATGGCTTACTGATCTTATTGGGTAAGTATGAACACGTTATGACCCAGTGTGCCAGATTTAAAGGCACAAACATGAGCGTATTTTTAGACCGTAAAGAATATACAGGGGACTTGTTTTCTCAAATTGAGCAGACAGAAATTTTTATTAAAAATCATTTGTCTTTGCGTGCCGAAATTCGTGGCTTAAAGCGTTACGATTATTTGGAAATTCCAGAAAATGCAATTCGTGAAGCCTTAATCAATGCTTATGTTCATCGGGACTATAGTAATTTTGGGCGTAATATTAAAGTCGCTGTTTATGATGATCTGGTTAATATTGTGTCTCCAGGTGGATTGCCGAATGGTTTAACCGAAGCAGATTTGTTGCAAGGACGTTCAGAAATTCGTAATCGGGTATTGGCTCGGGTATTTAGAGAGTTAGGCTATATTGAGCATTGGGGTAGTGGTCTGCAACGGATAAAACAAATCTGTGAAGCAGAACATTTAGCCACGCCTGAATTTTTGGAAACTGGTGATTTTTTTGATGTGAAGTTATATCGTCCTGATCAGAATTCTGATGGTGGTACAATCGGTGGTACAATAGATGAATTAGGTGGTACAATCGGTGGTATAGTTGAAAGCCATACTTTGACTGAACGCCAAATACAGATTTTAGAATTGATACAAAAACAGCCGAAAATATCTTATCGTGAAATGATTGAGCAATTGGGTATCAATAAGTCCGCAATACAAAAGCATTTAGAGGCTCTAAAACATGCAGGTTGGCTTGAGCGTGTCGGTGGAACACGTGGATATTGGTTGGTTAAAAAGGAGGTATAATCGTATTTTGTTATATATGATGAATCTCTTGATGGTGAGTACTTGCTAAAATGAAATATCAACCACCTTACAAGATTAATTCTAAAATTATTCACCTGATTGCCCAGATTAGTGAAGCTTTAGGACGTTTGACGGTACTTGCTCAGATTCAAGATGAGTTGAAACTTAGAAAAGCCAATCGAATTAGAACGATTCAGGGTTCACTTGCCATTGAGGGAAATACCCTTAGCGAAGAACAGATCACAGCAATTTTAAATGGTAAACCTGTGATTGCACCGCCTAAAGAAATTCAGGAAGTCCGTAACGCCATTAAAGCCTATGAACAGTTTCAGCAATGGCAACCAGCCAGTGAACAGGATTTATTAAAGGCTCACCAAGTTTTAATGGCTGGATTAATTGATGAGGTTGGACAGTACCGTCAAGGTGGTGTGGGCGTGATGTCTGGTGATCAAGTTGTGCATTTAGCTCCACCACCAAGCCAGGTTGTACGCTTGATGAATGATTTATTGCAATGGTTAGAGCAAAGTGATGAACATCCTTTAATTACCAGTTCTGTATTTCATTATGAGTTTGAATTTATACATCCATTTGCTGATGGTAATGGTCGGATGGGGCGACTGTGGCAAACCTTAATCCTGACAAAATGGAATCCAATTTTTGCCAATATTCCTGTAGAAAGTTTGATTTATCAGAACCAGAGAGCTTATTACGATGCCTTACAGGCAAGTACAGATCAGACTGATTCTGCACCCTTTATCGAATTTATTTTACAGATGATTTTTGATGCCATTCAAAGTTCATCAACAACCGATCAAGTCACCGTACATGATACCGATCAAGCTACCGTACAAGATGGCGATCATGTTCAGCGTTTGATTTCAGTTATGGAACATAGGGAATATAATTTAACAGAATTAATGTCTTTACTTGGATTGTCTCACCGTCCAACATTCCAGCAAAATTATCTTAATCCAGCGATAGAAGTGGGGCTGATTGAACGTACTATCCCAGATAAGCCCAGAAGTCCCAAGCAAAAATATAAGTTAAGAACAGTATAAAGGTTTTTTAGATTTCGCTTAAATTCTGGTAAGATTGGTTGGTAAATAAACAAACAGAATTAAAATAATGGGTACCCGAAATTGGACAAAATATGGATGTTATTTGCGCCTATTTTACGCCTAAAAATTTAAATTTTTTTGATAAGTTTTTGATTTAAATTATAAAGAAAATTTCACTTGTCCAATCCATCATCGGGGCAACGGAAATACGTGGCTTTAATGACTCAAGTGATTGCATAAAAAAGGCTCTTGGATTTGGACAGGCAAGGAAAGGGCAGCATTATACGAGTTTTGTGATCAATTCACCAATCATCACTTCCAAACTCTATATATAGCCTTTTGCCTTTTATAATAGGGAGATCAGGCTGCCACACCTGAAATCAACAATTGAACAGCAGCATGCGCATATTGTTCAAGCATCTTGGGATTTTCGACATCTGAAAGGAAGCGTAGCGCGCCTGCAATGATAATTCCAACCACTGCATGTCCCGTCATTTCGGTATCCAGATTTGCCTTTAAAAAACCTTTCTGGATGCCGTTGTTTAGATAATTCGCCACAAATAACCCACCCATATGCAATAAGTTATTGATATGCGCTGTCATTTCTTTATCAATCGAGGTGGCTTCTAGCAAAATCAGGCGAACAGTTTTAGGATTATCTTTGGCAAATTGCTGAAATCTATCTGCAATCCTTTCACATTGAATGATGTAGTCTTCAAGAGTCGACACCGCATCAGGTGCATTTTCTTCGGCTAAAAGTGCAGTAATTTTATATAAGGTATCCAGAATGACCTTATCTAAAATGTCCCGCTTATTTTGAAAATGGCGATAAAAAGTACCGTGCCCAATCCCTAAACGCTTGGCAATGTCAGAAATCGCAGTCTGATGATAACCACGTTCAGAAAATTCAAGAAAAGCCGCTTCAATAATTTCAGCTTGTAATTGCAGACGTTGGCGTTCAGCCCGAGTCAATGGAGTGTGTTCATTCATGGCAAAAGTCTAGCAGAACCCAGTCAGGATTACGATAGTATAGCTGAGTAATTGACATTAAATTCCTATTATGACATTGTATTCCGAAATTGTGGATAATTAATTTAAGAGGAAATAGGGTGATGGCAAAGGGTTATGTATTTACCGACAAGGTGGTGTTGATTACTGGTGGTGGGCGAGGGATTGGCTTTGCCACAGCACTGGCATTTAAAAAACTAGGTGCAAAAGTCGCCATTGGCGATATTGATGCTGAGCTTGCGCAGCAGGCTGCAAGCAAGGTACAGGGTTTTGGTGGCTATCTGGATGTGCGTTCCCAGCAATCTTTTCATGATTTTATTGTTCAGGCTGAACAGGCGTTGGGGCCAATTGATATTTTGGTCAATAACGCAGGCATCATGCCAATGGGTAAAATGGAAGATGAAAGCCAGGCCATTACCGATGCCCAGATTGATATCAATCTTCGTGGCGTGATTCATGGCATGAAAGCAATCTTGCCGAAAATGCAGCAACGTCAGTCAGGACATATTGTCAATGTCGCTTCTTTGGCAGGTAAATATCCGATTCCTGGCGCAAGCATTTATTGTGCAACCAAGTTTGCGGTGGTGGGTTTAACTGCTTCGATGCAACAGGAGTTACGGGATACGCCGATTGGTTTGTCTGCGGTATTGCCGTCTAAAGTGCGTACTGAACTGTCATCGGGTACAGGTGATAATTTACCGATTCCAACCGTTGAACCTGAAGATGTGGCTCAAGCGATTATCACGGCTGTAAAACATAATCTGACTGAAATTGCTGTACCAAATTATTTAACCCATACCCCGAAAGCTTATGGCTTTGTCCCACACTGGCTCAATACCAAAGCACGTCGTTTTTTCGGCGATGACCGTATTTTAAAAGGTTTGGATCAAAATGATCGTCAAGCCTATACCCAGCGTTTAGACCGTTTGACCAAAACAAAATAAGGGAAAGATTTTATGTCTCAGATTGAGAAATTTCATGTCATTGTGATTGGGGCTGGTTTTGCAGGAATTGGGGCTGCGATTAAGTTACAGCAAGCAGGTTTTACTGATATTGTCGTTTTGGAAAAAGCCAATGAAATTGGTGGTGTTTGGCGTGCTAATACTTATCCAGGCTGTGCCTGTGATGTACCATCGGCATTGTACTCATTTTCATTTGCACCCAATCCAAACTGGAGTCGGGTATTTGCTCCACAGGCAGAAATTAAAGATTATATTCAGGATGTTGCCAAAAAATTTGATGTTGAGAAATACGTCCGTTTTGGCTATGAAATGATTGAAAGTGCATGGGATGATCAGGCAAAGCATTGGGTGGTTAAAACCAGTCGGGGTGATCTACATGCCCGTTTTGTGATTATGGCTGGCGGTCCAATGCACGAACCAGTGATTCCTCAAATCAAGGGTTTAGATACATTTAAAGGTGCATGTTTCCACTCAGCCGAATGGCAGCATGAGGTTGATTTAAGCAATAAAAAAGTAGCAGTGATTGGGGCAGGCGCATCAGCGATTCAGTTTGTCCCAGCCATTCAGCCGAAAGTGCAAAAACTCACCCTGATTCAGCGTACCCCGCAATGGGTATTGCCAAAGATGGATCAGAGTCTGCCAAAAGCGGCACAACTGTTATTTAAAGCCTTACCAATCACCCAGCGTTTGACTCGTTATAGCGTGTATGGCGTTTTTGAGTCACTAAATTCCAGTATGCATCATCCTAAACTGATTAAGCAGATTGAACGTGTTGCCAAACTTAATATCCGTTTAGGTGTGAAAGATGCGGCATTGCGTGAAAAGTTAATTCCCAACTTTACCATTGGTTGTAAACGGGTGCTGCAATCCAACAACTGGTATCCAGCTTTGGCACAATCCAATGTTGATGTATTACGTTGTGGCGTTCAGGAAGCTCGTGGCAATACCCTGATTGCCAGTGATGGTTCGCAACATGAGGTGGATGCGATTATTTTTGGAACAGGTTTTGAGATCAGTAATCCACCTGTTGCCAAGCAGATTCGTAATAAAGATGGCAAAACGATGGACGAGGTTTGGCAGGGCAGTGCCAAAGGCTATTTAGGCACCGTGGTGGAGGGCTGTCCAAATGCCTTTGTGATGTTTGGGCCAAATATTGCGGTCAGTTCATCTGCCCTCATTATTATTGAAGCACAGTTGGCCTATATTCTGGATGCCTTGCAAAAAGCCCAAGCACAACAGATTGAAACTATTGAAATTCGCCCTGATGTGTTGGCAAATTATAATGACGAAGTACAAACAGCCTTAAAAGATACGGTCTGGAATACAGGCGGTTGTAGCAGTTATTTTATTGATGCCAATGGTCGTAACAGCACGTTATGGCCGTGGACAACGTTTGAAATGCGTTCACGTCTGGCAAGCTGCAACCTAAATGATTACCAATTGAGCTTTCAGAATCAGGCTGCGATTAAAACAGCAAAAAAAGCCAGTTAATGGTGTTATTTGGTAGGTGAACTGAGGTGAAAAAAATATGGGTCTGAACATAAATATGGAAAAAATAAAAGAAAGTCTGCTGAAACAAGGCTTGAGATTCAGCTTTAAAACAGCCAGTGGCTTGCCTTTACCTTTTCCTGTATTGCGTGGTGCAATGGAAATTGGCGCAACAATTTTCAGACCCAGAACTGCTGTCTTGATCAAAAAGATCAAATTAAAAGACGCTGCCACCCAGAATATTGTAAAGGCTGAGGTGGCAACTCCGCCAACCCGACCACAAGGCGTGTTATTGCATTGTCATGGCGGTGCTTTCTTTGCAGGTTCATCCAGAACGCATCGAGCACTTTCGACTGAGATGGCAGTGAGGGGGCAGGTCATTGTGTATATGCTGGATTATCGTCGTGTGCCTGAACATCCTTATCCTGCCGCTTTGGATGATGTTAAAACGGTTTATCAACACTTATTGAGTGATGGCTGGCGACCTGATCAAATCTTTTTAGGTGGTGATTCTGGGGGATGTGCGCTGGCACTTGCCTTGGCGATTCAACTGAGAGACACCCAGCAACTCCTGCCTGCGGGAATGGTGATGATCTCCCCCTACGTTGATATGACCCTGAGTTCAGTTTCTGTGCGTGCCAATGCCAAGAGTGACCCGATGCTGAAAAGTTTGGCATTGAAACGGGGTGGCGATGGTTATCGAGGAAAACTAAACGCAGATGATCCACGCATTTCGCCACTTTTTGCTGACCTCAAAGGCTTGCCGCCCTTATTGATTCAGGCGGGTAGTGAGGAAATATTGCTAGGCGATGCAAGCAATTTAGCCAGTCGTGCTGAGGCTTCTGGTGTAGAAACGACCCTGAATGTCTATGAAAATATGTGGCATAATTTTCAAATGTTTAATCTATTGATCCAAAAGGCAGATGATGTGCTGGATGAAATTGGCCAGTTTATACAGGATAAACTGGTTTAATTGGTGGTAACTGGGCTTTTCCTCATTAAAAGGTTATCCAGTAAACTAAACAGCATACACGCAAGAACCAGACATAGGCCTGCCAAACAGGTCATGGTCCAACCGCCATGATTCCATGCAAAAATGCCAAGTGCGGAACCACAGGCACCTCCAGTAAAATAGGCGGTCATATAGATTGCATTGATACGTGACTTTGCATCAGGTCGTAAGCGGAAAATAATGCTCTGGTTGCTGGTGTGTACCAATGCCAACGCCAGTTGGATCAGGGCAAAGCCAACAATATAGCTGACGAGGACTGTTTGCCCGTAATAGAAGCAAACCCAACTGATAATAAATAAGGCACAGCCCATCCAGGTCAGTTGTTTGGTATAGCCCTGATCAGCATATCGGCCAATATACTGGGTGGATAAGGCACCAAAAATACCCACCAGACTCACCATCCCAATCACCAGGTCAGGTAAATGATGGGCTGAGCTTAGTAGAAGCGCGATGGTGGAATACAGGATACTGACTGCCGCAAAGGCAAACCCACCTGCAAGTGCCCGTAACAATAGGCGCTTTTCCTGCTTCAATAGTTGGGCCATTGAAACAAAGATTTGCCCATAATTCATTTTCATGCGCATGACGTAGGGCAAGCGGCTTTTAAGCGCATAAGCCAATATCAGCATCAAGACCCCACTGACCACATAAATGACTTTCCAGTGAAACAGGTTGGAGAATAATCCTGCCAGACTGGTCGAAAGCAAGATACCCACCAATAAACCGCTCATGAGAAAGCCAACAACTTCGCCTGTTTTTTCAGGCTGTACCGTCATGGTGGCGAGGGGAATCAGCACTTGGGCCGCAACGGAAAATAACCCAACCAGTACTGTTCCAACCCATAACATTGGCAGGTTCACTGAGAACGCACTCAGGAATAAACCCAGGGCGCATAAAGTCATGAGTAGGGGAATAAACCTGGTCTTATTGACCACATCACCCATTGGCACAATAAATAGCAAACCCAAGGCATAGGAGACCTGTGCAAAGGTGACGGTCAGGGCAGCCTGGCTTTCTGTTACGGCAAAATACTGCTGAATGGAATGAATCAGTGGCTGGCTATAATAGTTGGCACCTGCACATAGACCGCATGCCGCAGCCATAAACCAGAGTAAGGCCTTTTTTTGACTAATATCTTGAGGGGCTGACATAATTTTCTCTATCACTGGTTTATGTAGTATATGCGGTTGCTTCAATTTCAACGAGCATTCCTGCTAATGCCAATCTGGAAACAGGAATCAATGTGCATACAGGAAAAGCATGATCTTTCCATAAACTTCGCATGATGCCTGCCAATACCTGAAGTTTTTCAGAATCATGGTCAACAATCAGCACACGCAAAACGGCGATATCTGAAAGTTGTGCCTGAGCGGCGATTAAAGCATGCTGAATATTATAAAAGACTTGTTGTACCTGTTGGTCAAAAAACTTGGAAAGTTCACCATTTTTATTTTCTCCTCCCTGACCTGCTATATGGATGATACGCATATTGGGTTCCACAATGACAACATGGCTATAACCATTACTCCGCGGATCATACAGTTGATCTGGGTTGATGGTTTTAAATGTGGGTGTGTTGACCTGATTCATAAGACAGACCACTTCCTAAAACTTGGGCTATGTTAGTATCAAGACTCAAGTTAACTAGAGGTCAAGCTTATTTTGAAAAAAGTACCATTGCAGACTTGGCTCAGCATCGGGGAGCTTGCAAAACGTGGTGGCGTAAGTGTTGCTGCCATTCGTTTCTATGAGGAAAAAGAATTGATCTGGGGCACACGAACCACAGGAAATCAACGCCGTTACCAAAGGGCAATGCTCAGGCGAATTGCCATTATTAAAACAGCCCAACAAGTCGGGATTAGCCTGCAACAAATTAAAGAGGCCTTTGAAAGCTTGCCCAAGCAGCAGGTTGCAAGCAAAAAAGATTGGCAAACCATGTCCCAGCAGTGGCAGTTGCAACTTGATCGGCAAATTATGATGCTCTTACAGTTGCGCCAACAGCTTGATCAATGTATTGGCTGTGGTTGCCTATCACTGGAACAATGTCCACTGAGAAATCCTGATGATTGTCTTGCAGAACGATCAATGGGTGTGCATTTTCAGGAAATTTTACTGTTGCTGAATCAGAAAAATAAAATGATGAATGAGATAGAGTGATTTTTGCACCAATATTGTGCGTTAAATCTATTTTGATCAGACAAAATTACATAAATATCACTTGAAAAAATGCCGATTCAAGTTTTTACATTTCTTTTTAGTTTTTCTGAGGGATGGCATCCATACAATTCAGATTTATTGATAAACCCTATTCTGTTGTCTTGAAATAGGACTTTTATTTTTCAAGATAAATAGTCGCCGAAAAAACCAATAAAAGTTCATGTAAGCCAATTTCTCTACATAGCTGCACGATTATGATGCGGTTTCAGTCCATAGACCCGTTTTAGCCAAGCCTGAATATGAACAATGTTTAAAGAGCTGGTATGTGTTCTATTTATGATGATAGATAAAACATGGGGTTATTTAATCTATACCGCTTTGGCATTGAATGAAAAAAAGGCACAAGGCATATAAATGAACGGATAGATACAGAAGAGAATGAAATTTTTATCTTCGATGTGTATGGCTAAGCAAGTATGATTTATCAAAAGCCAAACATGCTGAGCATACAAGGTTTCAATATCAATATGAATCATCAGTTCAAAATATGGGTATTTATTAAATAAATAGTGGGTGGAATTTTAAAAAAGTTCCATTAGAATCCAAAATTCTACAAAGAATACTCCTGGGGGAAACATTGCTATCCGCGATGTTTACTTAAGAAAAACTAGCTTGAGGAACGCTCATGCAGATCGGAATCCCAACCGAAACTGTCGCCAGTGAAAGTCGTGTAGCTGCTACACCTGAGACAGTAAAGAAGTTGATTAACGCAGGTCATAGCGTTGTCATTCAACGTGGTGCTGGTGTTAAAGCCGCGTATATTGACAGTGCTTATGAACAAGTTGGCGCAACTATTACGGACGATGCATATACAGGCAGCCAAATTATTTTGAAGGTACGTGCCCCTAAGGGTGACGAAATTCAAAAGCTTGCGGCGAATACGACTGTGGTTGCAATGTTTGACCCTTACCGCAATCCTGAACTAGACCAGTTTGCTGCTCAGCAGGTCAACGCTTTTGCCTTGGAATTACTTCCACGTACACTTTCTCGTGCACAAAATATGGACGTACTTTCTTCTCAGGCAAACTTGGCAGGCTATAAATCTGTATTGTTGGCTGCGGCTGAATACCAGCGTATGTTCCCAATGTTAATGACCGCTGCGGGTACAGTAAAACCTGCACGTGTCGTGATCATGGGTGTTGGTGTGGCAGGTCTACAGGCAATTGCAACTGCAAAACGTTTGGGTGCGGTTGTTGAGGCAACTGACTTACGTCCAACAGCAAAAGAGCAGGTTGAGTCTTTAGGCGGCAAATGGTTAGACGTACCAATGTCCGATGAAGAAAAACAACGTGCTGCTGAAGCTGCGAAAAGCGGATATGGTTGGCAGCCTGGTGAGCAATACATCAAGGATCAAGCTGCGATTGTAGATAAAGCGGTATCAAATGCTGACATCGTAATCACCACTGCATTGATTCCAGGTCGTAATGCTCCACGTCTGATCAAGGCTGAGACTGTTGCCAAAATGAAACCAGGTTCTGTCATCTTGGATATGGCGGTTGAAACTGGCGGTAACGTTGAGGGTTCTAAAGAGGGCGAAACAGTTACAACTGAAAATGGCGTGAAGATTTTGGGCATTCCAAACATTCCAGGCACAGTTGCAACTGAAGCATCTGCATTGTATGCACGTAACGTTTTCAACTTCCTTGAGACATTATTCGACAAAGACAAGAACTTTGTGCTTAATCAAGAAGATGAAATCCAAAAAGCGTTACTCGTGACTCATGGCGGTCAAGTACTGCTCAAGCGCGGTTAAGGAGAGTTCTCATGGTTGAAACGATTACGATTTTCGTCCTTGCCATCTTCGTAGGTTACTACGTGGTTTGGGGTGTAACGCCTGCGTTACATACACCATTAATGGCGGTAACCAATGCATTGTCTTCAATCATTGTCGTAGGGGCAATGATTCAGACTGTTGGTATGCCTGCGATTGGTGTTGATGCCAATGTTGCATTCCAGAGTGTAAATGTTGTGAGTATCCTTGGCGCAGTTGCTGTGTTTCTGGCAAGTATCAACATTTTCGGTGGCTTTGCGGTAACTGCTCGTATGCTTGAGATGTTCAAGCCAAAGCAAAAGAAAAAAGAGGGCTAATTGATGGAATTTATTCGTGAATTTGCGAACTGGTTCTACCTGATTGGTGCAGTTCTCTTTATCCTAACCTTGCGTGGCTTGTCTGGTCCTAAGACTGCAATCGCGGGTAACCGTTATGGCATGGTCGCAATGACCATTGCAGTCATCACCACATTCTTCGTTGCTGAACACCCAGTGGTTTGGATGATTGGCGGAGCGATGGTGCTGGGTGCGGTTGTAGGTATCGCGCGTGCGAAAACAGTACCTATGACACAAATGCCTGAGACGGTTGCATTGATGCACTCATTGGTGGGTTTGGCTGCGGTATTGATTGCAATTGCTGCGATTCTGCACAATAACCAGCTAATTGCATTGTTTGAGCAAAATAAAGATGCATTGGAAGCTGCTGGCGTACAGCATGCACACATGAGCGCAGTTCACCTGTTTGAATTGTTCGTGGGCTGTTTCGTTGGTGCGATTACCTTTACTGCATCTGTATTTGCCTATGGTAAATTGGCTGCGAAAAAATGGGCCAAAACAATTTCTGGTGCATGGGTTAAACCTGTTCAGGCAATCATCTTTATTGCAATGCTTGCATGTGGTTTCTACTTCTTCACTACAGGCAACATGACTGCATTCTGGGCGATGACAGCGCTTGCACTTGTATTCGGCTGGGTGTGGATTGCGCCAGTGGGTGGCGGTGATATGCCAGTTGTGGTATCGCTATTGAACTCATTCTCTGGTTGGGCTGCGGCAGGTATTGGTTTCACACTTGAAAACAATATGTTGATTGTTGCAGGTTCACTGGTTGGTTCTTCTGGTGCGATTCTGTCTTACATCATGTGTAAGGCGATGAACCGTTCAATCATCAACGTATTGTTTGGTGGTGCCATGGGCGGTGCAGCAGTTGCCTCAGCGGACAAAGGTGAGCAGGTTCAGCGTAACTACCGTTCTGGTTCGGCAGATGACGCAGGCTTCCTGATGTCAAATGCAGACAGCGTTGTGATTGTACCTGGTTATGGTATGGCACAAGGTCGTGCACAGAATGCGGTTAAAGAATTGTGTGAAATCCTGAAAGAACAGGGCGTAAAAGTTCGCTTTGCGATTCACCCAGTTGCGGGTCGTATGCCTGGTCACATGAACGTATTGTTAGCTGAAGCGGATGTTGCCTATGAAGACATCCTGGAAATGGATGAGATCAACTCTGACTTCCCAGCAACTGACGTGGTATTGGTAATCGGTGCGAATGACGTTGTTAACCCAGCGGCGAAAGATGATCCAAGCTCACCAATCTATGGTATGCCGATCCTTGAAGCACACAAAGCACGTACCATCATGGTGATCAAGCGCTCTATGGCAACAGGTTATGCTGGCTTAGACAATGACTTGTTCTACAATGAAAAAACCATGATGATCTTTGGTGATGCGAAAAAAGTTGTTGAAGATATGACAAAAGCAATCAATGGTGGTGGCCACTAATCTGACCTCATCAGGATTGAAGAAGCCACCGTTAGGTGGCTTTTTTGTTAGAGCATATTTATTAAAGGTATTTTTCTACAAGATCCATAGATTGTGCATAAAGATCACGGGCAAGTTGCTGGTTTTTGGCATGTGGTGATTTCCAGTCTGGCATGTGCGCGCTGACATATTCGCCATTACGCTTTGCCCACTCATCTCCAGTTGCCATTTGCGTAATCAACTTTGCAGGAACTGAGGTCGGCACTAAACCAATTTTCATCACTTCATAAACAGGTTTTGGCAGTTCGCGATAAATGTCAGAAGCAACACCACCTGGATGCAATGAGTTGTTAGTGATGGTACTATCCGCCATACGTTCAGCGAGTGCATTGCTGAAGAGTAAATTTGCGAGCTTGGACTGACCATAATAGAACAGGGGATTATAAAAACCCTCTGCATGGAACTTATTAGGTTTGATCGAACCTGCCCAGTGTGCAATTGAGGCGAGATGTACAATTCGAGCTTTTGGTGCCTGTTCCAAAACAGGAATCAGCTTATGTGTCAGTAGAAAGTGGCCCAGATAATTCACACCAAACTGTTGTTCAAAACCATCTTGCGTCAGCTGCTTGGTCTTGGCAAATAGTCCTGCGTTGTTAATCAGGACATCAAGACTACCGTAGCGGTCTGCAATCTCATCGGCTGTGTTACGGGTTGATTCAAGACTGTTTAAATCGAGGGAAACCAAATCAACCTTTCCCTGACCCAATGCACGCAATTTATCCTGCGCAGCTTGCGCTTTTTGCGGATTACGGCAGGCAAGAATGACATGCTGTCCCTGCTTTATCAACTCTTCCGCTGTGGCAAAACCAATACCTGTATTTGCACCTGTAATCAGAATTTTCACTTCATCTACTCCAATAATGCTCTTTATTTGATGAATTTTAAAGCAGGTCCTATAGTGCGTTAATTTTGACAACTTGTCATGTCAAATTTGAAAGGGAAGAAGAGATTGTTATTGATAAAAGGTGTATAAAGGTTTGGATATTAAGTATTTAGTTTAGATCATTTTTTTATGATGAATAAATATAAACCAATGAATTATTAAAAGAAAAAAAGAATTCATTTTGGCATTGTCTTTGCATCGGATTACTTGGTGTTTCTAGGGGAATTTTATGAAAAGTATAATTTTAATGTTGTTGTTTTTACTATCTCTCACATCCCATGCATCTGCTGAAACCACGACAAATATTCAGGAAATCCGTATTTCCCTGGATAGTGTATGGGTGGTGGTGGGTGGTATTCTGGTTTTCTTTATGCAGGCAGGTTTTGCACTGATCGAGAGCGGCTCGGTGCGCAGTAAAAATACCGTGAATGTACTCATGAAGAACTATATGGATACCTGTATTGGAGGACTTATTTTCTGGCTGTTTGGCTTTGGCCTGATGTTTGGCCTGAATCAAACAGGGTGGATCGGACTCAGTCATTTCATGCCAGATCAACTGGATGACTGGCACTGGAACCTGCTGTTCTTTCAAATGATGTTCGCGGCGACAGCCACCACGATTGCCAGTGGCGCCATGGCTGAACGCATTCATTTTGTGGCTTATGTGGTAAGTGCGGTTTTTGTAAGTGGCATCATTTACCCTGTATTTGGTAGCTGGGCATGGGGCGGACTGTTCGGTGGTGATGGCTGGCTGAAAGCTTTGGGATTTATTGATTTTGCTGGTTCAACTGTGGTGCATTCAATTGGTGGATGGGTTGCGCTTGCAGGCATTATGGTGCTTGGCCCTCGTTTGGGACGGTTTGGTCGTAAGGGGCAAAGCCATTTTCTAGCAGGACATAATCTGCCTTTGGTGGCATTGGGTGGCTTTGTGCTATGGTTTGCGTGGTTTGGGTTTAATGCGGCATCCACGGTTGCCGCAAGTGTGAGCATTGGACGTATTGCCCTCAACACGCATTTGGCTGCCTGTGCTGCGGCTGCAACGTATATGGTTTTGGCCTTGCTTCAATCCAAGGCGGTGCTTATGCGTAATACCATAAATGCATCATTGGGTGGTCTGGTTTCAATCACGGCGGGTTGTGCCACCATGTCCCCCGTATTTGCGGTCATCACAGGTGCTATAGCGGGTTTGCTGATGACTTTTGTACCTTTGTTAATTGAAAAGATGCGGCTGGATGATGTGGTGGATGCTGTTGCAGTACATGGGGTGTGTGGAGCATGGGGAACCATTGCCGCAGGGATCTTCTTTCTGGAGAAACCGTTTAACCTTGATGTGATCTCAGTTCAGGCTTTGGGTGTGGGGGCTGCATTTGTCTGGGGCTTTGGTGCCGCGTTTATCATGTTTAAGGTGCTCGACAAGGTTCTCGGTGGTTTAAGGGTTTCCCAGCAACATGAACAGCGGGGACTGGATTATACTGAACATGCTGAATTGTCATACCCAGAGTTTCAGAGAGATGTCACCTTTGAAACCGAAAATATCACTCATCGCCATTAAGGGAGGTGATTGTTATGGCTGAATTAAGCATTGAACAAAAAAGGCTGGCAGTGGAAAAGGGGCTTGCACAGTTCTTGCCAGATTCTGTATTGCAGCGGGTTTTGCAGTACTGGGAAAGTGAATATGGTCACCAGCCATCCTTTGTATTAAATCGTTTTCTCAGTGAAATTTGCACCAGTGATGACCTACGCTTGCAGCGCAAGGAGATGTTGCGGCAGGTATTGTATGAAATTTCGGTGGTTGAGAAACAGGAACGCCTCAAGGTAAAAACGGATAAAGAAGTTATGCCCGCTGAGACAAGTCCCGAAACACTGGACCTGTTTCAGGCGTTCCATGACTTTGTGATGGGCGTGTTAAAAGGCGTCAGTCAACCTGATTATCTGGATTTTGTGGAAGAGATTCAGGGCAAAATGAAGAAACATCGTTTACTTGCTAGATATTGGTATATTGCAGGTTCAGAGAAGCAGTGCTTGATGCAAATGCCGAAAGAGGCTTATGCGGTCATGATTACAACGCTGTATGTGATCTACTGTAGTTTTTATGGTCCAGGCAAGGCAGACCAATTGTATGCACAGATTAAACATGAAATAAAACAGCATTACCCAGCAGTCGACTTAAGCCAGTTGTTGTAGGAATGAAAAAAGCGACCTTATCGGTCGCTTTTCTTAAGCTTTAGGCAACGGATTCAGGTGCGCGCCATAAACTTTCAAGGTCATAGAATTTACGGGCTGTTGGCAACATTACGTGTACCACAACGAAACCAAGGTCAATGAGGATCCATTCAGCATCGCGTTCACCTTCGACACCAATTGGGCGAAAACCTGCTTTACGTGCTTCATCAGCAACATTATCCGCAAGGGCTTTAACATGACGGGTTGAGGTGCCACTTGCAATCACAATCGCATCGGCAACATTGCTGATCGAACTGACATCAAGTTCTAGAATATCTTTGGCTTTTACATCTGTGAGGGCTTCATGTACAACTTTTAAGCAAGCCTGTACATCTTGATTCGATGTTTTGATTTTTAGGTCGTGAGAATTAGAAGCGCTGGGCGATGGTTCTAAATTCATAGAGGGTATATTTTCCTGACAATTACTCATTGTCAAATATACCGTTTCTTTCTAAAAAGTTCAAATTTAGCGGTAACAGTTTATGTCTGACTCTAGGTGTTGACATCATTGGCAAAGTATTTCTGTTTCCATGCAAAGGACTGATCTGAATTAGTTTTTGGTTTATATTCCGCCCCAATAAAACCCTGATAGCCACTTTGTAATAGCCAGTCAAAAATTGCCTTATATGCGATATTGCCCGTGTCGGGTTCGTGACGGCTAGGGCAGTCAGCGAACTGGATATGTCCAATCTGGTGCAGGTTTTCTTGCAAACCAGCTAAAACATCTTCACCCATCATGGCCATATGGTAGCAGTCATATTGCATTTTCAGTGCGGGATGGTTGATGGCCTCCAGCATTTCCTGTGCCTGGGCAATATTCTGCACCAAAAAGCGAGGCATGTCGGTGCCATTGATCATTTCGAAAAGGGGTTCAATCCCTTGCTCTGTCAGCATGTGACAGGCCAGTTTGAGATTGCTTGAGAGGGTGTTTAAACAAGGGAGCAGGTCAGCGTCTAAAGGCTGTTTGCCCGCTAAAATATTCACACGTGGAACATCCAATGCTGTGGCATAGCGAATTGCCAGCTCAAGTGCATGATGGAACTCCACCTCTCGTCCTGGGATACCCGCTAGCCCATTACCACCCTGCATCAGGTCGCCAGCAGGAACATTGATCAGATATAGTGAGAGGTTGTGCTGTTCCAGTTGGGTTCGAATATCGAAAATGTCGAGTTCATAAGGAAACTGAATTTCAACGTGTTCAAAACCGTGGGCATGTGCCAAGGCGAAGCGCTCAATAAGAGGAACTTCAGTAAAAATCATGGATAAATTGACTGCAAGATGGCTCATTTCAGGCTCCCCAAATCAATATTATTGTTCTATATATTGAATGATAGTTGCTAAATCTTTCTCAGAAAAGCCATTTTCTTGGTGGGCTTGTAACTGTAATAAAGATTTTTGTGCAACAGGTATCTTTAAGTTTAGATTTTGTGCAAGTTTTAGCGCATTGTTTAAATCTTTTGATAATGTTTGCACTTTCCATTGCACAGGTTCAAAGTTGTGAGTTGCCATACGTGGTGCAAGAATCTGGAAAGGTTTGGAATCTGCGAAACCTCCTGCAAGCGCAGGGGCAAGGAGTGTGGTGTCCACTCCAGCTCGATCAGCAAGTGCCACTGCTTCAGCAATCAGGGTGCTGTTTGCTGCAACAATCAATTGATTGCAGATTTTAGTGGCTTGACCAGTGCCTGATGCTCCCATACGGGTCACACGCTGTGATAACACCTGATAGATCGGGTCAAGCTGTTGAATCATTTCTGCATCACCACCTGCAAAAATAACCAAAGTGCCTTGCTCTGCACCAATTGTTCCACCTGAAACAGGGGAATCAATCCAGATAACCTCTTGCTGTTGAGCAGATTGCGCCAGTTGTTGCGTTGCTGCGACCGATAAGCTGGAGAAATCAACAATGACTTGTCTGGCCTGTAAATAAGGCTGGATTTGGGCAAAAACACTTTGAACTGCCTGATCGTCAGCCAGACAGGTGAGAATGACAGGATAATTTCCAATATCTTCCAAAGCTAAAGTTGCCGCACCCTGTTGAATAAGTGGCTCACATGCATGAGGGCTACGGTTCCAAACTGCTACCGTATAACCCGCCTGTAATAATCGGCTGGCCATTCGACTTCCCATTAACCCCATACCTAAAAAAGCAATCGGGGGGTGTTGATCAACATGCATGTGAATTTATCCAAGCTGTAATTACTTATACTGACGCGGTAAGAACTGAATCTCAGGATTCTTGTCTTTCTTGCGTGCAAGGCTACTGTTTTTACCCAACAAAAGTTTAAGTTGCCAAAGTTTTTCTAAACGTAACGATTTTTCTGGCTGGTGTTCCATGGCATCCAATACACGTTTAGCCGCCATGATGGCATCAGGGGAACGTTGCAGCATTTCCTGTGCAATCACATTGGCCCTTGCCAACGGATTGTTGTCCAGATGTGTGACCAAACCAATTTCTTTGGCGTATTCTGCATCAAAGACACGTGCGGTCAGGGTAAGCTCCTTGGCTAAATCAACGCCAATTAGTCCTTTCAATGAGCGGGTGAGACCCATGTCTGGAACCAGTCCCCAGCGGCTTTCCATAATTGACATTTGGGTGGTCGGCGTTGCAATACGGATATCCGCAGCAAGCGCAAGTTGCATGCCCGCCCCAAAGCAATAGCCCTCAATGGCGGCAATCACTGGAATTGGCAGGTTTTGCCAAATCAGGAATGCTTTCTGAAACAGGCTTTGACCTGGCTTGATCAGTTCCCATGCGGCAAATGCGGTATTTTTAGGATTGTTCAGGTCAGATAGGTCAATACCCGCACTAAAAACCTGTGCCTCACCTGTTAAAATGACGCAACGAATCGAACGGTCTTTTTCAATTTTCTTTGCAGTTGCTACCAGTTCTTTTAATAACGCAAAACTCATTGCGTTGCGTTTTTCTGGACGGTTGAGGTAAACCGTTGCAATTCCATTGTTCTTTTCAACTCGTAACAGTGCCATTTGCCTTACTCTTATTGTGTTTGATGCTGGGCAGCATAACATGAGTCTTTCACCTGGAACATGACACCACAGTCACAAATAGCGGTGATGACCAGCATCTTGTAGATGCCAGCAGACCCTAGGTATCGTGGGAATGTAAAATCAGGCTGGCGGCCTGTCTCACTTGATCAATCGCAAAGTTCAACTCATTAAAACGATGGTTGGTTTCCCGTATAAAGGCATCATCTGCCTTGCGGCGCTCTTTACGCAGGGTTGAAACGAATTGCTCAAATTCCCCTGAAACCTTTTGTAAAGCTGGGGTGCCAACGTAGCGTGTTGCACCATAAAGACGGTGTAGCACATGCTCAAGCTGGGGGAAATCCTCCAACTCAATCAATTGCTGCATTTCAGTCAGTTCAGTATCAAAGCTATCCACCAGCATACCCAATAGGTCCTGTGCCAGTTCTTCCTTGTTGGCTGCCAACTGGATACTTTGCTGCCAGTTTAAAATCTGTGGATCAATTGATTCTGTCGGGTGCTTCTGTTCAGTATTGACAGGCTGGGAAGAGAAGTTGTTTTTAGTCCAATGGGTCAGGATTTGAATGATCTGTTCCATCTGGATTGGCTTGGTCACATAATCATTCATCCCCACTTTTAGCAATTTCTGTTTTTCATCAGCCAGTGCATGTGCGGTCAGTGCAATAATCGGGAGTTGCATGCCTGTATCCAGCGTTGACTCAAGCGAGCGAATGGCTCGGGTGGTGTCAATTCCAGACATGACAGGCATCTGAATATCCATAAACACAAGGTCAAAGGGTGGCAGCTTTTGTTCAATCCGCTGCTGAATCATGTCAATCGCTTTCTGGCCACTTAATGCCTTGGTGGTGGTGACATTCAGTTCACCCAACAGTGCCTCAAGCACAATCAGGTTGGGAAGATGGTCATCAACCGCCAATACGTGTAAACCCTGACCATTGAAATCCTCAGATTCCTGTTCAAACACAGGCTGATTGCCCAGCAACTGAACCAGTTCACGGCGGCTTAATGGCTGATACAGTGGACGGGCACGGTATTCATTCAGCATGTTCGGCTCAAGGCTCATCTGATAACCATAAACCGCCAGATTGCCATGATAACGCTGGCGAATTTCCTTGAGTAAGGCTTCAGTATCACCGCTGTGGTCAACAATCAGCCAGGTGTTTTCCTGCTGGTTCAGGTGGTTGAGGCGGCTGAACAGGTCAAGGATCGACTGTGTTTCAATATGCGCCACATGGTAGTTTTCCAGATATGAGCGCAGCACACTCGCGGTTGCGGGATGAGCCAGATAAGACACCACTTTTAATTGATCGAAACGTGGATGCTCTACGGTTTCATCCTCTTCCTCAAGCTTGAATGAGGCGGTAAACCAGAATGTCGAACCTTTTTCGGTTGGTGCACGTTCCTGATTATCCTCAAAGCCAATCTGGCCATGCATCAGGTGCACAAGCTGCTTGGAAATTGCCAGTCCGAGTCCCGTTCCACCAAACTGGCGCGTGACTGAGGCATCACCTTGGGAAAATGATTCAAACAGCTTTTTACGGTCGGTACCGCTGAGACCAATCCCACTGTCCTGAACGCTGAAATGTAGTAGGCACTGTCCAATGTCATCATCTTCCATGCGGACACGGACAATGATCTCACCATCAGGGGTAAACTTGATGGCATTGGAAATCAGGTTGGTCAGAATCTGCTTGAAACGTAGCGCATCACCAATCACATGCTGTGGGATGTTCTCGGCATAATAAAATGCCATGTTGATATGCTTCTGCGCGGCCAAAGGCGAAAGCATGTCCATCACATCAAAAATGGCTTCCTCAAGATCAAAGGGAGCTGTCTCAAGTTCCAGTTTACCCGCATCAATCTTGGAGAAATCCAGTACATCATTGATCAATGCCAATAAATGCGCAGAGGATTTTCGGATGGTCTGTAGATAGAGGTTCTGCTCATTGCTTAGGTTTTGTTGGCGTAACAGCAAATGAATAAAGCCATCAATACTATTGAGTGGTGTCCTGAGTTCATGGCTGATATTCGCTAAAAAGACGGACTTGGATTGATTTGATGAAATCGCCTGATCGCGCGCCTGACGATAGGTAATGTTCTGAACTTCCAGCGTATCCAGTGTACGGCGTAAGTCTTCCTCGGTTTGCTCAGTATGTTCTTTAAGTTCCAGAAAACTAAAGTGTAGACGTTTAACCACATTGGCAATATCCCGCTGGAGCAGACGCAACTCGCCTGTACTGTTCACCACAATATGCTGATCCAGTGTATCGGCATTCAGGCGCTGCATTTGCATACGGATTTCATACAGTGGTGCCAGCCAGCGTCGTGAAAAAACATTCAGGCAAAATAATAGAATCATCAGAGTAATCAGACCTGTCGCCACCAGCGAAAGCAGGATTTTATAGCGGGCCAGTTCCAGAGGCTGATTGTCCAGTTCAATCATCAGCCACACAGAATCAGGATTGCTGGCATCTAGTTTTGCACCATAAATATTATTGTGGTTGTGCGAAATCGGGCCAAAAAAATTACTGTTGTCAGGAAACGTTGGCCAGAAGCGATTGTTCTGGTAGCCCACGCTTAAGTAGGTCTGCCCCTTGTTGTCAATCAGGACCGCACGTTGCAGGTTTCGCTCATCAAACATCTTCTGCATGATGTTCTGGGCGCGGTCATATTGGTCAGGATGTTGCTGCACCAGTTGCAGTAGATCATTCGCGGTCTGGTGGTAGCGTGCCAGAATGGCGGAGGCGTCGGAGCGTTGCTGCTGTTTGGCCGCATTGGTCGTTTCAGATAAAACCCAGAAAATTCCCACACCTGTCAAAATTGCGATTGGCACCAGAATGAGGGCAATCAGTTGTCCATAGGCATGATTGAGCCGTAAGCGTTTTGACAGGGTTTTATTGAAATTTGACATAATGCGGTCAGATTTATCATTCTGTGCAACATCTTAGCATGCTTTGTGGCAAACAGCGGTATGGGCTAGCCAATAAAAAGCATAGTGAAAAGGTGCAGTATTTCCATTTTTTTCATACAATAGTCGCCACCTTAATATCGGTGTCGATCATGACGAATACGCAAACTGATTTTTTAGCAGATGAATTTTTACTGGACTATTATGTTGGTAAAACCCCTTTAGTCCGTTTGCAGCGTTTGGCGTGTCATACTCAAGCTACGGTATTGGCAAAACTGGAAGGCAATAATCCAGCGGGTTCGGTCAAGGATCGCCCTGCCTACAACATGATTGTCCAGGCGGAAAAGCGTGGGCAGATTCAGCCAGGCGACACTTTGATTGAGGCCACCAGTGGCAACACGGGAATAGCCCTGGCGATGGTTGCCGCGATGCGTGGCTATAAAATGAAGCTGATCATGCCAAACAACATGAGTCAGGAACGTAAGGACGCCATGCTGGCCTATGGTGCTGAACTGATTGAAGTGACGCAGCAGCAGGGGATGGAAGGTGCGCGTGACCTTGCCACGCAAATGCAGGCGGATGGCAAGGGCTTTGTCCTGAACCAGTTTGGCAATCCAGATAATGTTGAGGCGCATTACCTCACCACAGGCCCTGAAATCTGGAAACAGACAGCTGGAAAAATCACCCATTTTGTCAGCTCGATGGGCACCACAGGCACCATCATGGGTGTTTCAAAATATTTAAAAGAACAAAACCCAGACATTCAGATTGTCGGTTTACAACCCGAAGATGGGGCGAGCATTGCGGGAATTCGCCGTTGGCCTGAAGAATATCTGCCGACCATTTTTGACCGTAGCCGTGTGGACCGTATCATTGATATTCCACAGCTTGCAGCGGAGCAGACCATGCGTAAACTGGCACGCACGGAAGGCATCAGTGCGGGAACCTCCTCTGGTGGGGCGGTGTGGGCATCACTCAAAATTGCTGAGGAAACACCTGATGCCGTGATTGTGTGCATTATCTGTGACCGTGGTGATCGTTACTTGTCAACAGGGCTGTTTTCAGTTCAAGATGAAGATCAGGTCTAACTGATTACACTGAATGATGAGCTTGCGTTTTCCAATTTTAGTTTTTGATATTGAAACACTGACTGACTTAAAGGCTGGTGCTCATCTTTATCACCTTGATTTGCCTGAAACCGAGGTGGAACAGGCACTGACCAAAATCCGCCGTCAGGAATCAGGCAGCGATTTTCAGCGTCTGCCCTTGCATGAAATTGTCTGTATTTCAGGTCTATGGATTGATGAAAAGGGCTTTCGCCTATTTTCATTTAGTCGGGAGCAGGGTTCCGAGGCAGAAATGCTGACAAAATTCCTGTCCATTTTTGACAAGAAGCAGCCGACGCTGGTGAGCTGGAATGGTTCGCAGTTTGACCTGCCCGTGATTCTATTCCGTGCCATGTATCATGGACTTTCTGCGCCAAGCCTGTTTGATCAGGGTGAAATTGATAACCAGAAGCGCTTTAACAATTACCAGAACCGTTACCACCACCGCCATGTTGACCTGATGGATGTGATGGCGATGTTTAATGGACGCAATTTCCAGAAGCTGGATGACATTGCCTGTCTGTTGGGATTCCCTGGAAAGCGTGGTGAAACGGGTTATCATGTGCCTGAATATGTACGCACTGAACAATGGTTGAAACTCACCAGTTACTGTGAGGGTGATGTGCTTAACACATGGCTGGTCTATCTGCGCTGGCTATTACTAAAAGGTCAGTTGAATCAACAGGATCACCAGCAATGGATTCAGGCGACAGCCGATTATTTACAGACACAGACGCAACAAACAGAATTTTTACAGGTATGGCGGCAGACATCGCAATATACTGTATTCACCGCACACACGTTTGCAGCAAAAATTTAGGTTCATCTTTTGAAACATAAAGCAAAACGCCGCCCAGCACAAAACCCTGTCTATACCTTTCAGGTGGAGTCCTTTTCACATGAAGGACGTGGAATTGCGCATTATGGCACGCATCCAGACCATCCCAAGGAAAAGCAGGGCAAGAAAGTGTTTATCCGCTATGCGTTGGTGGGGGAAACTGTACAGGCGAAGATTACCAACCAGACCACACGCCTGGAAGAGGCGGAAATGCTCAGGCTGGAAAGTGATGCCGCCGAGGCGCGAATTGATCCGATCTGTCCACATTTTGGCGTGTGCGGTGGCTGTAGCTTGCAACATATTCACCCTGACCAGCAGGTTTTACTCAAGCAGCAGGTATTGCAGTCGCATTTACAGCATTTTGCAGGATTGCAACCTGAACAGTGGCTGGACCCAATTCGTTCGGTCAAAACCGATTATCGCCGCCGTGCGCGTATAGGGGTGCGTTATCTGCACAGGCAAAATCGTCTGGTGATGGGGTTCCGTGAACACCACAGCAACCATTTGACTGAAATCCAGCACTGCAAGGTGCTGGATCACACCCTGTCAGATGTATTGCCTGAACTGAAGAAACTTCTCGAAAGTCTAACAGGCAAGGCCCATATTGGTCATATAGAATTGGCGATGGGAGATACCGAGGTCGCATTGCTAGTTCGTCATTTAGATGAATTAAATGTGTCGGATGTCAACCAATTACGTCAATTTACGTTACTCAAGGGATGGCAACTGTATTTGCAGCCGAAAGGTGCGGACAGTGTTCATCGTGTCGATGATGTCTATGCGGAGATGCGTCTGCACTACAGCCTAGATGACTTTGCCATCAAATTTGCCTTTTCACCTCTCGACTTTACCCAGGTCAATAGTGGTGTAAATGCGAGAATGATTCAGTTGGCATGTGAATTGCTACAGTTACAGAAAGGGGAAAGGATACTTGACCTGTTTTGTGGGTTGGGCAACTTTTCTCTACCTTTGGCACGCTGTGTCGGTGAGACGGGTCAGGTGGTCGGTGTTGAGGCAAGTGATGAGATGGTGCAACGGGCAACAGAAAATGCGAAAGCAAACCAGTTGGCCCATGCACAGTTCTTTTCACAAGATTTAACAAAAGACTTTTCGCATCATTCTTGGGCAAAACAGGGATTTGATGCATTATTGATTGATCCTCCACGTTCAGGTGCGGTTGAAGTTATGCAATATGTACCTAATTTTGGAGCAAAAAGAATCGTTTATGTTTCATGTAATCCTTCAACACTGGCAAGGGATGCGGGTGTACTGGCACAATATGGCTATCAACTCAAAAAAGCCGCAGTGATGGATATGTTTACACATACTGAACATATTGAATCCATTGCACTATTTGAGAAAACTGAACAGTTTGAAAAGATTGGGCAGCCTGAAAAAATCGAAGAGATAAACGATTAGAAAATGAGTTATTTAGCCAGAGGAGAATGGTATGGTCACAGTACGTGAACAGTTACCTGGACAGCTCCATGAGTTGTCTGAGGAAGCGACTGTAGAACATGCCGCTGAAGCGCAAAGTGGTCTGGTGTCCTGGCTGGATCGGGTGCGTGATATCTTGGATGGGGCAGAGTTAAGGCAACTTCAGCAGGTTGCAGAACTGACCTTGGCAAAAGAGCTGGAAACCACGGTAAACCATCGGACCAATACCTTTAGTACAGGGATTGGCATGGCCGATATTTTAGCGCATCTGCATGTTGATGAAGACACGCTTTCAGCGGCAGTGTTGTACCGCAGTGTGCGTGAGGGCTTAATCACCCTGGAAAATATTCAGCAACAGTTTGGCGAGCAAGTCCATAGCCTGGTCAAGGGCACACTTGCAATGGGTAAACTGTCTGAACTGATTGAAAAAAACAAGCGTTTGGAAGACCATTTCAACAATAACCAGCGTGAACACCTCAGTGGCATTTATAAAATGCTGATCTCGGTGACAGAAGATGTTCGTGTGGTTCTCATCAAGCTGGCGGAACGTACCTATTCTTTACGTGAACTGGCAACCGCAAGCAAGGAACGTCAGGAACGGGTGGCACGGGAAATCCTGACCATTTACTCACCACTGGCACACCGTCTGGGTATTGCGCAGCTCAAGTGGGAACTGGAGGATCTGGCTTTTCGCTATCTGGCACCAGAACGCTATAAGGAAATTGCCGCACTGCTGAATGAAAAGCGTCTGGAGCGGGAACAATATATCCAGTTTGTGATTGATAAGCTTAAGACCGAATTGGCAGAGTATGACATTCAGGCCGAGATTACGGGGCGGGTGAAGCACATTTATTCGATTTATCGAAAAATGAAAAGCAAGAACCTCAGCTTTGACCAGCTCTATGATATTCGTGCCGTGCGTGTGTTGGTGAAGAATGTCCCTGACTGCTACCACGCGCTGGGGATTGTGCATCAAATCTGGCGACACATCCCGAATCAGTTTGATGACTATATTACCAACCCGAAAGCCAATGGCTACCGTTCACTGCATACCGCAGTGATTGCCGAAAACAAGTCACTGGAAGTGCAAATCCGTACTTTTGACATGCATGATGAGGCGGAGCTTGGAGTTTGCTCGCACTTCAACTATAAAGAAGGCGAGAAGAACACTGACCATTCATTCAACCATCGTCTACATTCCCTGCGTGCGGTGCTGGAACACTATCAGGAACGTACTGAAACCACGCCACATACTGAAGATGATGAATCCAATGACATTGATCAGATTCAGGATTTCGAGAATTTTGAAAAGATCTATGTGTTCAGCCGAGATGGTGACATTAAGGAGTTGCCACGTGGTTCAACCGTGCTGGATTTTGCCTACCATGTGCATACCGAGGTGGGGAACAAGTGCTATGCGGCACGCGTTAACCAGCGCTATGTGCCACTCACCTATACCCTAAAAACGGGTGAACAGGTTGAGATTCTCACCAAGAAAGATCGTGAACCAAACCGTGACTGGTTGGTAAACTCTTTAGGTTATATCAAGACTGCCCGTGCCCGTGACAAGTTACGCCATTGGTTTAGACAACAGGATCGCAGCAAGAATATTGAGGTTGGACGTGAGCTACTGACCAAAGA
This sequence comes from Acinetobacter thutiue, assembly GCF_030385805.1. Lineage (NCBI taxonomy): Bacteria > Pseudomonadati > Pseudomonadota > Gammaproteobacteria > Moraxellales > Moraxellaceae > Acinetobacter > Acinetobacter thutiue. The sequence goes on from NZ_JAUDZE010000008.1 coordinate 115,265, forward strand.
GCTTTCACGTTTGGCAATTCACCCAAAAAGCATTGATTTAAATGATTATTCATCGCATTTTAATGTGAAGTCTGGGGATGATATTCTGGTCGGTCTGGTCAATGGTGACATTAGCCTGCATGCCCTGATTAATCAGGTTAATCGTCAGATGCATCTGGATCAGGATGAACCTGAGCTGGTGTTGAAACCTGCCCTGAATCCACGTGCCAGCCATACCTTGTCTGCACATGGCATCCTGATTGATGGTCTGGACAATGTGGAACTGCATGTTGCCCAGTGTTGCCAGCCTGTGCATGGCGAGTCAATTGGCGGCTATATTACCTTGAACCGTGGGGTCAGTATCCACAAGATTGCCTGCCCTGATTATATCCGTATGACCACACAGGAACCTGAGCGTGCGGTTGAGGCGGACTGGGAAATGCAACCAACCCGTGGCCAGAGTGTGCAGATCGTGGTGGAGGCCTATGATCGTCGTGGCTTGCTCAAGGACCTAACCCAGGTGATTTTCTCAGACCAGATCAATATCCGTCAGGTCAATACCATTTCTGAGGCAGACGGTATCGCCAACATGAAGTTATTGATTGAAGTAAAAGGTTTGGCGCAATTGTCCCGTTTATTGGCGCGTTTGGAACAGCAGCCAGGCATTATCAGTGCCAGACGTTTGGTGCAGGGAAATTAATAAAAAAAGGGGCTGTATTTACAGCCCCTTTTGATCACCAGCGAATAGGTTTTTCGCTTGAGCCTGGTGTTAGGTCGGCATCAGACAACGGTTCTGATGACTCAATCTGATTCGTACCTTGGCTTGAATAATTGACAGGTGTTAAAGATAAGCCATTCAACACTTCATTGGTGATTTGTTGTGCCAGCAGGTCAGATGAAGTGGCAGGCTGTGCGCTGTGAATCAAGTCGCCTAAGGATTGGCGTTGCTGTTGATTCACTGTTCCCGCAGCAGCAACTTTGCCTGTATTGACCTCAATCACTCGCCAGTTCAGACGGATGGCTTGTTGTCCAGCAGGTACGGCACCGTAGAAAGAACGGCCCTGTGTGGTTTTGGCTTCATTGATGCGTCCCACCAAAATATAGTCAGCACCCACTTTCTGTCCAAGACGTGCCATTTCAGCAGGGGCACCATCCCAGCGAAGAAAGGTATTTTCACTTGCCATTTCCTCAATATAGTCTCGACTCACCAAACTCAACTGACGTGAGTTTGCCAGTTGTGTACCAACCAGATCAGCAACTTCAGTGACAAAATCATCGGCATCACTGCCATCGGTGATTTGTGTTTTTGCATAGTTATACTGGAATGGCATCACCGCAATGCGGCGTAAATGCTGGTCAGCGACACTGGACTGGAATTTGCTGACATAGGCACGCACTTTGGCGCGGTAGTTCTTGCCAGAACCAGAAACACTTAACACCTGAAAGCGGTTAATCGCATTAGTGCCCTGCGTTTCAACACTAAACACAGGCGAGGTTTTACCCTGATAGCTCCAGTGGTTGTTGCTGACCACCATGTTCACTTCTTCAGCTAAATCGGTGCGTGAACTGACACTGGTGCCATTTACAGACTGTGCTGCAATCAGCAGGGCTTCCGCAATGGCCTGTTGCTGGGTTGGGCCGCTACCTGTGGCTTCTTTCATGACTTCTTGTAGGGCAGCATTGGCTGAATGAATTGTTGTTAAGCAGAACAGGGCTGCACAAAATAAGGATTTCATCATTTTCTATCATTCTATGTGACCCGATGCCTCAGGAGGTACTGAGCATCGAGTTTATTGTTGTTGTGAATGGTTTATAAACCAAAAGCAGCACGTTTAGCTGACTTGCGAATTTCTTTTTCGCCTGTCCATTCAACAATACCTGTTTTCAGGTTTTGTAATTTGAAAGTGAACTTGTAGTACACATCACTCTTACCGCCTGAGTTTTTTACGATGCTAGATAAGTTGCCATTCAGCATGTATTCAGCGGCAATTTGAGAACCTGTTTTTACTGCTGTGCGTTTGTCAACCATGCCACTTTGCTGTTGATAAGCCAACTGGTCTGCCATTGCGCCCACAGAAGTCATATCAACGAAACGGAATTTTCCAGAATTAATCAGTTTGTTCTGGATGGTATCGGTGATGGATTCAGTATCAATATGCTCTTGTGTTTTGTTTTTGATACGGTCAACAAACAGTACTGGACGGCGGGCCTGGGTCATTTCAATCACAGGTGGAAACGCCAGCATGTCATCAACCATCTTGGCTGCGATTTGTTGAAGGTCGGTTGAACCAAAATCCTTGGTTAAGGTCTCAGTTGCCTGCGCATCGCCATAAGATACAGACTGGGAGGCACAGCCACTGAACAATGCCATGGTGCCAATTGTGGTTGCTAAAGCCAAAGTACGGAATTTCATGTCTTACCCCTTGTAAATAAGCTGTTGATTAGTCTTTTTTCATGTAAATAAGTACGTCTACACCACGTGGGTTTGGTGCGACAGACTGAACGGTTTTAACCTCACGTCCCTGTAATGTAATCGGTTTCCAGGTTGCACCCTCTGGATTGATTTCAGTGCCATCGGCATCAAACCAAACAATCTTGTATTCAAATGACTGTGCATAGAACCAACCATTTTTTAAGGCCAGTGACGCTTTTTTAATATCTCCAAGCGTGGTCATGTTGACACGGTTGACCCCAATGCGTGTTGCCAGTATCGGGTTGCTGGTCATTGTTCTGACATTGCTTGCACCCGTTGTAGGGTCTGTTTGTGTACGCATGGCATTTGGTGCTGTACATGCGGTGAGCCCAAGGGCAGAGCCACACAGGATTATAGGTAAAAGCAGTTTTTTCATAATGTTTTACTCAAGTCATTATTTTGCAATGCTGAAACTATCAGCAACGATTTGTTGGTTGGTTTCAATACCACGGATAAAAGTGGTCTGGTTTGGTTTTACTTCAATATTGATGCTTTGATTTGCGTAGTTGTTTTTAAGCTGGATGGTATGGCTACCAGCAGGAAGTGAGAGGCGGGTGACCTGTGCATTGCTTGGCAAGGTGTTCCATGCACGTACATCCGCTTTTTCAGTGGCTGTGTTATACACGTTACCCGCAAGTTGGCCCAATACTCCTAAACGATTGCCCAGTTCTTTTTGCACTGCATACTTGGCGGTTGAACGCGCAATCTGGGTGGTGAGGTTGGCTGCAATATTTTCCTTAAGGGTTTTTACCGCCAAGGCACCAATATCGGTGAGTAATGCGGTATTTGCCACAGTCTTGCCATTCACTGACACATCAATTTGGCTTGGTGCAACATAGGTTGTTGGGTCATAGCTGGCAAATGAGACATTGACCAAGCCATTTGTGGTTGGAATCGCGAGGGTAGAGGAAATCTTTTGTGGAACGAGGCCCTGTTCCAGAAAAATAATCACAGGGTATTGCGCACTGGCTTTGCCTGTCGTTGTGTCCAGACGTTTCACGTCATTCTTGATAAAATCATTTGGCTGTAATTCATAGGCTTTCTTATAGTCCACCAGCGCGTCATTTTTTTCACCCAGTGCTTCCCATAAGGTTGCTGCCATATAGAAAGCATAGGCATTCTGGTAGGTATTCTTCACTTTACCCGCGATGGTGTCTAGACCTGCCAATGCTTCGTCATATTCTGCTGGAGGAGCATCATTCTCCTGTGCCTTTGCAGCGGCTTTTTCTGCTTCCTTGCTATGGGCCAGTTCAATTTCACGCTGAATACGCTGGGCCACGCGCATTTCCACACTGGCACCCTCGGTATTGTTTAGAGCCAGATAATTGATCGCCTGATAAACATGCGCCAATACCTGCTCATATTCTGGGATTTTGTAAGGAGAAACACTATCATTGGTTACAAGGGAAAGAGCCTTGAAACCCAGTTTGGATGCGCTGATGATGGCCTTGTTATTCTGTTCGTCCAATAAGGCAAATGCGTTTTCAAAGGTTTGCTTACTGGCTTCATATTGTTGGTTGGCCTGTTCTAAACGGGCTTTTTCCAGTAGATATAATGCAGCGTCATTACTTTTGGCTTTTTTCTGAAATAATTCCTGTGTTGAGGTATCAAGGGGTTGGGTCAGCGATGAGCGAAAACTTTGCGCTGTATCGGTATAACTATCAAATAAACCAGCCTGCGTTTGAGTGGTTAATGTAAGGCTGGAGAAACTTAAACAACCCATGATGAATAACGAAACTCTTGATTTCGCCAATGAAGATGACATGTAAAACCCCTTTTACAAAAAAACACAATCTATATAAAATTTTTCGCAAATATACAAAATGTTTTAATTTTTTAACAGATGTTAACATGGTTATTTAATTGGCATTCAATTTAAAAATAATTTTAATCTATATAAGTTTTTGAAAGATATTATTTAATTGGATTCATCCAAATTGAATATTTGGATGAATGACTTCATTTGAATTTACCTTTTTGATAAAAAGATATTGGTAAGTCGATTTAAAAACTGGGGACTGATACTGGAAAGCTGGTACATCAGTTTGGTTTTTATCCCTACTGGCGTATGGGTTGGAATCAGGGCGTGATCCTTTTGCTGAGCCAAATGCAGCACCTGTTTTGCCACATCGGCAGGGGTTAAGTCCACCCCAATATTTTGAATACTGCCCGCATCCATATTCTTGACCATATTGGTCTGTACAAATAACGGCATGACATCAAGTACACGGATATTATATTTCTGCCATTCCACATCCAGTGCTTCGGTTAAACCACGTACAGCAAACTTGCTGGCGGAGTAGGAGGCTAAATCAGCCTGACCATAAATCGCTGAGGCTGAGGAGAGATTAATCACTCGAGCAAAACTGGATTTTTGTAGATGCGCCAATGCGGCATGACAGCCATTTAAAACCCCTTTGACATTAATATCCATCGTACGGTGATGGGATTGAATCGGGGTATTTTCAAAAGCGCCAGAATATAGAATTCCCGCATTATTCACTAAAATATTCAGCTCACCTGCCCAGTTTTTAAACTCCTGTAGTGCCATTTGCCACTGGCGATAATTGCTGACATCCAGATAGCCCGCTTTGGCATTGTCGCCCAGTTCTTTTGCCAGAGCATTTGCCTGTTCCTCATTAATATCGTATATGCCAACTTTATAGCCATTGTTGTGAAATAAACGCGCAATTTCAGCACCAATTCCCTGTGCAGCCCCACTGATAAAAACACTCTGTTGCATTGCTTTCCCTTGCTTTATCTTGATATTTTTTGAATCCGTGTATATTACGCATAAGCAGTTTGCTGCTGCAACAATTTCGCTGTACCTAGTTTGGAGATCATCATGGAAAAGTTATTGGCAATCATGCAGGAATTAAGACAAAAATGTCCATGGGATCAGCAACAAACACCTGAAAGCCTGACCCGTTATGCAATTGAGGAAGCCTATGAAGTGGAGGCGGCCATTCGGGAGGGTGATGTAGATGAAATCCGCAATGAGTTGGGTGACCTATTGCTACAGGTGGTGTTCCAGTCGCAAATGTACAGTGAGCAGGGTGCATTTAATTTTCATGATGTGGTCGATACGATTGGTGAAAAACTGATCCGCCGTCATCCGCACGTGTTTCAGTCGGAACACTATCAAAACCTAAACCCTGAGCAGGTCAGCGAATTATGGAAACAGATCAAGCAGCAGGAAAAGCAGGGCAAACCACAGTCACGTCTGGATGAGGTCAAGCATGCACCTGCCTTGGTACAGGCACATGAGATTCAGAACAAAGCGGCCCAGCTTGGATTCGATTTTGAAACGGTAAAAGATGCCTATGCAAAGCTGGATGAAGAACTGGAAGAATTACAGGAGGCGATTGCAACGCAGGAAGTTGATAAAATACAAGAAGAATTTGGCGACTGTCTATTTTCTTTAATCAATGTAGGACGTAAACTTGGGCTGTCGAGTGAGACCGCCTTGTTGGCGACGATTCACAAATTTAGAAGCCGCTTTGCTTTTATTGAACAACAGGCACAACGACAACACAAAGACTTGCAGGAAATGAGTTTGGCAGAAATGGATGAACTTTGGGAGCAAGCAAAACGACAATTAAAACTTGAGGGGAAAACCAATGACCTTGCCACATCCGTGCAGCAAATATAACGCTGTTTTATTGATTCTTTTATGTCTGGGGTGCATTTCTCATCTGCATGCGCAGCAGTTTGACCAGTCTTATGACCAATGGAAAGCCCAGCAGCAGGTACGTGATCAGCAATTGGCGAAGCAGTCCAACAACAATTATTATTTATCACGTCCAACACAGCAGCCCAGTTCAAAGCCAGTTTCATCTTCTGTAAATCATCAGGGCGATAAAATTAGCTTAAATCAGGCGAATGTACAGCAGTTACAGACCCTAAATGGCGTAGGCGAGAAAAAGGCTCAGGCCATTGTGGAATATCGCAAAAAGAATGGCGGATTTAAAACCGTAGATGAATTGGTGAATGTGAAAGGGATTGGGCCAAAGTTGCTGGAAAAAAACAAGGCACGGCTGATGCTTTAAGGGAAATTCTGAAATGGTGTCGCTAATAAAGAGGCATGATCTGTTGAAACTTCAACAGAATAAATTGCCCTTTGTGTGGGTTGGAGCTATGATTAGCGACAAATTGTTATTTACGTCCTGACGTAGGAGACACTGTCTTTTGCAAACCTTGCGCGCGTCAAAATGTGGTCTGTCCACAGCTCAACTTCCTTCCTCAATTCTCGATGTGATTGATAGCCTGAACAAAGCTGGCTATGAGGCATATATTGTGGGTGGCGGTGTTCGCGATATGATGTTAGGTCTTAATCCAAAGGATTTTGACGCAGTCACCAATGCCACCCCAGCTCAGGTGAAAGAAGTTTTTGGGCGACGTTGCCGAATTATTGGACGGCGTTTTGAGTTGGCGCATGTCTACTCAGGCCGTGAGCTGATTGAGGTGGCGACTTTCCGTGCACCTCCGAAAAAGGCAGTCACCAGTGCATCTGGAATGATTCTTCGTGACAATAACTGGGGAACGATTGAGCAGGATTTTGCTCGTCGAGATTTTTCGATCAATACCCTGTATTACCAGCCCCGTAAAGGCATCGTACTTGATTTTTGCCATGCGGTTGATGATATTAAAACCCGTACCCTACGTTTTCTGGGGGAGCCTGCCCAGCGCTTTGAGGAAGATCCTGTACGCATGCTGCGGGCCCTACGTTTTGCCGCAAAACTGAATTTCCAGATTGACCAATCCATTCTTGATGTTTTCAGTGTTGAGATGACGCAGTTGCTGCGGGATGTCTCTCCGCACCGTTTATATGACGAGTCACAAAAACTGTTTACCATGGGGCACCTGACCCAGGTTTTACCAATGCTGATTGAGTTTGGTGTCTGGAAACAGTTGTTTGCTGAAATTCCACCAAACCTTACTGCCTTTATTGAGCGTGCGGCCAAAAATACTGACCAACGGATTCAAATTGGCAAGACCATCAATCCCGCTTTTTTCTATGCGGTGTTGTTATGGAAACCATTTTTAGAGCGCTGTGATTTTTATCTAAATAAAGGCGTGGTGCCAGCAGAGGCCCGCGCACAGGCTGGGCTTGATGTGCTGAAACGTCAGGCAACCCGTACCATCATTCCGCGTTTTGCTGAAACCTTTATTCGTGAAGTATGGGAAATGCAAACCCGTTTGCTTAATCCAAAACCACAGCAGATCGAAGCCTTGGCTGGACATGCGCGTTTCCGTGCAGGCTTTGACTTCCTGCTGCTGCGTGAAAAATCGGGTGATAGCAGTACCGAGGGCATGGGCATGTGGTGGGAATCCTATCAGGAAATGACCACTGACCAAAAAGAAATCGCGATTCGCCAGTATAACCGCCAACGCAGTAAAAGCCGTCGCAAGGCCACTGAGGTTGTTGATGAGCCCAAAGTGACAGAAATTGAGCCTTTGGTCAATGTGTCTGAGCCAAGAAGTCGTCGTGGCAGAAAAGAACGTGTCAGGTCGGATGAGTCCACTCCTCGTTTTATGGAAAAGGCTTCAGGTGATTCCAGCCAGGTTGGCGCTGATCATCCAATTCTCAAGCGCAAACGGGTAAAACGTGATTTAAGCCAAGTGGTTTTTGGGCCAACGCAATGACCATTCGTACCTATATTGGGTTAGGAAGTAACCTAGGCGACTCGCAGCAGATTTTGCGTGAAGCGGTTGCCAGGTTGACAGGTTTGGGGCCAGTTCAGGTTTCCCGACTTTATCAAAGCCCACCGATGGGTCCACAGGATCAGCCCAATTATTTAAATGCGGTTGTGCAACTGGATACAGCACTTGAGCCTTTAGCCTTACTGGATCAACTACAACAGTTTGAGCAAGAGGCGGGGCGAGTCCGTTTGCGACGCTGGGGGGAACGCACTCTTGACCTGGATTTGCTGATCTATGGTCAGCAGCAGATTCAAGATGAGCGTTTAACCGTACCGCATATCGGTATTTTAGATCGTGATTTTGTGGTTATTCCCTTGTTGGACCTCGATGCCCATTTACAGTTAAATGGCCATCCATTAAAAGATTTAGAACTGGTGCAGCAAGCAAGCTTGACTGTAATCGCAGACCAGTCTTGGGCAAACGCTTAAGACTGTTTCGTTCTGGAAACGCCTGTAGAGGACATCATCATGATTAGTCTAAGTGACTTAAGAAAGTTTAAAGCCGAGGGACGCAAGTTCTCATGCCTCACCTGCTACGATGCAAGTATGGCGAAAGCGATGGAATTGGCTGAAATTGATACGATTTTAATCGGTGATTCTCTGGGAATGGCGATTCAGGGCCGAGACTCCACACTTCCCGTGACGGTTGAAGACATGGCCTACCATACAGCGGCTGTGCGTCGTGGTAATTCACATGCATTGATCATGACAGACCTGCCGTTTATGAGCTATGCAACGCTGGAAGATGGCCTGAAAAGTGCCAAGGCGGTGATGCAGGTTGGCGCACAAATGGTCAAGATCGAGGGTGGCGCATGGTTAGGTGAGCTGGTGCAGGTGTTGACCCGTAATGGAATCCCTGTCTGTGTGCATTTGGGTCTAACACCTCAATCAGTGCATGTGTTTGGTGGCTATAAACTGCAAGCCAGAACACGTGAAGCTGCGGATCAACTGATTGCAGACTGTCAGGCAGTGGTGGATGCTGGTGCTGCTGTTTTATTACTTGAATGTGTTCCCGCACAACTCGGCAAGGAAATTGCTGAGTTATTTCCAAATACTCCTGTGATTGGGATTGGCGCGGGCAATGAAACCGATGGTCAGGTATTGGTGGTACAGGACATGCTTGGTTTAACCTTTGGACGTGTTGCACGATTTGTGCGTAACTTTATGAAAGAACAGTCTGGTGAAACCGCAATTCTGGATGCCTTTAAGGCCTATCATGCCGCTGTTCAGGACCAGTCTTTCCCTGCAAAAGAACATACTTTTCAAGTTGAGCTGTAATCCATGAAAACAGAAACAACCATACAAGGCTTGACCGCATCACTTGCTCCTGCGCGCAGCACAAAAAAACTGATTGGTTTTGTACCGACCATGGGCAACCTGCATGAAGGTCACCTGACCTTGGTGCGCGCCGCAAAGAAAATCTGTGATGTGGTGGTGGTCAGCATCTTTGTCAATCCGATCCAGTTTGGCGCAGGTGAAGACTTTGACAGCTATCCACGTACCCTGGAGCAGGATAGCCGTTTACTGGCGGATGTGGGTTGCGACATCATTTTCGCACCCTCTGTAGAGCAGATGTATGGCACGCAGCCACGCTTGACCAATATCAGTGTCGGTCAGATTACCGATGACCTGTGTGGCAAGTCACGTCCTGGCCATTTTGACGGTGTGGCGGTTGTGGTGACCAAGCTGTTCAACATCGTACAGCCTGATTTCGCGTTCTTTGGGCAAAAGGACTACCAGCAGCTGGCGGTTATTCGCCAGTTGGTGCAGGACCTGAACATGCCACTGGAAGTGATTGGTGTGCCAATTGTCCGTGCTGAAGATGGCTTGGCCTTAAGTTCCCGCAACGGTTATTTGTCTGAACAGCAACGCGCCATTGCACCCACGATTTACCAACTGCTCAAGCAAGCCGAACAGCAACTGCATGAGGGGCAGGTACTTGCGCAGGTATTGGAAAGTATCTCCAACCAATTGACACAGGCAGGCTTTGTTGTCGATTATGTGGAGGCCCGTCAAACAAATTTACAGCCAATTGAGCAATTTGATCGAAACGTGGTTTTATTTGTTGCGGCAAAACTGGGTACAACACGTTTGATTGATAACCTACAGGTCGACTTTAAGACTTAAAACTAGAAAATAAAAAGGGTAAACGCCATGAAGCGTATTCTTATCGTGACAGGACAATCAGGCTCAGGAAAATCCTCTGCATTACAGGTGCTTGAAGACTTGGGCTATTACTGTATAGATAACCTGCCTTTGGCGTTGTTGCCTGAAATTGTGTCAAAACTGGATCATGAGAATAATCTTGAGCAGTTGGCTCTGGGCGTTGATATCCGTAGCACCCGTGCCGATATGCAGGAGTTTGACCATGTTTTTGAACAATTGCAAAAACATGGTACGGTCGATATCATTTACCTGACCACCCAGGATCAGGATCTGGTTTCCCGCTTTAGCGCCTCACGTAGGCCGCATCCGTTGGCAAACCGTTTTAACAGCCTGTTGCAGTGCATACAGGAAGAAAAACAGCTTCTGATTCCGATCCAGTTCCGTTCCACCGTCCATATTGATACCACAGATAAAAGTGTCCATGATTTAAAGCATATCCTGCTGTCCAAACTGGGTCAGTCGGACAAGTTGATCGTGATACTGCAATCATTTGGCTATAAGCATGGCATTCCGCTGGATGCGGATTATGTGTTTGATGTACGTCATCTACCTAATCCACACTGGGATTTGGAACTGCGCCGTTTTTCAGGTTTGGATGAACCTGTGCGTCGCTTTTTAGAGGGTAGTCAGCAAACCAACGAGATGTTTGAGGATATCTATTGCTTTCTGGAAAAGTGGTTGCCCGCTTTCGCAGAGGGGCATCGCCATTACATGACCATTTCAGTGGGATGTACGGGTGGGCAGCACCGTTCGGTTTATATTGTGGATAGACTCAAGCAGGCCCTTGAGGCAAAATGGACTGTCCAAATCTTACATAGAGAAATGAAGCACTGGTCATGATAGACACAACAATTGATGTAATTAATAAACTCGGCTTACACGCGCGTGCATCTGGTAAACTGATTGAGGTGACCACCAGGTTTCGTTCCTCCATTCAAATTGGCAAGGGCGACAAGCTGGTTGATGCAAAGAATATTATGTCATTGTTGATGTTGGGTGCGGGTAAGGGCACCACACTGAGACTGGTGATTGACGGTGCCGATGAAGACAAGGCACTGGAAGAAATTCAAACGCTGTTCGCAGCAAAATTTTACGAGGCAGAGTAATAGTGGCACGTGGACCCCAGCGTTATACCGATGAAGATTTTGAGTCATTAGAAGGGCGTGCGAGTCGAACCGAGCAAAAAAAGGCGGTTCAGCGTATGGCAGCCTTAGGTGAGCAACTGGCTCAACTCAATCCAAAGCAGATTCAAAAGCTTCCTGTCGATGAGCGCTTAATAGATGCCTTGCTTGAAGTGCAGAAGATCAGCTCATTCGAGGCACGTCGTCGCCAGTTCCAGCGTGTGGGCAAGTTACTTCGCAATGAGGATGAAAGCACCATTTTATCCTATTTAACGCCGCAGCAGGGCGCGAAGAAACAAATGCAGCTGATGCGTTGGGTAGACCGAATGATTGACCAGGGTGATCCAATTATTAACGAGTTCAGCAAGGTGTTTAATGCCTCTGAACGTCATACCTTGCGCCAGCATGTACTGCGTATCCATCGGGATATCAAGCAGCAGGTCAGTGAGGAGGAGCGTGAAGCCTCTAAACGCAAATTTGTCAACTATGTACAGCAAGTGGCCTTGTTATCAGATCAGGGTTAAAGCTCCAAAAGAAGTTTCGAAAGAAACTTCTTTTGCTTTTAGGGCGTTAATTTCCAAAATCTCCCGTTGCACGTTGTTTCGCCCATTCCCTTAAAATAAATTTCTGTAGTTTCCCCGTCGATGTTTTGGGAATGTCGGTAATCACCACATCCTTGGGTACTTTAAAGCGGGCCAGTTCTTTCTGGCAATGGGCAATGATTTCATCAGTCGATGCGGATGCACCCTGTTTTAATTCAATAAAGGCACACGGCACCTCCTGCCAGCGTTGATCTGGTTTTGCCACAACCGCTGCGGTGAGTACGGCAGGATGGCGATAGAGCACATCTTCCACCTCTAGGGAGGAAATGTTCTCGCCACCTGAGATAATAATATCCTTGGAGCGGTCAGTAATCTTGGCATAGCCGTCAGGATGGCAAACCGCCAAATCTCCTGTATGGAACCACCCACCCTTAAATGCCTCCTCGGTTGCCTTTGGATTCTTTAAGTAGCCTTTCATGACGATGTTGCCACGGAACATGATTTCGCCCATGGTCTGTCCATCATTCGGTACAGGCTGCATAGTATCAGGGTCGAGTACACGCATACTGTCTTGCAATGGGTATGGTACGCCTTGGCGAGAATGAAGCTGCGCTTGCTCCTGAATAGATAAATCACTCCAGCCAGCCTGTGATGCACATAGTGCTGATGGGCCGTAGGTTTCGGTCAAGCCATAAACATGGTTGACGTTGATGCCGATATGACGCATGCCCTCAATAATCGCAACAGGCGGAGCCGCACCAGCCACCATCACTTCGACATGATGCTCAAAAGCGACTTTTTGCTGTTGAGGGGCATTGATCAGCATGGATAACACAATCGGCGCACCACAGAAATAATCAACCTTATACTCAGCGATATATTTAAAGATCAATGCAGGATCAACCCTGCGTAAACAAATGTTGGTGCCACCACTTGCGGCAATTGACCAGGCAAAACACCAGCCATTACAGTGGAACAATGGCAATGTCCACAGATACACCGCGCGGGGCTTCATCCCACAGGCCAGAATATTGCTGGCTGCATTCAGGTAGGCCCCACGATGATGGTAGACCACGCCTTTCGGATTACCTGTTGTACCAGAGGTATAGTTGAGGCTAATCGCATCCCATTCATCCTGTGGGAGTAACCATTCAAAATCGGGGTTGCCCTGTGCCAGCCACGACTCATATTCATATTGGCCGATTGCAACCTGTTCACCCTCAAACTCATGGTCAAAAACATCAATCACAATAATATTTTGTGGCACAAGGGCAAGTGCTTCCTCGGCAACCTGTCGGAACTCTGGATCAACCAAAAGCACCTTTGCCTCGGCATGTTCCAGCATAAAGGCAATGGTTTTGGCATCAAGGCGGGTATTCAGTGTGTTCAGTACCGCGCCTGCCATTGGCACAGCAAAATGTGCCTCAATCATGGCAGGGACATTTGGCAACAACACCGAAACGGTATCGTTCTTTTGAATTCCCAACAGGGTTAACTGATGCGCAAACTGGCGGCAACGCTGATAGGTCTGTTGCCATGTAATTTGACGTTCACCATGAATAATGGCTGCCTGATTTGGGTAAATGTAGGCGGCACGCTCCAGGTAGCGCAACGGTGATAAGGCAACAAAATTTGCTGGTGTTCGTGGTAACTCATCATATGCACTGACCATGTGTACTGCTCCATTGCTGTTCTTGTCATGTTTTTTATATCCACACCAACATAGTGTTTCGCCCAGTCTAATTCATTTAGGCTTTAGTATGAGACGATTCCTTGATTGTTCCTGTATTTTTCTGATTCAAAGGTTTCATCCGCATCTAAACCTGTGTAAAATCTTGGATACTTTTTTATCCGCCGTTTTTTATCTTTTGAGGTCCGCCTCAATACATAATCTCGCGGTGATATGCTCCATTGTGCGGGGCATCACTCCTTAAGGATTTTATTATGCCAATCATTACTTTACCAAATGGTGATCAGAAACAGTTTGATCATCCGATTTCCGTGATGGAACTTGCTCAAAGCATTGGTCCAGGCCTTGCAAAAAATACCGTTGCGGGACGTATCAATGATCGTTTGGTGGATGCCTGTGACTTAATCACAGAAGATGCAACAGTTCAAATTATTACCCCGAAAGATGAAGATGGTCTAGATATCATTCGTCACTCATGTGCGCACCTTGTAGGACATGCGGTCAAGCAATTGTTTCCAGAGGCGAAAATGGTGATCGGTCCTGTGATCGAGGAAGGGTTCTACTACGACATCTGGATGCCACGTCCATTCACACTGGATGATATGGCGGCGATCGAAGAGCGTATGAAACAGCTCATTGATCAGGATTATGATGTCATTAAAAAGATGACGCCACGTGATGAGGTCATTGCTGAATTTACTGAACGTGGTGAAGAATACAAGTTACGCCTGATTGCAGACATGCCGAATGAAACACAAATGGGCCTGTACTACCATCAGGATTATCTGGATATGTGCCGTGGTCCGCACGTACCCAACACCAAATTCTTAAAATCATTCAAACTCACTAAAATCTCTGGTGCTTACTGGCGTGGTGATGCGAAGAATGAACAGCTACAACGTATTTATGGAACAGCTTGGGCGGACAAAAAGCAGCTAGCTGCCTATATCAAACGTATTGAAGAAGCTGAAAAGCGTGACCACCGTAAAATTGGCAAGGCTTTAGACCTGTTCCACATGCAGGAAGAAGCGCCAGGTATGGTGTTCTGGCACCCAAATGGCTGGACCATTTATCAGGTACTTGAACAGTACATGCGTAAAGTTCAGCAGGATAATGGCTATCAGGAAATCAAGACACCACAAATTGTCGACCTGATTCTATGGGAAAAATCGGGACATGCTGCAAATTATGCAGAAAACATGTTTACCACCCATTCGGAAAACCGCCATTATGCGGTGAAGCCAATGAACTGCCCTTGCCATGTACAGGTCTTTAATCAGGGCTTAAAATCATACCGTGAGTTGCCATTACGTTTAGCTGAGTTTGGTTCTTGTCACCGCAATGAGCCATCGGGTTCATTACATGGCATTATGCGTGTACGTGGCTTTACCCAGGATGATGCACATATTTTCTGTACCAAGGACCAGATTGCGCAGGAAGTTTCAGACTTTATTCAACTGACTTTGGCAGTATATAAAGACTTTGGTTTTGAAGACATTCAAATGAAGTTGTCTACACGTCCAGAAAAGCGCGTGGGCAGTGAGGAAATGTGGGATACTGCGGAAAAGGCCTTGGCAGATGCCCTGGATGCCGCAGGTCTACCGTGGGAGTTGCAACCTGGTGAGGGTGCATTCTATGGTCCGAAAATTGAATTTTCACTGAAAGACTGTTTAGGTCGTGTATGGCAATGCGGTACAATTCAATGTGACCCGAATATGCCAGAACGCCTTGAGGCGACTTTCGTGACTGAGGACAATGACCGTGATCATCCAGTCATGCTCCATCGCGCAATTCTTGGCAGTTTTGAGCGTTTTATTGGTATACTAATTGAACACTATGCGGGTTTCATGCCACCTTGGCTTGCACCTGTTCAGGCCTGTGTGATGAACATTACCGATTCACAGGCTGAGGCATGTGAGCAGGTGGTCGCAAAACTCAAGCAAAATGGGCTTCGTGCCATTTCCGACTTGAGAAATGAAAAAATCGGATTTAAGATTCGTGAGCGTACCCTGGAGCGTATTCCTTACCTCTTGGTTCTCGGTGATCGGGAAGTGGAAGAGGGAACGGTGAATGTGCGTACCCGCTCAGGAAAAAATTTAGGTACTATGTCAGTAGATGCATTTATTGACTTGGTGAAATCTGCCGTCGCCGAACGCGGCCGGTACATTGTGGAGTAATAAAGATTAAACAGCCTGACCGTAACCAACAACAAGGTGCTAAAAGTAACCGTCCTGCGATTAATGACGAGATTCGTGCAAAAGAAGTACGTCTCGTTGCCGCAGATGGAGAACAAAAGGGAGTCGTTTCATTAAGTGAAGCGTTGCGTGCTGCTGAGGAAGCCGATCTTGACCTGGTTGAGATTGTTGCGAACGCAGAACCACCTGTTTGTAAAATCATGGATTACAACAAGCACTTATTTGACTTGAAGCAAAAGCAAAAAGATGCGAAGAAAAAACAGCATCAAGTGCAAGTGAAAGAAATCAAGTTACGTCCTGCAACGGATGTCGGTGATTATCAGGTAAAATTGCGTGCAATTTTACGTTTCCTTGAAGAAGGAAATAAGGTGAAAATTACCTTGCGTTTCCGTGGTCGTGAAATGGCACACCAACAGCTTGGTTTGGCCCAGTTACAGAAAATTGAGGCTGATGTTGCTGAGTTCGGTGTGGTTGAACAACCTCCAAAAATGGAAGGTCGTCAAATGGGCATGTTACTTGGTCCGAAAAAGAAAAAGTAATTTTTCTTGAGAAAAAGCACCGCAATATGCGGTGCTTTTTTATTGTTTCTTTTCGTGCCTGACTGCTGATCAATAACCAGGAAACATGCTATAACGCAACAACAATCAAGATAACGATGAATAGGTAATATAAATGATTGACTTGTATTATTGGGGTACTCCAAATGGGCATAAAATCACAATTGCCCTGGAAGAAATGGGACTTGAATATACAATCTATTCGATCAATATTATGGAAAGTGATCAGTTTCAGCCAGACTTCCTAAAGATTTCCCCTAATAATAAAATTCCAGCAATTGTTGACCAGAATGGCCCGCGAAATGCGCCAATCTCGGTATTTGAGTCTGGCGCAATCCTACAGTATCTGGGCCGAAAGACAGGTTTGTTCTACCCAACAGATGAGCAGGAAAGGGTTGAGGTTGAACAATGGCTGATGTGGCAAATGGGAGGCTTTGGTCCGATGCTTGGGCAAAATCACCATTTTAACAAATTTGCGCCAGAACGTATCCCTTATGCAATTGATCGCTATGTCAATGAAACCAAGCGTTTGTATGGCGTGTTAAACAAGCAGTTGATTGGCCAGAAATTTGTTGCAGGTGAATATTCAATTGCAGATATGGCAATTTTGCCTTGGGCATTGCGCCATGAATGGCAAGGGATTCAACTGGAAGATTATCCTTATGTTCAGGACTATATCGAGCGCTTAGTTGCTCGACCTGCAATACAGAAAGCATTGTCGATCAAAGTGTAATTTCCTCGAATATCAATATAGTTTAGGCCTTATGAGTTATTGGTTGTTATTTATCTCTGCTTTTGGGGCTGCCACTTTACTACCCTTACAGTCCGAAGCGGTGCTTATGACACTGCTTGTACAGGGACTGTCCAACCCTTTCTATCTTTTACTTGTGGCAACACTTGGCAATGTACTGGGTTCATGTGTGAACTGGTGGATGGGACTGAAAATTGAGCATTTCAAGAATAAAAAATGGTTTCCTGTTTCAGAAAAACGTTTAGAGCAGGCACAACAAATTTATCATCAATATGGTTTCTATTCTTTATTATTGAGCTGGACTCCAATCATTGGTGACCCCATTACCCTGATTGCGGGTTTAATGAAAGAAAGCTTTTGGCGATTTTTATTGATTGTGACTATTGCAAAAGGTGGACGTTATCTCACTTTATATATTTTATATCTGGGTGTTTTTTAAGCCTTAAAGGGAAAGATATTTATCCCTTTCCCTCTAGAGCCTATAGCTTGGGTTCAGTGGTCAGAACCTTTAGTAATATCGACTTTGAACAGATCATTGGTTTTAAACCAGCAATAAGTGACTACAGCAAGTGTCATACATCCACCCAAGATTGTTGCGGTGATGGTTCCTAAATATTTTGCTGCTAAACCAGATTCAAAAGCACCGAGTTCATTGCTTGAAGAAACAAACATGCCATTTACCGCAGCGACACGACCACGCATGTTTTCTGGTGGGAAAATTTGCAATACAGTTTGACGAACAACAACCGAAATACTATCACAGGCACCTGTCATCGCGAGAGCAAACAGGGATAGCCACATATTGTTTGAGAATGCGAATAGAATCGTAAACACGCCAAAGCCAGCAACAGCTAGTAGCATGTTACGCCAAGCATGATGCATGGGTGGGAATTTGGTGAGTACAATCATGGTGACGAGTGCACCAATTGAGGGTGCTGCCCTTAAATAGCCCAAGCCCTCTGGACCCACTTTCAGGATTTCTTCGGCAAAGATCGGCAGTAGGGCAATCACACCACCAAATAATACCGAAACCAGATCAAGTGAAATTGCCCACAACACAATCTTGGTTTTCCAGATAAAACGGAAACCATCCGTCAGGCTTTGCAGCACATTCTCAGTTTCCATTTTGGGGAAACTACGTTTTTGCAACAACGTAATAAGTATAAAGCAGGTGGCTAATAATGCTGTGACTGCAAAGAAGCTGGTTTCACGCCCAAGAAAGGCCAGCATAAAGCCACCCAGCATTGGGCCAATAATGACACCACTTTGCCAGCCAATCGTGGTCCATGTCGCACCATTGGCATACAGTTCGCGTGGAATCAGGAATGGCTTTAATGACGTGGCGGAGGGATTATAGAAACCACGAATGGTTCCTAGGGCAAAAATGACTGCATAAATTCCCCAAGACAATGTTGTAATGCCAATTTTCTCTAAACCATGTAAATGGAAAAGTCCCCAAAGAACCAAAGGGAGAGGAATCGCAAAGAATAAACATACTTTCATGATGGTCTGTTTATTCAGCTTATCTGCAAAATAACCGCCCCATAAAGACAGGGTAATAAATGGAATTGCTTCTGCAAGTCCAATAAAACCAAGTGTCAGTGGGTCACGGGTAATCTGGTAAAGCGAATAGGCAACAATGATTTCCTGTATCAGGATTGCCAGCGTCAGGCAAAACTGGTTAATGGTGACAATGGAGAAATCCCGATACCTTAATGCCGCAAATGCATCATTCTGTATATTCATATTAATTGGAGGGTGAGAATTTGCATATATTATAAGCGCTGGTTTTGTGGATGTTTCTCATAATTTGAGAATTAATTATGGGAAATAACGTTTGGAGAAAAAGGATAAGGTATTATCAAAAAATGAGCATTTTGCTTTTGTTTTATGCGCAGATGCTATATGATACTGCACTCCTTACCTGCAGGTCGATTTGTAATAATGCAAACGTGCCGAACAGGTGCCCAAAAGAGGTTACTATGGCTAAGTTAAAAACTCGCCGTGGTGCAGCTAAACGCTTTAAAGCGACTGCAAACGGTTTCAAGCGCAAACAAGCATTCAAGCGCCACATTTTGACCAAAAAATCTGCTAAGCGTATCCGTCAATTGCGCGGTTGTGTAATGGTTCACGTAAGTGACGTTGCATCAGTTCGTGCTATGTGCCCATACATCTAAGGAGATTATAAATGGCTCGTGTAAAACGTGGTGTAGTGGCTCATCGTCGTCACAAAAAAATTCTTGCTCGCGCTAAAGGTTACTATGGTGCTCGTTCACGTGTTTATCGCGTAGCGTTCCAGGCGGTAATCAAAGCTGGTCAATACGCTTACCGTGACCGCCGTCAGAAGAAACGTCAATTCCGTGCTTTATGGATTGCGCGTATCAATGCTGGTGCTCGTCTTAACGGTTTGTCTTACAGCCGTATGATCGATGGCTTGAAAAAAGCTCAAGTGATCATTGACCGTCGCGTATTAGCTGATATCGCTATGCATGATGCGGTTGCATTTGCTGCTTTGGCTGAAAAAGCTAAAGGCGCATTAGCTGCATAAGCTTAGAGATTCAAGGAAGACCGCTTTTTAGCGGTCTTTTTTATTTTTAGATGATTAAATTTAAAGAATAAACAGAGATTAAATATAAATAGAGCTTACACAACCCTAACACGTTTGATTGGACATTTACCCTTGAATCTTTTTACAGTAAAAGAAAATAGGATAGGGGTAAAGATATGCTAGTGAGTGTAGAGGGATTGCAGCAAGGTGCATTTGAAACAGAACTGACTATTTTGCCGAGAAAGGGTGAAACCATCCGAATTTTTTATGGGCCAGATGCTGAAGTTGAGGGTGAAATTGAAAATGTACATCACATTGTCAATCAGCATGATGGCGGGCATAAGGTGATTATAAAAATTAAACCAACTTTCTGATCAATAAAAGAAAAACCAGATTGCGTGTAGGCAGGTTGTGTTATTGCTTATAGTTACAGCCCAAAATAGTAAGCACAGATACAGATAATCACCGTGAGAATAATCAATTTAATCACACCAGACGTTCCAACCTTATGCTGGTGAGCCTGATTAAAATGCTGTGATGTTTCCATGGTTCTGTCGATGATTTCAGGTTCAGCAGTGAGCTGTGCAGTTTGATAGTGGTTGGCTGTTTTAACAATCAGCTTGGCAAACAGGTCATCGGTTTTCTGGGCAAAGTTGCGTAAATTGATCTGTTCCTCAGGGTCAATCAGCTCACCTGAATCATGATAGGGATGGCGTCTTTTTTCTTCCAGGTAGTTGGCTAGGGCTTGGGTGCGATGTAATAAACGGTGGGCGCAATCTGCTGGATAATCCGTTGGAATCAATGCAAGCTGCTGGCTTGAAAGATGGGTGGGATCAACTTCATAGCCATAAAATGGAAAGTCTTGTTGTGCTGGTTCAGGAAAATGCTGGGCATATTTGCTGTCAAAAAGCTCACGTTCCAGAAAAACCACTACATCGTTCCAATTCACATTTTGTAAATCAGCATTTATTTTTTTGACAAGTTTGTCATTCAGTTCATACCCCCAAAAAGTTTCCTGTCCCAGTGTGATTTTCTGTGAAACAGGCACTTCAAACTCATTGTCACTGTTATACCATTCAGCCAGTTCCTGCCCGCAAATCCATGCAGTTTTTTTATTGGCCTGATGGCTGACCATAAAGTGTGCAAAGGGAAGTAGCTCAATATTGGGGTTTGGGTTTTGCTCTTCATTTAATAAAGTGGATAAGTGTAGACTGAGTTTGGTAACGCCCTGTTTTTTCAGCCCTTCCAGCCAAATCTGGAAGTGTTGTGCCAGTAAATGTTGTGATAACAGGTCGCGGAAAGTCAAACATTGGTGATCAAAAATAGGATGTTCAACCCAACGGCTAAAATTGAGATTTCCTGCAAGAAATTCATTGCCATAACTCACTAAGGTAAGCTGTTGTTTCCAGATTTGATCAAGCGCCATCGTTATTCTTTCTCATTGACGATATTAGGGGCTGTTGAGATTTCACAGATGCTTGCGACAGAGGACATTTTTTAGATGGTACAAGGCATGACTTACGAAATTTAGTGATTCTAAAT
The DNA here is from genome assembly GCF_030385805.1 of Acinetobacter thutiue. Taxonomy (NCBI): domain Bacteria; kingdom Pseudomonadati; phylum Pseudomonadota; class Gammaproteobacteria; order Moraxellales; family Moraxellaceae; genus Acinetobacter; species Acinetobacter thutiue. The sequence goes on from NZ_JAUDZE010000008.1 coordinate 136,531, forward strand.
AAGTAAGGCATAACGCAGTAGCGGCAAAAAATGTCCCTGTCCCGCAGGGTTATGGCTAAAACCTCCCTAAACTTCGTTATGAAACTTGACAAGGGAGTCGCCATTGCCTGCGTTTCATGCCTTGTTTATGTCGTTTTAGCCTATAACGCAAGCATGGCTGAAATGTCAACAGACCCTAGTATCTTATACATTTTATTAAAATATTGATCGTTTTTTTACGAAAATTTGCTGACTTGATTATCTCATCTTGATATTCGGTAGTGATAGGACCACCAAAAAAGCACCCTATTTAAACAGCCGTTTAACTTCAAAAAACAGGTAAAAAGCTGATAAACTATAGCGTTTTATTATATTTCTATAATTTGTTGCTTTGAGAGTTACTATGTCACTGGAAGCCCTGACCACTGAAGCGCTTGCTGCCATTGCAGCGGCTCAAGACCTTGCTGCACTCGACCAGGCCCGTGTGCAATTTACAGGGAAGAAAAGCCAGCTTGCAGAGCAATCGAAAGCGCTTGGAAAAATGGATCCTGAAGAGCGCAAAGTACAAGGTGCCGCGATTCATGCGGTTCGTGAAGCAATCAATGCCGCTTTGACTGAGCGCCAAACAACCTTACAGCAGGCTGAGCTTGCACAAAAGCTTGCCAGTGAAACGATTGATATCACCTTGCCTGGTCGCGGTCAACGCATGGGAAGTATCCATCCAGTCACCCAGGTGCAGGAGCGTATTTGCCAGTTCTTTACCAAGGCGGGTTTCCAGATCGCTTATGGTCCTGAAGTTGAAGATGACTATCACAACTTTGAAGCCTTGAATATTCCAGGCCATCACCCAGCACGTGCCATGCATGACACGTTCTATTTTGACGCAACACATTTACTGCGTACCCATACTTCTGGTGTGCAGATTCGTACCATGGAAACCAGTCAGCCACCGATTCGTATCGTGTGTCCAGGCCGTGTTTACCGTTGTGACTCAGATCAAACCCACTCACCGATGTTCCATCAGGTTGAGGGGTTATACGTTGCTGAAAATACCAGTTTTGCTGAGTTAAAAGGTTTGCTGATTAACTTACTCAATGAATTCTTTGAAAAAGACCTGAAAGTTCGTTTCCGTCCATCTTACTTCCCATTCACTGAACCAAGTGCAGAAGTGGATATCATGGATGAACGTGGTCGCTGGTTGGAAGTTTTGGGCTGTGGCATGGTGCATCCAAATGTACTACGTGCCGCAGGGATTGATCCTGATCAATACAAGGGCTTTGCTTTTGGTTTAGGGGTGGAACGTTTTGCGATGTTACGTTATGGCATCAATGACTTGCGTATGTTCTACCAGAATGATGTGCGTTTCCTACGCCAGTTTGCCTGAAATCCAAAGATTAATATTGTAGGGGCGAACTGTGTTCGCCCTAAAAAATCCCGCAAAGGATAAATATAGATGAAAATTAGTGAAAATTGGTTACGCACCTGGGTCAATCCAGCTATTGATAGTGAAACACTTTCTGATCAATTGACCATGTTAGGTCTGGAAGTTGATGAGCTTGCGCCCGTGGCAAAACCATTTACAGGTGTGGTTGTTGGTGAAGTTCTCACGGTAGAACAGCATCCAGATGCAGACCGTTTACGTGTGACAACAGTTAACATTGGTTCAGGTGAACCATTGCAGATTGTTTGTGGTGCGCCAAATGTCCGCGCAGGTATGAAAGCTCCTGTGGCAACCATTGGTGCGGTATTGCCAGGCGATTTTAAAATCAAGAAAGGCAAGCTTCGTGGTGTGGAATCACAGGGCATGCTGTGTGGTGCTTCCGAGATTGATCTGGAAGATAAGATTGATGGTTTGTTGGAACTGCCTGCTGATGCGCCAGTGGGAATCAATATCCGTGAATATTTAAAGCTTGATGACAATGTGATAGATATTAGCATCACGCCAAACCGTGGTGACTGTTTCAGTATCCGAGGCATTGCACGTGAAATCGCAGTGATCAATCAGTTGAATGTCAATGAACCTCATATTCAGGCGATTACTGCTACCATCACCGATGAAAAAGCTGTCTCCATCACCACTGAGGGGGCACCTCGCTATTTAGGACGTATCATTAAAAACGTCAATGTCAAAGCGGCAACTCCTGAATGGATGGAACAGGCGCTAGCACGTTCAGGCATCCGTACCCATAGTATTTTGGTAGATATTACCAACTACGTATTACTTGAGTTAGGCCAGCCAATGCATGCCTTTGACTTGGCTAAAATTGCAGGTTCGATTCAGGTTCGACAGGCACAGCCTCAAGAAAAATTGAGGTTGCTGAATGATCAGGAGGTTGAACTGCAAGAAGACATCATCGTGATTGCAGATGAGCAAAAAGCATTGGCAATTGCAGGCATCATGGGTGGCCTGGATTCATCAGTGACCGATGATACTCAGGATATTTTCCTTGAAAGTGCATTCTTTGCGCCTTTAGCCATTGCAGGTCGCGCGCGTCGCTTTGGTTTACATACCGATTCATCACAGCGTTATGAGCGTGGTGTCGATTTTGAACTGCCAATGATTGCCATGCACCGTGCTTCTGAATTGATTCGAGCCTTTGCTGGTGGTGAGTTTGGCCCAATTACGGTGGCTGAACAAACGAGCTTATTGCCAAAACGTGAAGCGATTGTATTGAAACAGGCACAGGTTGATCAGTTGCTTGGATATCAAGTGGCGGGTGATTTTATTGCCGATGCATTAACACGCCTTGGTTGTGTTGTTACAGCAATCGATGAAAGCGAGTGGAGTGTTATTCCACCTTCACACCGTTATGATATGGCAATCTATCAGGACCTGATTGAAGAAGTTGCACGTATCCACGGCTATGACAACATTCAGATCAGCTTGCCAAAAATTGATGTGAAACTAGAGAAATATCAAGACCGTTTTGAAATTGCTCAACTGCGCCAGACCATTGCAACTTTGGGCTATCAGGAGGCGATTAGCTTTAGCTTTGCCGATGCGAAGCTTGAAAAGCAACTCAACCCAAATGTACAGCCATTGATGCTTGCCAATCCGATTTCCAGTGATTTGGCTGCAATGCGTAGTACCTTATTATCCAGCTTGATTCCTTGTGTTCAGTACAATCTGAACCGTCAACAGCAGCGCGTCCGTTTCTTTGAGTTGGGTTTACGTTTTGATTATCAGAATGCACAAAGTATTCATGACCTGAAACAGATTCCGACTCTGGCATTGATTGCTGTAGGTTCACGTGCGCCAGAATCCTGGCACGCAAAACCACAGGCAATGGATTTCTTTGATTTCAAGGGTGAGGTGGAAGAAATTCTGGCTGCGGGACGTGTACAGGCTGAATTTGTCCGTACCGAGCGTGCATGGCTGCATCCTGGGCAGTCTGCTGAAATTGTGGTGGATGGACAGTCGATTGGTTATTTAGGTCGTTTGCACCCATCACTGGAAAATGAGCTGGATTTGAGCACAACATGGGTGGCAGAACTGGATCAACAGGCTGTTTTGCAATCTTATGTATCTAATTTTACAGAATTATCACGTTTTCCATCGGTTAGACGTGATATTGCGCTTTTAATCTCTGATAAGATTGAGGTAAGAGATATTCAGCGGTTAATTGAGCAAACAGGTGGGGAGTTACTCGACTCAACATGGTTGTTCGATGTGTATACGGGACAAGGGGTTGAGCAAGGCAAACGTTCTTTGGCATTTGCATTGCTATGGCAACATCCAGCACGTACGCTTGAAGATGCTGAAATCAAATCTGGTATGGATAACATTATTCAAGTGTTGGAAGACACTTACCAAGCGACATTGAGGGCCTCATGACAGCATTAACAAAAGCAGAGATGGCGGACCATTTAAGTGAGCTTACGAGTTTAAATCGCCGTGAAGCAAAACAGATGGTCGAGTTATTTTTTGACGAAATCAGCCAGGCATTGATTGCGGGTGAGCAAGTCAAACTTTCAGGGTTCGGTAATTTTGAGTTGCGTGACAAGCGCGAACGTCCTGGACGTAATCCAAAAACGGGTGAGGAAATTCCGATTTCTGCCCGTCGAGTGGTCACGTTTAGGGCGGGCCAGAAATTTAGACAACGTGTTGGAAATGAGCAGATCGATTGATCTGCTTTTTTATGTTCTTATTTTTAATTTTTTGAACTTGATCGAAAATCAGGCATAAAAAAAGAGAACCAAAGGGTTCTCTTTTTTGAATAATCTAAAACTAGATTATTGTGCAGCAGAAGCTTCAACTGGAGCAGCTTCAGTAGCAGCAACGTCAGAAGCAGCAGCTTCAGTCGCTTCAGAAGCAGCAGCATCAGCAGCAACAGTTGCATCAGCAGCAGCGTCAGTCGCTTCAGAAGCAGCTTCAGTTGCTTCAGTAGCAGCTTCTACAGCTTCAGAAGCAGCAGCAGTAGCTGGAGCTTCTTCTTTCTTAGAGCAACCAACGAAAGCTAAAGTAGTGGCAATAGCAGCAGCAACAGCAAATTTCTTGAATAACATGGCATCACTCTCATAAAATTGTGAGATTAAAAAAAACCTGGGTTAGTCTGTATGTGCTTTTATTATTCCTAAACGCTTTAGGTAACAACGCAGGGAGCAGTCTAACTGGTCTGCTGCTATCCTATCAAAGCAAATCATGAATTACTACAGCCCTGTCCAACAAAACGACAAAAAATGACAAAAATTGGCTAATTTTTGATAGAAAATAACTATGGAAAAGTAAGTTTAAATCGGATATTTGTTGTTTTAGGTCTTTAAATTTTACTCATTGTTTTAAAAAACAATAACTTAATTTTTATGTGGGATTTTTAAATAATGTGTAAATAATATGTAACGGTGTCAACCGAATTAAAAAAGCCACCATAAAAGGTGGCTTTTTTAATGAAGTGCCGCGATTAGTTTGCCGCTTTACGCTTCATCTGGTCGAAGAAATCATCATTAGTCTTGGTCTCTTTCATGCGATCCAATAAGAATTCCATCGCCGCAAGCTCATCCATAGGATGGAGTAGTTTGCGCAGAATCCAGACCTTGCGTAGATTGTCTTCATCCATGAGGCGTTCTTCACGGCGGGTGCCTGATTTCTTGATGTTCATGGCAGGGAACACGCGTTTCTCGGCAATACGGCGATCCAGTGTAATTTCCTGGTTGCCTGTACCCTTAAACTCTTCATAGATGACATCATCCATCTTACTGCCTGTTTCAATCAGGGCAGTTGAGATGATGGTCAATGAGCCACCTTCTTCAATATTACGTGCGGCACCAAAGAAACGTTTCGGACGTTCAAGGGCATGGGCATCCACACCCCCTGTAAGTACCTTGCCTGATGATGGAATCACGGTGTTGTAGGCGCGTGCAAGACGGGTAATGGAGTCAAGCAGGATCACAACATCTTTCTTGTGCTCAACAAGGCGTTTGGCTTTCTCAATCACCATTTCAGCAACCTGAACGTGACGGGCAGGTGCTTCATCAAAGGTTGATGCCACCACCTCACCACGAACAGTACGTTCCATCTCCGTAACTTCTTCAGGACGTTCGTCAATTAAAAGTACAATCAAGAATACTTCAGGGTTATTGCGTACAATCGACTGGGCGATATTTTGCAACAACATGGTTTTACCCGCTTTCGGTGGTGCAACAATAATTGAACGCTGACCTTTACCAATCGGTGCAACCAGATCAACCACACGTGCGGTTAGATCTTCAGTTGTACCATTCCCAAGCTCCATCACCAGCTGTTCAGTTGGGAACAATGGCGTCAGGTTTTCAAATAAAATTTTATTACGTGAGTTTTCAGGCGTGTCATAGTTAATTTGATTCACCTTTAACAGGGCAAAATAACGCTCGCCTTCTTTTGGTGGACGAATTGTACCTGTAATGGTGTCACCTGTGCGCAGGTTGAAACGGCGAATCTGGGATGGGCTGACATAAATGTCATCTGGTCCTGCCAAATATGAACCAGCAGCCGATCGTAGGAAACCAAAACCATCAGAGAGAATTTCGAGAACACCATCACCAAAGATTTCTTCGCCATTCATGGCATGGCGCTTTAAAATGGCAAAAATAATATCTTGTTTACGGTTACGTGCCATACCTTCAAGGCCCATAAACTCCGCAATCTTAATGAGTTCGCCAATGGGTTTTTTCTTGAGTTCAGTTAAGTTCATAAGTGGTCAGACAGAATGGAATAAGTGGAGGATAATGTTGGGAAAAGAATAAAAAATCGACCGCATACATAGATGCTGATGTAATTGTAGATACACAACCACAATTCAGTAGCTTGGTTCATTGTTTCAGAGAGAAATGTGAAAACAATTGTTTATTGCCGAGCGGCGATCTTATGTTTTGTGTTTTGTAAGAAGCGTAATGAAGTAGATTCCATTCAGGGCTTCTTGATCCAGTAATATAGGGGAAATCAGGGAATTTGTCAATTTTTACGAAGAAATACACTATTTGTTAATAGTATATTTCTTCCGATTGACAACTACATCCAGCAATTAGATGTTCTGGTCAATAAATGCCGCAAGTTTTGAACGCGGCGCTGCGCCAACCTGTTGTGCCACAACTTCACCATTTTTAAACATCAATAATGCTGGAATGTTACGGATGTTGTATTTCACGGCAGTGTCTTCACATGCAGTCACGTCAACCTTAACGATTTTCACCTTGCCTGCATATTCATTTGACAAGTCTTCAAGTACAGGTGCAATGGCTTTACAAGGCGCACACCAGCCAGCCCAGAAGTCAACAAGTACAGGAGTTTCAGCATCTAAAACATCTGCTTGGAAGTTTTCATCAGTTGTATTAACAATAGTCGCAGACATAAGGTTGCTCCAAATTTAAGGAATAAAGTGCGAATTTGATCATCATCACGATGAATATTACATTGCTACTTTACTCAATGTAAGGGTTTGTTCTGATTATTCAAGTTTGAAAATAAAAAGTCTAATGGATGCTCACGATGTTGACCATCGACTTATACAATCATTTACTTGATAAAAGCGAAAATACGCGAGTTTTATTGCTGAAAATGACTTTAAAATTATTGGCGTGTGAATTACTCTAATGCCTGAATGGTGTATGGGTTTATATAAATAATGTCTGATTTTCTGATTGATGAAGAATTACTTGCCGCGATTGACATGGGTTCAAATAGTTTCCATTTGGCAATCGCTCGTGTTGATCACGGTGAAGTTAAGAAAGTTGCTTCAATGTCAGAAAAAGTACAGTTGGCAGCGGGACTGGACGAAAACAAGAATTTAACCGAGGCTGCACAACAGCGGGGATTGGCCTGTTTGGCACGTTTTGTGGGTCGTTTAAGTTCTGTGCCACCCAACCGTTTAAGAATTGTGGCGACCAATGCACTGAGACAGGCAAAAAATGGCCATGAGTTTATCCAGAAAGCTGCTGAAATCCTGCCAAAACCAATTGAAATCATTGCAGGCCGTGAAGAGGCCCGCCTGATTTATCTTGGTGTTTCACACACCATGGCCAATGGTGGACGACGTTTGGTGGTCGATATTGGTGGTGGTTCAACCGAATTTATTATTGGTGAAGAGTTCGAGCCACTTTATACCGAATCCCTGCAAATGGGCTGTGTGGCTTACAGTAAGGCATATTTCCCTGATGGTGAGATTTCCACCAAGGCCTTTGACAAGGCGGTGGTTGCGGCACGTAAGGAAATGTCTGCGATAGCCAACACCTATAAGACTGAAGGCTGGGACACGGTTGTTGGTTCGAGTGGAACCATCAAGGCATGCCGTCAGATTGCAGTCAATTTGGAGTTGAGTGATGAACAGGAAAACCTGACGCATGAAGGGTTGTCTAAGTTAAAGGATCGTCTGCTTAAATTTAAGCATGTTTCAGAAATTGATTTTGAAGGACTGCGTGAAGACCGCCGAGCAGTTTTGCCAGCCGGTATGGCAATTCTGTATGCGATTTTTGACGTTTTGAATATTGATAAGTTGGCATATTCCGATGGTGCATTGCGTGAGGGCGTGATGTATGACCTGTTAGGCCGTTTCAAGCATGAAGATATTCGTGACCGCAGTGTACAGGCGTTGATGGGCCGTTATAACGCCGATCCAAAGCAGGCTGAACGTGTGGTGAATACTGCCCAGCAATTGTTTGATGGTGTAGCTGGGGCATTGCATTTAACCACAGAAGACAGTGACTTACTGCGTCGTGCCGCCTATTTGCATGAAATTGGTTTGGCGATTAGCCACGGTGGCTATCATCGTCATGGTGCCTATTTGTTGCAGCATTCAGATATTCCAGGCTTCTCACAGATTGATCAAAACCATCTTTCACATCTGGTTTCCCATCATCGGCGTAAGTTGCGTGCCGATGTCAGGAATGATGTTTTAAAGGTGGGCGGCAGTCATTTACTCTATCTTTGCCTGTTGCTTCGCCTCGCAGTTTTGCTGAACCATAGTCGCAGTGATCAGATGCTTCCTGCCATTGAACTGAGTGTGGTAAATGATCAACAATGGCAACTCAGCGTTTCTGGCGATGCTAAACAATGGCCTTTACTGGTTGCAGACCTGCATGATGAGCAGGTGCAATTCAAGCATTGGGACATTGAGTTAAATATTCAGTCAGACAAATTTATTGATTAACCATATTGTTATGGATCATTTTTGACTTATGAAAAATAAAGCGACTCAGTCCAAGGCGTGGGCTACGGTTCAAATTGCACGACATCCTGAGCGTCCGCAATTTCTTGATTATGTCAGTGAAATCTTTACTGAGTTTGATGCACTGCATGGTGACCGTTTATTTGGTGATGATGGTGCCATGATTGGTGGCTTGGCACGTTTTGAGGGACAACCTGTCATGGTGGTTGGACAGCATCGTGGTCGCGGCACCCGTGAAAAGCTACAGCACAACTTTGGGATGTGTAACCCTGAAGGCTATCGTAAATCACAGCGTTTACTGGACATGGCTGAGCGTTTTAACTTACCTGTGTTTACCTTTGTCGATACCATGGGTGCCTATCCAGGGGTGGGTGCGGAAGAACGCGGTCAGGCGGAGGCAATCGCCACCAGTTTGGCACAACTTTCCAGCTTGAAAGTGCCTGTGATTGCCACTGTGCTTGGTGAAGGCGGTTCTGGTGGTGCGCTGGGTATTGGTGTGGCGGATCGCGTGATTATGCTGTCACACAGTATTTACTCGGTGATCTCACCTGAAGGCTGTGCCTCCATTCTATGGAAAACAGCAGACAAGGCCGCTCAAGCGAGTGAGGCACTGGCCTTGACGGCAGACAAGCTCAAGGCTTTGGGCATTGTTGAGTATGTTGTGGATGAGGGCGAAGGGGCGCATTTGCAGCCTGAAAAAGTCATGCATGACTTAAAAGATGTGTTAAAACAAGCCCTGGATGAACTGCAACCGATGGATGCTCAAGCAAGATGCGACGCACGTTATCAACGTTTAATGAAGTTTGGCAGCAGCAATTTAGGCATCGCGTCTTAGCACAAACACAGCATTTTCCTGAACAAACCCAGTTCCTGATTGGGTGTAGCGGCGGCATGGATTCCATGCTGTTGTTGCATCTGATGTCTGAAATTTTTCCTGCCCAGATCCGTGCAATTTACATTGATCATCAATTACAGCAGGTGAGTGCGGAATGGGGAGCACTGGTACAAAAACAAGCTGAAGCGCTGAATATTCCGTGTGTCATTCAAAAGGTGCAGGTTGCAACAGGCAATCTGGAACAGCAAGCGCGTCAGGCGCGTTATCAGGCCTATCAACAGCATTTACAAGCCAACGAAATTCTTGTTTTAGCACATCATCAGCAAGATCAGGCTGAAACGTTATTATTGCGCTTATTCTCAGGCACGGGAGTCAATGGACTGGCTGCCATGCAGCAAATTGATGTGCGTCAAGACCTCACGATTTGGCGGCCATTTCTGGCTCTGAGTCGAGAACAGATTGAGCAATGGTCACAGCAACTTGGTTTTGACTATGTGACTGATCCAACCAATCATGACACGCATTATGATCGGGCATGGTGTCGTGGGGAACTATGGCCTGTCTTGCAAAAGCGTTTCCCTAAAATGCAGGCTGCTGTGGCACGCACCAGTTATCTGATGCAGGATGCAGCCGAAATACTGAATGATGTGTTGCAGGAAGATTGGCAACACTGCGCCACGGATAATGAAATCGACTTACTTGCGCTTTCTCAACTTTCAGCAGCTCGGCAACGCCAATTGCTTTCTGCATGGATAAAAGGTAAAGACCCGTATCGTCCAAGTTACGATATGGTACAGCGTCTACAGCAAGAGGTGATTCTGGCGAAACCTGATGCACAGGCGACTTTACATATCAACCAGCATTATTATGTTCGCTATCAGAAAAAATTGTATCGTTTAACATATGATGCATTATATGCGGAAAAGCAATCACCCATTGCAAATGTGTCGTCACAGCATTATGAAATAGGTCAATTTGTACAGGTTGCAGCGGGAAAATTCAGGATTGAATCGCAGACGATTGGGCTTGCTCCAAAACTGCTGGGTCGAGAGTTGCACTTAATCAAGCGGCAGGGGGGCGAGAAAATCCATCTTTATGGGCGGGTTGGACATTGGCCACTGAAAAAAGCCATTCAGGAAGCACAGATTTTGCCTTGGTTACGTCATACAATTCAAATATTAGTCGTGGATAATGTTATGCTTGGGGTTTTTAGCCCAAAAGGTTTTTGGTTGGCGCAATCTGACTATGTAGAGCATGGCGGTTGGCAACCAGGTTTAATTTCTGACTGTGATGATTTTTCTCAGCAGTCTTTTTTACATGACGAGTAGGATATGGCGACAGCATTGAATCAAAATATTTGTTTTATTGGTGGTGGCAACATGGCGCAAGCCTTGATTGGTGGGCTGCTTTCCCGCGGTTTACCAACAACACGCATTACCGTTTCCGACCCCATAGAACAGATTCGTCATGTATTGGAAGAAAAAGGCATTCAGACCACCACCGACAATGCTGAAGCCATTAAAAATGCGGATGTCGTTGTATTGGCGGTGAAGCCACAGGTATTGGCAACGGTATTACAGCCATTAAAGGGATTGCTGTCGGATAAACTGGTGATCTCAATTATTGCGGGTGCTGAGATTCAAACCATTTCAGACCTCATTGGGGGCGGCAGCCAGCGTATTGTGCGTGTGATGCCAAATACACCTGCATTGGTGCAGACAGGGGCGCATGGCATTTATGCACCTGAAGCAGTGGGTGTGCAGGATCGTGAACTGAGCAGCCAAATTCTTGCAGCGACAGGTCTCACCATTTGGGTGGATAATGAAGCGCAAATTGATGCGGTAACCGCGGTATCTGGTTCTGGTCCTGCGTACTTTTTCTATTTGATGGAAAGCATGATCCGTGCAGGCAAGAATCTCGGTCTGGATGAGAAAGTGGCGACAGCATTGACGTTACAAACGGCACTGGGTGCCGCACAAATGGCGATCACCAGCTCAAACTCTCCAGCAGAATTACGCAAAAACGTGACCTCTCCAAATGGCACAACCCAGGCGGCTTTGGAAGTGTTTGACCGTGCGCAGATTTCACAAAATATTCAGGCAGCGCTTGCAGCAGCTCAGAAGCGTAGCCAAGAGCTCGCACAAGAGCTGAGTGACAAGACTAAATCGGTTTAAGTAGGATAAGACAATTATGGGTGCAAGTTCTGCGCTAATTTTTGGTGTTTTGATCAATGTTGCAATTTTATTGGTCTTTTTCCGTTTTTTAATGCAATTGGCGGCAGTCAGTCCATACAATCCTGTGGTGCTTTCAACTGTGAAAGCCACCAAGATTGTGGATATTTTTAGCCGTATTTTTCCAACGGTGGGCAAGGGGCGTGTCAATTTGGCTGCGGTTGCCTTGCTGGTGGTGCTGTATTTACTGAAGATCTTTGGCCTGATGTATTTGTCTGGGCAGATGCCGCATAGTGCCGTGTATCTGGTGATCACGACTTTTGTGACTATGATTCAGGACCTGATCCGTTTCTGCCGCTACCTGATTTTTGCAACCATCATTTTAAGCTGGGTGGTGATGTTTACGCAGACACGTTCACCTTATATTGAAGTGATTCAGGAGCTTGCTGAGCCATTGCTTGCACCTTTCCGCCGTTTGTTGCCAAATATGGGGATGATTGATCTGTCGCCAATTCTGGCTTTTCTGGCACTTTATATTGCTGAAATCCTGATGAATGAAGCGGCTAAAGTGTTATTAACAGGTCTTTAAGCAAACTGGATTCAATAAAAAATGGGCGAGATGCCCATTTTTTATTTTCTGATGAAACATTGTCGTATTTTTTGATTCAGTGGATTGGAAAAGTAATGGGCAATGATGGAACCTAGTCCAATCGCAAGTACAAGATAAATCAATAAAAGTGCAAGTTTAATATCGCCCTGAGTTAATGCGGGCGTATAAAACAGCTTAAAAAAGCCTAGGATGATCAAGTGGAATAGGTAAATTTCATAGCTATTTTTACCGATATTTTGTAGAAATTTAAAGCGATTAACCTGAACATTGACTTGTTCGTTTGCAACATTAGCCAGAATCACAATTGCAGTTCCCAAGGCAAATAGGCTAATTCCCCAAACACAGCTTTCCTTAATCGGCGCAGAAAAATAGATCAGCAGCATCGTACCGATCGCAGCAAATTTAAGCAATGACCATGTGTTTTGATTGAGTTTAAGCTGTGGTGCAATCAATGCCGCAAGGCAGCCAAAGGCAATTCCGTCAAAACTGGAAAAATAGTGATACAGATAGGCACCACTTTCCTCACCATAATGTAAATACCTGAAATAAGGACAAAACAGAATCAGGGCGATACAGGCAATCAAAAAAAGAGATTGTCTTTTGAGGAAGAGGACAGTTAGTGGAAAAAGTAGGTAAAACACTTCTTCAACGGATAACGACCACAACACGCCCAGCACATAGTTGACCCAGCCATTTTCGATAATCAGGATATTCATCCAAAAGGTGAGAGCCGCCAAATTCACTGTTGACTGTGCCACCACAATGCCATTGGGTGCCTGGGTCATAAAGGGTTTGAGTTCAAATGCGCCTAAAAGATTAATCAGACAGACCAGTAAAATCATGGTGGGCATGATTCGGGCAAATCGTGAGATGTAGAAATCCCGCATATTGATCTGGCTTAGGGTGCCCCAGCGTTTGATGGTATGTGAAGTAATCAGATAGCCTGAGATGACAAAAAACATCGTTACCCCATAGTTACCATTTCTGGCGAACAGGGTGGTGATGTCTTCACCAAAAATCTGGAAATTGATTGAGGTGTCAAACAGTTTGTAAGGGATGTTAAAGTGATGCAGCAAGACCAGAAAAATTGAAATAAAGCGTAAAGAATCAATGGAATGATAACGGTTAAATTGAACCTGATTAAACGACATATTGCATTCCTTTCTCCTGTTATGGTTAGTTTTTATAAGGGATGGTTTATTGTAATTTCCCTTGCAGCGTTGAAAAGTATGTTTATCTGCAAGGGAAAATTTATTGAAGAATGATCATATATTAATGGGCAGCATCCCAGTTCAGTCCCTGTCCGACCTCAACCACCAATGGAACTGAAATCTGAACGACAGACTGCATGACATCCGCGATTTGCTTGGATAATTCCGCAGCAATCGCTTCATCCACTTCAAACACTAGTTCATCGTGTACCTGCAATAAAAGCTTGGCCTGATCTTTTGGCAGGATTTTATCAACCTCAATCATGGCAATCTTGATGATATCTGCCGCGCTTCCCTGTAATGGCGCGTTAATTGCGGCGCGTTCAGCCGCCTTACGCACCATCATGTTTCGTGCATCAATATCTGGCGTATATAAACGGCGCCCCAATATCGTTTCAACAAAACCCTGTTCCAGTGCAACCTGACGTGTACGCTGCATATATTCATAAATGCCAGGGTAGCGACGGAAGTATTGCTTGATATAGTTCTGCGATTCTTCACGGGTAAAGCCCAACTGACGAATCAAGCCAAATTCCGACATGCCATAAAGTAGGCCGAAATTGACAGCCTTGGCTTGACGGCGCTGGTCATTGGTCACATCTTCGATAGCAATGCCCAGTACCTCAGCCGCGGTACGGCGGTGTACATCTTGTCCATGCTGGAACGCATGAACCAAGGCATCATCCTGGGAAAAGTGGGCCATCAGGCGCAGTTCAATTTGTGAATAGTCGGCTGCCAGCAGCACACGTCCCTCGGGCGCAATAAAGGCCTTGCGAATCTGACGTCCAATTTGAGTACGAATTGGAATGTTTTGCAGGTTTGGATCAGTAGATGACAGGCGACCCGTCGCGGTCAAGGCCTGATGATAGCTGGTATGCACACGATGTGTCGTATCATGTGACTGTTCAACCAGACGGTCAGTATAGGTGTTTTTAAGCTTTGCCAGCCCACGGTGTTCCAGAATCACTTCGGCCAGCGGATGCTCAATCTTTTCCAGCACACTTTCACTGGTGCTGTATTGTCCCGTTGCAGTTTTCTTGCCGCCCTTGATGCCCAGTTTGTCAAATAACACTTCGCCGACCTGTTTTGGCGAGGCGATATTAAATGCCTCACCTGCCAGTTCAGTGGCCTGATTTTCCAGTGTCTGCATGGTTTCAGAAAACTCAACACTGAGCTGGTCAAGGAAAGCATGATCCAGCTTGATCCCATCTTCTTCCATGCCCGTCAATACCCGAGCAACAGGCATCTCAATCTTATGCAGGATATTGACCAGTTCAGGGAAAGGCTGGAGCTTTGCTGACAGCACCTCATACAGCCGATAGGTGACATGGGCATCTTCAGCGGCATAATGTGCCGCAACCTCAAGCTCAATCTGGTTAAAGGTTTTCTGTTTGGCACCCTTACCTGCGATTTGCTCGAAAGTGGTGGTGAGATGGCTAAGATACACCCGTGCCACATCATCCATACCATGACGTGTCGCCGCTGCATTCAGGACATAAGACGCCAGCATGGTGTCGAAATACCAGCCCTGAATGATGATGCCGTGATTGGCAAAGATGTGTGCATCATATTTTAAATGATGACCGATTTTCCTGATGTTTTCATTTTCAAGAATCGGTTTGATCTGTGCCAAAACAGCTTCACGATTGAGTTGTTCAGGTGCATTTTCATAGTCATGTGCCAATGGAATGTAATAGGCATCATTTGCATCAAAGGCGACAGAAAATCCAACCAACTCTGCAATACGATAGTCCAGACTGGTGGTTTCTGTATCAATGGCAAAGTGATCGGCCTGCTGCATCCGTTGTAATAAGTTGTCCCAATCTTCCTGTTTCAGTACCGTATGATAGTTGGCCGTGCCAAGTTGGTCATCCTGACTGGAAAGGTTGGCATGGTCTTCTGGAATGCTGTCCTGTGCCGCCGTGGCTTCAGTGTTTTGCGCAGCTTTCACGATATTCTGTGAAGTTTGTTGATAGGCAGAGCTATTTGGATTGTTCGGGTGATCCAGTGACTGTAACTGGTTACGAAATTCCAGTTCAGTGTAGAGGTTGCGCAGATGGTCCACATTTGGATTGCAGAGCTTGAGTTCATGCCAGTCCAGATTAAGCTCAAGGTCACAGACAATGCTGGCAAGCTGATGATCAATCTTGATGTTGTCCAGATTGTCCTTAATGTTTTGACTGATTTTGCCCTTGAGCTGGTCTGCATTGGCAATGATATTGTTCAGTGAACCGTATTCATTCAGCAGTTTGGCAGCCGTTTTCGCCCCCACGCCTGGGACGCCCATGATACCGTCAGAAGCATCGCCCATAAGGGTGAGATAGTCAATAATCTGGTGCGGGTGCACCCCAAACTTCTCATATACGCCAGCCTCATCCAGCACGCGGTCCTTGAAGCTGTCTTCCAGTTTGACATGCTCATTGACCAGTTGCGCCATGTCCTTGTCGCCCGTTGAGATCAGCACATGATGACCCTCAAGCACCGCACGTTTTGCCAGCGTTCCAATAATGTCATCCGCTTCTGCACCTGGCAGGCTGTACAGTGGAATACCCTGTGCCTTGATCAAGGCATGCAAATACGGAATCTGTTGTGACAGTTCCTCTGGCATGCTTGGACGGTCACCCTTGTAAATCGGTGATAATTTATGACGGAATGTCGGCTCTGGCGTGTCAAAGATCACCGCCATATGGGTTGGCTGGGTACGGCGCATCAACTTCTGGATCGCCGAAATGGCACCACGGATTGCATTGGTATGCAGGCCAGTCGATGTTGTGAGTGGGGGTAAGGCGTGAAAAGCACGAAATAAAAAATAAGACCCGTCAACTAGGACAAAAGGTGGCATTGCACAAATCCTTATTATGAACTAGCGGCTATTTTACGTGAAAAAGTGGTGGCTGTCCCTGTTGTCGTGTTGAGCAGGGACGATCTATGTCGCTTTAAAAATTGCAGTATTTTGTATGTAAAAATGGCTGCCTATCCAGTGATCAAGTAAGATAGCCTCAATGAAGCTGTGATAATTGATATAAGCCCATGTATAAAAAAGACAAACAGGGAATCGTCATGGTTCTGGCTGCCTTGACTGTGTTGCTCGCCAGTGCAATCGCATTTCAATGGCAGGGGACGATTATTGCCGCTGCGATTGGACTGACCGTTGTTATTGTACACATCCTTTCCGAGATTCATCAGCGTTTGCTTCAACTTGAGCAGGCGGCACCCAGCTATTTTGCCCAGTCTGCTGGTATTGGAATGCAACGGATCGTGATTTATGGCGCGGCACTGGTTGCGCTTTTTGCCTATGCAAATACATGGATGTGGCTGGCAGGTGGTGCGTTGCTGGTGCTTATGCTGTGCCTGATTCAAACCATCAGTGCCTTTCAAACACGATTGCTTCATCTGGAACAATATACAAATGCCGAGTCAAAAGCAGAAGCCTTAAGCAATATTCAAAACATTGAGATCGACCAGGCTACACCGACAACTACACCAAGTTTTGAAGCACAGTATCCAGCCTGGATGCAGGCCAATGTCGTAGCAACTCCAAATATAGATATTCAAGGTTCCATAGCCAACAACAATCAACCAGCAGTAAAAGAGCAGGCTTGGTGGCAACCTGCATTCGACTGGATGATCCATGGTAATCCAATCCTGCGTGTTGCCGTGGCAGTGTTGATGGTTGGTGTGGTGTTGTTGCTACGCTTTGCCAGTGAACATTGGCAGTTGAGTCTGGGTGTCAAACTGGGGTTTATTGCCAGCGCGGGTATCACCACCACCATTGTTGGCTATTTGCTGCAAAAGAAAAACCAGTTGTTTGCCGTGGCCTTGCAGGGTGTGGGATTGGCCGTTGTGTTTTTAACCCTCATCTTCTCGCATCATTTCGCTGTGATTGCCAGCCTCATCACAGCCAGTATCCTGTTTGTCATTTTACTGTTGGTGACGGTTTATCTCAGTTTAAAACAACAAGCCCTGTACTTGGCAATGCTGGCTTTGAGTATGGCTTATCTTGCGCCATTGCTGATTCCGCAGAATCATCCTGACGTGATTTTCCTGTTTGCTTATTACCTGTTAATTAATTTAGCCGTTGCAGCAGTTAATTTTATTCAACCCTGGAAAATCCTGCATCAAATCGCTTTTTTTGCCACCATGTTTATTGGTGGGTCAGTAATTGGCATTTATGCCAAGACCCAGCAATTTACTATACTGGACTGGATTTTATGGTTGCATATCGCGCTGTTTATCTGGCTTAGTGTCCGTTATAGCCAGTTGATGTTGCGGGCTCAAAATCAGGACTTGAATTTAAATCAGAACACAGGACAGAAAACTCAACGTTTGCAACCTATTCTGGATGTAGGGCTGATTTTTAGCGTGCCTGTACTGGGCTTTTCACTACATGCCTACCTGATGCATAACTCCACCCAAGCCCTGACCTGGGGCGCGGTTGCTCTGGCAATGGTCTATATTGCATTAAATCTCTGGATTAAACGGCAGCATCCACAACTTTCCATCTTGGCAAAAAGTTTCTTTATTCTTGCCGTAGTTTTTGTTGCCCTGATTTTTCCGTTGGCAAAAGGCGCGCACTGGACTTCCACAGGCTGGGTAATACAGGGAACGGCATTGATTGTCTGGGGTGTAACCGAGCGTTATCGTTTAAGCCGTTATATTGGTGTGGCCTTGGTGCTGCTGAGTTCAGTGGCACTGATTTTTCAGGTTTGGTCAAATGATCATTTCCCAATACTCAGTACGGTCATTTATGCGCTGGCGCAATTCATTTCAGCATTTTATTTATTGCATTACCAGGAAGTTGAAAAGTATTTCAGCGCACGTATGCTCAGTGGAATTTTCCTTGCGCTGGGCCTGTATGCAGGTGCAGTCGCGGGCGTTGAGTTGATGCAGTGGCAGCAATATGGACTGAGTTCTTATTTAGCGATTGCAGTGAGTTTATTCACTTTATTTAATGTGTTTATACAGTTTAAATCAAAATTAGAGTGGGATAATGTCAAACTGGTTTTAATCGGAGGATTACTATGTTTGATCTATGGCGAAAGTTTTGCGATTGAAATTTATACTCAACACCAGTGGCAGAGTATCTTACAACAAAGTTGTTTTATGGTTGCTGCATTCGGGTTGGTATTTATTTTAACAACGATTGCGGATTACAAAAAACATCTAAGTCTATGGTCAACCTTATTGTGGTTAGGCTCAGCCAGTATGGGCTTGGCAATTTTTCCAATCTTACCATTGGTTGGTTTGGCAATATTACCGATTGGTTATCATATTGCCTTTATGCGAAAAGATTCTGAAATCTTGGTACAAATACCTGTGATCAGTTTAAATCTTATTTGGTTAATGTTGATTAGCTTAGATCACTATTCTGCTGAGCATTATTATCTCTTGCCAATTTTAAATTATACAGATGCAACTTCTTTATTAATGTTAGCAGCCGTGTTATGGACGATTTATCAACGGCATATGATGATTCCACCAGAACTTAGAGCAGGCATAAAGATCACCACCATTTTAATTGGTTTACTGGTGTTGAGCAGCGTGGTGGTGCGTGCCATGCATCATTATCTGGGTACGCCGTTGTGGGGGCTGGACATTTGGTCAAATGGTGATGTGCAACTTAGCCTGACCTTATTATGGGTAATTTTGGCATTTATCCTGATGACTTTTTCCAGTCGCCGTCATATTCGCCAAATCTGGTTTGTGGGTGCTGCGTTGTTGGGTATTGTGGTGGCTAAATTATTACTGCTGGACTTATCGCAAAGTGGCACATTGACACGCGTGATTTCATTTATCGGTTCGGGTGCGGTCATGCTGGTGATTGCATATCTTGCACCTTTGCCGCCTACGTTTGAGGAAAGTCAGAAAGAGGGCTAATCAACTCTCTTTCTGCTCTTTTTTAAGTTCTTTCTGATGGGCATATTGATCAAGCTCATCATCCTCAAGTGGGATAGGTCGGTCAATCAGGCCCATTTTCGGTACAGGGATTTCAATCTGATTTTCCAGAAAGCCATTACGGACCCGTTCCTGCATCTCATCGCGGACCTTTAGGGCATTTTCCTTACGGCACCAGACAGAAAACAGTAATTCAATTGAGGATTCCCGAAATGCAGTCACGGTCACAGTCGCCTTTGGATCATCCATCACCAGTGGATATTTGGCTGCAACTTCCAGCAGAACCTGTCTTACCTTAATGATGTCCTCATGGAAATTAATCGCCAGCGTGATGGGAATCCGCCGTATTGGATATTTGGACAGGTTCATCACAGGTGTTCGAATCAGTTGCTCATTGGGTAGACGGATATAGACATTATCCAGTGTGAGAAGTTTCACGGACAGCAGGTCAATCGAAATCACCTGTCCCTCAATGGTCTGTCCCCGAATCAGGGTAATCTGGATGGTATCACCCACCTCAAAGGAACCCTCACCAATCAGGAACAAACCACTAATCAGGTTAGTTGCTGAGGTTTGTGAGGCAAAGCCCAGAGCCACCGTTAAAATCCCCGCTGCACCGAGGAAAACGCTGAGCTTAAAACCTGCTTCCCTTAAGCTGGTCATAATAAACAGCAGGAAAATAAAATAGAAAATCCCTCTGCGCCACAATAAACGCTGATGGGCGTTTAAACGACTGCCGATGGTGCGGATAAAGGTGTTTGAAACAAGACGTGCGATCAGGAAACCAATAAAGCACAAGATAATGGCAACCAGAATTTCACTCAGCCGATCAAGATTAATACCTGTGAATATACTTTTCAGGGTGTCGGTCAGGTTATTGGCCACATCTTTGGGAATGCTGGTCTCTGCCATAAAAACCTCTTAAAAGAATGAATCGAACATATTGAACAATGTGCTGCCAGGTGCCCGTGGTGGGTGGACGTAAATGACCTCGCCTGCCTGAGTCGGCGTTTTGTTTTCAATGCGGATACGCGCTGGATGTTCCGCACCCTCATAATAGACCTTGATTTGTGAGGTCCATAAACGTCCTGTACTTTCGCTATAAAACAGGGGAAGCGCGGGGACGGGTACATTCATGCGGTCAAAACGAAGCTGATGCTGGCTGGTATTATGAAACTCAATCGGGGTGACGGCACGGAATGCACGCGGTTTAAGCAGATTTAAGTCGGTGCGTCCATCCACCGAGGTGGCATAACAAATCTCACCATGCTGGGGGTCTTTCCCAAACCAGGTGTCTTTCGGCTGGATGATCGGAATATCAAATAAAGGTTCAGTCAATCCCTCAACCAAGCCTGCAATCCATAAGGGCGTACTGATATAAAGTGTTCCGCGTTGACCTGCTGGGATATAAATTGGGTCTACAGGCTTGATCACCACCGAGCGATCTGCCAAACGTGGCATCAAGTGAAAGGTGCTATTGGTCTTATGAAACATATAGCGTTCAATCTTTGCGGGGTGGGGCATTGCAAACTCAGTATCGCTCAGCATTTTCCATTGTTGTTCATAATCGTGCTGACATTGTGGACGATGATATTCCAGCCGCCATTCCTTAATGCCACGGGTCAGGCGAAATAACAGTGAACCGAATTGCCAGGCCTTGGCCTGCTGAATTTCAAATTGTTGTTCTCCCCACCACTTCAGGGTATTGGCATGGGGCGGCTGATATTGCTGCTTCTGGTATGGATTATTTTGAGACAAGATGCAAAATTCCTGTGTGAGTATGCTAAACAGACTTCACGCTGTAACTCGCTTAGAGTACACTCAAGCATCTTTTTTATCATTATTTGTGTGATGCAAATACTTAAACAAATACAAATTCCTTATAGTTTTGCGAAAAGGCATGGCGTTTTGTTGCGCTATGAGGGCGATCAGGCATTTATTGTGCGTCGCAAAGACACCGCACGTATTGCCTTGCAGGAAGCACGCCGAATTTTGGGGAAATCCGCTCATGATCAATTGTGTAGCGATCAGGAATTTCACGCCTTGCTCAGTTCCAGCTATGCGGGTGACACGGGTGAGTCGCAACAGGTTGCGGCGGGTCTGGAAGACCATCCAGATTTGCTCAGCCTGGCTGATCAGGTGCCTGAAGCTGAAGACCTGATGGATCAGGAAGATGATGCGCCGATTGTTCGCCTGATTAACGCTTTATTGTCAGAAGCGATTCGTGTCAGTGCATCTGATATTCATATCGAGGCCTTTGAGAAGAAACTTTCGGTACGTTTACGTGTTGATGGTCAACTACGTGAAATCGTACAGCCACGCCGTGAACTTGCGCCGTTGTTGGTGTCACGTATTAAAGTCATGGCAAAACTGGATATTGCAGAAAAACGTGTTCCTCAGGATGGCCGTATCTCACTGCGTTTGGCGGGTCGTGAGGTTGATGTGCGTGTATCCACCTTGCCATCCTCTCACGGTGAACGTGTGGTGATGCGTTTGCTGGATAAGCAGGCTGGGCGTTTGAATATGACCCATCTTGGCCTAATGCAAAATGACTACGAGCGTCTGACCCAACTAGTACATCGTCCACATGGGATTATTTTGGTGACAGGCCCGACGGGTTCTGGGAAAACCACCACACTTTATGCGGCATTGTCTGACCTGAATGACAATACCCGTAATATCCTGACGGCCGAAGACCCAATTGAATACCAACTTGAAGGGATTGGACAGACACAGGTCAATACCAAGGTGGATATGACCTTTGCCCGTGCCTTGAAAGCCATGCTGCGTCAGGACCCTGATGTGGTAATGGTGGGGGAGATCCGCGACCTTGAGACGGCTGAGATTGCGGTACAGGCATCACTGACAGGTCACTTGGTACTCTCCACACTGCATACCAATACCGCCATTGGTGCAGTGACCCGCTTAAAAGATATGGGCATTGAACCGTTCTTGCTGGCGAGCTCCCTGATTGGTGTGATTGCACAGCGTTTAGTGCGTACCCTGTGTCCACATTGTGTGACATGGCGTAAGGCCGATGATTTTGAACGACAGGTTTTCCAGCATTTAAATGTGGATCAACACATGGAATTGCCAGAACCTCATGGTTGTGAACAATGCTCTCATGTCGGCTTTAGTGGCCGAACTGCAATCTATGAAATTGTCCCTGTGGATGAATCTTTGCGTCGTTTGGTTCATGGCAATGCGGCTGAATATGAACTGGAAAACCATGCCCGTCGTTATGCAGGTTCAATTCGTGATGATGGCTTAAGAAAAGTCTTGGCTGGTAAAACCACTCTGGAAGAAGTGTTGCGGGTAACCACTGAAGCGGCAGAATAATCTGCCACTTCAGCTTACCAAAGATCAGCAATTCTTTTCATTAATCTGGCACGGTAACGCGCGGTTGGATTTTCCAAATTATTTTCCAGCTCTTGTTCATAATACTGTTGCCAGACTTTGATCATGTCTAGCGTTGTGCCTTTTTGCTTGATGACAGCGACATCTTCACGGCGGATATTATCAAGGCGTTGTCTGGCACCTTCAGCACCTGTTCCCCAGCCAATAATCCATTGACCAAATGCATTTAGGGACAGGTTTTGTGGTGTTGGAAGAGAGGTGACTTGATGTTGAGAAACTTCAGGTGTTTCTATTTCAGCAGCATAAAGTTGAATTGTTGCCCCAATTAAAAACACAACAATAAATAATCTAAACATGGATAAAGCTTAATAAGAATTAATCAACGATGTTACAGTATGAATAGAACAAAATGAGAAGAGCTTGTTCTACCAGGATGAATAATCTTTATTAAATCATGCTTCTAATCAGTTTTCATTGAAAAAGTTGATCATTATGGTCAGATATTTACCGTATGCACATATTTTGTCTTAGCTAACCCGAATCTTGTTTAAGCCGATATTTCCATAATACGAATCATCGGCTTGTTTTGATGACATATTTGATAAGCACATAAAGATGCATAAATACCAGCTAAATAGCCTGCAACACTTCTCGCTCTA
>NZ_JAUDZE010000009.1:0-152363 GCF_030385805.1 Acinetobacter thutiue
AACCAGTAAAAATCCACACAAGTTGTTCTTCTATTCTCTTAATGATCTTCTCGATGATTCGTCATCATCAAGCTAGGTCGGCTATGTTACCCTAAATCTCTTTAAAGTCAACTGATAATTTGGATTTCTTAAAACTTATCTTAATCTAAACAAACCTGACCAACCCAGCCTAGAACCCAGACCACCTTAATCAAATCCTTGTTTATCAACAAGTTTTTATCCACATCACCGCCGATGAGTGGGCATTCTA
The DNA here is from genome assembly GCF_030385805.1 of Acinetobacter thutiue. NCBI lineage: Bacteria > Pseudomonadati > Pseudomonadota > Gammaproteobacteria > Moraxellales > Moraxellaceae > Acinetobacter > Acinetobacter thutiue. Next base: position 251 of record NZ_JAUDZE010000009.1, read on the forward strand.
CAGCATTTCAAATACGATGCAAGCGTTTTTAAAATCTTAGTCAATCGGTTGTCTTCTTTTTAAACTTTAAGCCACCTAATCTACTGATTTATATAATTTAAAATTTATTCATTATCTTTAAAAGCAATTTAGTTGATCTAAACATTAATTCAATACACTGTTATTCAATGACTTTTTATTAATATTGCTTTAATTATCAGCTAAAAATCTTGTGAAATAGGTCTTTTATTTATCAATTCCTTGTTATTTATCTTTTTATAAAAGCTGTTTCCTGTAATTTCTTCGATTTAAATTTAAACGCTTAGACGAAAACAACGGCTTTGAATCAATCAAAACCGTTGTTCCAACTGGTTAAATGACAACCATCTATGAAGAGGTTGTCGTTCTGACAATATTCAGGAAATAAAGATGACGTTCATATTGGTCAATAATGTCCTGAATCAAGTCCTCCTGAGTCCAGTCCATCACATCATAGTTTTGACCGCCTTCCCGTAAAAGCACTTCCGCCTGAAAGTAGCTGGCCGCATCCCCATCCGCCCGCCCCAACATAAAACTTGGTGGCACAGTTTCATGTGAGACCACTTTATAGGTGAAGTTAATTTCATGGTGATGGTCAACATGCAGTTGCAGGCCCTGTTCAATCTCCCGAATATCAACCTCTAAATGACGGCGTTTAAATTCACGCTGGATACTTTCAAATGCCTGACGCACCTGTGTATTGATATACTGCTGCACTTCAGCCTCGGTATGTGGATAGTGCATGATCAGGCCCAAACGCTGCTGCCAACTTCGTGGATTATGAATCGCCCGTGGGGTAATCCGCGCTTCCTGAATGGCGTTCATCTTGGTCACATCAAGCTTCAGGGCTTTTAACAGACCCCAACTCATCAGCAACATCACAAAAGTAAACGGTAAGGCGCTCATGATAATGGAGGATTGCAGGGCTGATAGACCACCGACCAGCAACAGGATAATCGCCAGCACTGCCATTAGCACAGTCCAGAACAGTCTTTGCCATGTGGGTGAATTCTCCGTTTTTGCAGTCAGATAATCGGTGACCAAAGCCCCTGAATCTGCTGAGGTCACGAAGAATAGCATCACCAATACGGTTGCAAGCAGGCTCATCACGGTTGAGAAAGGCAAATGGTTTAGAAATTCAAACAAGGCCACTGATGAATCGTTTTGTACCGCCTGAATCAGGGTGGTATTGTGTTCTTGCAAAATACTGAACAGTGCAGCATTGCCTAGAAAGCCCATCCAGATAATGGTAAAACCCGTTGGGATTAACAGCACACCAATAATGAATTCGCGGATGGTTCGCCCTCGTGAAACACGGGCAATAAACATCCCCACAAATGGCGACCATGAAATCCACCATGCCCAGTACATGATTGTCCAGCCACCAATCCAGCCATTCGGTTGGTAGGCATACAGGTTAAATGTCATGCCAAACAGGTTGGATATATACGAACCCATGTTTTGAATGGTAGTCTGGAGTAAATAGATACTTGGGCCAGCAATAAAGACAAAGGCTAAAAGTACCAGTGCCAAAATCAGGTTTAGTTCAGAGAGACGCTTTACCCCTTTATCCAGTCCAAGGAATACAGATAAGGAAGCCAAGGCACTGACAAAAATAATCAGGATAACCTGAACATTGCTGCTCTGTTCGATGCCAAACAGGTAGTGTAAACCCGAGTTGATCTGGGTCACCCCAAAACCTAAAGAGGTTGCGACACCAAAAACCGTACCGATGGTGGCAAAAATATCAATGCTATCGCCCAAAGGCCCATAAATTTTCTTACCGATAATCGGATACAGGGCGGAACGGGTTTTTAAGGGCAGATTATGGCGATAGGCAAAATAGGCCAGGGACAGTCCAACAACCGCGTAAATCGCCCAGGCATGCAGTCCCCAGTGGAAAAAGGTGATGCGCAAAGCCTGCTGGGCCGATGCAACGGTTTCAGGGTCACCACTGGGTGGGCTGACATAATGCATCACGGGTTCAGCGACACCAAAGAACATTAGGCCGATGCCCATGCCTGCGGTAAACAGCATGGCGAACCAGGAACCATTGCTGTATTCAGGCTGGCTGTGATCGGGTCCCAGCTTGATTTTTCCGCTGGCCGAACAGGCAATATAAATCAGCAGGATCAGGAACACCGCAACGGACAGGACATAAAACCAGCTAAAGGAATCGGTGATCCACTGCTTTAGCTGCTGGGTGAGAAATTCAAACGAACTGGGTGCGATAATGACAATTGCCAAAAAAATCGCAATGATAATCACCGTGCTTAAAAACACGTTTGGATTGACATTCGCAAACTGCGAAGATGGTTTGGAAGGCATGGTTACCCCACGTTATTTTAATGATCATGGACAGACCCTAATGGGTCAAACAAGACATTCACAAGGTGAATAAAAGCGAGTTCAGTACATGCAAAACTCGACATTTATTATAGGAAACGTGAAAAATAACGCAGTTGTAATGCTGTAACAGGGCTATTCCTTATGAGTAAACTACTTGGGTAAATGGGCAATATATTGCAGTGCGATCAGGCGTGAAACCACCACCGCAAGGTACATCACCCCACCAAACATTTGCAGCATCGCCAGTACCCGTGCGGCTGGGCTGAGTGGCATAAGATCAGACAATCCTGTGGCGGATTGCAGGCTGAAACTGAGAAACAGCAAATCCAGCCAGCTTTGCAATGGCTGTACCTGATTGGGATTTTGAAAGCTATAGGGCAGGACAAGCTGGCAAATAGCATATAAAAAGGCAAAGCCCCAAGCGATTAGGGTAAAGACCGCACCCGCAGCAAATAGCTCATCCTTGGTGAGATAACGGTCAGCAAACATATAACGCAGCAGTCCATAGGCGGCATAAAAATAGGCAAGCGCCTCAAAGCTATAGGCCGTGACCTGAATGGCTGGTGTGCCATAGCCAATAAAAATCAGGATGGAAAATAGGAAAGCACCACTGACAAAAACCAGTCCCCAAAAGGTAAATACAGGCGTTTGGCGAATTACCTTGGCAATAATCAGTAGCGCCAATACACCCAATGACCAGGTCAAGGCACGGTATTCAGTGTCACCCGATGTCAGCATATATAAAATCAACAGGGCCAGTTGCACCAGTAACAGCCATGCGGATGGGAGTAAACGAAACGTTTTCCAAAATTCCCTCAAGGTTTGCATGTGGTTTTCCCAAGTCTTGTTATGGTTTTCATTATGTTTATAGCATCATACTGCATCCAGAAAGGAAACAATCATTTTGGACAGTTCTTGTTGCAGGCGCTGCTCCTGAATCAGGAAATTATTTTTGCTGACGTAACGCATCATGGTAAACAGGGTGCTGTTAATGATCACGAATGACTTATGCTTGAGTGTTTCAAAGTCCCAGTGTGGATAGTAACGCCCAAACAGGTACATCCCAATTTCCAGAAAATGTCTTTCCAGCACCTGTGCCGCATCCGAGTCACTGTAGGCATGCCAGTTCTTTAAGATTTCAATAAAAAAGCCCTGATCAGACTTCAAAGATTCAAAGCCAAAGGCAATGCTTAATGTGATGACGTCCTGAATACTGGTTTGCTGTTGCAGCATCACCAACTGTTTCAATGCCTGCCCCAGATCCTCACTTTTACGTAGCAGCAGTTCCGCCACAATCTGTTCCTTGTTTTCAAAATACTGGTAAATCGAGCCAACACTTACCCCTGATTTTTCAGAGATTTTAGGTGTGGTGACATGCAACACGCCATACTCAGAAATGCATTTTTGTGTACCCTGCAAAATGCTTTCCACGATCATTTTGGCACGTTGCTGCTGTGGTCTTTTTCTCATGCTCAGCCTCAAGGAAAATGCGAATTGAATACGAACATTTATTCATATTAAGCTTTGATTAAATAACAATCAGGGGCTTTATGCAATGCAAAGCATCGTTAAACCTAAACGTCTGGCTTCTTTTGAAGACATGATTCAGTCGAATATCAAAACCAGGATTTTAAGTTATATGACCCAACAGGAAGTCCAACCGAGTTATGGGGACTATCTGGCACTGAATACCGCCCTGCAAAGTGGTGATGAGCCGATGGATCAGGTGTTGCACTGGGTATTGCAAAACCCAAAGCAGCACCGTAAGTATTTTGAAACGGCGCTGTATGAGGGTTTGGACAAGCTGCCGCATGAGATTCCTGAACTCACTGAGTTTTTTCAGCTCATTGAACAAAAACCCATTTGGTACGATCAAGGCAAGATTGATGAAGCCCTGAAATTTACCTACCGTCTGGGTGTGAATAATGGCCTTATCCTGAGAGATGTTTCCCTCATGACAGGTTATCTGTATCCAGGCTTTAACCAGCCTTTGGTATTGACAGGCGCATTAAAGAAACAGGCGGGCACCCGTTTGGCCGAAACCACCAAATGGTGGGTCGATATCACCGAGCAAGATGGGTTTGAACGTTTTAGCAAGGGCTTTACCTCAACGATTTTTGTGCGTTTTATTCATTCGCTGGTACGACATCAACTGCAAAAATCAGAAAAATGGGATGCTGAAACCTGGGGACTGCCCATCAACCAATATGATCAGGCCATGACCAATATTGCCTTTAGTGGTGTGGTATTGCTGGGTATTCGGGCTTTGGGGATTTTTCCAAGCAGGCAGGAAGTTGACAGCTTTCTACATTTCTGGAAATACGCAGGCTGGTTGATGGGCATTGAAGAAAAATGGCTGGTGGATAAAGAAGCTGACGGCTGGAAAATGCTTTACTGGATGCAGTTTGCACATCCCAAATCCGATGCCACCAGTGTTTCACTGGGCTCTAGTCTATCTAAAGAACCTTTTGAACGAAAATATCGCTATCTGCGCTCTTTCCAGCAAAAACTGGCCTACAAGCAGCATCTGGAAATTACCCAGTTCTTTATTGGACGTAAAAAAATGCAGAAGCTGGGCTTGGCACCGCAATCGGCCTCATGGTTTGCCTATTATCTGATTGGTCGGAATTTAGCACTGTATACAGGCGCCAAACATATTCCAAAGTTAAATTACTTCCTCGAGCAGAATGGACGGCATTTACAGAAAATTGGCCTGTCGCTGTATCGCAATCAATCACAGCAACTGGCAAGCATGCATCAATAAACCATAAAAAAGCCCTCAATTGATGAGGGCTTTTTTTGATCAGAGGTAATTAGTGATCTGACGCGCCAGAAGCACCGATCCCTGTCATTGAGCGAACAAACTGTGCATCAAACGCCTTACGTTCTTTCTCTGCACGTGCTGACTTGTCAGTGACTGAGAACAACCAGCAGCAGAAGAATGAAAGTGGCATTGCGAATAATGCTGGACCATTGAATGGGTTTGGCGCAGTTTCAGAAATCGCCAGTGTATCCACCCACACCGCCTTAGACAGAATGATCAGGCTCACCGCACCCACCAAGCCAACCACACCACCAATCACGGCACCACGTGTCGTCAAGCCTTTCCAGAACATAGACAACACCAGCACTGGGAAGTTTGCACAGCACGCCACTGAGAACGCCAAGCCGACCATGAACGCCACGTTTTGTTTCTCGAACAGAATACCCAAGATCATGGCAAAGATCGCCAAGCCCAAAGTTGCGATTTTTGACATACGCAATTCAGACTGCGGGGTGGTTTGGCCTTTCTTGAATACGTTGGCATAGAGGTCATGTGAAATTGCTGACGCGCCTGACAGGGTCAAACCAGCCACCACCGCAAGGATAGTTGCGAATGCCACCGCTGAGATGAAGCCCATGAACAGGTCACCACCGACAGCATCACTTAAATGTACCGCAGCCATGTTGTTACCACCAACCAACTCCAGTTTACCTGTCACAGCCGCTTTGGCAAGATCAAGGAATTGAGGGTTGTTTGAAACAAACAGGATTGCACCGAAACCGATAATGAATGTTAAAAGATAGAAGTAACCAATGAAGCCTGTCGCAACCACAACTGACTTACGTGCTTCCTTTGCATCTTTCACGGTGAAGAAACGCATTAGGATATGCGGCAAGCCCGCTGTACCAAACATCAAGGCAAGACCAAGTGACAGTGCATCAATCGGGTTTGCGGCAAGCTTGCCTGGCCCCATGATTTTTGCGGCTTCATCCCAGCTCATGCTGTGTGCCTGACTATATACACCAATCGCCTGATTAAACATATTGGTGAAGCTAAAGCCAACCGCTTTCATCACCATGAATGCCATGAATGTCGCACCACTGAGCAACATCACCGCCTTGATGATCTGTACCCATGTGGTTGCCAGCATGCCACCGAAGATCACATAGGCCATCATCAACAGACCCACAATCACCACAGCAATATTGTAGTTCAGGCCGAAAAGCAGCTTGATCAACTGACCCGCACCCACCATCTGTGCGATGAGATAGAATGCCACCACAACCAGTGAACTGAATGCCGCCAGGGTACGAACTGGCTTTTCTTCAAGACGGAACGACACCACATCAGACAGGTTGAATTTTCCGAGGTTGCGTAGACGTTCAGCCACAAGGAACAATACGATTGGCCAGCCCACCATGAAACCCAGTGAATAGAGCAGGCCATCAAAACCTGAGCTAAACACCATTGCGGAAATACCGAGGAACGATGCCGCTGACATATAGTCACCCGCAATCGCCAGACCATTCTGGAAACCACTGATCCCACCGCCTGCCGTATAGAAATCCGCAGTACTGGTGGTCTGCTTTGCCGCCCACTTGGTAATAAACAAGGTGAAGCCAACAAAGATCGTAAACATGATGATTGCATGCCAGTTGGTGGCCTGCTGTTCTGCCGCACCCAAATCTGGACTGGCAAATGCGAGACTTGAGCAACATAGGCTTGCAAACGCAAACACTGCCGCCTTGATTGATGTTCCATTCATCTCAGTGCATTCCTTTTTCATGTGCAATCGCCTCAACTTCCTTGAGGGCCTCTTCATTCAGCTGGTCAAGCTTGTTGTTGGCAATGTAGGAATACACACCACACAACACAAATGACAGCACAATAATGCCTAAACCGAGGGGCATCCCCCACGTGGTGATACCGCCGCTAAATGAACTTGCCAAAAATTCTTTGTTATAGCCAACCAAAAGCATAAAACCAACGTAGATAAACAGCATGATTGCTGTTAATGTCCAACTCAGTGTGCGTTTTTTGCTGACCATCTCTTGAAACTTTGGATTATGTAGAATTCGATCTACCTGTGAATCATCCATAACCAACTCCTTATTTTTGTGTCCAACCGTGGACCCCTTTTTCGAATGGGATTTTTCATTATTCAAATTAGCAAGATTCCACTTGACTCGTAACTTAGACTTTGGTCTCTAAATGTAATCTTGTTTTAACGCACGTTCCGCGCTTCGCGGTATGATAAAAAATGGGACTTGATCACGTGAGCAATATGAACAGTTGGCTGATTATTGGGGTACTTGCCCTGTATATTGTGGTGCTATTCGGCTGCGCGTTTTTCGGAGAGAAACACGCCAGCCGCCTTAGCCTGCGCGGCCGCATGTTGCTGTTCAGCCTGACCCTGGGTGTGTACTGCTCATCATGGACTTTCTACGGTGCCACAGGCGCAGCCGTCCGTGAGGGGGTGATTTTCCTGCCGATCTATCTGGGTCCGCTGTTGTTTATCTGGTTCGGTTATGACATCTGGAGACGGCTGGGCCGTATTCGCCAGCACCACGCCATTTCCTCGATTGCCGACTTTGTCGCGGCCCGCTACGGAAAAAGTGGCAGTCTGGCTGCGCTGGTCACCATCCTTGCCGTGATTGCCATTGTGCCCTACCTTGCCCTGCAACTCCGTGCCATTGCGCTGAGTGCATCGGTGATTCTTGAGCAAAATGCCCATATCCATACCACCACCAACAGTGTGCTGGTGCTGACAGGCGTACTTGCGATTTTGGCGATGATCTTTGGTACACGTCATATTGCCCATACCGAACAGCATGGTGGCCTGATGCTGGCGGTGGCGTTTGAATCTTTCGTCAAGCTGTTTGCATTGCTCTGCGTCGCGGGTTTCTTTTTATTGCAGTCGCCTGAAAATATCAGACAGGTCAGCAGTGATGTCAGCCAGCATTTTCATGACCTCCAGCAGCTTGGTGTACCTGAAACATTCTGGATTCAAACCCTGCTCGCTGCACTGGCAATGATTTGCCTGCCACGCCAGTTCCATGTGGCGGTGGTCGAGTTACGGGATGAAAAGCATATTCGTGGCGCACGGCGCTGGTTTGCAGCCTACTTAATCCTGACCATCATTGCGATTATTCCGATTGCCAGTTGGGCGCTACACTCGCTGCCTGAATCGCTGGGTACACCTGATGTTGCGGTATTGGCCCTGCCGCTCAGCTACCAACAGGACTGGTTGACCCTGCTGGCATTTCTGGGCGGTTTCTCCGCCTCCACAGGTATGCTGCTGGTGGCATCCGTTGCCCTCTCGATCATGCTCAGCAATGACCTGATCATGCCCGCACTATGGCGCTTTAAGATTATTTCCCGACAAGACCAGCAACTTCCCCGAGTGCTGAAACTGACACGGCGCTTCAGTATTGTCAGTGTGATGTCATTGGGTTTTTTATTCTTCCATTTCTTTAATGACATTAACCAGCTCTCGGTTTTTGGTCTACTGGCGTTTAGTGCCGTTGCACAGTTCTCACCAGCCCTGATTGGTGGTCTTTACTGGCGTGGCGCAAGCCGTCAGGGCGTATATGCAGGCCTGTTGATCGGTTTTGCCATGTGGAGCTACACCTTGCTTTTCCCAACGGTGTTGCGCAGCCTGCCTGAGTATTATCAGGCTTTTGCCCAGCATTTGTTGATGTTTGGTCCGTTTGACATCAATGGCTTGCGTCCAGAAGCCCTGCTCGGCTTTGAGTCCTTTGCGCCCCTGACCCACGGTGTGCTGTGGTCTTTGGGATTGAATGTGGTTTCATATATCTGGGTCTCACGCCTGTATCGTCCCAGTGTTGCTGAACAGATTCAGGCTGAAAGCTTTTTTTACTATGAAAGCAAGCCCCTGCCATCCGCCCAGTCCAATACCGACCTGACTGACCTACACCAGAATGCAGCCCGTCTTAAAGTGGGTGACTTGCTGGCGCTGGCAAAACGGATTACGGGGGACCGCCCAACCACACAGGCATTCCAGCAGTTCTGTGAGCAGAACCATGTCATCCTCAATGAAAACCATGTGGCCAATGGCATGTGGTGGCGTTTTACCGAACAATATCTGGCGGGAATTATTGGCGCGGCCTCTGCCCGTACCTTACTCACGACTGCCATGATCAATAACGGCCTGGCTTTAGGACAGGTGGCGAATATTCTGGACCAGGCCTCCCAGTGGCAGCGCTTTAACCAAAACCTGTTGATGACCATGATTGACCATATGACTCAGGGGGTCAGTGTGGTGGATAAAAATATGTGTCTGGTGGCGTGGAACAACCAGTACCTGAAACTGTTTGATTATCCAAAAGATCTGGTTTATGTGGGATGCCCCATTGCTGATTTAATCCGTTATAACGCCGAACAGGGTGAATGTGGACCAGGTTCGGTTGAAGAGCATGTAAATAAACGGATTCACTGGATGAAAGTCGGCAGTGCGCATGAATTTGAGCGGATTCGCAAGGATGGTCTGGTGATCCAGATGCGCGGCAACCCAATTGAAGGCGGCGGCTTTGTCACCACCTTTGCCGATATTACCGCGTTCCGTGAAAATGAGGCGGTGCTGGAAGAACGGGTCAATGACCGTACCCAGCAGCTTGCCAATGCCCTGACCGAACAGAAATTGGCACTGGAACAGGCCGACAAGGCCAACCAGTCGAAAAGCCGTTTCCTTGCCGCAGCAAGCCACGACCTGCTACAGCCCATGCATGCCGCACGCCTGTTCAGCACTGCACTGGAGCAGAGCGTCGAAAAAACTGAGGACATACAAACCTTGCAGCAACTGGACCGTGCCCTGTATGGCGCGGAAAGCATGCTGTCTGCCCTACTGGACATCGCACGTCTGGAGGGCGGAACCATTCAGCCAAAACGTCAGGCCTATTCACTGCATGACCTGTTAAATGACCTCGAACTACAGTTTAAGTCGATTGCCGCACAGCGCAATATTCAGTTGTCTGTCCACGACACCAGGTTCTGGGTAGATACCGACCCGCAATGGATGCGCCGCATTATCCAGAACTTTGTCAGCAATGCCCTGCGCTATACTGCACAGGGTCGTGTGGTGGTGGGCGTGCTGCGTTCGGCACAACGTGCAAAGCATATTCGGATCGGGGTTTGGGATACAGGCCCTGGGATTAATGAACAGCAACGCGTAAAGCTATTTCAGGAATTTGAGCGTTGTGGTCATACCTCGCCTTGGGGTGAGCAAGGTCTGGGATTAGGACTTGCAATCGTGCAACGTATGACCAGCCTGCTGGATTTCCCCGTTCATGTCTATTCAGAGCTGGGCAAAGGTTCCTGTTTTATCATTGAAGTGCCATTGGCTGACGCGCCACAGCAACAAGCCCCTACTCCACAGTTGACCGCGCTGCAACACACAGCCTATAAAGTGCTGTGTCTGGACAATGATGAAACCATTCTGCAAGGCATGCGTACCTTGTTGAGCAAGTGGGGCTACCAGATTTTTACCGCGACTGAACCTGCGGAGGCCCTCAGGCTGATTGAACAGGAAGACATTCAGGTCTGGCTGATTGACCAGCATCTCAACAATGAGCAGCGCGGACTGGATTTCATTGAAAAATATCGTCCAGCCCATATTCCTGTTGCCCTGATTACTGCGGATTCCGATCCAGAACTTCCCCAGTGCCTAAAGCAACAGAATATTGTTTTGCTGAGAAAACCACTGAAACCTGCTGGACTGCGCGCATGGTTATCAGGCTTAAAAATCATGCCGATGGGCTAAATAGCAAAATATTTTGCGTCATAGGCAAAAACCATCAAAACCACAGGATTTTCTGAATAATAAATTGACCAAAGTGCTCAAATGATTTTTGACTATGGCAAAAACGTTCACTTACATTAGTGAACGTTTGTACACTTACTTACAATTAAGCAATCCATTGTTTTTATTTATGATTTTTACCATAAAAAACCCATCTACAACTTTAGTCGTATTCTACTTGCATCCACAAACACGCAAAAATTGATCAACTTGATAGAAGCCGTTTTTCATGCGTTTAGGTTTCTAGCAAAACTATCACAAAGGACATTGATCATGAATAGTAGCCACCCCACCTCTGAGCATACCTCACAACAATTTTACCGCCAATACAGTGCCAACGCCTTATTACCAGAACTAGACTGGCAAAACGTCTTTGCGCAAAGCAAACTTAACGATACCAATTTACGCGCACTGAATACGATTTACCAAGCTGCTGTTCCACTTGCGTTGAATGTTTTCCATGAACTGAACTTTGATGTGTTCGCACCCGCCGCCTACCATCCGCAGGGTTTGGGGTTGTTCGAAAAACTGGCGCAGCAGGAAGAAAAGTTCCTGAACATCCTTGAAACTGAGTCAGCACATCTGGACCATGAAACACGCCATCAAATGTGGAGCATGCTGTTACGTGGCGGTGCGGTACTGGTGTTCAAGGCTTGGCTGGGTCATGTAAAAACGGGCGGCAGCCAACTGGATAAAACCCAGTTTGATGAACTTTCCGACCTGCTGTTTATTAAAACCCGTCCTGAACAATTGGCGCAGCGTTTAAAGGTGGACTCAAGTGCAACACTGCCGCATATTTTTCTGATGCATGAAAATGAAGTGTTTCTAGACCACTTCAACAGTCTGGAAACAGCCGCGCTATTCGTTGATCTGGGTGTATATGATGCGGCGTTCCTGAGTTTACGTGATGACCGTGTGGCTGAATATCTCAAGGCCAAGGGCTATGTCACCCAGGAACAGATTGATGATCTGCAATGCGCACTCAATCCTTTGTACTGCGACAGCTTAATGCCAAAACAGGACTGTTTGGCTTAAGGTCGGATAAAACAAGGTGGAATTCCCACCTTGTTTCTCAAGATGATTTAGAACTTCATGCTCATCCGCATCCAGTAGTTGCGTCCAATATTGTTGAACTGTTCACTGGCCGCATAACCAAACATGGAGGCGCCTGCCTTGTTTAAATGTTCGGTGTAGGTTTGATTCAGCACATTATCCACACCAACCGAAACATCAACAGCATCCGTCAGCTTATAAGTCCCATTCAGGGCCAAGGTGTTGAATGCCTTGCTTTCATTCATGTCATAACCGACCACATTGCCCTCGTTCAGGCTAATGCGATCCTGTTTGGCAACCGCACGCCACAATAAACCTAGACTATATTTCTCCTCGACATAGTGCAGATTTACACGTGCCTCCAAAGGCGCAATCTGGGGAAGTGGACGGCCATCAGAGGTATTTTTGCCCCATGCATACATGCCTGACAGATCAACCTGAATATGATCGCTAAATTGATAGCCAATACCTGTCTCAGCCCCTGCAATCGTTGCATCCACATTCCGCGCCAAAGGATAGCGTTCATTTGCCCCATTGTATTGCAGCAAAATAAAGTCCTTGATTAAACCTACGTAAGCCGAAGCCCAAGTATTCCATGCGCCACGCTCTGCCTGAAAACCAACATCCAACTGCGCGGTACGTTCATTGTTCAGGTTGTCGAGATTATCGAGCATGCGGTAGGTGGTCACTCCCATCATGTCGGTTGAGCCAACACCACGATCTGTTGAGGTGCTATACAGTTCCCAGAAATCTGGGCTACGTTCCACATAACCTAGGCCCGCATAAGTTTTGAGGCCATGTTCAGGCAAGGTTTTTTCGATACGGATAAAACCACTTGGGTTGCTATTATTGCGACTCTTGCCATTTTTTAAACTGTCAATCTTGACCTGATCCACACGCGCACCCGCAACCCATTTCTGATCAGGATCAATGTTGTACGTCCATTCACTAAAAGCACCATAAGACTGGAACTTGAGGTCATTGGCAAATGGCGAGTTCATACTTGGCATTGCATACATGATCATGTTGCCGCCATGCGTATTGCGCTGGCTATCCACGCCAGACACCACACTGAACCTGTCCCAGTCCGTGGTTACCGCCAGACGTGAGTTTAAGGTACGGCGGGCAACCTCCATCTCCATTTTGTTGGGTACAGTCATCTGCATACCATGCATATTCATTGTCGTCATGGGTGCGGCACGCAAACGGAAATTATCCATGATGTGGTCGTTATAACTATAGTCAATCTGTGCCTCAAGCTTTTTAACCACCTCGGTCAGGTTGTTCTGTTCGGCATGTAGCCCCAGACTTTCACGCTTGAACTGTGAACCATCCATGCTGCGGCCTGCATAGGCGGCTTCACCATCGCCTTTGCCAGCACGAAGTTCCAGCCATGAGTCGTCGGTTGGTTTCCAGCCCAGTGCAAGGTCAGCATTCCAACGTTTCCAGTTTGAGTGAACCGACTGACCATCCCCATCCTGATAATCATCCGCCACAGAACGGTTGGCATTTAAACGGGCATATTTGCTTTCATCACCCGCTGCCACCTCGACATTGTGATCAAGCCGCCCATAAGACCCAACAACGACACTCGCTTGTCCACGATAGGGCTTTTGCTGGGTTAACTTTTCAGGCTCGCGCTCAAAAACAACGGTTGCAGCCGAACCTGTATTGGCATATTGAACGGTCTGAGGCCCTTTAATCACTGTAATTTTGTCAAAGCTTTCAGGCTGAATATAAGAAGTGGGTGCATCCATACGCGCTGGACATGCACCCAGGTTCTCTGTGCCATCAGTGAGAATTTTAATGCGTGAACCAAACATGCCCCGAAAGGTGACATCCCCATTGGTTCCACCATTTTTAACGGCATTAAAGCCCATGATACTTTGTAGATAATCGGCCCCATCCGTTGCGGGAATCGGCTGGATCGGTTGCTTGGGATCGGCCTGAATCACCAAGCCATTGCCTTGATTGGGCTGTTGTGCAGTAACCACAATGGGTGCAAGTGAAACATGCGCCTCATGCTGAACAGGTTCTGCCCACGCCATTATCGTATTTGAAGCAGCCAGGACCGCAACCGTCAGCGGTTGTAATAAAAATTTAGGTTGAGCCATCATCGGTCTCTCTTAAAACATAGATAAAACAGCGTCAGAGTTCTAAAAAACCCTAACGAAAATAAAGTTTTAATTTATGCAAAGATTGGCGGAGCCCGCCCTTGTGGCAAGAGGAACAACCGTTGCAGTGCAAAATAAACATGCTTAAAGGCTTGTTGATAAGCAACTAAACGGATTTGGACACGGACCAGCACCTCTTTTACGCCAAATTCAGGCGGCAATACCAGATTGGCATAGACGGTACAGTACTGGCATTGATGGTTTGGATCGTGGTGGTCATGCTGTGGTGCCGAGCCATCGGCCTGTACAAGCTGATGTGTGTGGTGATGGACATGATGCGCTGGACTTTCGGCCATCTGGCTTTTAGGCAGCAACAATGCCTGGGTGATGGTCTCACAGACGGGTGCGATCTGGTATTGCTTCGGCAGCAGGGGTTGCAGGAAAACCGCAATCTGTAAACAGACCGCGGTAAATGCAAGCAACATTCCACAACGAAACAGGGATGGCATGTTCAAATGATCGTTACAGCCTAACGTTTGACTGCAACTTTCTCTTTTTCGCGCTGGCGCACCACCTTTTCCACTTTTTCACGTGCACGCTGTCGCTTTAATGGCGATAAATAGTCAACAAAAAGCTTGCCATTTAAGTGATCCATTTCATGTTGGATACAAACAGCGAGAAGTCCGTCAGCTTCCAGCTCAAACGCTTGACCTTCAAGGTTAATTGCCTCGATTTTTACGCGTGACGGACGCTCAACTTTATCGTATATTTGAGGCACGGAGAGACAGCCTTCTTCATAAGGCTGTGTATCTACAGTCAGTGGAGTGACTTTTGGGTTAATGAACACCAACGGTTGGTTTTTCTCTTCAGAGAGGTCCATGACAATAAGCTGGATATGTTGGTCAACCTGAGTCGCCGCCAAGCCTATACCTGGTGCCTCGTACATGGTTTCGAACATATCCGCTGCAAGCTGACGAATCTCATCAGTGACTTCTTCGACTGGCTTGGCAATGGTACGAAGACGGGGATCAGGAAAACTTAAAATAGGTAATAAGGCCATACTGTTCCTCACTTATGCCATTGATCAAAAAACCAACTGAAGGGAATGCTTGATCAAAAAATTGTGTGTAAAGTCGTTATTATAGCGCAACTACACAGATAATTTTTAGGAATTATGATAATGAAAAAGGTTTTAAACGGCATACAATCATTTCATGCCTTGGGGTTAAAAAAACAACTGATTGCCGCTGCAATTTGTGCTGGATTGGGCATGAGCATCAACCTGACCCATGCAGCAAGCCCGAATGTCAGCCCACCGTCCGTGAAAGCAGGCGCACCGCATGTCTATGTGGTGAAAAAAGGCGATACGCTTTGGGACATTTCAGGCAAGTTTTTAAGCAAGCCGTGGCGCTGGCCTGAAATCTGGGCAAGCAACAAGCACGTTAAAAACCCACACTGGATTTATCCAGGTGACAAACTGCTACTCTGTAGCCTGAACGGTAAACCTTTAATTGGTAAGGATGAGGGTGATGGCTGTGACGGCATTATCCGCCGCTATACAGGCAACACCGCATCAACCTTGCGCCCACAGGTGCGCATTGAGGCGTTGAACAACAGCGTTCCTGTCATTCCATTGGCCCATATCCAGCAATGGCTGGAACGCACCTCGGTACTTCCAGCCGATGCGATTGCCAACACCCCGTATATTCTGGGTACAGCAGACAACCGTGTTCTTGCAGGCAAGGGCCAGAGCGTTTATGTCCGTGGTCAGGGTCTTGAAAATGGCCAACGCTATGGCGTGTTCCGTGAGGGCGAACCATACGTGGTGCTGGATGAGAAAGGCAAGAAACAGGTGCTTGGCGTTGAGTTGACCCAGGTGGCTTCGGGTGTCGCCATTCGCAACGAAAATGACATCACCACGGTTGAACTGACCGACAGCTACAATGGTGAAGTCCGTCGTGGCGACCGCGTCATGGCTGAACAGGATGCCATGCTGCCTACCCTGTTCTATCCAACCGATGCAGGTCAGGTCAAAGACGGCGGCAAGATCATTCGTGTCATGGGTTCTATTGGAACTGCTGCGAAAAACGGTGTGGTGACCGTAGACCGTGGTACGGCTGATGGTATTGAAATCGGACAGGTTTTCAGCACCTATCAGGATGGTGAAACCGTTCGTGACCCTAAAACCAAGGAAACCGTTAAACTTCCTGGACAATATGTGGGCAGCGTCATGATCTTTAAGAGCTTTGACCGTATCAGCTATGCCTATGTGCTGGAAAGTGAGCTACCAATCAAGATTGGTTCAAACATCAAGCCACCTCGTCTTGACGACTAAGTCCTAAAGACCCATGTTGGATCAATTATCACCTCAGCACTACGCCACTGTGTTGGTGTGGTATTTGGTTCAACATTCCCTCTCCAGTTTTCCAAAAATTCTGCGCCACTTTGGTAGTTGTGAACAGGCAACTCAACCCAACCGCTTTGCAGAATGGCAGCAACTTGGCCTACATGCCAGTCATTTAAAACGTTTGCAGGAATTCCAGACTGCACAGGGACAGCAGCAGTTTGCACAGATCGTTCAACTCATTCAAAAACACAGTGACTTCATCTTAACGCCTGACGATATTGGCTATCCCACCCAACTATTGCCCTATTCAGACCACCCACCAATTTTATTTGGGCAGGGACAGGCATCAGCACTGCTGCAACCTCAAATCGCTGTAGTCGGTAGCCGCAAGCCTAGCCCCCATGGACGGCAAATGGCCTATGACTTTGGCTATTATTTAAGTGAAAAAGGCTTTTATATCAGCAGTGGTCTGGCACATGGTATTGATGAGGCAGCACATCGTGGTGGACTGGCGCATCAGCGAACCATTGCGGTGATGGGCACAGGGCTGGATACCATTTATCCTGCCCAGCATAAACAATTAGCCGAAGAAATTCGTCAATCGGGCGCAATTGTGACTGAATTCTTGCCTGCCACCCTGCCTTTAGCCGCGTTTTTTCCACGGCGTAACCGTATTGTCAGCGGCTTGAGCCTTGGCGTGTTGGTGGTGGAGGCGGCATTAAAAAGTGGTTCCATCACCACGGCAAATGCAGCGGCAAATCAGGGCAAAATGGTCTTCGCCATTCCTGGACATATTTACAGCGAGCATCATCAAGGTTGCCATCAACTGATTCGGGAGGGCGCAACCCTGGTTGACCATCCTGAACAGATCATTGAAGACCTGGCTTTACCAACCCAATGGCAAGCCCAGCAACAACGTGTTGAAGAACCCAAAGAAACAGCACCTCCACCACCCAGCCTGCCTACGCACCTGATCGAACTCTACCAGATACTGGACTGGGTTGGACAAGACCTCGACCAACTTGCGCAACGCTATTCAGCATCAATTGCTGATCTCACCGCCCAGTTAATGGAACTGGAATTGCTTGGTTTATGTATTCAGCAAGGTGGACGCTATTTACGTTGCCGCCCAATGCATTAAACTAGCGCCATCCAGCCTTTTAATTTTTTAGTTTTCACATGATCACATCCTCCATTTCCGAAGCGGCACAATTCTTAAAACAAGGCGAAGTGCTCGCCTATCCCACTGAAGCGGTCTGGGGATTGGGCTGTGATCCATTCAATGAACAGGCATTTCAGCACATTCTGGAACTGAAACATCGTCCAGTGGAAAAAGGGGTGATTTTACTGGCTGGGCACCTTGATCAGGTTGAACACTTGCTACAAAGCTTAACATCCGACATTCGCCAGCAAGTCATTGCAAGCTGGTCCGACCGTTTGCCGACAGAGCGTGCCACCACCTGGCTGCTCCCTGCCGATCAGCACATTCCAGACTGGATTAAGGGACAACACCCCCTCGTCGCGGTACGTGTGACCACCCATCCCCTGTGTGTTGGGCTGTGCAACAGCTTTGGTGGCTTTATTGTTTCAACCAGTGCCAATCCTGCGGGTTTAACACCTGCACATAGCCTGCAACAGGCACAGGATTACTTTGCCTCATCACTGCATTATTTAAAGGGTGATCTGGGACTGAGCCAGCAACCGAGCCGAATCTTAAATGCACTCACAGGCGAAGTGATTCGCGCTTAGTACATTAATCATGTAATTCGGTGAAGAGCAGACAAAAAAAAGCTCAGTTATATAGGGATAACTGAGCATAAAAAGGATGTGGATAATCACATCCAGAGGGTTCACAAATTCGGTAAGCAACTTCTTCATTCTCATAACGAATCAGCTTGCTGTGGGCGGTATTATGGAACAATTGTTCAACTTATACAAATATATTATTTATCTAACAAAAAATGTGAAAAGCGTACCATTTTTGTCACTTTCATTATTTTAATAAAATTATATTTCTATTTTTATTCAGCTTTTTTTAGATGACAAATTTAGTCACACTTTAAAATATATTTGTAAATCATATAGAAAGAATGATCATTAGATAAATTTTTTGGTGTGTTTGTTTTTATTTTCAACAAACACACCGCTTATTTGACCTTAATTGGCTGATTCAACCATTCTGGCTGGTGCTTTTACGGTTTTCTTCTGTGCCATCACAATACCCACCAGAATCATCACACCACCAATGCTATGGTAGATCGTCCATTGTTCAGACAACCAGAGGCTGGCAATAATCGCGGTAAACACAGGCATCAGGTTCATAAAAATACTGGTACGGTTTGGGCCAATCGCCTGTACTGCCAACATCCACAACAATGGTGCGATCAACGATGGAAAGATACCTGCATACAGGACACTGCTGACGTTACTGGCATTGATACTGTCCAGACCAAACCAGAGCACAAACGGCAGATGGTAAAGTAGTGCAAAGGCAATCTGGACATAGAGGCTGCTCATAAGAGGAATCTGTAGTTGCCACTTTTTCAGGAACACCCCATAAAAGGCATAGAATGTCACCGCAACCACCATCAGGGCATCACCCCAGTGTCCACCCTGTTGCAGCAGGCTGGACAAGTGTCCCTGGCTGATAATGTAAATCAGGCCAGCAAAGGACAATACGCTGCCCAGGATGGCAAACAGATTTGGCTTATCCTTTAAAATAAAGTAGGCAATAAAGATGGTGAAAATCGGCACAAAGGCATTCACGATTCCCATGTTGGTGGCCGTGGTGTAATGCGCTGCGGTATAGGCAAGACCCTGATACAGCACCATGCCAAAGGCACTGAAAATTGCCAGCTTACCCAACGACTGACGAATCAGCCCACGCTGCTGCCACACCTTTGGCAACATAAACGGCGTTAGAATAATAAAGGCGACCAACCAGCGGTAAAAGCTAATGCTCACTGGGGAAATATAGTCCGCAACATAGCGAGTCACCGCAATGTTCAGTGACCAAATCAATACGGCAATCAGTGGCAATACAAATGCCCATTTCTGATATTTTGTTAACTGACCCATCATCATTCTCACAATATCTCAGCAATGTCCCTATTGTGAAAGATGTCCAAAATAATTGAAATATCGCATTTCAGACATTTATATCGCGGTTAAGACATGCCTGTTTTAAAACAGTTCCCAGACACGCATGGCATGTTCCACCACCTTATGCAGTTGCCCTGCTGTTGCTCCATCCCGTGCCTGTAGGGTGAGGCCCTGCACCACAGTGGCATAGAAATCCGCTATTTCTTGTATAGGCGCTGTGGTTGGCAAGTCACCATCAGCAACGCCCTGCTGAAGTCGTTGCAATAGTTTTTGTTTGGTTTTCAGGCGCTTTTCCAGAATGTTTTGCTGTACCTCCTGTGCATTGTCGGAACAGTTCATGGTCGCCACAACCAGCATACAACCCGCAGGTTTATTGGGCTGGGCCAAACGCTTGACGTTGTCATACAGATAAAGCTCAAAGGCAACTTTCGCTGTTTTGGCCTCTGCAAAGATGGTTTCGATGGGACAGGCTTCATGGGCCAGATAATAATCAATACATTTATGGAACAGTCCTGCCTTATCCCCAAAGCTGCTGTACAGGCTCGGTGCGGTCAACCCAAGCGCCTGGGTGAGATCGCTCATTGAAGTGGCTTCATAGCCATGTTCCCAAAACAACAACATGGCCTTTTCCAGTGCCTGCTGCTCATTAAAGCACTTGGGACGGCCACGCTTCTTTTTCTGCGTGTCATCACAGGGAACGGCTAAAGACTCAGATGCATTTGTCATAAGGGTCACAATTATTTTCATAACGATCATTATTAAATTAATTGACGCAGCAATTTTTATCAACTATTTTATTTTATAGCGATCGTTATAAAATATTAACCTATTCTTTAGCCCTTTTACCAGATAATGGGCAAATCAGGAAATTATTATGGAACATTCTCCCACTTCCGAAATTCGACCCATAGATTCCACCCAGACACAAGGTAGCTGGTTTGCCATACTGGCAGTGGCTATTGGTGCCTTTGCACTGGTCACCAGTGAATTCCTGCCC
Source organism: Acinetobacter thutiue (assembly GCF_030385805.1). Taxonomy (NCBI): domain Bacteria; kingdom Pseudomonadati; phylum Pseudomonadota; class Gammaproteobacteria; order Moraxellales; family Moraxellaceae; genus Acinetobacter; species Acinetobacter thutiue. The sequence continues at coordinate 20,813 of NZ_JAUDZE010000009.1, forward strand.
GTTGGTGTACTGAATAGTGTGGCAACAGACCTGAACATTTCTGTAGGTACAGCAGGCCTGATCATCACCCTGCCTGGGGTAATGGCTGCAATTGCCGCGCCACTACTTCCCATTTCAGTCAAACAGCTTGATCGCCGCTATGTATTGATCCTGCTTACGGCGATTATGGTGATTGCCAATACCATCACCGCCTTTGCCGATAGTTTTCATGTATTGCTACTCAGCCGTCTGGTGCTGGGCATTTCAATTGGGGGGTTCTGGGCCACCGCGATTGCGCTCAGTGGCAAGCTTGCACCCTCTCATTTACCTATTGCCAAAGCCACTGCTGTGGTGATGGCAGGTGTCACCTTTGCAACGGTTCTAGGTGTTCCAATTGGCACCTGGCTCAGTGAGTTCTACGGCTGGCGCAGTGCCTTTGGTATCACTGCGGGTATTGGGCTAATTGTGCTGGTGCTGCAATTTATCTTTCTGCCTGCATTAAAACCTGATTCAGCCATCCACTTTCGAGACCTGCCCGCATTGTTACGCACACCCAAGGCACGCAGTGGCATGCTAATCGTGCTGCTGATCGGCCTGGCGCATTTCTGTGCCTATAGTTATCTGGCACCATTCTTTAAAAATATTGCGGGATTCAATGGCACTACCATTAGCTCGCTGCTGTTGCTTTACGGAATTGCAGGTATTTTTGGCAATGCCTTTGCAGGCTATAGTGGCAACCTCAATGTGCGCTATACCCTGGCCTTTGTCAGCATCTGTTTTGCGATTGTGTTCTTTGGCTTTCCTGTATTTGCAGTACATGAATTTGGTGCAATTGTACTCACCGCCCTATGGGGCTTTGCATTTGGGGCTTTCCCAACAGCCGCCAACATCTGGATGTTTGTGCATGCACCACATGCCGTTGAGAAAGGCATGCCGCTGTTTGTGGGGATGTTTCAGGTGATGATTGCGACAGGCTCGTTACTGGGCGGATATGTGGTTGATCATTTCAATGAAAATATCTTAATTTATGGGGTAATCAGTTTTGTTGCCTTGGCCTTGATGAGTATCTTTACCCTGGCAAAAGGCCTAAACAACCCTAAAGTCACCTGCGAAAACTAAAATGGGTACCCAGATGAAGCATGATGATGCTGAGCAATTTCCCTTTCTGACTGGTATAGAAGTGCATGAATTTCTGTACCAAAAGGATGATATTGTCAGCCCACATTCCTCACTCTGGGGCGATTTCAATTTTAGTTTAAATGGCACGCTGGAATTTGACATTGAGGGGCAATACTATCTTTCCCCACCCAGTTATGGACTATGGTTGCCACCGCGTACTGAACATCAGTCGCTCCCTGTTGAACATGAAATCCACTATATCTGTATTCGTTTGCATCCAAAATTCGGACAATATTTAGGTGATGTGTGCCGTTGCTTTAGTATTGAACCCTTTTTCCGTGCCTTAGTGGTACAGATACTGGAACAGCAGAAACAGGATACGCGACCTGAATACCTTGAACACTTGCTACAGGTGTTGTTTGACCAATTGAGGCAAGCGCCTGCTTATTCACACTATTTACCACAAAGCAGCCATCCAGTTTTGTCACCAATTCTGGAAAAACTCTCCAATCCCGATTTATTTAATGCCAGTCTCCAGCAGGTGCTACAGGACTTTGCCGTGAGTGAGCGTCATGTTTTGCGCCTAAGCCAGCAGGAGTTGCAGCTTTCGCTATCTGAATGGCGCAATCGGGCCAAGATCATCTTTGCCATCAACCAGATTCGTCAAGGCATAACCATCAAGCAACTGGCATTTGCCTTAGGCTACCACCACAGTTCCAGCTTTATTGAGTTCTTTAAACGCTATACAGGCCAGACCCCCATCCAGCTTAAAAACGCCTCCATTTAAAGAACGCCCTGTTTTTATGGATTATTTGTATGGATTCATCTCAACAGCATTGCACTCTGGCTGAATAGCAGTTAAAACAAACAGGTCTTGCACAACAACAAATTAGGATAATCACATGAGCCAATCGGTTTACCACATTCCAGTTAAGGACATTAAGGGTCAGGACGTTGATCTTGATCAATATCAGGGCAAAGTCCTATTGATCGTCAACGTTGCGTCAAAATGTGGTTTGACACCACAATATGAGGGTTTGGAAAAACTTTATCAGGCCAAAAAAGATCAGGGTCTGGAAATTCTCGGTTTCCCTGCCAATAACTTCTTAGAGCAAGAGCCAGGCACAAACGATGAGATTGAACAATTCTGCTCTCTCAACTATGACGTGCATTTCCCACTTTTTGCCAAAATCTCTGTTGCAGGTGATGATAAGCACCCACTTTACCAGACACTGACTCAGGCGATTCCTGAACGTACGGGTGAGGGCCCTTGGTGGAAAGACCTTGTGGACTATGGTTTAACCCCAAACAATCCGCCTGAAGTGTTGTGGAACTTTGAAAAATTCCTCGTCAATAAAAATGGCGAAATCGTTGCACGTTTTGCACCAGACATCACTGCCGATGACGAACGTATTGTCAGCGCGATTGAAGCTGAGTTAGCCAAATAATTTTACTATTAAAGCGTAAAGCCTCGCCGATCAGGGCGAGGACATCAGCGACTGGCTAAGCCATGAAACTGCCGTTAGATTTGGATACCATTTAAAAATTGGTCATCACATACGGCAATCATTGGTTTAGTCTTTGGAATAGCGACGAATTATCACAATACAGGGGCAAAACAGGCACTCCAAACCCACACAAAAGCTGAACCATTGCCCCATCAATCATAAATAAAAATAGATCAACATCAGGTTTTAACAGGCGAATTTCCATACCCGACAACAACTCCAGAATTTCCTGCACCAGCCATTCCCGATATTCAAGCACCACTTGATAGGCATGAGGATAAAGCTGTTCAATTTCAAAAATGGCTTTAAACAGAAGATGATAAGTGCTATTCAGGTCGGCATGTAAGAGATAAATTTCCCTGAGTTTATCGGCTGCCGTGAGGTGCTGGCATGAATACATAATTGCCCGCACCTCTTGTTTAAGCCGCTCTTTTTGCACCTTCATACATATTTCAATAAATCGTTCTTTAGACTGAAAATTATTATAAAACGTCATTTTGGCGATTTTGGTTTCTTGCAAAATAAAGTCTATGCCTGCCTTATGAAATCCATAGGTATCAAATAGCTGGATGGAGGTATACACCGCCTGTAATGCTTTTGGAGAAATCTTTAAATTTGGCATATAGATACCGTCCACTCATCTTTTTTTTTGTATTTAAATGAGATAAAAATGCCATTGCCCTTATGGTGGACGAAAAAAAGGCATGCAGAGGCCCTAAAAGACTGCCCTGTCGCATCTCAAGTTTTATTGTCGATCTGTTTTTTTAGTCACAACGAACTAAGGCCTGAACACCCAAAGGCGATCAAGCTGTGTAAAAGACTAATCTGGAAGCGTAAGAATAAAATACATAGCCAACTCCTAAAATTCGGAATTCTGCCAATGCACTCATTAAGAATTATGGTGGCAGAACGAAAGAGGGTTGACAGACTGGGCGTAAATTCCAGCACGCGCGGACGCGTCCCCCTCTCGCCCTACCGCAACGAAAAGGGGGACGTGAGGATTTCACACAAATCTACCCCTCAGAGGAATAAATCTGATGTGTTTACGCTCGGTCTGTCAAAACCGACTGACCATGTGGGTCAGCGTTTTAAGAATAATCTGTGAGTTGGCGGGTGTCAATGCAAGGAAATGGCAAGCTATTAAATTTGTTGGCTTTTAAATAGGGTGGCAGAACGAAAGAGGGTTGACCGACTGGGTAAGACTCCAGCACACCCGAAAGTGTCCCTCTTCCGTTCTACCGTTACGAAAAACAAATTATGATAAAAATATAGGCTAGCAGACACAAAATAATCTGCGATTTTGCAAGTGTCAATCTAGGATAATGGCAAGCTGTTAAATTTCTTAGCTTTTAGATAGGGTGGCAGAACGAGAGTGGGTTAGCAGACTGGTTTGGGATCCAGCACACTCGAAAGTGTCCCACTCCCGTCCTACCGTTACGAGAGCAAGGTAAAATGTTTATACAAATATCTATAAACAGACTCCTGTCTCAAACAATTGCGGATGACATTTATAAATAGCATATTTCTTACCAAATTCAGATACAAGTTTAAGTATTTAACTAAAAAGAGAAATTTTGAGCCTATAACCTCAATAGCCCTCTTCTTTACATAAGCAATCTTAATGAATTACAAAAATCACTTTTTTATTCATATTTTTTCATTATAGTGACGTTCTTCACATATTTTGGTGCAGTTCAGCATGATGGAAAACCAGTCGATCAAAGCCATCCTTTCAGCCATGACACTTGCTGCTGCATTTACACTGACAGGCTGTGATCAAGTTCCCCATGACAATGAGCAGGTGGAACAAGAATCTGAATTTGAACAGCCTGCTACAACAGCGAATCAGGATAACAGCACCGAAATGATCAAGGCGCAGGACACCCAAAACCTGAGTCGTGGCAATATGCTCAACATCGCACGCGATATTGCAAAGTTGCAGCTTGAAACTGATGATTATGTGGCCTTGTTAAAGCAGTCACAAAGCAGCCTTGAACAGGCGATTCAGGATCAAAATGTTCAGCAACTGCAAAATACCACAGGTGAGCTTAAACAGGAATTACACGGACTACATGACACTTTACTTTCACTGAACCTAAAAAGTAATGAGGTTGACCAGATTCGCCAGAGTCTACTTACAGCCAACCAGCAACTTCTGAGCATGCCTTTGCTGCATGGTCAACTGGACATTGCCCAGCTAGACTTTGCAAAAATTGAAAAGCAGTTCAACACCATTCAAATGGATATGGTCAAACTCGCAACGCTGGTTTTGGGCAAGCAAGCCAGTTCTGACAACGCAAACACCTAGAGCTATTGCACTGGATAGGCGGGTTTAAAATGATGACCCGCCTGTTTGCCCAGATTGGATAGCTGTAAGCCATGCTGGGTCATCTGCTTATATTTTTCCAGCTCAATATTCAACTGGGTTACACGCTGTTTCAGCTCAATCGACATAAACTGGTTTGACTGCGCCAAGGCCACCCATCCTGCCTGTACCCTTTGCTTTGGATTGTCATGGCTAAGCTGCTTTTGCATCCACTCATAAAGCTTCATTGCCCGTTGATGTGCTTCAAACTTATAGGCAAACAAGGTGGTGGAAATCGCTGCTTCTGGGATTTCTCCCATCAACTTCATTTCAATCTGCCTAAGCTGATAGGCATATAAATCAACACGGTACTTTAACAGGTTCTGGCTAAACCACTCCGCAAAATCAATCAACAGCTCCATGACCTGCTGGCATTGCAGTAGCAACTGCTGTTTTTCCTGAGCTGGCTTACGCTGCTCGATCTTCTGGACTCGCCATGTACGATACACTGCCAGTCCACCCACCACAAAAGCCCCGATTGAACCCGAAACAATTCCACCAATCGCCGCACCAATTGCCAAACTATTCTTCATGACTGAACCAGACGGCTTATACTGCAAATAAGGACGGGATATTGCCTTGCTTTGGGATGAACCAAAATTGCGATAAACCGCAAATCCAGTATTCATCAGAGGAATGGGCAGGAAATCATCCATACCTGCCAAATGTTGTAGGCTGGCTAAGGCGGTTCTTTGCACCGATTCATAACTCAGCGCCAGATCGGCAAAAACCGAGGGATATTTTTCCTGTAGATGTGCCAGCTCAATATTGACCACAATGGCAATATGCGGATGGTTTTGTGCGAACTTCTCGATCGCCTCCACATCCATCGTACATTTCACCTGCATCGGCGTGCCATCCACAATCAGGTCAAAACCTGCCAAATGTGAATGTTCCGCAAACTCAATGGTGTGTCCCTGCTGACTCAGGTTGTAGGCCACCTGCTGTTTGGCAAGATAGGACGAAACACGCGACAAGGCTGCCTCATGATCATAATCAGGCGCGGGGATCTGTTTTAGGTTATAGAATGCATCTGGATTTCCCTTTGATGCCGCAACCAGTGCATCCAGCACCAAAGGATTGATCTGTAAGTAATTCCAGATAAAGCCCAGACTATAATTGGCAGCATTCACCCCACTTACCAGTTTTAGCTCACGCCCTGTCAGGATACGCTGTAAAGCTGTATTAGCCGCCTTATGCCGATCCAGATGCATCACCACATCGTGGTTATTTAATAATTTTGGAGCAGACTCGATCACATGCTTGTAATAAGGAATGATAAATTCGCTGGCTGCCAGCCAGTGATTCAGGGAATACCCAACAAACTTTAGTTTTTGCTGTATGTCCAACAAGGGCTGGGTTGAATCAGTGAAGTTTGTCTGTAATGTCTCAGGCAACATTAAGGCAACTGTACGGCTGGTAAGCTGTTCATACCTTGCCTGTTGCTGGATATGATCCAACTGCCCTAAACGTTGCAATGCCTCAACCACATCACTGTTGCCCTGCTCATTCAGGTAACCATTTCGATTTAACAGGCACTCAATAAAATCATAATGCACATGCTCAGGTTGTAACGACTGCTGCGCGAATAAAGCCTGATACATTTCAATGGCAACCGACCATTCTTCAAAATGCTGATATAGCTTAGCCAGCGCAAGTTTTATCTTGATGTCGTCATATTCATCATGCAACTGTTTCAGGATGCTTAGTTTTAGGGGACTATCCTTACACTTTGCCAGATGTGACAAAAGCCCATCCAAAGCCTGAGCATTATATTGCTCATCCGCATACTGCAAACTAAAGGCAAGGCCCTGTTCAAACCAGGCATAACGATGGGCATGTTGTGAGTAGGCAGGAATAAACACCTGATTGATCAGTTTGATCAGGCGTAGGGAGCAATTGATTTCTTCAGCCGTGCTGTGCGGAAAATCCCAGCTTTTAGGCAAGGCAATGTGGAATAAATGTGTATATAAACCAGCGGTGAGTTCAGGCTGCTCAAGTGTTACAAGCTTCAATTGATCTTTGGCAGATAAATGATGTCCTTGCTGTTCAATGCGATCCAAACGCAACTTTAAGACATTGCTTGCTAACATACTTTTCCTAAACTTATTTTTATCAGATTTATGGTTTTCTATTGTGGGCTTAAACCAGCAATCCAATCCTCATAAATCTTTCGACACTCTTGACCCTTAAATATATCCTTTATTCGTGCATCCCGCACATAAAACCAAATAAAAAACTTTAAGCAACCAAATCCCTGTATTTGCTTTTGCTTTAATTCATGATCTTTCCCACGAATATCTTTCTCATCTACCAGCCTTGTTGTTCCATCAATAAAAAACCATGTTTCCTGGGTACTCTTTCTTTTTACTCTCATCTTATACATATCAGAAAGTTTTCAAGCCATCAGCCTATCTCAAGTTGATACTGAACAGCCTCACCACTTTTTATCTTAACTTTCTCTGTTCCAATTTGCCCACATTCAATACAAACAAAATCCTGCCAAGCATCATTTTGAACATCCTGTAAACGCGCTGATTTTTCAATCCAGGGATTCCAGATAACCGTACTGGTCGCATTAGATTGAATGTAAATAGAATCATATTGATTCTGTAACAATTCAAATCTTCCTGCTGTTTTTGGATAAATGCGATCTAATTCCTGTGTAAATGAGATCTGCTGATTTTCTTGCATCTTTAAACTATTTCCATCAAGCTGATCTATATATTCTGTTTGGTCTAAACCAATAATTTGTGCAATTTTAGTATTCGCAGGAAAATAACTATGCCAGACAAAATCACATTCAATATCAACTTGATCTCGGTTGCTTAACTTCAATTCGAGCTGCAACTGTTCTCCACAAACAATAGACATCTGCAAGCTAAAGGCAAAATTCCAATATTTACGTGTTTCTACACTGTCATTTAGCTCAAAAGTAATATGATGCCCCTTTTCATCAGCTGAAATATCAATTAAATTCCAAAGAAAATTACGGGCAAAACCATGCGATGGGTAGTCAGTATTTTGCTGGTGTGCACCAAACCAGGGAAAACATAACGGAATTCCTCCTCGAATCGCCTTACCCAAAGCATAAGAATTCAAATCTGAAAGCCATAAAAGTGGCTTATTCTGTTGTTTTGAGAAAAACTCTAAAATTTGTGCACCCTGAAAACTAATGACAGCTTCACAAAATGAGTTAGAAATTTTGAGACAATCTAACTCACTATGAGCCAATTTTACTAAGGTCACACCTGGGATACTAAACATAGGATGTATAAATATTTCTGTTTTGGTTTATCTGTATTTATAACATAAAAAAAAGCCACCTTACGGTGGCTTTCTCAATGTCAAACCAGCAAATTACAATGCACGGTTTTTCATCTTACGGATGGTTTCAAGCTGACCTGAAATCTCTGATAGAGATGCCAGTGCAGCCGCTGAGTCCAGGTCACTCTTTTGATTTGCCAGCAATTGTTCAGCTTGTTTACGAGCTTCCATAATTGCCACTTCATCCAGGTTGTCAGCGCGGATTGCAGTATCTGCAAGCACGGTCACAACATGAGGCTGAACTTCCAGCACACCGCCTGATACATAAACAATTTCTTCTGTACCATTTTCCAACTGAACACGAATCGGTCCTGGTTGGAGCAAGGTCACAAGTGGCGCATGTCCTGGCAAAATACCAAGCTCACCACCCGCACCTTTTGCGATCAACATCGTAACTTGTCCAGAGTAAATCGACTCTTTAACACTTACAACATCACATTGCATAGTCGCCATGAGAATCTCCTTAAATTAGAGTTGCTAATTAAAGTTTCTCGGCTTTAGCAATCACTTCGTCAATACCACCAACCATATAGAACGCTTGTTCTGGGATGTGGTCGTATTCACCAGCTAATAGACCTTTAAAGCCACGAATCGTTTCTTTAAGTGGTACTAGTTTACCAGGCGCACCAGTAAACACTTCAGCTACGTGGAACGGTTGAGAGAAGAAACGCTGGATTTTACGTGCACGGTAAACAACCAGTTTATCTTCTTCAGCCAATTCATCCATACCCAGGATTGCGATGATGTCTTTAAGCTCTTTATAACGTTGCAATACGTTCTGTACAGAACGTGCAATTTCATAGTGCTCTTGACCAACAACCAATGGGTCTAGCTGACGTGAAGTTGAGTCAAGTGGATCGATCGCTGGATAAATACCAGAAGATGCGATGTCACGGCTCAATACAACAGTTGCGTCCAAGTGGGCAAACGTTGTTGCAGGTGATGGGTCAGTCAAGTCATCGGCAGGTACATATACCGCCTGGATCGAAGTGATCGAACCAGATTTAGTAGATGTAATACGCTCTTGAAGAACACCCATTTCCTCTGCAAGTGTCGGCTGGTAACCTACCGCAGATGGCATACGACCTAACAATGCTGATACTTCAGTACCTGCAAGTGTATAACGGTAGATGTTGTCGACGAATAATAATACGTCACGACCTTTACCATTTTCGTCTTTTTCATCACGGAAGTATTCAGCCATGGTCAAGCCAGTCAACGCTACGCGTAAACGGTTACCAGGTGGCTCGTTCATCTGACCGTAGACCATTGCTACTTTGTCAAGAACGTTAGAATCTTTCATTTCGTGATAGAAGTCGTTACCTTCACGAGTACGCTCACCAACACCAGCAAACACAGATAAACCTGAGTGAGCTTTCGCGATGTTGTTGATCAACTCCATCATGTTAACGGTTTTACCAACACCCGCACCACCGAACAGACCAACTTTACCACCTTTCGCAAACGGGCAAAGCAAGTCGATGACTTTAATACCAGTTTCCAAAAGGTCAGTAGAAGCTGCTTGTTCAGCATAAGAAGGCGCTTGACGGTGAATTGGCAAACGCGTTTCAGTCGCTACAGGACCTGCTTCATCAATCGGGCGACCTAAAACGTCCATGATACGGCCAAGCGTAGCTGGGCCAACTGGAACAGAAATCGGTGCATTTGTACTGGTTACATTAAGACCACGTTTAAGACCTTCTGTAGAACCCATTGCGATGGTACGAACAACACCATCGCCAAGCTGTTGCTGAACTTCTAGTGTAGTTTCAGTACCGTCAACTTGGAGAGCGTCATAGATCTTAGGAACGCTATTGCGCTCAAACTCGACGTCGATAACCGCGCCGATGATCTGAATGATACGACCGCTACTCATTGCTGTCTCCTCAATTCAAACTAATAATGTTAAACGGCAGCGGCACCGCCAACGATCTCGGAAATTTCCTGAGTAATCGCGGCTTGACGCAGCTTGTTGTAAATGAGCTGTAGGTCTTTAATCAATTGTCCTGCGTTGTCTGTCGCCGCTTTCATCGCGACCATACGAGCTGACTGCTCACATGCAACGTTTTCAATCACACCTTGATAAACCATAGACTCGATATAGCGAACCAACAAACCATTCAACAATACTTCTGCTTCTGGTTCGTAGATATAGTCCCAACCATAGGTACGGTTGAGATCATCGCCTGCTTGTGCTGGTGCCAAAGGAACAAGTTGTTCCACTTTAGGCTGCTGGGTCATCGCATTGACGAAACCATTTGACACGAGGTAGATACGATCCAGCTCGCCCTTGTCAAATGCGTCAAGCATCACCTGTACTGAGCCAGTCAACTGTTCCAGACTCGGCGCATCGCCAAGTTGGGTGGTTGCACCAAGCACCTTACCGCCGTAATTCTTAAAAAACGAAACCGCTTTTTGACCAATCAAAGCAAATTCAACTTCAATTGACTGCTGTTGCTGTGCTTTGACATGCTGCACAACTTTCTTGAACAAGTTAATGTTCAAGCCACCTGCCAAGCCACGATCTGAAGACACCACGATATAGCCAACGCGCTTAACTGGGCGGTCAACCATATAACGGTGTTTGTATTCAGGGTTCGCTTGTACCAAGTGAGCAATTACACGGCGCATATTATCGGCATACGGACGGCCCTGAGCCATGCGCTCTTGCGCACGACGCATTTTAGAAGCAGCTACCATTTGCATCGCGCGAGTAATCTTTTGCGTGCTCTTGATACTAGCTACTTTGGCGCGAATTTCTTTTAAATTTGCCATACGCTTAACCTAGTATTCGAAAGCCCTTTCGAGCTTCCGAAGGTTGATCCGTGAACCAAACTTAACTAAAGCTTAACTTAGTAAGTTTGAGTCGCTTTGAAGCTCTCAATACCTGCTTTGAATGCTGCTTCGATGTCTTTGTTGTAATCACCAGTTTCATCGATCTGTTGCATCAACGCAGCATGTTCAGAACGGAAGTAAGAGATTAACGCAGCATCAAAGTCTACGATCTTCTTCACTTCCACGTCAGCCATGTAGCCTTCGTTAGATGCATATACAGAAACAGCCTGGTCAGCAATTGAGTAAGGAGCATATTGTTTTTGCTTCATTAACTCAGTTACACGTTGACCATGCTCAAGTTGCTTACGGGTTGCTTCATCAAGGTCAGAAGCAAACTGAGCAAACGCAGCCAATTCACGGTATTGTGCTAAAGCGGTACGGATACCACCAGACAATTTTTTGATGATCTTGGTCTGAGCTGAACCACCAACACGGGATACAGAGATACCCGCGTTCACAGCAGGACGAATACCTGCGTTGAATAATGATGTTTCCAGGAAGATCTGACCGTCAGTAATCGAAATTACGTTGGTTGGTACGAATGCAGATACGTCACCCGCTTGAGTTTCAATGATTGGCAATGCAGTTAAAGAACCAGTTTGACCTGTTACTGCGCCATTCGTGAATTTCTCAACATAATCAGCTGAAACGCGAGAAGCACGCTCAAGAAGACGTGAGTGAAGATAGAATACGTCACCTGGATACGCTTCACGACCTGGTGGACGACGTAACAATAATGAAATTTGACGGTAAGCAACAGCTTGCTTAGACAAATCATCATAAATGATTAACGCATCTTCACCGCGGTCACGGAAGTATTCACCCATTGTACAGCCAGAGTACGGAGCCAAATACTGCATTGCTGCAGGATCAGCGGCCGCAGCTGCGACAACAGTTGTATACGCCATAGCGCCAGTTTCTTCCAGCTTGCGCACCACGTTTGCAATTGTTGATTGTTTTTGACCAATCGCAACGTATACACATTTAATGCCAGAGTTTTTCTGAGCGATGATCGCATCGATCGCCATTGCTGTTTTACCAGTTTGACGGTCACCAATAATCAACTCACGCTGACCACGACCTACAGGGATCATGGTATCAACTGATTTATAACCAGTTTGAACAGGTTCGTCGACAGATTGACGCCAAATTACACCTGGTGCCACTTTTTCAACAGCATCAGTCAGTTTTGCATCAATTGGGCCTTTGCCATCAATTGGGTTACCCAAAGCGTCTACGACACGGCCAAGAAGTTCAGGACCAACTGGAACTTCTAATACGCGACCAGTACAGCGAGCTTTTTGACCTTCTTGCAGGCTTAGGTAGTTACCTAAAACAACGGCACCCACTGAATCCTGTTCTAGGTTCAGTGCCATACCAAATAAGCCGCCGTCGAATTCGATCATTTCACCGTACATTGCATCCGCAAGACCGTGAATACGCACGATACCGTCAGATACCATGACGATGGTACCTTCATTCTTAGCGGTCGCGCTGGTGTCCAGATCGCCGATACGCTGTTTAATGAGCGCACTGATCTCGGATGGATTCAGTTGTTGCATTGCGCTATTCCTCAATCTTTTTTAAGTTCAGTCTTTTTGCTGTTAGGCAAGAAGACGAGTCCGCATTTTTTCAAGCTTGTTAAGCGCAGAGTCATCTATCACTTGGTCGCCTGCACGAATCACAACACCTGCGATCAACGCTGGATTAACGCTAACAGTCACATGAACGGTTCTGTTAAAACGTTTTTCAAGCGCATGAGCCAAAATATGCTCTTGTTTCGCATCAATTGGAAAAGCAGATTCAATCTCCACTTCCAATGTGTTGTTGTTCTGCGATTTAAGTAATTCGTATTCTGCTGCGATTTCAGGCAATAAAACCAAACGATCGTTGTCTGCAAGCAATGTCAAGAAATTAGACACCGATTGAGACTGATCTTCACCTAAAACCTTTGCAAAAAGACCTACTTGTTCCGCAGGAGTCAGCTCAGGGCGATTTAAATAAGCGGAAAATGCTTCGTCTTGCACCGCAGCACTGAGCAGTTGTAACGCATTTGACCAAGCGTCAGTTGCATTCTGCTCAGATGCATAAGCAAATGCTGCTTTGGCGTACGGGCGTGCTAACGTCAAGAGTTCAGCCATATTCGCCTCGCTTAAAGTTTAGCAGCCAGCTGATTCAGCATGGCATTATGAGCTTCTGCGTCAACTTGTTGGTTCAGAATTTTTTCTGCGCCAGCAACTGCCAAAGCAGCAACTTGTTGACGTAATTCTTCGCGAGCAGCATTGATGTCCTGATCAACAGTTTCTTTCGCCTGTTGACGGATACGTTCACCTTCAGCAGATGCCTGGGTACGCGCTTCTTCTACCAATTGTGCTGCACGACGGTTCGCTTGTTCGATCAATTGAGCCGCTTGTGCTTTCGCCGCATCCAGTTCCGCCTTAACCTGTGCTTGCGCATCGGCAAGGTCAGCCTTGGCTTTCTCAGCAGCGTTTAAGCCATCAGCAATTTTACGCTGACGCTCACTAATCGCATTGATTAGTGGTGGCCAAACAAACTTCATGCAGAATGCGACGAACATCGCAAATGCAATTGCCTGGCCAATCAATGTGAGGTTGATATTCATTTCGCTATTCCTCAATATGTGGATTTAGGAATTAAGCTATTAACCTACAAATGGATTAGCGAAGATGAAGAACAAGCCAATACCAACACCGATCATAGGCACAGCATCAAGAAGACCCGCGATTAAGAACATACGAGTTTGAAGTTGTGGAGCCAATTCTGGTTGACGAGCAACAGCTTCCAAGAAGCGACCGCCCAAAAGACCAAAACCAATCGCAGTACCTAAAGCACCGAAAGCGATCAAGATAGCAGATGCAATTGCAACTAGACCTAAAGTGAGTTCCATGAAAAATTCCTCAGAGGTTAGGTTATTACCAAATTAAACTAAAATTTAAGCCCAACCGTCAGGTGACAGTCAGGCAATACCATTAATGCTTTTCGCTTGCCATGCTCAAGTAAACGATGGTCAGCATCATAAAGATAAATGCTTGCAGCGTGATTACAAGAATGTGGAAGATAGCCCAAGGCACAGATAACGCCCACTGGATCCAGAACGGCAACAATGCGATCAAGATGAAGATCAACTCACCCGCATACATGTTACCGAACAGTCGTAGAGCCAACGAAACTGGACGAGCAAGGAAAGTTACTAATTCCAAAATCAAGTTCACTGGAATCAATAACGCTTTTGCAACTGGGTTACTTGGGTTAAATGGGTTAAGTGCCAACTCGCCAACGAATCCACCAATACCCTTTTCACGGATACTGTAGAACAAGATCAATACAAATACAGACAGGGACATACCTAGGGTAATGTTCGGGTCAGTAGATGGGACAACCTTGAAATAAACGTGGTGAGGGTCCATGCCAAACACACCTGCACCAATCTGTTGAGCTAGATAAGGAATCCAGTCAACAGGAATCAAGTCCATTGCGTTCATGAGGAAAATCCACACGAAAATGGTCAATGATAATGGGGCAATTAAACGTGATTTGCCGTGGAAAGTATCACGAACACTTGAGTCCACAAACTCGATGATCATTTCAATTGCTGACTGGAATCTGGTTGGAACACCTGCATTTGCAGCTTTCGCAACTGTCCAGAACAACAAACAGAAAATAACACCAAGTCCGATAGACCAACCCATTGAATCCAAGTGAATTGCAGTGAACCCCATCGATTGAGCTTCTTCAGCAGTCTCAGCCAATTTCCATGTACCGTCAGGCATTTTGCCATAGGTCATATTGGTCAAGTGATGCTTGATATACTCGGTCGAAGTCAGGGCATGTTCTTCAGCAGCCATAAATCACACCTGGTCAATGTCAATCATTAAAAAGAAGCGGAACGAATCCTGCGAACTGCAAAAATCTCGTACCCTCTTCCAAAAATCTCAAAAATGTGTTTCATTCTCGTTGCTGAAGACGTGACACCCAGAATGGTGCAACCCACGACATAGCCTGAACGAGGATAAATCCACAAAACAATGCCACCGCTGACAACGGTTTGACATTGCTCAAAATTAAAATAAAACCCACAATCACAATTGCAAACTTACCGAGCATTCCCCGATACATATTCAGCATGACCTGTCTTGACGCCCTTGCCCCAGCCGTCCTAAACGACTGCCAGGCAAAATAACAATGCGCCAACCAACAAACCAGTGCCCCAAGCGCAGCACTCAGGGCGGCAGTGGTGTCTTTTATCAACCATGCCAGCAACGCTGCCACAGGAATCATGCACGCCTGTAAGAAGACCAAAGCTTTTGCTAATCGTCGGTCAATCAAGCGACTAGTTCGGCTCATTTTTTACCCACTTACAGCATAACTGCTTGACAAGTTTTAATCATGATTGTTTTGAATCGCAGGCATTATAGAGTTACACCCCTGAACATGCAATCTTTTCTCGACTTAAGTCTGTTTTTTTCGTTAGCCCATTTTTTGACGATACAGTCAATTGGTTTTTATTTTTTTCATCAATTTTGTGTACTTAATACGCATTTATCGGTTTTTGAAGCCAATTTTTTCCACGCTGTTACAAAATTGCCCTCACCACGCATGCTTTCATCCACGGGCTGGAAAACCACTGGGTTCAATTTTTGATACTGGCTGCTGCTGGCAGATGTTTCAGCCAATAGGCACATTTGTGCTTTAGGCCGATTGTCCATGAGATATTTAATCTGGGCAGCAGTCGGTGCAATATGTGGATCATCGGTTAATGCGCCTGCAAACCTCAGGTTCAGCGCCCTCTCTAAATATTGATAGGCATCATGATAGGACCAGTAGGGTTTAGATTTACTCGAACTTTCATATTGCTGGGATGCCTGTAGCATCTGCTGGGCAAAGTCCTTGGCATTGGCCAGATATTTCGCCTTGTTTTCTGGATATTGCTGTGAACGCAAGGTCGCAATAAAGAAAGCGATACGTACAGCATTGTTGGGATCTAGCCATACATGACTGTCCACTGTATTTGCCAGTGCAGTACCACGTAAGTTGCGTTGTGGCAAGATGGTCAGGATTCCTGAATCAAGCAGTGCAATCGCCTTGCGGTTTTGATTGAGTAGCTTCTCCAAAGGCGCTTCATGCACTTTACCGAGCCATAACACCAATGAGGCATCCTGAATCGCCTTGCGATGGGCTGGGGTAAGCTGTACATCATGGCCTGTCTGGTCACCCAGCAACAGTACTGGTTCTTCCACACCATCGGTGACTTCTTTTGCAATCAGGTAAATGGGATGTGTTGAAACCACTAAACTTTGTGTCCAGCCCCATGTGCTCAACATTGACAACAAGACCAGAAAAGAAAGGCGCAACATCACAGGATTACTCAAGAAAGCGAAGCATGTTATAATATAACAAAAGTTAAAAAATGCCTATGTCTATTTTCAGGATTCATCGCACTATCTATTACCCAGTCCATTTAATATAGATCGTTATAGATGAATTGCATGATATGATAGTGTGTCTGTTGATACACCTGCGACACAGGTTATATATAGTCAAAATATCAATAGGCCCTACAAAAACAATGAGGTCAATTTATGAGTTCTTGTTCACACGAACATGACAATGCATTACACGGTGTTCACGGTCATCACGATATTAAGGCGCGACTTGCCGAAGCAGAGATTTTATGCACTGCGGCGGGCGCTCGCCTGACACCTTTGCGTAAAGAAGTGCTTGAACTCATCTTAAATGCCTCTGCCCCAATGGGTGCCTATGACCTCCTGGCAAAAATCAAGGGGCAGGCAGACCGCCCTGCCGCCCCTCCCACAGTTTACCGTACCCTGGACTTCTTACTGGAGAAAGGCTTAATCCATCGGCTAACCTCAATTAATGCCTATATTCCCTGCTGTCATCCACGTGAGGGGCATCAGGCCGCATTCCTGATTTGTACAGAATGTCACTCGGTTAAGGAGGCATCGGCACAGGGCCTGATTCAACAACTGGACCAGCTTGCCGCCTCTGACCAATTTTCTGCTCAACACAGCATTATTGAGATTTCTGGAAAATGTCACCAGTGCAGCCTGCCTCAGTAAACCCTCCGCTGATCCAACTGGAGAATATCTCAGTTCGACGCGATGAACGGGATATCTTGCGCAACGTTGACTTTGCCTTGCAGGCGAAAGAGATTGTAACGCTGATTGGTCCGAATGGTGCAGGCAAGTCCACCCTGATCAAGGTCTTGCTTGGCATCATGCCACCCAATAAAGGCAAGGTTCATTTTTCCAAAAAGCTTAAAATGGCCTATGTCCCACAAAAGTTTAATCCATCTGCCAGCCTGCCTTTACGTGTACAGGACTTGTTGGATTTGGAAGTTTGCGAAGCCCATTTACGTGAAGAGATTATCCGTGATACAGGTATCCTGAAACTACAGCAGTCCAAGGTCCAGCAACTTTCAGGCGGTGAACGGCAGCGGGTGTTACTGGCACGTGCCCTGTTGCGCCAGCCAGACATTCTAGTGCTGGATGAACCGATGCAGGGTTTGGACATTCAGTCCGAGGCCGAGCTATACGACTATGTGCGCAGTTTACCTGAGCGTTATGGCTGTGCGGTGCTGATGGTTTCCCATGACCTGCAATGGGTCATGCAGGGTACACACCGTGTGGTCTGTTTAAATAAACATATCTGTTGCAGTGGTTTACCTGAAAGTATTCAGCAGCATCCTGAATATCAGGCGATTTTCGGTACGCAACGCATGTTTTACCAGCATCATCACAACCACTGCGGACATAGTGATCATGCTGAACCCTGTAGCCACGATCCACGCCCCCACATTCACCCTGAACCAAAGGCCTAAGCCATGATGGAATGGTTACAACTACTATTACCCGCTTGGATCATGGGCACATTGTTGGTGTTTTTAACTGCACCACTGGGCTGTTTAATGTTATGGCGTAGAATGTCATTTTTTGCAGACACTATGGCGCATGGCACACTGCTTGGTGTCGCTGTTGCAGGTATTCTGCATTTACCTTTCTGGCTGGGTGTTGGCTGTCTGGCGGCATTGCTGGTTGCCATTCTATGGGTTTTGCATGACTCACGTTTACCGAACGATGCCCTGCTCGCCTTGTGTTCGGCAACCCTGCTTTGTTCGGGCCTTTTATTAATCCAGCAAGTACCGAGCTTACGTCCAGAACTGTTAAGTTATCTGTTTGGTGACCTGCTCAGTATTGAATGGGCCGATTTACCTATCTTTGCAATCGTAATCATCAGCGCCCTTGTGGTGCTTTATCGCTCATGGTCGGCACAAATCCAGATTGCCATTGACCCCGATATTGCCATGAGCGAAGGCGTCAATGCCAACTGGCAACGCCTGATTTTCATGCTGTTGCTGGCCTTGTTTACTGTACTGGCATTACGTGCCGTGGGTTCACTGCTGATGGGTGCGCTACTGGTGATTCCTGCGCTTAGTGCCCGTTTGCTGGCGCACTCACCTAAACAGATGGTGATCTGGGCATTCATACTGGCTCAATTTGGCGTTACGGTTGGCTTATGGTCAAGTGCGGCGCTCAACATTGCCACAGGTTTAAGTATTGTATTGTGTATGGCACTTTGTTTTGCCATCATTTTTATGGGACAGAAACTGAGTTCACATTCCCAATAAAATAGGTTAAATTTTTTCCATCGAAATGCCCACCCAGTACAAACTATAATGCTGTAAGGCAAACCCAAGGTGTGACGAGAATGTCCAATCATCCAGAAACACTCCAGACTAAAATGACAGAGAAGTTTGCACAGGAATACGTCACTGCGAACTACCGTTATATTTCAGCCTATAATGAGCTGAATGCTCGCACCTCACAACGCCAGCAGGCGCTGACGATTTTCATCACCTTTTTTATTGGTCTTTTGGCCGCATTGATTGCAGCCCACAATGCAACCACCAGCCTAAACTCCCATATTGAATGGATCTTATTCGGCTTCCCTGTCGCTTCCGCCACCTTTGCATTCCTGAACTACAAATATGAACGCATCATCACCAATTTACGGCGTTTTCTCTCAAGTCTGGAACGTTATCACGATGCCCATCTCGACATTCCGAGTTACAATACCGATCAACAGTGGGTCAATGACTCCAACCACGCCCGACGTTTTCACGACTATGCCTGTGCTGTCTTGATTCTGGCATGCAACAGCATTGGGATCAGTGCATTCTATGTCCTGTTCCCACAACATATCCAGCAGTCCTATTTCGTGATTTCATGTGTGGTGGCTGTGGCGATTTTAAGCGCGGGCCTGCACTGGTTTTTACCAAAGTTTGGCTACCAGACCCCGAAATAGCAGCTATTGAGAATCATAAGTAGGCAATAATTTCATTCAATCCACACCACTGACCTCAAACACTAGACAGTCCTATTCATCCAACTACTCTATTACAACTTTAATCAATCTCTTGACAATTTGGTGAAAACCACAAAATTTGCTATATTTAGCGTTTTTCCGCGACACTTATTTCGGTAACTATGAATACGGCAATACAATCAGCGCTTGATCATGCGGTACAATCCCTTCAACAACAAGGGGTACTTCCTTCCGATTGGACCAATACGAGCCATTTAACCCGTACCAAAGACCGAAGTCACGGTGACTTCGCCTCAAATATCGCCATGATCGGCTCCAAGCCAGCTGGCATGAAACCACGCGATCTTGCTGAAAAAATTCTGGCGGCACTCCCAGAAGTGGCTGACATTAGCAAGGCGGAAATCGCTGGACCTGGCTTTATCAACTTCTTTTTAAACGCAGACCAGCGCTTTGCTGTACTTGACCAGATTCAGGCACAAAAAGATCAATATGGCCGTAGTCAGGTTAATGCAGCCAAAAAAATCCAAGTTGAATTTGTTTCCGCAAACCCGACCTCTAGCCTGCATGTGGGGCATGGACGTGGTGCAGCTTATGGAATGACCGTTGCCAACTTATTAGAAGCAACAGGTGCCAAAGTTGACCGTGAATATTACGTCAACGATGCGGGCCGTCAGATGGATATCCTGGCGACCTCAACTTATTTACGTTATCTGGAATTACTGGGCCAGAAGCTGGTTTTCCCTAAAAATGCCTATCAGGGCGACTATGTTAAGGAAATCGCGCAAACGATTATTGATCAAGATGCTGATGCGTATGTCCGCCCAGTGGCCGATGTCTATAAAGATGTGCCTGAAGATGTGCAGTATGCGGATGAACTCGATGCTGATGGCAACAAAGTCGTTCTTTCTGGCGACAAGGAAAAGCATATTGATGGTCTGATTGCCAATTCTCAACAATTGTTAGGTGCAGGCTATCGTGTTTTCCATCAGGCGGCTTTACATGCCATTCTAGATGACATCAAGGACGATCTCGCTGACTTTGGCGTGACCTTTGATGAATGGTTTAGTGAGGCATCATTAACCGAAAAGATTGATGAAGCACTGGCAACACTAGACCAGCGTGGCTTCCTTTATGAAAAGGATGGCAACATCTGGTTTAAATCAACCGAATTTGGTGATGAAAAAGACCGTGTGGTGAAACGCCGTAATGGTCAAACCACCTATTTCGCGTCTGACATTGCCTATCATCTGAATAAACTGCAACGTGGTTATACCGACCTGATTGATATCTGGGGTTCAGACCACCACGGCTATATTTCACGTGTCAAGGCCGCGATTGATGCAATGGGTTATGACTCGAAAAAACTGACTGTTCTTTTGGTACAGTTCGTCAGCTTATGGCGTGGCGGTGAGATGGTGCAGATGTCATCACGTTCTGGTCAGTTCGTGACTTTACGTGACCTACGCAAAGAAGTGGGTAACGATGCAGCGCGCTTCTACTATGTCATGCGTAAGTCTGAGCAACACATCGACTTTGACCTAGACCTTGCGGTTTCACAAAGCAAGGACAATGCGGTGTATTACATTCAATATGCCCATGCACGTATTTGCCGTATGCTGGAAAAAGCTGCTTCTACAGGCATCAATATTGACGCCGCAGCAGCACGTGAGCATGCCAACCGTCTAGAACTTGATGCTGAAACTGAAATCTTGTCCAAGCTTGCCGCGTATCCTGACATTCTGGTACGTGCAGCAAATGCCTATGAACCACACCAGATCGGCAACTATCTCAAGGAATTGGCTGCCCTGTTCCACGGTTGGTACAATGAACATAAGGTTTTAAGTGATGATGCATCACTTACACAAGCCCGCTTATTGCTTTCAATCAACGTACAGCAAGTGCTACACAATGGTTTAGAATTGCTTGGTGTGTCTGCTCCTGAAGCCATGTAATATATAGGCATTACGGTAAACAAAGCATATGTTAGACATAATGCCTTGTTTACCGAAGATTCAAGTGACCCATAACATAATAGAATCAAGAGGAATTTCAGGTGTTTGGAAAAACGCAACGTGGTGTATCTGAACGACCAAACAAGCCCAAAAAACCACTCATTCCAAAATGGCTGGGGATGCTTGTCGCAATTCTAGCGATTCTATGCGTGGGTGTCATGTTGATGCTTTGGCAGCCGTGGCAACCTGTTCCGACCAAGACTCAGGTGACTTCTCCACATGATCAGGAAGAGGACACCAACAAGGACTACCGTTTCTATGACCTGTTGCCACAACAGCAGGTGACGCCAATTCCTGAACAGGCTGTGCCAGAAACCAAGCAACAGGGCAATGTGGTGATTATTGAGTCACCGAAACCTGAAACAACCACAGTGGAAAACCCTGCAAATATCACGGCAACTGAAGAAACAGTTCCAGCCCGTCCAACTTATATTTTACAGGTACGCAGCTATCCTGATCCTGATAGTGCCGATGCCCGTCGTGCCGAAATTATCTTGAATGGCTTATCTGCCGATGTGGTTAAAACAGTGGAAAATGGCCAGACATGGTACCGTGTTTTCTCTGGTCCTTATGATAGCCAGGATGCGGCACTTGCGGCACAACAAACCCTGCAACACAGCGGCATTGACTCCATCGTGATCAAGCGTTAATAAATTTAGAATTAAAAAAGGGGGAAACAATATGTTTCCCCCTTTTTCTATTTTATATCTGGCTTTAAGCACATTGTGAGTGCAGGCTTTTCTGCTCAGCATGCTGAAACGCTGGACGTTGCTGGACACGTTGTACAAAAGCCTGAATATTGGGATATTTTCCATGCAGTCGATTTTGAATCGCAATCAGTGGAAAAGCCATTTGAATGTCCGCAAAGGAAAAATCGCCTGCAAAATATTCATGTTTCGCCAAATATTCTTCCAGGTAGAGAATATGCTCTTTTACCCGCGGGCGCACGAAGCCTGCCTTTACCCCATCAGTGATCTTCTGTGCAATCGGACGGATGACCCAGGGCACATGCTTGCTCACACTATTCATCACCAGCGTCATGACCAGCAATGGCATCAGCGACCCCTCGGCATAGTGCATCCAGTAGGAATACTGACGCTGTTCTTTGGGATGTGGCGGCTTGAATTGTTGCTGCTCATCATATTCCTGCTGTAGATAATCCAGAATGACTGCCGACTCCACAATCACCTCATCATCATCGACCAGAATCGGGGCTTTTCCCAGTGGGTGGATTTTCTTTAAACTTTCTGGGGCGGCATAGCTGGATGTTCTTTGGTAGTACTCAACCTGGTAGTCCACACCAAGCTCCTCTAATGCCCACAGAATCCTGAAAGAACGTGAGCATTGCAGATAATGTAAGGTAATCATTTTTGTGCCTGCTTTGTGCGACGCAACTGCCGTGTCCATCCCTCTGACAATTGCGTTTAGAATTATATTTTGCTCAAGCACAATAGCACTTTAGTCTTAAACAATCATGGTCTGAATGTCTAAACTACGTAACAAAGTTTTAGTGACAGGCGTTTTACTACACACATTAAGAAGTTTTTCTTTTAAGTCTTGTGAAACAGGTTGTTTAAATATTACCCGACGTTCAATCCGTTCCTGTTGCTCACGATTGCTATGGAAGTCAACCTCAACGCTAAACTCGCCCAAATCCATTTCCTTATGCTTGGCATACATCCGCAAGGTGATCATGGTGCACGATGCCAAACTGGCGCTCAGGAAATCATAAGGGGCTGGACCTGTATCATGCCCACCAAATGCTTCTGGCTTATCTGTCAGGTACTGGTGTGTTCCACTGCTCACCCCTCCTTTCCAGGGTTCAGGCAATGTTTGAACGTTTGCACTCGCAATTATACTCATTTTGAAGCCCTCATTTGATCAGGCAAGACAGGTGCTTCCAGTCGTTTACCTGGATAATCAGGAATTTCCCCAAAACGCGCATCATGATTGATCCAGTCCTCACGTGCCTGTTGCAAGTCCTCCATCGTACGCCCAACAAAATTCCACCACAATAAAATTGGCGACTCGAATGGTTCACCACCAATCAACAACAGGCGATGGCCCTCAATCAGCTCAACCTCAATCTCAGTTAACCCTGTTTCCAGCACCACCATATTATCGGTATTCAGTTCATGTCCATTGACCCGAGCAGTACCCTCAAGTGCCATAAAGGCATATTCAAACTCTGGATTAAGGGGGATACGGGTTCTGGTATTGGCCTGTGCGGTCAAGTCCACACCCACCAATGCTGTATGCACCTGAACAGGTGACACGGTTTGTAAAAACTCCCCCACAAGCACCGTAAACTCAACTTGATCCTTGCTGACCACAGGTAATTCTGGATAATGCTCAAACTTGGGCTGCATATCGCGCTTGGCATCAGGCAAGGCAATCCACAACTGTGCCGCGTGCATTTTGGTTTCAGTATCAGGTGCCACCTCGGTATGTGAAATCCCATGCCCCGCAGTCATCAGGTTGACCTGTTTTGGACGAATCAACTGCTTTGAACCAAGGCTGTCGGTATGCATCATGGTACCTTCAATCATCCATGTGAATGTCTGCAAACCGATATGTGGATGAGGTCCAACATCCAGACCATCACCCGCAGGAAAACTGACAGGCCCCGCATGGTCAAGGAAACACCATGCACCAACCAGACGCTTGTGGCGGCTAGGCAGGGCACGCTTGATGACTGTCCCCTTACCAATTTCGGCTGACCGTATCGTGAATTCCTGAATAAATTGGTTGATGTAGGTTTCGCAGTCTTTTGAATCAGAAATATCGTAATCATTGTTATTGCTCATGATATCGCTCTCTTTTACCTATGCTGTTGCAATGAGTTGTTTTATTGATCTTAGCAACACAAACCCCATTCAATATAGTCTTTTGGTAATACGCAGAGTGTTATGCATGGGACAATCCTGACTCAGGACTGATAATCAGCATTCTTTCGCTCAGTGGGGTGGCATCTCCACAATCAGGCCCGTTAGGCGTCGCACCAATGGCAAGAAAACCAGCACCACAGGATAGGCAATCGCCCAGGAAAACATCCAGGTGGCAAGCCATTGGTTGATGAAGCCTGTGTTAAAACCCATATTCATAAGCAGGTTAATGAATGATATGGTTCCACTCATTAAGCATGACAAGAGTAAAGGTATAATCCAGCCCGCATACTTTGCTGGCAGCTTGGCCATAAATCGTTTTTTTGTTGTCAATTTTGACCTCCCCATTGCCTGTTGCCATCCATCATCATGCTGATTTCTTCAACTGCTGTTTTAGGTTTTTCATAAACTGGCCAAACTGGGGGAAAAATTCTTCAAATAAAGGATGATCCCGATTTTCCAGCATGACCTCACTAAATAGTTTCAGACCAACCGCAAATGATGTGGTGGTTTGATCGTTAAACAACTCCGCTTTCCTCAAACGTTCGACGATCTCAAAAATGTCATCATGGTTGCCCGTATAAAATTCCAGACGCTCAGTGTAGGTTGAAGCCAGCCCTTTCGGGTCCTTTAAATGCTGTACGGTGACATGGTATTGATGTTGTTTCATAATGTTCTCCAATATGCCTTTTTAAGCACTTTCCTTAATTTCGACCTGCATCAGGTCAACTTGATATTGCTTAAACACAACTTTCAGCGACTGTAAAAATTGTGCCTGCTTTGCTGCGGTTAAATCTGTACAACGAATTTGCAGCAGTTGACTTTTAGACAAGGTGGGGAGGTTAAATTTCGTCTCGGCACGATGAAACTGGTAACTGGCAAGCAAACCTGCCACCACCAAATCACTGACCACGCGATAGACCGTTGCCAAACTTAACTGCTGTTTTTGCTCATGCAATTGCTGGTAGATTTGCTTCACGGTGAGGTCTTCTGTTTGCTGTGCCAACAAGGACAAAACCGCCATACGTGGATGCGTTACCCTTAATCCTGCCTGCCTGATTTTTTGCTGTAGCTGTAACATCACTTGCTCCCAACTTATAGGCGTCCAATCGCAATTGCAGCCTGATCAATTTTTTCAGCAATTTGATAAATCTGCTCCTGTTGCAAGTCCGCGATATTCAGCTTTAAACGCAGCGCGGTTTTTAGATTCTCCATCGCACGATGAATCTCAATCAGTTGGTCATTGTTGTGAATCTCACGTCGCAATCGCAGCTTTTCCAGTAATCCATCCAGCATCTCCTGCTGCTCTTTCAGGTAAGCCCTACCATATTCGGTCACCTGGTATTGCTTACGTTCAGCATCACGTAGTGAAATAAAATTCATTTCCTCCAAACTGGTCAGCGTTGGATAAATTGTGCCTGCACTCGGGCTATATCCATCCCCCACCAGATCACTAATTTCCTTAATAATTTCATAACCATGTTTTGGGCTTTGCTGAATCAAATGTAAAACCAAAAGCTTCATTCGCCCTGATTCAAACAAGCGTCCACGGCGGCCTGTTCGGTGATGTTCCCGATGATGTATATCACGTTCGCTTTCATGATGATCTGATTGATGTCTCATCTTTATTTTTCTCATATTGCACAATTTATGCATATTAAGATATATCTTAAATAATCTTATAGCAAGTTAAGATATATCTTTAAATTTTAAAGTTTTGATATTTATTGGATTATTTATTTTTTAGTAAGAAATTTGGAAGAATTAAGTAATAAAAAAGAGCAGCTAGGCGCTCTTGTTACTGGCAATAGGTATCAAATATATTTGTAAAGTAAATAAATTGTTTCAAACACAACCGTTCTACCTTTTATAAAACACCGATAAAATCCTTAATGATTTGAAAAGTTTAAACTTTTTTAATTTCATATAATAGTCAGTATGTTAAATAAGGAATTAGATAAAAATTTTGATATGGATATGTAGGTGAAAATTTATTCGACCTTTATAATAATAAATTGGATCATGTTATAGTTAATGATAATTGCAAACCAACAAAGCATCAATTTTCATAATGATTTTACTTCTTGACATTGATGGAGTCTTGGAAACTTCTCCTTCTTGGAAAAAACCAGAGTTCCTAGAAGACAACTTCTATAAATTCGATGAAAACTCTCAAAAAAACTTCATTGAAATTATTGACAAAATAAATCCTGAAATCATTTTGACAACTACTCACAGAATTAATTACAACTTAATGGAATGGAATCAAATTTTTGAATTAAGAGGTATACATGTTGATAAAATATCTAAAATAAATGACGCAAAAAAAGCAATCGACATTAAGAAAAGAAATGTTGAAATTGAAGAATGGTTTTCAAATAATAAAACTGCTGAATTTTTAATTCTTGATGATGATAAAAGTTTAAACGAACTCACTGATAATTTAAAAAATCGTTGGATACAAATAGACTCTATGCTTGGAATCACCGAATCAATAAAAAATCAAATATTGGAAAAAATAAATAATTTCAACTACCGCATGCGAAATTAACTTAGAGTATTTAAGAAAAATCAAATAGTTAAAAATTAAATTTAACGTAAAAAAGCAAAAAGCCGACTTTTGTAAGTCGGCTTTTTTGATCTATTTTAGGAAGCCTACTGCCGCGAGCACAGCTCTAAGCATAATTCAGGCAAGCAGCGTTGCTGCTTGAAATCCCGTCTGCCGCGGGCACAGCCCTTGGCGTAAATTTGGCTAAAAGCTATCGCTTTTAGAAAGCCCATGCTACCGCAGGCATAGCCTTTGGCGTAATTCAGGCAAGAAGCTTCGCTTCTTGAAATCCCTGAATTACTCCCACTCAATCGTTGCAGGTGGCTTAGATGAAACGTCATAAACCACACGTGAAACATCTTTAATTTCGTTCATGATACGGGTTGAGATTTTATCAACCAGTTCATACGGTAAATGCGCAAAACGTGCTGTCATAAAGTCAACAGTTTCAACAGCACGAAGCGCAATCACCCATGCATAACGACGACCATCACCAACGACACCCACAGATTTCACGGGCTGGAACACTGCAAAGGCTTGCGCAGTCTTGTCATACCAACCACTCACACGAAGTTCCTGCATAAAGATGTCATCAGCAAGACGAAGAATATCAGCATATTCTTTTTTCACTTCACCCAAGATACGCACGCCCAAACCTGGGCCTGGGAATGGATGACGGTAAATCATGCTATGCGGCAAACCAAGTGTTGTACCCAGTTTACGCACTTCATCCTTAAACAGGTCACGCAATGGCTCAACCAGATCAAAAGCCAGGTCTTCTGGCAGACCACCCACATTGTGGTGTGACTTGATCACGTGTGCCTTACCCTGCTTGCTTGCAGCAGATTCGATCACGTCAGGATAAATCGTCCCTTGTGCCAAGAATTTCACGCCATCAAGCTTACGTGCCTCTTCCGCAAACACTTCGATAAATTCACGACCAATGATCTTACGTTTCTTCTCAGGATCAACTTCACCCGCCAATGCGGTTAAGAAACGTTCTTCAGCATCAGCACGGATCACGCGGATTCCCATGTTGTCCGCGAACATCTGCATCACCTGATCTCCCTCGTTTAAACGAAGCAAACCATTGTCCACAAACACACACGTTAATTGGTCACCAATCGCCTTATGCAACAATGCGGCAACCACAGATGAGTCCACACCGCCAGACAAGCCCAACAGAACCTTTTCATCACCAATTTGTTTACGTAATTGTTCCACACGTAAATCGATAATGTGTTCTGGTGTCCAGAGACCACGGCAACCACAAATTTGATGCACGAAATTAGAAAGAAGTTCCGCACCTTTTGCAGTATGGGTTACTTCTGGATGGAACTGCACGCCATAGAAACGGCGTGTTTCATCACTGACCGCAGCAAATGGGCAACTTGGTGTGCTTGCGGTCACCTTGAAACCCTCAGGAATTGCGCTGACCTTGTCACCATGACTCATCCAGACATGAAGCTGGTTTTCACGATCCTGCAAGTTGCCAATCAACTGGTCACGCACCAGAATGTCAACCTCAGCATAGCCAAACTCATGTACCGTACCTGGCTCCACCTTACCGCCAAGTTGCTCAGACATGGTTTGCAGGCCATAGCAAATACCCAGTACTGGCACACCCAACTCAAACACCACCTGAGGTGCGCGTGGGCTACCCTCCTGATGCACGCTCTCAGGGCCACCTGACAGAATAATCCCGTTTGGATTAAATGCGCGAATATCCTCCTCAGACATATCGAACGCATACATTTCAGAGTAGACGCCCGCTTCACGTACACGACGTGCAATGAGCTGGCTATATTGAGAGCCGAAATCCAGAATCAGGATACGATCTTCAGTAATTTGAGTATTGGTCGTCATGGCGAATCATTAAAGGCAAATGAATTAAGCGCCATATTCTAGCATTTTTCACGCTTTGACGCACCGCAATTCATCATCTATCTTATTTTTTAGCTGTGGTTGTCAATCAGGCCTGATATTTAAACCAAAATCTCAGCCAAACACACAGATAAAAGAGAGTTAAATCAACAATTCTTGCCCATTCTGCTCAACACAAAGCAAAAATTGGTGCTAAGATGTTGAGTTAGAGATGCGTTACCATGGAAAGGTATTCAATCGACTACATCGTTTCCTTTTTATGGGATGGCGATGTCCTTGAGCAAAGGAAAATTAAAAAGCCTATAAGGGAAATTGGTGCATCGCCAATGTCCTAAAATATTTCACTATCATCTATGGCTTGCCCATTCACGGGCAACAATTAGGACTTGAAGGACCAATACAATAATGTTTCAAGAAATGATTGCGGATTTTCAACAGAATTTCTGGTTATATATTTCAATCCCGTTTATCAGTGGTTTTATTGGCTATGTGACCAAAGTGATTGCAATTCAAATGATGTTTGCACCACTTGAATTTAAGGGATTAAGGTTATTTGGTCTTCCAATTGGATGGCAAGGGATTGTTCCCCGCAAGGCTGAAAAGATGGCAACCACTGCCGTTGAGCTAATGACCTCCAAGTTGATTAAACCACAGGAAATTTTTGCCAGACTCGACCCCAAGCGTATCGCCCAGGAAATTGAAAAACCCCTGATGGCGGCTGCCGAAGACATTACCCGCGAGGTTGCACAGGAATACCATCCTGGTTTATGGGAAGGCATGCCAGAGTTTGCCCGCAAAAAGCTGATCAAGCGTGTGCAGGACAAAGCCCCTGAAATTGTTGAGCATATCATGGGCGAGGTGCAAAAAGATGTCATCAAATACTTTGATATTAAACACATGGTCGTGAGCAACCTACTCAAGGATAAACGGCTGCTCAACGAGATCTTTAAAAAAGTTGGCAGGCAAGAGTTTAAGTTCTTTAGCAATATTGGCTTTGTGTTTGGCTTTGCGATTGGTGTGGTGCAAATGGCGGTGTGGGTCGTCACCCAAGGAAAATATCCTTGGTTACTGCCAATGTTTGGTGGTTTCGTCGGCTTCTTTAGTGACTGGATTGCTTTACATTTGATGTTTAGACCACTATACCCCAAAAAAATCATGGGTTTCACCATGCAGGGTTTATTTATTAAACGTCAGAATGAGGTCGCTGCCGATTATGCAGCATTGATTTCCAAACAGTTGCTCACCTCCCGCAACATGATGGAAGAGCTGTTTTCTGGCACACACTCAGACAAGGTGATTGAACTGGTCAGCCGCCATGTTAAGCAGGAAATTGACTTACAGGCAGGTATTGTTCGCCCACTGGTGGTGTACGCGATTGGCGGTGAAAAATATCAGAACCTTAAGAGCGAAGTGGCTGAACGTATTTTACAGCAACTGCCAGAAACCATGCGTTATGTGGAATCCTATGCTGAAGATGCCATGAACATTCGTAACACCCTGATTGAACGCATGCAACAACTGAGCCCTGAAGAGTTTGAGGGAATGCTCCGTCCTGCATTTAAAGAAGATGAATGGTCGTTGATCATTGTGGGCGCGGTGCTAGGTTTCCTTGTTGGGGAAATGCAGATCCACTTTATGCTGTAAATCTAAAATCCGTACAATTAAAAATAGGGAGCAATTGGCTCCCTGTTTTTTATGATTTAAAACTTAATGAGCATGTGCAACCTTTTCAATGCTGATCACCTCAACATCGGTTGGTTTATAGCGATGTGTATCCACCTCACCCACCAGACGCACATGGTCACCTACTTTCAAACCTGCCTTACGCCAGATGTCATCATCCACCTCAACGTTGATTGAACCACTTGCATCCTTAAATTCGTAATGGTCACTCTGAAGATGCTTCACAATTTGGCCTGTCAGTGTTACGCCTGTTTCATCAGCCAACTTGGCCGCCTGAGTGGCTGTAACCACATTTTTAGCCGCTTCCTGCACAATGGCTTGGTCAGGTTTACCAGCCCAGGTGGCTATTGATAAAGCTGTCAACAGCACAATGCCACAGCCCGCAATCATTTTTTTCATTTTTACCTATCCTGTATTAAACTCTTATGATCTAAACAGAAATTTATTGTTCTGTCGGCTTAAGTTTGTAATCAACAGTAAACTTTATTTATGTATATACCTAACCCCGCTAACAAAAGCGGGATTGCTGTTCACTACTTTTCAATTACGTGGTCAAGACTCAAACGACCTGCGCCATACAGCATCACATAAAGTAGCCCACCCGCCATGACAACATTCTTCATGAAATTAATCTGCTGGCTGTGATCCGTTGAATCATGAAACAAGAAAGCTGTTAAGACACTAAAAACTGCCAAGCCAAAGGCAGCAAAGCGTGCCTGAAAACCAAATAACAACGCTAGGCCACCACCAAACTCAACTAAAATGGTGAGGGGTAACAGTGCAGCAGGCACCCCCATCGATTCCATATACTGGGCAGTTGCAGCATAACCTGTAATTTTACCCCAACCAGAAATCAGGAAAATTTGTGCAATCAAGATACGCGCCACCAGCGTCACAATATTCTCAACGCTTGGCTGTGTGACGATATTTTTTACAACGACATTCGGATTAAACATGATCAGCTCCACACTGTTTATTTTTTAACATGACAACAGTGTAGGAATGTTTTATTTTGCAATAAACAGCATATTTGTGAATACATCATTCTATATTTGCAACAAAGAAGTCTTTTTCGCCTCAATCCATCATTTTTCAACCACATTGTAAAGTTACCAATAATTTTGCTTTTTATACTGACTTTCCCTAAAGGCACTGCTAGGATTTAGCTCAAATTTATTGTATTCACATTTTATGGAACTCATTGATTTTATTCTGCACGTTGACGAACATCTTTTAGAGTTCATTACCAATTATGGCATATGGATTTATGCCATTCTGTTTTTAATCATCTTTGTTGAAACTGGTTTGGTAGTGATGCCCTTTTTACCAGGCGACAGCCTGTTATTTGCTGCGGGTGCGCTGGCTGCGTCAACGGGTGCCATGGACCCATGGGCACTCGGTATCCTGCTGTTTATCGCAGCGGTATTGGGTGATACCGTCAATTACCATATTGGCCGCTACATTGGCCCACGTGTATTTGAAATCAACTCACGTTTTATCAATCAGCAACACTTGATCAACACCCAGCAGTTTTTTCAGCGTCATGGTGGAAAAACCATTATCTTTGCTCGTTTTGTGCCGTTTGCACGCACCTTTGCACCTTTTGTTGCGGGTGCAGGCAGCATGAATTACAAGTTTTTCCTGACCTATAATGTGGTTGGCGCTTTCTGCTGGGTTGCCTCTTTCATTACCCTCGGTTATTTATTCGGAAACATGCCAATTGTGAAAGACAACTTCACCCACCTCATTTTTGGCATCATCATTATCAGTATCCTGCCAGGTGTGATTGGTTTTATTCGCCAAAAACTGAATAACCGTAAAACACAATAATTCAATGTCTGCCTAGAAGAAACGAAAGATCATTGGCAACATGCACATCAGCAGCAACATGGCCGATCCTTTATATAAATGGTCGGCTTTGATTCCAACCAGGCTACCTGCCAGCAAGGCACGGCCAAACACCATCCAGAAGATTGAAACAGGGATCAGCACCACACTGAACACCGCAAACACCAGAACCGTATTCTCTACCGAGTCCCATGTTTCACTGGGAAAAATCCCTGCCGCCAGCAGCAAGGTTTTAGGGTTTCTCAAAGCCGAGACAAACAACTGTGGCGTTCGGATATGTGGGTGATGCTGGTCATGTTTTTGCAGGTGTGAACTTTTCCATAAATGAAAGGCCAGCCATAACACATAAGCCACACTGGCAACATGCAGAATGTGGGTGAGTGCTGGCCAGATGGGATGGAACAGATGGATAAAGAGTGCCCACAACCCGATGCCATAGACATAACCCAACCATTCCATAGGAATAAACGGCAGGGTTTTCAATACACCTTGTTGATGGGTTGAACTGGCGAGTAAAGCATTGGTCGGCCCAGGAATCAATAACACCGCGATCATCGCAAAAACAAAAAACCAACTCTCAATCATAGACATACCGAATAACCCTACACGCCCGCCACCTTAAACGAATTTGGGACAAGAACACAAATTTTAGGATGTTGTCTGAGAGGGAAAATACGCAGGATCAGTGCTTTAAAATTTACAATATATTGATTTTATTAGTTATTTATTGAAACATTTTGCTAAAATTTAGTTATATGCCACCGTGGCAAACCACGGTGACAGAAGATCAACACTTATGATTTTGGACGTTGCTTCACAATAATTGGACACCCCTTGAACTGTGCCGCCTGCACAATGGCATCCTGCTGTCCAAGCACGTTGGCAAGCTCGGTATTCTTGGTGTTCATGGACTGCCCCATATTGACCGAGATGGATGGACCAAAACCCCATCCGCCCTTGCCCCAGCCACCACCGAGTCCAACACCCACGCCCACACCTGTACGTTTTGGTGTCTGCACGCCATTGTCGATGTACTGCTGGATACGGTTGTACTCTGCCTGCAACTGCTGGCAATTGAGCGACTGGTACTGGGTGGGTGACACGTAGGCTGGTTTAACCGTCGATGCACAGGCACCCAACAACATACTCGCTGCCAGCACAGGCATCCAATATAAGCGTTTCATAAGATTCTCTTATTTCTTTGACTCAATCTCATTGAACAGCGTGACATAAGCGACGGTCAATTTATGTTCAGATGCCAAATGAATCAAGGGTAAATTCTTCTGATGTGATTCTTTCATCAATACTGATGGCGGCAACATGCTTTCCAGCACAGGTAAACCATCATCCTTTAACTGCTGAACCACTTCACGGGGAAGTTTTGCCTGAGACTGGAACTGATTGACCACAATCCCTTCAATCTCCAAGCGATCATTATGATCATCTTGGGTTTCGATCACATTTTCAATCAAAGTTTGTAACGCACGTTTTGAGAACACGTCACAGTCGAATGGAATCAGCACGCGGTCTGCCGAGATCAGCGCAGACAGGGTAAAGAAGTTAAATGCTGGTGGTGTATCAATAAAGATACGGTCATAACGGGCGCTGAGTGCCTGAATTGAGTCACGTAATTTATAAATCTTGTGCTTGCTTTCCAGCGCGTGCTCCAGCGTACCCAGGCTTGGGCTGGCAGGAATCACATCCAGATTTGCGAAAGCGGAACGGTGCACATAGCTGTCCAGTCCCTTGCCACGGGGTGCTTTTAAAATCGAACCAATGGCATTGCCAATCAGGCCCTTTTGCTGCGTGGTTCCCAGCACATCCTCAAAAAAGTTTTCAATGTTTGGCTCCAATGCTGCCTTATCGGCAGAATAGGTGGCATCTTCACCCAAAAGGTACTGGCTTGAGTTTGCTTGTGGATCAAGGTCAATCACCAGGGTTCTTAAGCCCTGTTGAGCACTGATCGCAGCCAGATTGACCGCAATACTTGATTTCCCCACACCACCTTTTTGGTTAAATACCACACGCGTTAACATGATTTCCCTCTAACAAGATTTTTGTAAACTGCACGCAGTTTAACCTAGAGCCCACACAATTACTAAAACAATGTCAAACAATTACG
This sequence comes from Acinetobacter thutiue, assembly GCF_030385805.1. NCBI lineage: Bacteria > Pseudomonadati > Pseudomonadota > Gammaproteobacteria > Moraxellales > Moraxellaceae > Acinetobacter > Acinetobacter thutiue. The sequence goes on from NZ_JAUDZE010000009.1 coordinate 55,292, forward strand.
CAAAAACTGGTTTAATGATGACCAGCCCCAGAATCCCCACCAGCGCCACCGTACCGATCAATAAACCAGCACGCCGCTGCACCAGCAAGATACTGTCATCTTTCTTGTAGGTTTTGATCAGGGAAGACCACAACACAAAAAATAGAATGATCTTGGCATAAAACCATGGCTGTACATCAAAGTTATTCATAAACAGTAGAACCGCACCCGTCACAATAATCAGGGTGAGGGATAGATGCTGTAATGCCACAAAGCCTTTACGCGCATGGCTGTTGGGCTGCTGGTCCCTGACACCCATATATAGGGTTGCCGCACGGGTGAAAAACACCAGAATCAATAAACTTACAGCCGACATATGAACAATTTTAGTGAGTAAATGTGCGTCCATCATTGATCCTTAGTTTTTTGGTGCATGGGCACATTCAGGGCTTGCAGGTGCCTGCCCCTGCCATTCCGTTGGAATATAGGCGTGAATTGCCAGTGCGTGAATCTGCCCAGGACTCATCAACCCTGCCGCAACGGCATAGACCTTTTGATGGCGCTGTACCAGACGCAGCCCCTGAAACTCCTCACTCACCACAATCACCTTAAAGTGGGATTCCTTGCCTGGGAAATATCCCCCATGCCCTGCCGACTCATTGATCACCTCAAGATGGATGGGTGCCAAGGTTTGTAAACGTTCAATCAACTGCTGTTCTAATTTCATCGGTCACTCTGTCAGGTCAGATTGAGATAGCTGCCAAGTATACATGACTGAAAGTGGTGGGTCTGTTGAGATTTCACAGCGACTTCGATGTCTGGATCACTCAATCCTGAGCAAAAGTGCATTTTTCTTGGTTTTTAGGCTGAAAATGCTTTTATTTTATGCAATTAAGCAATTTCTTTGAATAAAGTTATTGACCGTTGTTTTGCTTAATGTATTATAGCTGGCACGCGGGAATAGCTCAGTTGGTAGAGCATAACCTTGCCAAGGTTGGGGTCGCGAGTTCGAGTCTCGTTTCCCGCTCCAGATTGGTTTTTTTAAGTGTAAGTTTTAGTAAAAACTGCTCAATATGCGGGAATAGCTCAGTTGGTAGAGCATAACCTTGCCAAGGTTGGGGTCGCGAGTTCGAGTCTCGTTTCCCGCTCCAAATTTAAAAGGCCCTAGTCAAATGATTAGGGCTTTTTTCTTGTTTTAGAAATTTAAGTGACTGTATTATTTCTGCGCTGCGATGACCGCAATCTCAATTAACCATTTTGGATTGACCAGATCAGCCTGGATTGTGGCGCGCGAAGGTGCAACATGCCCCCTTAACCAGTCTACCCAGATCGCATTCACAATTGGAAAGTCTGAAAGATCCTTTAAAAATAGCTGGGCCGACAGTAAACGAGATTTATCCGTATCTGCCAAAGCCAAAAGCTGCTCAATGGTTGCCAGTACTTCTCGGGTTTGCCCCTCAATATCCAAATCGGCATTCTTAGGCACCTGCCCTGACAAATACACCACCTTGTTAAATACCGTTACGGCACTCATCACTTCGTTGGTGTTGATTTTCTGAATATCTGAATTTGACATTATGACGTCCTTATTGCTGGTTTATAAATGTGACACGCGAAGTGACACCACACATCAGTTCATAGCCCACCGTGCCTGATGCTGCCGCGACCTCATCAATTGCGAGAACTGTTCCTGTACGGGATTTACCCCATAACACCACTTCACTACCCACCTCAGCATCAGTGACTGGGGTGAGGTCAACCGCCAGCATGTCCATGCTGACACGGCCAATGGTCTGGGTACGGATACCATTGACCAGCACGGGTGTACCTGTTGGTGAAATACGCTGATACCCATCCGCATAACCGCATGCGACAATGCCGATGGTCATGGCTTGGCCCGCCACAAAACTTGAACCATATCCCACACTTTCATTGGCATTCAAGCGCTGGATGGCAATGATCTCACTACGCAGGCTCATGGTTGGTGCAAGTCCCCAGTCCTGTATGCTGTGTCTTGGATAGTCTGGCGAGCTTCCATACAGCATGATGCCGCCACGGACATAATCCGACTGAATCTGATGCGGATATCTTAGGATGGCGGCACTGTTACTAACCGACCTTTCACCTAGCAAGCCCTGAATGGTGGTTTCAAACTCCGTCAGTTGATAGTCAATCCCCTGATCTCCAAAACGGTCTCCATCCGCATCCGAGAAATGCATCATGTGGGTGATCGTGGCAACATGGGCGGACTGGCTCAACTGCCGCCAGATTTCACGGTATTGCTGTGGCTTAAACCCTAATCGGTTCATTCCACTATTCATTTTCAGGAAAATATCAAACTGGGCTGGGTAGATATGCTGCTGCAACCATGCAACCTGCTGCTCACTATGCACGGTAAAGCTCAGTTGATACTGTGCACAGTCAAACAGGTCCTGAGGCGAGAAAATTCCCTCCAGCAGTAAAATTGGACCTGTCCAGCCCAAGGCTCGTAAACGCTTTGCCTCATCAATATCGAGCAAGGCAAAACCATCTGCTGTCCTGAATGATTCATAAACGCGTTCAATACCATGCCCGTAGGCATTGGCTTTCACCACAGCAAAAACCTTGCTCTCTGGCACAGACTGCCTGATCACCTCAAGGTTTTGGCCCAGTGCCTGGGTATGGATCACCGCGGTAATTGGACGTGGCATACTAAACTTCCTTGTATGGGGCCATTAAGCCGCGTGTGAATAACGCTGGATTGACAGGCCATCGGTACTGATGTCTGGACGATGATTAAGTACCAGATCGCTCACCAGTTTTCCTGAACCGCATGCCATGGTCCAGCCTAGAGTGCCGTGGCCCGTATTCAGGAACAGATTTTTGTATTTGGTTGCACCAATGATCGGTGTGCTGTCTGGTGTCATTGGACGCAAACCTGTCCAGAATGATGCCTGCTTCAAGTCTCCACCTGGGAACAGGTCCTGGGTGACCATTTCCAACGTCGCCCGACGGTCATCATTCAAGCCCAGATTAAAACCACTTAACTCCGCCATGCCACCAACACGGATCCGCTGGTCAAAACGGGTAATCGCAATCTTGTAGGTCTCATCCAGCACAGTGGACTGTGGGGCAAATTTTGGCTCAATAATTGGAATCGTTAATGAATAGCCTTTAACAGGATAAACAGGCAAATTTAATTCCAGCGGTTTAAGAAAATCACGTGAGTAGCTGCCAAATGCCAGCACAAAATGGTCTGCGGTCAGGATAGCGCCATTGACCATCACCCCTTTGACCTCATCCCCCTCAACGATCAGTTTCTCGACATTTTGATCAAACTTAAACTCAACACCCAGGTCCTGGGCAACTTTTGCCAAAGCATTGGTAAATAGATAACAGTCACCTGTTTCATCATTGGGCAAATGTAAACCACCCACCAGTTTATCGGTGTGGGCCAGTGCAGGTTCAACACTGCCAAGCTCTTCGGCATTGAGTAAATTAAAATCCACACCACATTCTTTCAATACCTGAATGTCGCGCTGTACCGCCTCAAGTTGCGCATCACTACGAAAAACCTGTAGCGTCCCTTTAGAACGGTTTTCATAGTGAATACCCGTTTGTGCCCTTAAATCACGTAGACAGTCACGGCTATACTCCGCAACACGCATCATGCGTTCCTTGTTCACCGCATAGCTGTGTGGATTACAGTTTTTTAGCATCTGTGCCATCCACTGCAACTGCCACATACTGCCATCAACATTGATTGCCAATGGTGCATGATGCTGGAACATCCACTTGACTGCCTTAAATGGGATACCAGGTGCTGCCCATGGAGTTGAATATCCAGGGGAGATTTGGCCCGCATTGCCAAAACTGGTCTCCCTGGCAGGACCTGACTGACGGTCAAGCACTGTCACCTGCGCACCTTGTTGTGCAAGATAATAGGCACTTGCCACACCAATGACGCCACTTCCTAAAACGATTACGCGCATAATGCTTCCCTCGCGCCCACACTAGTTTATTTAACTAGTATATTTTTGCATCAATAGTTTTTTTCACTATTTTTATGACTATAATCCAGGTAATTTCATATTTTCATCACGAAAAAATCAAAATAAAAGGGAATACTCTATGCGTAAACTGGACCGTATTGATCGCCTGATTTTAGACATCCTGCAACGTGAAGGGCGCATCGCGATCAGTGAACTTGCCTCACGTGTTAACCTGTCAACCACTCCCTGTTCAGAACGGGTCAAGCGCCTGGAGCGTGAGCGTATCATCATGGGCTATTATGCCCGACTCAATCCTGCCCACGTTGACCGCAACCTGCTGGTGTTTCTGGAGATCAAGCTTTCCGCCAAATCGGGTGATGTTTTTGATCAGGTGGCACGAGATTTAGTGGATATTCCAGAAGTGCTGGAGTGTCACCTGATCTCAGGCGAGTTTGACTATCTGGTCAAGGCACGCCTTAAAGAAATGAGTGCCTATCGTCGACTGCTTGGAGATTTATTAAAAAAACTCCCTGCTTCAGCTTCATCACATAGCTATGTGGTGATGGAGGAAGTCAAGGAGTCCTTATATTTAGATATGGGAATATAGAGGTTATTTCATCCAGAAGTGCTTGCCGTAATATGCACCATTGAGCTGGGTAGCCTGAATCAGGCTTTCCCGAAACAAATGAAAGTAATCTTCATCTGGCGTGGGAGGTGCCTGCCAAAACTGGTCCAAATCCATCTGGGCCGTAAGTCGAGGTAAATCATATAATGACTGCCCCAAAGTTTTGACTGGGATATGGTGGTAAAGCGCCTGAATACCTGTCGTGCTGTTAATCGTAACCAATCCCAAACTGTGCTTCAGCAAAGTTGGTAAATGCACATCACAAAAATAATGCACACGGTCTTCAATGCCATGCTTTTTTGCCAGCCGCTGAATGAAACGACCATAATGTCGATAACCTCGGTCCATTGGGTGATGTTTAAAAACCAAGTGATGCTCAGGATGTGCATTAACGGCAAAAGAATCAATCACTTCAGTAATACAGTCTCGGATATCCTGATAGTGGCTATGTATGCGAACCTGGGAATCATTATGCACCTGAAGAGTAAAAACAAAATAATTGCGATCTTGTTTAACGATTAGGCTCTCAAAAGATGGAGGTTCGATAAGGGAATTTTTGATTTTACGTATGGCTGAAATTAGCCAGTAATAACATTCCATCACTGGCCCATAACCACGATGATGTAAATAAAAAGGGTATAACCAGAAAAATAGGGTCCAGAATAAATAGTACTGGAAACCACTCCATACCATAAGAGAATATTGATTGTCACTATTCGTTAACTTATTCTTTGGTTTATCGACTACGGACTGACTTAAAAAATCCTGCAAAAAACTGGAATAATTATTGACCCCATTCTTCTCAAAAGTAATGTAATCAGGGCGAATATAGCCTTCTTCAAATACATAAAACTTTTTATTGAGTGACTGGGAAACCAATTTGGCCTGTTTATGATAAAAACGGCAATCACCAAAGCAAACGATTGCATCAATTTGATTTTCTTTAATTTTATCAGTCAACCACTGATCAAACTGGTCCGACTTGGCCCGATAGTGCCAAATATTTGGCCGAGCAGCATAGTAACGCCAATCACCAGCATTAAAATTAACTTTAAAACATTCAACGTCTTTAGAGATTAACCAATCAGCTAAATCAGCAAAAAAAGGACCAACTGGACCTTGTAGCAGCAAAACTCGATGAGCTGCTAATAATTCATCTAAAAATTTAGACAATGCATCTACCTTAAAACTGTATTTTTTAACTGGCGTAACCTTGTAAATAGCCATGACCCCCGATATGTAGGTTGCATAGACCTCACCTGTTGTAGATGAAGCATATGTTGTAATACATGCTCTGGTGTCACCAATGGAATTTGCATTTTTCGCGTATGCGGCAAATTATAGGTTGGATACTCAATCAAGGTGGTATACGCCAACTCCTCTAACATTAACTTACGGTTCCGCCTTGGACAATGATGACGGTCAACGGTCAATCCCCACCCTGCATAAAAAGGAATTCCATAACAGTATACTTTAAGTCCCCTCAAAAGTGCTTCAAATCCCGATAAAGAGGTTATTGTGTGAATTTCATCAATATATTCAAACAGTGTTATAATGGAAAGCTTGGCTTCAATATGATCAATATGTGCATTCATCACGTCCTGACTAACTTTACCCTTACGTAATCCTGTCTCCACATCTGGATGAGGCTTATAAATAATATAAGCATCTGGATTTTTTGCCCTTACCTCTTTAATCAGGGTTTCATTGGTTTTAATATCAATCCCACCAAATTGTACAGATAAATCATCTTCGACCTGTCCAATAACCAATAATACTTTTTTATTCAAAGCAATTTGTGGAAGTTTTGTAGGTACAACTTCACCAACATTATATTTCGTCAACTTCTGTTGCACAATTTCTTGTATCAGCCATTGAATACGTTTTGTCTGCTCCACGGTCAATTGTACCTGGTTCAGCAAAACCTCTAATCGTGAGGGTGCTGTTACATCGTAATAAATTCCTAAGTCATCAAAAACCAATGAAAAAGGGCGAATTAACTTAGCACCCAGACCCAAAGAACGCAAAAAACCATCCTCAACTGTCCATACATGTTGATAACCAGATTGTTTTAATGTTTTTGCTTTTCCTCCCCAAGCAACCACATACTGATTTTTTTTAGGTTTTCGCCACTGCATAAATCTTAAGTTAATCGATGGAAATCCAAGATAATCAGCAATAAATTGACGTTTCCAACGACTAAACCCATAAACCACAATATTCTGGTGCATCAATCGTTGTTGAAATTGTAAATTTGGTGCAAGAATATCCAGTATTTCTTCCAACTCACATAATTGATAGGACACAGGAGAAACATACCTTGCATATTTTAAATAAGCACATGCAAACAAATGTTCCAAGGAACGTGGCTCAACTCTACGATTAAGAACAGCATCAGGAAGTGTTATGTGATCCTGGGTTAATCCCCAGCCTGCATACCAAGGGATACCAAAGCAGTGAACAAGCTTGCCACACAATAGTGCTTCAAAGCCAAGTTGTGAACTGACTACATAGACCTCTGCCATCATCTGACATAATTCGATTGGATTATAATTTTCTGAAATAAAGCGAATTCTATGATTATTATTCAATGATGAGGGAAAATGTCCTTTTGCTTTCCTAGCAATCACATCAGGATGCGTTTTAATCCAAATCGTAGCATCAGGATGATGTGAACAGGCATGTTCCAGCATCTGCTGAAAGGAGTCTTCCGATGCCAAAGCATACTGAATCGATTGGTCCCCAAAAGTTTGGTCTACAATCAGAATATTTTTCCGTGTATTAAATAAAGTAATATTCAAAGGAATAAAGTATTGATTATATTTAGTCACTTTAAGTTCAAGAATCTTTTCAATTAAATGTCTTGCCCGAATATTCTGCTGTACCTGCTCTGATTGATTAATTAGCTTTTCCAGATCAGAACACATAGAAGCGTCAAAGTAGATTCCAGCCTGATCCATCACCAATGATAGAGGCGGTACATTCAGTTTTCCTAAACCCAGTGATCGAATAAATCCATCCTCTAGGCAGATACATGAGGCATTATATTTTTTAGCTAAATTTTGGGCTCGAAAAAAGCTGGGTTTTCTTCCCCACCCTGCAAAGTGTTGACACTTATTTACAAGATAAGGAATAAATACAGATACTTTTTCTCCAACAAATTGTTCTATCGAAAAAATTTCTTTTATTTTTCTTGAACATACTATCATATAGAAAATAACTCTCTGAATATGACCATCTCATACTGGAAGTACATGGCAATTCGCATTGAACAAGGTTGATGTGTACTGAAATTACAGGATACTTCCACTTGAGAGATTCTAGCAGCCAAATTGAGAATTCTCTGCCATTTGATTTGGGGTCTTAAAATTCAATTCTTTCCGAATTATTCACTGATTATAAAATAGCTTAGTATATTTTGTAATATCTGGTTTAACTTCCTCTCTAGTTTTATAGCTACGATGATAAATCAATTCATTCTTTAATGTGTCCCCAAAGCTCACAATCGGTGCATTATCGCAACAGTCACCTTTTTTGTCTATTGAAACTTGATAACCATTTTTGCTAGCATATTTTGATATTCATGATTGCAATACTGACCAACTCTATCCGAGTAAACGATTAAATTTTATTGCAAATAAGCTGTGCTATCATCCAACCACTTGTTTGTTCTTTAGAGCAGGCAAATACAGCCATCTTTCCACAGTCCATACATATGTAAATGTAACTTATCAAAAATCAGAAAGCTACCACGAACAGCTTGAGTATCCTGTTTAAAAAATAATTGGTTGATTATTTCTAAACTGTATTTATATAGAATACTGTATAACCTCAATTAATTATCAATTTGGGCACCACTTTTTTCCCTAGTTATACCTGAAAAGACTAAAGGTTTACTTTTTATAAAAGTATTACCTATAATTTTATTATATTTCGGTTGACCATAATTATCATTCAATATATTAGATAGATTCGGGTACTTACTTTTCCAGATAGCACTATTATAGGGCACAATTTTTAATCCTTTCTTTAGTTGCCAGTTCTCATCAAGAGTTTTATCTTTTTGCCAAGTCACACCACGTGCATCATAAGAAATTGCTATATTATTATTATTAAATATATTATAAATGATTTTATTATCTCTTCCCCCTCCTAATAGTACTCCTTTCTGAACATTTATAAATTTATTATTTTTAATTGTAATACCACTTGCCTGATCATCCAGATATACCCCTATAACACTACCATCCTTTCGAAAAGGTTGAATATTTTCAATAGTATTATTCTCAATAATAGTACCTCTGGCTGTGTAATCCCTTCCTGTATAGATCGCCCCTACATCCGAAGTTTCTAGTGCCACTTTAGAGATCTTGTTACCTGAAATTATGTGATCATTACCTGTAAAAATGATAGCTGCATGAGCACCTTGCGTAATTGTATTTCCCTTAGCAATTTGCCCCACACCATTTAAAGAAATAGCTGGCCTATATGTAGGCACCAACCGATCATAATTATTAAACACTGTATTTTTTACAAAATTATTTGCTGGTTCTAAATTATTTCTATTACCACCATTGATTAATATCCCTCCCTCTCCAGTATATTCAATATGAGAATATATAACACCTGAATTTTTCCCTCCATTAATCACTATACCTCTATTGCCAGTATATTGAATATCAATATTATCAAAGACAATTGAGCTACTATTATTAACAACAATCGCATCCCCTCTTGTTCTATTAAAAATAATATCTTTTACCTGAATATTACTTGATGATTTTATTTTTAATAAGGTATCTACTATACTCCATTCTGCTTGATTAACCCTATCATCAGGTAGCCAAAAATATAGTTTCTTATCTGATATATCTACATACCATTCGCCAGGAGAGTCTAGAAAAGAGATTGAATTCTTTAATAAAACTCTTTGACCATCTTTAGTACCATATTGTATATTTCCATTTTTTATAGAAAATTCTCCATTTCCCAGATAATTAATCTGATAACTTTGATTAGCCCAATCCCAGAACCAATATCCCTGAGCTTGTAAATTAGCTGCTTCTATTTCTTTAAAATCAAAGTTCTTTAGCTTAAATATATTTTTATTTTGGGTATAAAAAGAGTCTATAGTTGAAAATCCATAATTAGGCCATTGTGCTAGTTTTTGAGGTTTACTTTGCCAAAATAATTCACCTTGTATAGGTAAGATTGGCTTAGAAAAACCACTTTCTTTTATTGAAAGGACACTAGAAATATTTGCCATTCTTATATTATGTCTAATATTTACGGGTATCGTTTTTAGTTCAGGACTATCGAAACTTGGTGAACTGAAATTTAACAACTCAGACCCAGTAAAAACTGTAGAATTATTTCCATATTTTTTACCCTGTAGAATAAGCCTAACTCCATTATTCCAATTTATAAAATAAGTTTTAGTTAGCCTATATTCTGTTGGGTTAAATAAAATAGTAATTTCTTTAATTTTATTTTGTTTTATATTTTTTTTAAAAAAATCACTATTTATAATTTCAAAACCATGCTCTATTGTTGCTTTACAACTTACCAATATATCAACTGTACAACTAGGCAAATTAGAATTAACATCAACTTTATTATTACTAAATTGAAAATATACCAAATTGGAACCAGAACTCTCTGAAAATCCGCTAGAAGAAAAAAGTAAGGCTAAAACTATTACTGCAATTTTACTAAAAATAATCTTCATAATGTCTGCATCAAAAGTAAAGTTGTACTGATAGTATAGATTAGCCAACAAATTTTAAATGTCTAATAGATTTACCCTTTATTACTTAATTAAATGATTTGGCAATATCCTAAAAAGCATGCTGTTCGTTCTTCTCTACTAAATATGCCTATTCTAATAAATTATCCTATGACACCTTAATTCAATCATAATTAAGGTGTTTTTCCATTTAATAATAGATTTTTTACAAAAACCCACTTTCACAAGAGGGCTATTGTAGATGATTATATACGACCATACTTATCTTCAAATCTCACAATATCATCTTCACCCAAGTATGCACCAGACTGCACTTCAATCAGTTCAAGTGGAATTTTACCAGGGTTTTCCAAAGCATGTACTTCACCACTTGGAATATAAGTTGATTGGTTTTCTGTAAGCAAGAAAGTCTTTTCACCATTAGTAATACGGGCCGTGCCACTCACAACAATCCAATGTTCAGCGCGATGGTAATGCATCTGTACAGATAATTTTGCACCAGGTTTAACAGTGATACGTTTAACTTGATAACGCTCACCCTGATCTATACTGTCATACATTCCCCAAGGACGCAGTACTTCCCGATGATTAAAATGTTCTGTACGATGATTATTCTTAAGATGTTCGACTACTTTTTTCACATCCTGAACATGGTCTTTATTCACAACCAATACTGCATCTTTGGTTTCCACCACAATCAGGTTTTCTGCTCCTACCACAGAAACAAGACGACTATTGGCATGAACCAAAATATTCTGACTATTTTCAACTAACACATCACCATGTACAACGTTACCCTGTCGATCTTGCTCACTCACATCCCATAATGCAGACCAAGAACCTATATCACTCCATTGGGCATTTAAAGGTACAACCACCGCATCCTGTGTTTTTTCCATTACTGCATAATCAACAGAATCTGATGGGCACTGTAAAAATTCTTCTGTTATAACACGAACAAACACATCATCCATGGATAAGTTTTGTGTTGCTTTGCTGCATGCCTGTAAAATTGTAGGTGAGAACTTTTCTAATTCTTGTAAATAGCGTGATGCTTTAAACATAAACATTCCACTATTCCACAAATATTTTTGACTTTCTAAATACTGTTGTGCAGTTTCGAAATTAGGTTTCTCCACAAAACGTGAAACAATAAATCCACTTTCAATGGCTTGACCCTGTTCGATGTAACCATATCCCGTCTCTGCATGAGTAGGAACAATCCCAAAAGTAACCAGTTTACCTTGTTCCGCCAAAGGAATAGCAGCCTGAATACTTTGATGGAAAATTTCCGTGTCTTTAATTAAATGATCTGCCGAGAGGACCAATAAAATAGGGTCATTATTGTCCTGTGCTGCAATTAACGCGGCCAGCGCAATTGCAGGTGCAGTATTTTTTCCTTCAGGTTCTAACACAATATTAGAATTTTTATACCCAATTTGTCTTAACTGCTCCGCAGCTAAAAAACGATGGTCTTCGCTACAAATCACCATTGGCTCTTGAATTGAACTTCCCTGTAAACGGGTAATGGTCAATTGCAACATGGTTTTTTGATCATTGAGTAATGGCAAAAACTGTTTTGGGTATTGAGTACGAGATAATGGCCATAATCGTGTACCAGAGCCACCAGCCATAATAATTGGTAAAATTGTCATTATTATCTGCCCTCTATGGATCTAAAATAATCTTGAGTATATTGATGAACATTGCAGTCTAATAATAATTGATCTTTATCCCACCATTGAAAACTTTGGTGCTGTTCCATAGGCAAGTGTGTATGATCAATATCATCTATCTGAAGTTGATAGGCTAATACAACATAATGTGTTGACGGGTTATCAACACCTGCACCAAAGACACTATCTGTATAAAAATGTTGATAAACACCAAACCATTGAGCTTGGTGTCGTTGATAACAAAACCCTAGTTCTGTCTGTGTCAGCCGTTTAAAAGCTTCATCCAAAGATTCATTTTTTTGTATTCGCCCACCTGGTACAAACCAATAGCCTTGAGCAGGACGATTCTGACGTTGCCCCAACAAAACCTTTCCATTACGATCACGCACAATCAAATCAATCGAAATTAAAGGTGTAGATGCAACAACTTGCTTAAATGTATCTTCAGACAACCACATATTAACTTAACCGAGCTTCACTTTGATGATCTAAAAACCATTGATAGGCATCTTTTAAGCCATCTTCCAATGAAATAGATGCCGTCCAACCTAAAGATGCCAACCGACTGACATCCATCAATTTTCTTGGTGTACCATCTGGTTTTGTTGCATCAAAAGTCAAATGGCCTGTAAAACCTGTCACTTTTGCAACAGTTTCAGCCAATTCCCGAATGGTACAATCTATGCCTGTACCCACGTTAATATGACTTAACATCGGTTGTGTATTGGCTTTAAATGTTTCATCCCCTAATTGCATCACATGAATACTTGCTGCTGCCATATCATCAACATGCAAAAACTCGCGCATTGGCGTACCGCTGCCCCAAATCACCACTTCTGGTTGCTCTGTTTGTACAGCCTCATGGAAACGACGAATCAAGGCTGGAATCACATGACTATTTTCGGGATGAAAATTATCATTTGGGCCATAAAGATTGGTTGGCATGACACTACGATAATCCCGACCAAACTGGCGATTATAACTTTCGCACAACTTAATCCCTGCAATTTTCGCAATGGCATAAGGTTCATTGGTTGCTTCCAAGACCCCTGTTAACAGTGCAGATTCTTTCATTGGTTGATCTGCAAATTTTGGATAAATACAAGATGATCCCAGAAACAATAGCTTTTGGACACCATTTTGATGTGCCGCATGAATAATATTGGCTTCCATCATCAGATTTTGATAAATAAAATCTGCAGGATAAGTATTATTGGCATGAATCCCCCCGACCTTTGCCGCAGCCAAATAGACTTGTGCGATATCATGTCGAGTAAAAAACTCATTGACTGCTTGCTGATTGGTTAGGTCCAATTCGGCATGGGTTGCAGTGATAATATTTTGATAACCTTGACCTTGCAATTTACGTACAATCGCTGAACCCACCATACCCCGATGCCCAGCCACATAAATTACTTGCTCTAAATCTTGTATCATCAATCAATGCTCCAATGAAACAGGTACATCATGTCCATGTGCTTTAAGTAAAGCAAATCGCTGTGCTTCTTTTAGATCTTCAGAGACCATTTCTGCACACATTTCCTGTACAGTAATTTCAGGCACCCAACCTAACTTTTCTTTTGCTTTTGTTGGGTCACCTAATAAAGTTTCTACTTCAGCAGGACGGAAATAACGTGGGTCAATCGCAACAATAACATCACCTACTTTGACCGCAGGAGCTTTGTCACCTTCAATTTTAACCACAGTACCTTTCTCATCTACACCTTGACCTTGGAATTCAAGGGTAATCCCCAACTCTTGTGCAGACCATTCGATAAACTGACGAACACTATATTGCACACCCGTAGCAATTACAAAATCTTCTGGATGATCTTGTTGCAACATCATCCATTGCATACGCACATAGTCTTTAGCATGTCCCCAATCACGTAAAGAATCAATATTTCCCATATATAGACATTGATCCAAGCCTTGAGCAATATTTGCCAAACCACGTGTAATTTTGCGTGTTACGAAAGTTTCACCACGACGAGGAGATTCATGGTTAAACAAAATACCATTACAGGCATAAATACCATAGGCTTCACGATAGTTCACAGCAATCCAGTACGCATAGAGTTTTGCGACTGCATAAGGGCTACGTGGATAAAAAGGTGTGGTTTCTTTTTGCGGAATTTCTTGTACCAAGCCATAAAGCTCTGATGTTGATGCTTGATAAAACCTAGTTTTTTTCTCTAAACCGAGAAAACGAATCGCCTCAAGTAAACGTAAGGTACCAATAGCATCGACATCTGCTGTATATTCTGGAGCTTCGAAACTCACCGCAACATGACTTTGCGCACCTAAATTATAGACTTCGTCAGGCTGTACTTCTGACAAAATACGAGTCAAGTTTGAAGAGTCTGTCAAATCACCATAATGAAGCTTAAAACGAGCGTTCTCAATGTGTTGATCTTGGTAGATATGATCAACACGCTGTGTATTAAACAATGAAGCACGACGTTTAATACCATGTACTTCATACCCTTTTTCAAGTAAAAACTCTGCCAGATAAGAACCATCCTGACCTGTAATACCTGTAATTAATGCTTTTTTCATAAAACGTTCCTATAATGTCTACAAACTAGAAAAATACTTTACTATTCCAGAGAACATTTTTACATTCTTCAACACAATGCTGAGGACTAATAAAAAATTCAGGGCTCCAATTATACTGCACTATAATGAATTAAAAACATCAAGATATTATCTTAAATCTAATTAAAAAGCACTTAGGCAGTTAATTTAAAAAACTGCATTTAAATTCAAATTAAAACTTTAGGATTATCAAAAATTAAATTAAGCTCATTTAAACTACCTATAATTTCCGAATTAGAACCATTTTCATATTGAATAATTCTAGCAAGATAATCATATCTATTATACCTAAAATACGAGCTTAAATCATACTCAAGCCTTAAAACATTAGCTACCTTATTAGTAATCGGTTTATAATGCCCCCACTCCTTACTAATTTTAATATTATTCATATTAATATCTTGATTTTTTAGTTTTACTCTTGGAAAATTAAAACGAATAATTTCTATAATTTGATAACAAATAAAATTAAAAAAAGGAATTGTCAAATGATAAGAATCCCTAAACAAAGGAATTTTTTGATAAAATTTTAGAAAAAAATCTACAAACTTTATATCCCCAGTGTTTTCAAGATCTCTAAATTTTTCCAAAGCATGATCAAAATTATTTTGTATAATCACATCATGTAAATTTTCTCCTTTAAGATATTTAGGAATTTCTAATACCTTATCAATCTTAGGGTAGAACATAACAGCTGCGCTCTTAAATTTCTCTAAACTTCGAACATCCCCTACTTCCCAAAAACCATCAAATCGAATAAATGGAATTCTAATCATCAAGCATTCTGGTTTTAATATTTTTTTAATATTTTCTACTTTAAATTTTTCATAGTTATGTACAGGTTGAATAATAAGGATATCACACTCTCTAAAAAAACACTCTATTGCATCATAGTTATTTAAATTTTCATAGCTTACAACATGATTAATTTCAAATAATCCTACCACATCAGAAGTTTCGATAGTCTTTTGGTATATTGAACCATGGCAATTTGCAAAAATAAATACTTTCAACTTTTCCATATAATTTCTTCCCGTATATACCATATAATTGACAATAAAATATTTTTCATACTTACCATCCAATTAGCCCACTTATATAATGTTTAACTCATTATACCAATTACCAGTTAATGATATAAAAAGCATCCTATTCATTAAGTTTTTAAAATAAAAACTATCTTACCTCATCATATAAAAATATAAACTTTTACTTATACTTTCGAATTAATTCAGCCATAGGTGTTTTTTCAAAACAGAAATAACCAATGCCACCTAATCTAGGTCCCTCATTTTTATCACCTTTCTGCAATTTTATGTTAGGTATTTCTGTATCTAATAAAACACTCAAGGTGCCATGTCCTAGTCTTGACAATCTTCTTACCAATAATCTGTCATAATAGCAATATTCATCATAAAAACTTAAATATTGTTTACCTGTTCCATCATATACCCATAGTCCACTCGTACGAGGACCAGCTAATCCTGCAACACGAACAAGGGGATGGCCAACATCATAATCTAATCTAACAACTCCATCTTTAGATTCTATTTGTACTATTTCACACGATAAACCTGATCGCTGGAAATTTTGCTTATTTTTTCCACTTATTAATTTCTCTGCTGGAATAGAGTATAAATTACTTACCAGATTTAGCCGTTTAAAATCCAGATTCTGAGTAAAAATACGATCGTTCATATGCTCCAATAAAAACTTATAAACTTTATCAACATAAAAATCAGTACCTTTTTCTGTTGGATGTACAACATCTTTAAAGAAAAGAGCATGATCCTGTTTCTTTATTAATTTTGCAATATTAATTACAGGAAATCCCATCTGTTTTCCCAATCTATCAATCGCTTTCAATGAAAAATCTTTCACAGCATCTACATCTTCTTTCCACAAATTAATAAATAAAGGTAAAGCACCATGTAATAAGGTTTTAGCTGCAAGGGCAAAGAAAGTAAAGGTAATATCCTTTTTATCTTTCACAAAATCTCGAAAAGCGCTGGTAGAAACATCCAAAACAATAAAATCATATTCTTTGATTACAATCGAATTATATAAATAGACTAAATCAATAGGGTGAATTCCACCTAAACCAATTACATCAACTTCAGCGATTTGCTCACTTTCAAGCCTTGACTTAATGAAAGTAGCATAGCCTTTTTTATCTGCTGTGACACTAAAACCAAGTATTAATATTTTTTTCATTTGAAATCCCATCCCTATTACAATAGTAAAATCATCTATAAACATTTAAACTTTCAAAATAAGATTTCGACAAACTCAACCCATTCTTTATCAAACTGACTAGAAAGAGAATTTTCACAGAGATCTAATCTTGTGCAGATATTGACAAAATTGCATCATTAAATTTATCAGAGAATTCCATACGTGAATAAATAAATTCATCATACCTTTCAAAATGCTTTGCAAGTAGTTGCTGTGTTTCCAGATAGATTTCACCCAATTCACGTGTTGGTTGAACCGATAATATCTTATCTATTGCCTGTTGTTCGTTTAACCCGCTCACGTTTATTAAAGCAGAATCTTTATTAATAATCTTAAACAAAGAATGCTGCTGATCAGCCCAATAGATAGGCACGCCTAAAGTTGCATAACTATCAAATATCTTCTCAGAAATATAATTCTTTTGAACAGTATTTTCTATTGCTGAAACAATAAAGGAATTATAAGTTAAAAGTGCTAACTTATCTAAATGCCAATCTACTAATTGTTGTCTAGCACTATCTTCTTTTTGCCATCCTTTACCAACACATAAACATTCAGCAGTTTTTTTATCTTTAATATTTTTTGCAATATTTGTTCTGTATACAGACAGCCCATATACATTAATATCAGGATGGCTAATACTATATTTTTTAACCAACTGACGATTTTCAGCAAAAAATGCATATTTATATCCTGCATCTTTCCAAATATTTAATACATTTTCTACTTTTAAATCTGCATTTCTTTTGAAAGCCTGAAGATAACGTAAATAATAATCATCACTTGTTGTAATAAAGTAAGGAAATTTATTAAATGAATATATATCGCTTGTAACATGATTTATAACAGTGCATTTAAAAGCAAAATTTTCTACCAAACGTTCAACAATCTTTACCTTAAAATTACCACTATTAGTCGTATCCCATAAAGGTTCTTCTGAAAAGACAACTAAACGTACATGTTTTCTTTTTGCAAGTACCTTTTTCAAGACGTCAACATTCTCATCAATATTGATAATATAGCCAAATAAAATAATATCCGCCTCAAAAGGATCTGTTACATACTCAAAAGATTTTTTTAAAATTGATCTATAAACTTCATAAGCAAAAGGAATTCGATGTGCATGTCTCCCCATAAGATGGATTTTCATTAGTGTTTGCTCCATGACTCAAAAAAGCCTTTAAGTGTTAATGCCTTTTCAAATAACTCGACCTGTAAAGGTGAAGCATTCTGTAATGATCTTTTAATCAATTCTTTATCTTTCTTCATACGAACTACAAATTTTTCTGTATCTAGTAGAATTTCATTTGTTAACAAGGTAATTTCTAAAGATGTTGAATTGCCAAATTTGAGTTGACTCTCATTCAATAATGCAGATTGTGTATATGTCAGTAATAACTGAACAATATCATAAACAAAATAAGGTGCACCATATAAATCCCATATTTGCTGCATTGCATGTCTCATTTCTTTCAATTTCGCAGCATTTGCATGAATCTCTTTAAGCATAGCTGGTAGATTTAATATACTTTCTTTATCTTCCTTACAAAATACTACTGCTTGTTGCCATAATGCCTGATTACCTGGCAACTGTAAGGTATCAGCAAGGATAACAGGAATAGCACCTAAGCCAATGGACTCCCACAAACGGATTGAGTTCGGCCCTGTTCCAGATGGGCATAAAGAAAAAACACTCTGCTCTAACACTTGTTTAAACTTATTGCTAGAAGCATCATCCACCAGGCCTTCTTTATTTTTAGCTTTACTTTGAATTTGATAATCATATACAATTTTATTGTAATGCCAAGTATCATTACCTATAACCAATCCTGTTTTATTTTTTGACAGTTCATCAATAATAATATTACGTGTATTTGTTAGATAATACTGATTTGCTTTTGCACCCATAAATGAATAAACATATTTTTTCTTTTCATTCTTTATTTTAACAGCATCAAAAGCCTGAACAGGATATAAAGGGAATGGATGTACTTTGATATGAGGATGATCTGGCAAATATTGCATCCCTTTTACAGCATGTGACCAAAATATATCTGTAACACCCATTTCCTTAAAAATACTCTGGAATTTCAACATATGAATATGCTGACAAGTAGTAATAATTCTTTTCTTACCATTTAATCTTGATTTAAATGAGGTAAGCTTATTTTTTAAATAATGCGTCCTCTCTAGATTTTTTTTATTATGTAGTAAATTATCAAATAATGTCGCCCAAGGAAAAGCAAAGTAAATAACGGAATCTATACCCGAACTACCTTTTGTCCATTTTTTCAACATTTCATAAGCATGCTGCTCAGTGATTGCAGGAAATTGCCATTCATTATCGTAAGATAAAATAAAAGGTGGATCTTTTTCAATCTGATTTTTTTGTTCCTCGTTCATCAGTTTCTTATTATTTTCTTTTTGTAGAATTGTGTCATTCATCTTAATTTTTTCAACATTTCCAGTAGGGCTTAATGACCATACATCAAATACTAATTTCGCCTTATCCGTTAATGTTTCTGAAGCATATACCCACGCAGTTCCACCCAAAATCCTTTTATCGACATGAGCACTATAAGACCTAATTTGCGTTTCATGTAAATGATACGTTTTGACAAATTTACACGGGTTAAAAACATCAAACCCATGAACAGAAAACAAATAAGCAATTTTATTATCACAACGAGGTACACCCAAAGAAATATCTAGATCCTTTTTCAGGATTTTAGTAATCTCAGCAGAACTATCAATACACCAAACATCTTGTGACCAATGAGGATTTGGATGTAATGTATTTGTCTCACCAATCACTTCATAACGACTAATGGCTACAAAACTTTTTGTGTTTTGATCAAATATAAAGTTTAGATTACTAACACTCTCATCAAAATAAATATCTGAATTTGCTAAAACTGATATTCCATCTTTGACATATTTTTCAGTATATTCAATCCAATCCCTATAGGTTGGACGTTTATCAATATACAGTACCTCTATCTTAGGATTTTGGATGACTGGAATCGAGTCATCATCAATTAACAAAAATATTTTTTTAATATTTATAACATCTACATTTCTTTTTAGACATTTGTCTATTTCCTGCTGACGTTCATAGTTTTCCGACATATAATAAGGGGAGAATAAGTAAATATCACGTAACTTAGTCATAATTAAAAAATTCCAAAATATTACAAAAATTGAGAATATTCAGCTTTAGAAAATACCTATTTCTTTCGCTTTTCCAATCTAAACGAAACAATCTCCCTTGAAAGCTCAAAAGGCAGTTTTAGCAAATTTTTTTTGGTTTCCCCATAAATGTTCTGTTCAATGATTTTACCCAATCTATATGATAAATGTTTCTTCACTTTCTCAGCCTCTAGAACATCTTCATACATTTCTATTGGGGGCATATTTTGCGCTTCTAAGGTTTTAAACTCAGAAATCTCATGATAGACTGCCAATGGCATCATTATAAATCCTTTAAGATTATGAGAATGTAAAATCATAACCTGCCCTAATCTATAAGGAAGCTCATTTTTCACTCTCGCCATAGCACCTTTTAACTTTGGTTTCTGAATCTTAACATCTTGATTCTGCTGAGACACACTAATCTCACTAATCTGATTTTGAGAGAAGATATCATTTTGTATAGCTGATAAATACTTTTCAAACTCTTCTTGCAAATTCTGTAGCTGAAGCCACAACAATTCTTTTTCTTGTTCTAATAATGTATTTTTAGCAGAAGTAAGATCATATTTTTTCTTAATTTCTATAATATGATTTTTACGCCAAACTGCTGTACTTTCTAATTGTTTTTTCTCTTTAGCAAGTTCAATACTCTGTTGCTGTATCTGTTTACTTGTCTCTAACAAGATATTATTTTCAGTTGACAGCTCCTTAATACGATTACTACGCCATATAGCAGCACTTTCTATTTTCTTTTTCTCTTTAGCCAACTCAATATTTTCTTTTTTTAATTTTTTATTTTCCCCTAATAGTATATTACTTTCATCTGATAACTCCTTAATACGATTAGTTCGCCATAACGCCGCTCCTTCAAATTTATTTTTTTCTTTTCTTAATTCTTGCAACTGATCCTTTATATCTTGCAACGATTTATAATATTTATTTTTATTTTCAGCCTCTAAATTTTCTAGATATAAAGATATCCAATAAAGGTCTTTTATTGAATATGCAAGACATTCATAAAGCCCACCAGAAAGATTAGCAACAGATTGCAATTCTTCATATTTATTTTTAATTTTTAAATTATCTTTCAAAAACTCTTCGATAAAATACTCTTTTAATTGAAAATAAGTAGGTTGTTCTGCCTCAATTAAAGCAGATTCATTATCAAACCTTGATATTTTGTTTTCAGTCAAATGTTCTATATTATTTAAAAAATTAAAACATTTATCTAGATTTCTTATTTTATCTTCATGTACTAAAACACATTTTCCTGTATTATTTAAAAAGAAATCTAATAAAATAGTATTATATAAACACCACTCTTCAAGTTTATTTTCTATATTTGAAATCAAACTATTTAAATCTTCATTATATGAAATTGCTTTTAAAATAGATTTTGGTGAATTATATACTAATATAAAATAATAATTTTCATCCAAATTTTTCCAAAAATCTAGTAAGGGTAAAACATCTGAATCAATCCATCCCCATAATGGACTCTCAAGATTTGCTAACTCTAAATCCAAAGCTAAACTTTGCCAAATTGGTTGTACATTTGGAAAACTAAAATTATTTAAGTATTTTAAATTGGTTATGTCAATCCCACATCCATGACAAATGAGTTGGTTTATCTCTGTAACAGATAATCCTTCTCTTCGGGATGGATTTGCCATTTTTACATCAAATTGCAGTAACACATCTTCTATTAGTGACATTTGACAACTTGGATGTCCAACAACTATAACTTTTTTATTACCCATAATCACCTAAGCCTTAATTTAAAGAACAAAATAAGTTTTTCAAATATTTCCAATCATGATCTATCTCATATAGAATCACAATAAGTCATGTTTTAATTAAAAATCAATTAAAAACAATAACTTAAATCCTAACAATCCATTTCCTCCGCAAGAGTAACATAGAATAATTGCATATTCCATACCAATTCTCACATCAAACAAGAGAGAGAAATACAACAAACCGCTTTAACTATATGATCCTAAAAATAATTCTTAAGATAAAGAAATGATGAAACATTTCATTCCTGGACTTAAATATCAAGCAATTCACTATGTACTTTTAAATTCGCATAAACCATTGTCAGCAATTTGCACCAAAATTAGCTGAGACAAAAGCTGCCTTGTTTGAATATTTTTTAAATTTTCCACAATCGAATCAAACGGCGCCCTGTAAATGGTTGATTAAGCCCTGAAATCTTTAAACAGAAATATTTTAAAAATTTAAAAGAATAGACTAGCCACACTATTGTCCATTATCAATTTAAAAACATAACCGCCCATATATCATTGAAATTTATTACTTTATTTAATTAAAACATAAAGCAAAATCATCTTGAATTTTATGAAATAATTATATATTTTCATCTTTTCTCAATTAGTTTTTAAATATGTTATAATTTTTTCTAAACTCTAGATTAAGTTTAAAAAATCACATACTTATCATAGAAGCTATTGTAATTTCGATATTTTTGATGTTTGAAAATTTTCGAAGTGTTGGACAATCAAGTCTATTTTAAGCGAATTCTAGGTCACGTGAATTGTAAACAGTCCATTGCATAAAAGGAAAAATTGTATACTCTGTTTTAAAAAATTTAATTTTGTTTATTATCTTTGGTTGTATTATGAAAAATATTGTTGTTGCTGGCACAGGCTATGTTGGGCTTTCCAATGCTATTTTGTTGGCTCAAAACCATCAAGTCACCGCTCTAGATATCAATGCAGATAAGGTTGCCCTTATCAATAACAAACAATCTCCTATCGATGATAAAGAGATCCAGCACTATCTAACTCATGTAACACTCAACCTCACTGCAACTACTGATACGTCCGTATATAAAAATGCAGATATTATCATTGTGGCTACTCCTACAAATTATAATGAAATTACGCACCATTTTGACACATCTAGTGTTGAAAATGTTATTGAATCTGTTCTAATTCTAAATTCAGAAGCATTAATTATCATTAAATCAACGATTCCTGTAGGGTATACCGAGCGAATCAAACAAAAATATCAAACTAATAATATTATTTTTTCACCAGAATTCTTACGGGAAGGTTATGCTTTATATGACAACTTACATCCCTCCCGAATCGTTGTAGGTGAGCAGTCAGAAAGAGCTAAAGACTTTGCCCAACTTTTAATGGAGGGTGCGTTAAAACAGGATATTTCAGTTTTATTTACTGATAGTACAGAAGCAGAAGCAATTAAACTCTTTGCCAATACCTACCTTGCTATGCGAGTTGCCTATTTTAATGAGTTAGATACTTACGCTGCTACTCATAAACTCAATGCTGCTCAAATTGTAAAAGGGGTTAGTTTAGATCCAAGAATTGGTGATCATTATAATAATCCCTCATTTGGTTATGGAGGGTATTGCTTACCAAAAGATACCAAACAACTTCTTGCCAATTACAAGAATGTACCACAAAATTTAATCCAAGCTATTGTACAATCTAATGCAACACGCATGAATTTTATTGCCGATTCTATTCTTGAGAAAAAGCCTAAAGTGGTTGGTATTTATCGCCTTATAATGAAGCAAGGTTCTGATAATTTTAGAGCTTCTTCTATTCAGGGTGTGATGCAGCGTCTGCAAAATAATGGTGTTAATCTTATCATTTACGAACCATCTCTTATTAAATCAACATTTAATCATCTTCCCATAGTTAATGATATTGAATCTTTTAAAGCACAGTCTGATCTTATTATTGCCAATCGATTATCAAGTGAACTGGCTGATTGCTTAGAAAAGATTTATACTCGTGATTTATTTGGTAAAGACTCCTAATAAATGTTATCTAAACTTTTCCAAGATATTAAGGCATTTTATTTATATCGCAAAAAAAGATTTGCTCATTTTTTATCTTTCGAATCATTAGATGATCATAATACCACTCAAATCACATGGGCTTTTTATAAGCTAGGAATGTATAAAACAGTTAGATCCTTAACTATAGATAAGAACTCTCCTCTTAGTCTCATTGCTTTTGCTGTAGCATATGCAGCATGTGGTGAGACTGATAAATCTAAAAAAATTATCACAATTATAGAACGAAAGTTTCCTCAACACCTTCAACTTCTAGTTGAAGAATTAACAGCATTTGATATTGATTCTACTCTGAACTTAGTACAAAAGTATAATCTCGTTTCCTTACTCAGCATAGCAATCTTAGTACAGCATCAAAAGCTAGATTTAGCTGAAAAATTTATTTCCACATTAAAAAAAAATAATATAAAAAACACGGCAAATCTTTTTCTAATTCAGGCACAAATAAATTTTCATAAAGATATTTCCTATATTGAATATATTAATCAAATTTTCAAGCTTTACAAATTAACTGAGATAAAAAAAATAGATCAGTATTCCTGTTTAAATATTCAAAATATTACACCCATAAACTCTCCAAAAAATTTCCATCAGCCTTATCTAATTAGTATTTTAATCACCTGTTATAATAGTGAAAAATATATACACTCCACCTTAAATAGTATATTACAACAATCTTATCAAAACATTGAAATTATTATCATAGATGATTGTAGCACAGATCAAACATGGGAAATTATTCAACGATATGCAAAAAATGATACAAGAATTCAAGTTCACCAGCTTCCATTTAATACAAGCACATATGTGGCTAAGAATCTAGCATTGTTATTTGCCAAAGGAGAGTTTGTCACATGTCATGATGCCGATGACTGGTCACATCCACAAAAGTTAGAATTACAATTACAACCTCTATTACGAAATCCTAAAATTATCGCAACAACATCTAATTGGTTTAGACTTTCTAATTTTGGTGAAATTTATTCACGAAAAATTTATCCGATTGCTCGACTCAATCTTTCTTCCTTACTCTTTAGACGAAAAATTGTAATGGATAAAATTGGTTTTTGGGATTGTGTTAAGACAGGAGCAGATTCAGAGTTCTTAAATCGTCTAAAATTACAATTTGGCGATCAGGCTGTTTTAAAAGTTGATATTCCTTTGTCAATAGGTGCACATCACCCAGCATCTCTAATGAATGCCCCGGAAACTGGTTTCATAGACCAAAAGATACCAGCATCAAGATTAGATTATTGGGAAGCATGGAACACATGGCATATTCAGGCTTTAAAAAACAAAACATCTTTATATGTTCCCCTATTTAATACATCTGATTCTCGGAATTTTGATATTCCTTATAGTTTAAAAATTGAAGATAAGAATTTAAAATATTATCAAAATTTCATTAAACATCAATATCCTCATTTGGAGTAAATATGAACATAACATGCGTTAAAGCATATGATATACGTGGCGAACTTAATAGCCAACTCAATGAAGATATTGCTTATCGTATCGGCCGAGCCTATGGTGATCTTTATCAAGCAAAAACAGTTGCTGTTGGTTGTGATATTCGATTATCTAGTGAAAGTTTAAAGCAAGCCACAATCAAAGGATTAAATGATGCAGGTGTAGATGTACTCGATCTAGGAATGACAGGTACTGAACAAGTTTATTTCGCAGCATTTTATCTTGATGTACAAGGGGGCATTGAAATCACTGCAAGTCATAATCCAATGAATTATAATGGGATGAAACTTGTTCGTGAAAATGCAAAACCTATTAGTATTGAGACAGGTTTAAAAGATATTCAACATATCGCAGAACGGGGCAATTTTAAGTCACCATCTCGGCTAGGTACAACAAAGTTCTATAATATTCTTCCTGAATTTATTAATCATTTAATGACCTATATCGATCTTAATCAATTAAAACCATTAAGACTTGTAGTTAATGCAGGAAATGGGGCGGCTGGACCCGTTATTGATGCCATTGAACAACGTTTTATTGAGGCAAAAGTTCCTGTTGAATTTATTAAGATTAATCATCAACCCGATGGTAGCTTCCCAAATGGTATTCCCAATCCAATCTTATTGGAAAATCAGGGGGTGACTAGTCAAGCTGTCATTGAACATCATGCCGATTTAGGTATTGCATGGGATGGTGACTTTGATCGTTGTTTCTTATTTGATGAAAATGGGCAATTTATAGAAGGGTACTATATCGTTGGTTTGCTTTCTGAAGCATTTTTAAGCAAAACAACAAATGAAAGAATTATCCATGACCCTCGTTTAACGTGGAATACACTGGATATTGTTCAACAATATGGTGGAATAACTGTTCAATCCAAGTCTGGTCATGCCTTTATTAAAGAAGTGATGCGTGCAGAAAATGCAATTTATGGCGGGGAAATGTCTGCTCACCATTATTTTAGGGATTTTGGGTATTGTGATAGCGGAATGATTCCTTGGCTATTGGTTATTGATCTGCTTTCTCGCAAGCAAACTTCTCTTTCTTCATTAGTCAATGGGATGATTCATAAATACCCATGTAGTGGTGAGATTAATTTTAAAGTGAGTGATGCTCAATATGTCATTCAGCAAATTTTATCGAAGTATCAAGAATTAAATCCCAAATTAGATAAAATGGATGGTGTTTCCTGTGATTTTGGTACTTGGCGTTTTAATATTCGTAGTTCTAATACAGAACCATTATTACGCTTAAATGTAGAAACTCAAGGCGATAATGCCAAAGCTCAATTAATGCAATATATAGAGGAATTAAGCCAACTTATTCGCAAGTTCTCTTAAATATTTGGTACATTACCGAAATATGATGTTTTTCTCATATTTCGGTTCTTATTTGAATTAGAATTATTATCCTACAAATCCAACGCAACTTTAGCCACAATTGCCATTTGATAGAGAATCTGAGTGATGCCCCGTGTAAGCTCAACACCCTTAGTTTGCACTTTAGGTAAAACCAAAACCTCATCACCTTGCTGAATCTTATAGCGACCACTTACTAGCTCAGATTCTCCATTTTGATGAATCACCACCAGTTTGGACTTATTCGATTTCTGCGTATAACCGCCAACTTGCTCGATATATGAATTGGCTGACATATTAGGTTGCCAAATTACACCATTGGGAAAAGTAACCTCACCATGAATCATAATAACGGAAGTTTTTTCAGGAATATTTAAAATGTCTCCATTTTCCAGAATAACATCATCAAAGTCTTTGGCATTTAAGACCACTTGTCCTTTTGGCTCAATTAAACGTGCTTTAGCAATGAACTGTTTAACCAGCTCTGCATCTTTAACCCGTAAATTTGCTTCTTCCTGAGTGGTGGAACGTACTGAAAAAGTTGCTTCTTCAAGTTTGTCTAAAGAAACATTCAACATCTCTTTCTGTCGTTTGGCCACAGAGGGACGAAAAAGTTGTAAAGCATTTATCTCAGAAAGAACGTTTGGCTGGATTTGCCTTAACACCTCAGAAAGTTTTGAACCATAAGGTAGCACAACGGCATGTGCACCATTATGTGCACCCTCAATCCGCACCTGAATCGTTCCCGCATAACGATCAGCCGTAACCGTTAGCACATCACCATCTTCAATCACCACATTATTTGCAGCAGAAAGCGGATAGTATTCACTACGGTACTCACTTCCCTGACGGCGCATAATACTCACATTGGTTGCTCCTGGTTTCAGTTTCGCTACAGACAAAGCCTGTGCAACAGTCACCTCTGGAACATTAAACTCAAAATCATAGGCATTAAAGACTTCTCCCCCAACTGAAAAGGTATGGCTTCGTGGCGCAACCACAATCACATCTCCATCTTTAAAACTAAATGACTGTAATTTCCCTGCAATTAAGAAGTCATATAGATTCACATACTGCTTAAGTTGACCATTTCGCATAACTCGAATATCAACATAACTTCCACGTTGGGCATCAACACCACCAGCGCGGTCCAAATAAGCCAATACACTGTCGTTGGCGACACCGCCGTATGAACCTGGCTGATTTACGAAACCTGTGACCATCACTTTTACAGGTTGTGCCTGTACTAATGCAGCATAGACCCCGACATTTGCCACATAGATTTTACGCACATAACGCTCAATTAATGACTGCAAACTACCATTGGTTGTACCTACAACTTTTACTGGTCCCACATTTGGAATAAAAATATTCCCTTGAGGGTCAACCGTTAATGTTCCAGCAAACTGGTACGCCCCCCAAAGTCTTAAATTGATATTGTCACCTGGATTGAGCACATAACTATCATTAAATGTTGAACCCGCAGTACTGGCAAATGCACCTTTGAATAGTTGCTCGCCAAACATTTTTATTGGGGTTGAATACTTTTGGGAATTACTTGGTGAAAGACCAACAACAGATTGGCTAGGCAAAATTGTATTGTCAGTATTTGTCTCAGTTGGGTTGAGGTTAGTAGTTAAATTCTGAGGTAATAAACTGTTAGTCTCTATTGCGAAACTGTTGATTGAATAGAACGCAAGCATACTGGTTAATACTATTTTTTTCATTTTCTTACTCCTTATGCTCACGGATAATTGAATAAATCAACATAGTGATTCCAAATAAAATATTTAATACAAGGAAATAGGTAGCAATTAAATACAATGTACGCGGATAAAGCGCATCCTGTGCCAACTCAGGTGTTGAAACCACAACCAGTTTCTTTAATTTACGAGAAGCTTCCAAACGAGCTTTCTCAAGTGAAGCCAAAGACAGTTTATAAAGATCAGTCGAAAATTCAACATTTGCTTTCAATGCTTCAAAATCAGCCACACTCTTATTCAGCTTACTAGTATTAGGTGAAGTCAGTTTCGCCTTTTCATCATTAACCTGTTTTTGTACCGATTCTATTTGGCTACGAATTGCTACCACTTGCGGAGCTTCTGGGTTTAAATAGCTCAGCAGGGTTCGCTCCTCCGTCCGCAACTGTGCTAGATTTGATTCTAAACCAGCCACTAATGTCGCAATTGCCTGTGCCTGTGCTTGTGGATCAAACATCTGATTACGATTTTGATACTCAAGCAAGGCATCACGAGAAGTATTTAATTGTTCTTTTGCTTCATTTAATTGCTTTTCTGCAAACTTAAGCTGTTCTTCTGCAATTTGTTGGGAAAGACCATTAATAAAAGCTTCACTGCTTTTTAGGATTTCCTGATTCAGCAGTAAGGCAAAATTTGAGGTAAAACCCTGTGATGATATGGTCATCATCATGGTTTTTTCATCTAAATCAACTGTAACTCTTTGATTAAAATAATCAACCAGATCCTCAACCGAGGCATCTGAACTCAAACCAAAAATAGGATCATTCTGCGCAATAAAGGCTTTACGTAAATTTAGCTTTTTATCAAGTTGTTCAACCATGTTTCGTGAGTTGATATAGGCAGTTAAAATATGGGCATCTTCACTACTGGTATTACTTACTCCTAACAGGGTACTTAATCCACTTGAAGCCGAAACATTGGAAACTTCACCCACCTGCTTGACCAGTAAAGTCGATTTTGAAACAAAGCGTTGTTGGGCAAAGAAACATAGATACCCAACTATCAGCAATAGAGGTAAAATGACAATGGCACTGTAACTTATGCCTAAGCCTTTATTTGTTATTGACCGCATACGCTTTATAAACCTCTATTGCCTGTACAACATCTTCAAAGAATTCAGCCTGACCATCACGCATCAGAAAGGCCACGTCACAATTCTGTGTCAGATCATTTAAATCATGAGATACCATAATGATGTTTGATTTCTGCTTAAGCTCATCCAGCAAAACCTGACTCTTTCGCTTAAAATTGGCATCCCCCACTGCTCCAGCCTCATCCAGCAAGTAATAGTCAAAATTAAATGCCATACTTAATCCAAAACCAATTCGCCCCCGCATACCAGATGAATAACTTTTAATCGGCATATCAAAATATTTACCAATTTCAGCAAAGGACTCGACAAAGTCAATCACTTGATCGACTTCATCCTCATTGCTAAGATAAAGCCTCGCAACAAAACGTACATTTTGCCGAGCTGTTAAACTACCCTGAAAACCACCTGATAATGCCACTGGCCAAGAAATGGTTTTATTAGTGATGACTTTGCCACTGTCAGCAAAATCTATACCCCCAATGATTCTTAACAAGGTGCTTTTACCTGCACCATTTTTACCAAGAATCGCAACACTTTTATTTTCAGGCAAAACTGCGTTTAAATTTTTAAAGACATAATGTCGTCCTTTCGGCGTGACATAGGATTTGGTCAAATCATGTAGTTCAATCATTTAGATTTCACCATTTTCTGTTCAAATCGAGTGTAAAGCAGTAATCCTAAAAAAAATGTTCCCAAAATCCATACAAAAACATAGGATAAAGAGACTCCATTCGCCAATGGATAAGTAGGCGCAACAGCATGACGCATCAATTCCATAATATGAACTAATGGATTCCACAATAAATAAGGCTGATAAGCAGGTGGGATGATATGAATGGTATAAATAACACCTGAAAATAAATATAAGATAAAGAAAAATGTAGCAATAAATTTATTGATTTCTGGAGAAATATCACCCAGCACCAAAAAAATTAGACCAAAACCTAAAGTCAGAATAAATAAAATGATCCAACATCCTAATAACTGTGGAATTGCATCCGCACTCATTGGCAAACCAAACCAAAGTAAAATCGCCATAAAGAAAATATAAGCTACAAAATGCAAAAAAAGCTCTAAAAAACTACGGGCTAGTAAAGTATCAATCGGTTTTACAGGTCTATAACTAAACAGTCCTTTATTGGCAGATACCGCATTTAATGCTTGTGTTGAAATTTGCTTAAACATGAAAAAAGGCAAAATACCATTGACCAAAAATACCTCATAATCCATTCCAAGAACCGTTCGGCCAAGACTACTAAACAAGATCAGCATAAAACCAATATGTAAAGCAGGTTCTAGGATAATCCACAAATACCCTAAACGATACTCACCAAAACGGGTCTGTAGTTCGCGCAAAAAGAGTGCGCGAATTGCAGCATACATTACCTTTAGCCCACCACGGGGTTTAAGCCGTGGTAGTACTTTTAAACTAACCGATTGCTCATCCATCTTCCCCCCCTGAGACGCATACTTTGTTCAATATGCCTTATAATATTTGCAAGCGAAGCTTAAAGTATTTTTTTAATAATTTAAAGTTTCAAAATGTTCAATATCACACATTACAAGAAAGTTCATCTATTAAAAAATGATACGAATACAACACGCATTGAATTAGAATAGACTATCTGATCACAAAAAAAACTTAAACAAATACATTTCAATGGGTTATAAATCATGAAGTTAATTCTCCATCTCATAGCAGGGAATGAAAAGAATGTATTTATTTGTTAATTCAGCAACAATTCACATAATTAATTTTACTCATCTTCGTCATAAATATAACTCATACACCCCCAACCATCATATTCACCATCAAACTCCTGGGCAATACGTGTGATCCACTCTTCCAAGTCTTCAATATCTGCATATTCTGGGATCATATTAACATGGATGTTCAGTACCCACAGGTCTGAACCATCTGAGTGCTGTTCTTCCTGATAGAGTGAAATTTTTTGCTCTTGGTGTAAAAGATGCAAGGCACATTTTTCAGCTTGTTCCTGCTTTTCAAAAACAATCGAGAATTCAACCTCATGTGGTTCACTCAGGTCATTACCATCCTCAACCATTTGCCACAGTACATTGCCATTATCATTGTCTGGAAATTGGTCATAGTCACGTGTCATATCAGTATCCTTTGTTATGTTTTAAATTGATAATTTGGCTATAGATTAACCTATTTTTATGTCAGTTTTTAGACACGTTAATATAATTATTGTAGTTAAGAAATTACCCCTAGGTATAACTCAACCAAAGACAATATAAAGCACCACTTGGTCAAGACAGCGAATCCCATTTTCACAGAGTGGTTTAGGGTAATCTTTAAAGGCATCACGCTCGATATGTGACATGCGAAAACCACATTTCTGGTAAAGTGCCAACTGATCAAGACTGGAGTTGCCTGTTTTCACCCACAAATTTTTGATTTTAAGGTGTTTGGCATTCTCAATAACCTGCTGAATTAATACTTTAGCAAAGCCTTGCTTTTGATGTTTTTGATTTACAGCCAGATTCTTAATCTCGGCCCGATCGTTATTTTGCAATAGGCAGAGTTGAGCAATGATATTGTTTTGGTGATCCAAGAGAATAAAGATATTTGCCTGTGATAGATAAGTGGAAACCTGTTCCC
This sequence comes from Acinetobacter thutiue, assembly GCF_030385805.1. Taxonomy (NCBI): domain Bacteria; kingdom Pseudomonadati; phylum Pseudomonadota; class Gammaproteobacteria; order Moraxellales; family Moraxellaceae; genus Acinetobacter; species Acinetobacter thutiue. Next base: position 87,471 of record NZ_JAUDZE010000009.1, read on the forward strand.
AACTTGGGTCTGCCTCCAGTAAAAGTAGCTTTAACTGGTCTTGTTGTGATTTTTATAATGCCATCCATTTTACTTGCTGGATCGAATATATTTTTTTTACATTCATATGCTTAAAATTTCACATCTGAATATAGTTCAATATCATGCATTTTCAAGGGATGCTGAAATGCCAAATATGCCGCATGTAAAGCCATGCGTTTTAAATGAAACCTGGCTGGCTCAGGATGGTAGAGTTTATCTCCCATAATGGGATGACCAATATGCATCATATGGACGCGGAGTTGATGTGACCGTCCTGTAACAGGTTGCAAACGGACTCGACTTTGATCTGTTTCCACATCATATTCCATCAGCTGAAACAGGGTTTTGGCCTGTTTACCCAGTTCAAAATGTACCATTTGACGCGGACGATTTTCCCAGTCAGTGATCAAGGGAACTTCAACACTTCCCTCAGCCTGAATCTGCCCCTGTACCAAAGCAACATAATATTTTTTAACTGTACGTGCCTGAAACATCTTACTGACCGCAACCTCGGCATCGCGGTGTTTGGCAAACATCAACAAGCCAGAGGTGGCCATATCTAGCCGATGAGTGACTTTAGCTGTTGGAAATTTTTCCAAAATCCGCAAGTAGGCACTGTCCTGATGTTCAGGTAAACGTCCCATTACTGACAATAATCCAGCAGGCTTATTGACCACCACCAGATATTCATCTTCATATATGATTTCAAGCGGTTCCTGTGGTGGCATATAGATAAAGTCGTTATTTAAGGGCATGGCAACAAGCAACCTAGATAAACGCAAATTGACAACGATTATAGTTCTGCCAAGGGGTTTAGCAAGAGTCCTTAAATTTGATGGTTTAAGAACAATTAGGAATTTTTAATGCTCTTGGCTAAATTCTCTTTATACATCTCTTCCAGTGTCGCAACTTCACGATTAAGAAAAGCAATCAGGTAGTCTTTTGCCCGTGCCAAACTCAGTTGCCTGAATGAAACCATATCCTTGGTTTTGCGTGTTACCAGTCCAAATACATCTTTTTTAGGAATAATTACGGGAATATCACTCTCCAGCTTAAATTCAAGCTGTTGTGACTTGGCAAAGGCATCCAGCGTAATCGAGAGCGTTTGTCCCGAATAGCCATCAGTGACAATAAAGCTGGTATCTGATCCATTGAGCTGTAGTTGACGAATAAGTTGCTGACGCCATGCCATTTCGTCAAATTTCGTTAAAATAGTCGCTAAATCAAATGCACCCAAATGATCGATTTCATTTCGGTTGACATGATGTGGATAGCGTATTTTAAGCTCAAACTCATTCATTATTGTTCTGACCTATTTCCTGTGATCATCTTTTGGTTTTACCTATTGTTCCAATTATATCATTTTGTTTTTTAATATAAAAACATCGACTTATATTCAAAATAGTAAAACTTTACGGATTAACCTCACATTTATATTAGATTTTATTGATGTGGTTTTTATTATTTAAGTCTGATTGGTCATATTCTATTTCATTAAATTTTTCAGGGTATCAAGGGAAAACATGTTGTTTACTTCAACACCTATAACTTTGTAAGTTATAACCTCTGCCTATAAACTTTTGATCTATAGCGTCCTAAGCCGAATCGAGACCTTTTGGGTAAGTACACACTTGCTTTATAAGCTTCGGTGCATGCTACTCTTTTCGATCCCTTTCACACCCTTGAGACATAGTTTAGGCAGATTGCTGTGGGATTGTTTTCCTAAAAATTACTATTTTTAGCCAGTCATGAAATAATTTTGCAGATCCAGTTTTATAATTGGAATTATTTTCCAAATAGAGTATAGATTTACCACTTATCTTCCGATATATCCTATTTTATCTGTGTATTTTTTCATTTAAAAAACAGATTAGGCCCAAATCACCATAATTGCGGCCACAATCACCAACCACAAACCCAAATGATCGGTTTTGGCGAGCTTCTCTTTAAAGAAAAATGCTGAGATCAGTAGGCTAAATAATATTTCGACCTGTCCCAAGGTTTTAACAATTGCCACAGTTTGCATACTCATGGCACTAAACCAACCAACTGAGGCGAGAAAACTACAGATGCTCACGCGCAGGGTTAGGCCAAGGCGCTGCCACATTTTATAAAGTGTTTTTCGGCTAAAAATCCCTAGGTAGAGTAAAAGTACAATACACTGAAAGCTGATCAGGCTGCAAAGTACCCACCCTGCACGATGCAGGAACGGCAACATGCTCAGTTCCAGACTGGCTTCGCGTACCAGTAATGAAGTGATGGCAAAGCATAATCCACTCCCCAGACCAATCATTAGGGTTTTAAATGATAGTTCAGTGTGTTGACGACCTTTACTTAATAGAAAGACTGCCACGGCACCAATTAATACACCCACCCAGCCCCAAGTGGTTAAATGTTCCTGTAGGAATAAAACACCGACTAAAGCCGCCAAAATGGCTTCACTTTTAGCCAGTCCGACACCAATCGCATAGTTCTTCTGCTGAAATAGTTTGACCATTAATGCTGTGGCATAAATCTGGCTAATGCCTGCAATTACCACATAGAACCAGAATTTATTGGAGAAATGAACCTGCGCTGTGACAGGTTGGTGCAGATAGAGAAACGCCAGATAACTAAATGCAAAGATGGGCGAAAATAGAAATCGAGCCAGCGTCGTTCCATAGACATCAACCGTGGTACTGAGTTGTTTTTGAAATGCATTACGCCACGCCTGCATGAAAGCAGCCATGAGGGTGAATAGAATCCAAGTGATTGCCATAGGCTGAAACGCAAAATCAAAAAGTGATGGTAATTTACTCTGTTTTAAACAGTTTTTCGATGGTCAATATATCCATTCATGATATTGAACCCTAAAAATATGTTTCACTTATGGACTAAACTGGACAATTTAACTTCACTACATAAAACTGTTAAATTTCAATATCTCTGTTTCAAATCACTTGAGGCAATATCTCCGTACCCTGGTCAACCTTATTGGTCTTTTTCTCTTTTATATAAGGGATTTCAAATACTTCAACTTTATTGTGTTGTTTGCCCCAATCACAAGGATGCGGTATCCGTGCCAGAAAAATCTTCGCATCATCATCTTTTGAAAGCGCATTAAAGGTTTCAATTGCCCAATCCTGGGTTTCACTTTCATCCTGACTCATAATAAACAGCTTATGCTCAGCCCGCCCTAAAACCAGCTTGTTCATATCAAGCAATAACGCTCTTGAATCTTTACGCTGAAACTCACATTCTACAATCCAGACTGCTTTTCGAATTGCCTGAAGCTTTGCATATTTTGACTTGATATTCCTCTTTTTACTGGCTGTATCAAACTCGGTCATTTCCGCAATCACAACGTCAAACAGAAATTCAGTTAAGCCGAACATCTGCGCATTGTTATCAACCTGATGATCATTTTTTCGATTCTTGCGATAAAACGCTTGATATTTTTCTGCTGAAGTTTCTAATTTTTGCGAGGCTTTCAACAATGATTTTGCCAAGGTTTCAATCCATACCCGACTGCGATTTGCATTACGCAATCGTTCTTCACAGTCAAGTTTTTGCAACTCAGAGGCATCACAATATTGAACAGCTTGATTAAATGAATTCTGTATGATGTTTCTTAGGTTATCTGAGTCCATGTTCAACCTTTTTCTTTAGTAAGCTGACTGATCAAGATTATTTTTTCTTTTTTTCTGTACCCAACGTGCGACCACAATCACTAAAACAATCACCAACACCGTAATCAGCACAGGCATAATAAATGCCAAAATCGACAACAAGACCGAGCCAATCAACTCACCTGTTGCGATTACAAAATTACCGAGTCCACCTGTGGTTGCAGTTGAGACACCACGTGCCGCAACGGTACTCATTTGCACCACACCTGCCGTTCCACCACCCACGATCAACGCGGCTGCCCAAGTCGCAAACTGAGACATTTCCCCGCTACTGACTGCCATTGTGGTCAGTGTTCCAGCAACCACTGCCGCAGGCGTGGCGATGGTATCCAAAAGATTATCAACCCAAGGCACATAATAAGCAGCGATTTCACAGATGGTTGCAAATCCAAGTGCAGCACATACGGCAGGGATCGCTAACCATTCAAAACCTTTTGCAGGTTCATACCATCCCATGAGAGTTGCAATACTCATCACCAATAAAGGAACAAAGACACGAAAACCACAGGCTGCACTTAATCCTACGCCGATACAAAGTCCTAATATTGTTTCCATCTGGGTTTTCCTTATTTTTGCTTGAGGCGTATTTCTTGTTATTTCATATTTTAAGGTAACAAAAAAGCCCTATCGAGTGACAGGGCTTTCATCAAAACAGTGGATAACTGTTTGGTGTTTGCGGCTTAGGCATTCTTACTGTTGAATTGATTGCCAAGGCATTTGGTACACGGAGGTAGACGATCAGTACCAATTTCTAAATAGGTGCGGTGTCCGCATTGGACACAAAAATAAAAGCCGATACCAGGTTTTTCGCCAGCTATGACCATTTTTGTTCTCCATAGATTTTAGAAATGGTACATATACTATAGCGTGATAGTCTTGATTATTTATTGACATTCCTGACAAATGGTAGTGTCGGAAAGGTTAAATAACTTTCTATCTATGGCTTACTTTCGCAATAATTTCATACCATTTAAATATGAAATCTTTATAATCCCTCAACATACTCAATAATTTCATCAATTTCATCTTTGCTAGCTTGAATTGTCATTTTGTCTTGGATATCAGATAGAATGCCCAATGCTATAGCTTTAGGTCTATGCTGAAATAACTCTTCCGTAACCCTAGTATTATTTTCAAACATTCTCGCCACAGTCATGAGTTGGGTGCTATTAAGTTTTTCGAATAAAACTTTAAGAATTGTATATGCTTCTGAACGCCCCCAATAATTTCCGCATATTACAGCTAATACTTCTTGATAAACGTCCTCAAAAGCAATTGAAGGAATTGCTGTTCCAAATTGTACTAAAGCTTTTGCTGCTTTAACCTCATCATTCCACCCATAAGCTGTGTTTTTCGCCTGAGCTAACTTTTTTACAGCCCTTCTAAATAATGTTGCTCGAGCTGCATCTGGAATATATTTTATTCCTTCTACTTTCAGTAATGTCTCTAAAACACGAACTTTAGCACCTTTATCTGAACTAGTATCAGCTTCTTGATCTAAAAGATATGTATGATAACGCTGACCCGCTGAACATTTTAGATCTTCATTCGCACGCTGCCAGACGGCTGAGAATAATGCTTTCGCATTTTCAGAGGCTGGGGCTTCTCCTTTGCAAATCATATCAAGTAAGAAGCCAAAGGTAATACGAATATCACTTAATTTAAACGCATTAATTTGATCTCTTAGTAAAGCTAAATTTTCGTCATCTAAAATTGATTTTTTTATAGGATCAAATAAACCTGAAGGTGAATGTCCTGGATCTGGCATTTCTGCTTCAAATAAATTTTTCTGTAAAATCAAAGCAATTCCGAAAACATCCTCTTGCTCAACAGTATTATCACTTGCATGGGCTGGAGACGCATGATTTCTCATCCAATTAATCATTTCCAAAGCTTTTCCAGCTTTTTTATTCAAAACACCTAGTTTTATTGATCCATTAATAAGCACTAGATCATCAACACCCGCCCATCTCTCAGTAAGTGTTTCTCCATTATTTTCATATTTCTTCCTTCCAGATTCATCTTTAATCGCCGAGTTAAAAAGTTCAACTCCATATAGCTCAACCCTCCGACGTAAATTATGTACAGAAGCATTCCAAATATTTAATAGTGCATGATCAGGAAAACCAATATCTAATAATTTTCTAGCATCACTTAAAAAATTAATTTCCACCTTAGTAACAGCGGGAAATTGAGAAACGGTTGTATTGGTTAAAATAGCTGGTAACGTTGAAGACATAACTCCACCTAAATAATTAAAAAATAATCAGTTTTTAGATTTAAAGTTTAAAATAAAAACATATATAACATTTTCATAATATCATTAGTATTTATCTCTTTTAAATTAAAAACCCCACTCTAAAGTAGGGTTTTTATTAAACAATATCAATTACTTTTAGCTAAAGTGTTAAGCCACTTGGCCTTCTAAAAAGTCTTGCGCAAAACGCTGTAATACACCGCCCGCTTCATATACAGAAACTTCTTCTTCTGTATCTAAACGGCAAGTCACAGGTACTTCAACAATCTCTTCTTTACCATCAGCAGTTGAACGCTCAATTACTAAAGTTAAAGTTGAACGCGGTGAGATATTACCAATCACGCTATATAGCTCAGTACCATCTAACTTCAACGTCTTACGGTTGACACCTGGTTTAAACTCAAGCGGTAATACGCCCATACCTACAAGGTTAGTACGGTGAATACGCTCAAAACCTTCAGCCACAATTGCTTCAACACCTGCAAGACGAACACCTTTCGCTGCCCAGTCACGGCTTGAACCTTGACCATAATCCGCACCCGCAACAATAATCAACGGTTGCTTACGGTTCATGTAAGTTTCAATCGCTTCCCACATACGCATCACTTCGCCTTCAGGCTCTACACGCGCTTTTGAACCCTGCTTAATGGTACCGTCTGAACGAACCACCATTTCATTAAACAATTTCGGGTTGGCAAAGGTTGCACGCTGTGCTGTCAAATGGTCACCACGGTGCGTCGCGTATGAATTGAAGTCTTCCTCAGGTACGCCCATTTTATGTAGATATTCACCCGCAGCCGAATCCATCATAATCGCATTGGATGGCGATAAATGGTCTGTGGTGATGTTGTCACCCAAGATCGCAAGCGGACGCATATTCGACAAAGTACGTGGTGCAGCCAACGCCCCTTCCCAATATGGCGGACGGCGGATATAGGTACTCATTGGTCGCCAATCATACAATGGGCTTTCTGCTTGCTCAACTTCACCCAAGTCAAACATTGGGATATAAACTTTACGGAATTGTTCAGGCTTCACTGCTTCTTTTACTAGCGCATCAATTTCCGCATCAGATGGCCAGATGTCTTTCAGGTAAATTGGATGGCCGTCTTTGTCTGTACCGAGTGCATCTTTCTCGATGTCAAAACGGATCGTTCCTGCAATCGCATAAGCAACTACAAGTGGCGGAGATGCCAAGAACGCCTGTTTTGCATATGGATGGATACGGCCATCGAAGTTACGGTTACCTGAAAGTACTGCAGTCGCATACAAGTCACGATCAATAATTTCTTGTTGAATCACTGGATCAAGCGCACCTGACATACCGTTACAGGTAGTACATGCATACGCCACGATACCAAAACCAAGTTTCTCTAGGTCTTTCAGTACGCCAGCTTCTTCAAGATACAATGCAGCCGCTTTAGAACCAGGTGCAAAAGACGATTTCACCCAAGGTTTACGCACTAAACCAAGTTCATTGGCTTTACGTGCCAATAAACCTGCCGCAACGGTATTACGTGGGTTTGAGGTATTGGTACAAGACGTAATCGCCGCGATAATGATCGCACCATCAGGCATTAAGCCTTCTGCTTCTTGTGCTTTAGCCGCTTCTAAATTTCCTGCAATACCTTTTGCCGCCAAATCAGCCGTAGATACACGTGCATGTGGGTTTGATGGGCCAGCAATATTACGGGTTACAGTTGAAAGATCGAAACGTAGTACACGTGGGTACTCAGCCTTGATCATATCAGATGCCCAAAGACCGATTTCTTTCGCGTATTGCTCAACCAATGCCACTTGTGCATCTTCACGACCTGTCAGGCGTAAATAATCAATGGTGTTTTGGTCGATATAGAACATGGCAGCGGTTGCGCCATATTCAGGGGTCATATTGGAAATCGTAGCACGATCACCAATCGACATGGTATCTGCACCTTCACCAAAGAACTCCAGATATGCACCGACCACACGTTCTTTACGCAAAAATTCAGTTAAGGCTAACACGATGTCAGTTGCGGTAATGCCTGCTTGACGCTGACCCACTAGCTCAACACCAATAATGTCAGGTAAACGCATCCACGATGCACGACCCAACATCACATTTTCAGCTTCTAAACCACCAACACCCACCGAAATCACGCCTAAAGCGTCAGTGTGTGGGGTATGTGAATCTGTGCCGACACAGGTATCAGGAAATGCCAAACCATCACGGTTTTGAATCACTGGAGACATTTTCTCCAAGTTGATTTGGTGCATGATGCCGTTGCCCGCAGGAATCACATCAACATTCTTAAAAGCGGTCTTGGTCCATTCAATGAAATGGAAACGGTCTTCGTTACGACGGTCTTCCACTGCACGGTTTTTCTCAAACGCGTCAGGATCAAAACCGCCATATTCCACTGCCAATGAGTGGTCTACGATCAACTGTGTTGGAACCACTGGGTTGACTTTAGATGGATCACCGCCTTTATCGGCAATCGCATCACGTAGGCCAGCAAGGTCAACCAATGCGGTTTGACCCAAGATGTCGTGACACACCACACGTGCAGGATACCAAGGAAAATCCATGTCCTGACGGCGTTCGATCAGTTGTTTTAAATAATCAGTTAAGTTTTCTGCATCAGCTTTACGCACAAGCTGCTCAGCCAACACTTTAGAGGTGTATGGCAAAGTTGCATATGCGCCTGGCTGAATATCTTCAACAGCTTGACGCACGTCATAGTATTCGAGCTGGGTATTGCCATTATAATTTGGCAGCGGTTTACGGTATTGATTTGTCATTAACCACGCTCCGCCAATGGTTTGAATTCCAGGTTTTCAGGACCTGTGTAGTTCGCGCTTGGACGAATGATCTTACCGTCTTGACGTTGTTCAATCACGTGTGCTGACCAACCTGCTGTACGTGCAATCACGAACAATGGCGTGAACATTGCTGTTGGAACACCCATCAAGTGATAGCTCACCGCACTGAACCAATCGAGGTTCGGGAACATGTTTTTCACTTCTTTCATCACCGCTTCTAAACGCTCAGCGATCAAGTACATTTTGGTATTCTCTTGTGCTTGAGCAAGATCATAAGCCACTTTCTTGATCACTTCGTTACGTGGATCAGAGATGGTATAAACAGGGTGACCAAAACCGATAATCACTTCTTTCTTCTCTACACGGCTACGAATGTCTGCTTCTGCTTCGTCAGCATTGTCATAACGTTGTTGAATCACAAACGCCACTTCGTTTGCGCCACCATGCTTTGGACCACGCAGTGCACCGATACCGCCAGTGATGGCTGAGTACATATCTGAACCTGTACCTGCCACAACACGAGAAGTAAATGTAGACGCGTTAAACTCATGCTCTGCATAGAGAATCAAAGAGGTATGCATTGCTTGAATCCATTCTTCAGATGGTGCTTCACCATGAAGTAAATGGAGGAAATGTGCAGCAATCGAATCATCATTGGTTTCAACTTCGATACGACGACCATTGTTGCTAAAGTGATACCAATACAACAACATTGAACCTAAGCTTGCCATCAATTTATCAGCGATGTCTTTAGCGCCCGCTTCATTGTGGTCTTCATGTTCTGGGGTTAAACAACCGAGAACTGAAACACCTGTACGCATCACATCCATTGGATGTGCAGATGGAGGAAGTTGTTCAAGTGCAGTTTTCAATGCTGCGGGTAAGCCACGAAGTGCTTTTAATTTTGCTTTATAGGCTTTGAGTTCAGCTTTATTTGGTAATTTACCATGTACCAATAAGTGTGCAACTTCTTCAAATTCGCTGCCAACTGCAAGGTCAAGAATGTCATAACCACGATAATGTAAGTCATTACCGCTACGACCCACTGTACATAGCGCAGTGTTCCCTGCAACTTGACCACTGAGTGCAACTGATTTCTTTGGCTTAAAGCCTACTGGTGTTTCATTAGAGCTCATAAGATTGTCCTTTTATTGTGTTTACTGGTTTATCCTAGAAACCCCTCCTAACCTCCCCTTAAAAAGGTGAGGGATTTCACGCACCAAATAACATCTTGATTTCGTAGAAGTCTCCCCCTGACAAGGGGGAGATTTAGAGGGGGTTAAAAAATCATTTATTCTTTGCAAAAGTTCCATCAAGATATTGTTCAAACGCATGATAATTAATGCGCTCATACAATTCCTGACGGGTTTGCATGGTATCGACCACATTCTTTTGCGTACCTTCCTGACGTAAAGTCACATAGACATTTTCCGCTGCCTTATTCATGGCACGGAATGCAGACAGTGGATATAAGGCAATGCTCACGTCAGCAGAAGCCAGCTCTTCTGTGGTAAATAATGGCGTAGAACCAAATTCTGTGATGTTGGCTAAAACTGGAACTTTGGTCAGGTCAGCAAATTGCTTATACATTGCCAATTCAGTGATGGCTTCAGGGAATAGCATATCTGCACCTGCTTCAATGTATGCACCCGCACGGTCAATCGCAGCTTGTAAGCCTTCAACCGCAAGTGCATCGGTACGCGCCATGATCACAAAGTTTTCATCGGTACGCGCATCGACCGCAGCCTTGATACGATCCACCATTTCTTGCTGCGTCACGATGGCTTTATTCGGACGGTGACCACAACGTTTTGCACCAACCTGATCTTCAATGTGCATCGCTGCTGCACCGAACTTAATCATCGACTTCGTGGTACGTGCAATGTTAAATGCAGATGCACCAAAACCTGTGTCTACATCGACCAATAAGGGTAAGTCACAGACATCTGTAATACGGCGTACATCAGTCAACACATCATCAAGATTACTGATGCCCAAATCAGGTAAACCCAAAGACCCCGCGGCAACCCCACCACCTGACAAATAGATCGCTTTATAGCCTGCACGTTTTGCCAATAAGGCATGGTTGGCATTGATCGCCCCCACCACCTGTAATGGTTTTTCATTTGCGACCGCGTCGCGGAATAGCTGACCAGCAGATTTAGCCATGTTGTTGTTCTCCTTGAGTTTGCAGCAATGTTTGCTCAACAATTTTGTAGGATGCATTGATATGACGATGCATCAGCATTTCGGCGAGTTCACCGTCACCTTCTGCGATCGCATCTAAAATGCGGATATGTTCGTCCCAAGCCTTGCTTGGTCGATCTGGGGTATTTGAAAACTGGATTCGATACATACGGATGAGGTGATACAACTCATCACATAACATTTTTTCGAGAGTTTTATTGCCACTGCTTTTGATAATGCAGTAATGAAAATCGTCTTGACCTTCTTGTAGGTAATAGCCTTTACCTGCTTTAAAATTCTCATCTTCGGCATGCATCCGCAATACATCACGCAAAGCCAAAATTTGTTTTTTATCAATATGCTGAGCTGCAAGTTTACAGGCCAAGCCCTCTAAAGAGGCTCGAACTTGATAGAGTTCTTTAAATTGTTGTAAAGAGAGAGAAACAACACGTGCACCGATATGTGCCGTTCGCTCCACCAGTTTCTGCCCCTCTAAGCGGTGAATCGCCTCACGTAAAGGTCCGCGGCTAATGCCATAAATACGTGCCAGCTCTGGCTCGGAAATTTTGCTTCCTGCGGGAATTTGCCCCAGTACAATCGCAGACTGAATTTGCTTAAATACGTGTTCCGTCAGTGTTCTTCCCTGACTTGTGCTGATGGCTTGTTGAACAAGGGTATCTTGCATATTGTCGACAATCTCTACCATTTTGATGATTTTATAACGAGATATAAGAAAAATTGCAATAGGATTGTCGACAATAAATAAGACTCATCCTGCCAATCCTATCTGCTTGACATCCAATATCAAGCCACCAAAAAACAAATTCAAACCCACATAAATTTAATTAAAACAATAGTTTAAAAACAAAATATTGGTTTTATCTTTTAACACATCATCTTTTTTGTGCTGTTTATGCTACGACTATGGTATGACAGCATGATTGTAGACAATCCTTATCATCGACGAGTTCACTACAAATTTTGTAAGTAAATACTGCTTCAAGAATGCAAATAACAGCGTGCTTCATGCTGGCTTTATTGGTACATTATTGGGCATCTGGAGCAGTGCTCCACAAGACACATCCATGCCCCTTGTTGAATAAAAGGACATTGTTAATGTTTCAACATATCCCACCTTATGCAGGCGATCCAATCCTCTCATTAATGGAACAGTTCAATGCTGATCCACGCGCTGAAAAGATTAATTTAAGTATTGGTTTATACTATAACGAAGATAGTATCGTTCCTCAGCTTGATACCATTATCGAAGCACAGAAACGTATTGCGCCAAAAAATGATAAAACCAAGCTTTATCTGCCAATGGAGGGTTTCAAACCTTACCGTGAGGCGATTCAGGCGTTGTTGTTTGGTGCAAATAGTCCAGCAGTTCAGCAGGGTCGTGCTGTAACAATCCAGACATTGGGTGGTTCAGGTGCATTAAAGGTCGGTGCTGACTTCTTAAAAACCTATTTTCCAAATTCAGAAGTTTGGGTCAGTCAGCCAACTTGGGATAACCACATTGCCATTTTTAATGGCGCTGGTATCAAAAGTCACTTCTACCCATACTTCGATGCTGAAACACGTGGTGTAGATTTTGAGGGTATGTTGTCGACCCTGAAAACATTGCCAGAACAAAGCATTGTGTTATTGCATCCTTGCTGCCATAACCCAACAGGTGCAGATCTCAATCCAGCCCAATGGGATCAGGTGATTGCAGTATTAAAAGAACGTAATCTGATTCCATTCCTCGACATTGCCTATCAAGGTTTTGGTGATAGTATGGAGCAGGATACCTATGCAATCCGTGCTTTAGATCAGGCAGGCTTAAACTTTATTGTCAGCAACTCATTCTCTAAAATCTTCTCACTTTACGGTGAGCGTGTCGGTGGCTTAACTTTTGTGTGTGATGACGCTGAAGCAGCACAGTGCACATTTGGTCAGTTAAAGGCAACCGTACGCCGCAACTACTCTAGCCCACCAACTACAGGTGCATGGCTGGTTGATCAGGTGCTCAATGACGCTGATTTGAACCAACAATGGCAAGGCGAAGTCAAAGAGATGCGTGAACGTATTATTAAAATGCGTAGTATCTTGAAAGATGAACTCACCAAGGCATTACCAGATCGCGACTTTAGCTACCTTGTCAATCAAAAAGGTATGTTCAGCTACACAGGTTTAACTGGTGAACAAGTGGATATACTACGTGAAGAATATGCAATCTATCTTGTACGTAGTGGTCGTATCTGCGTTGCAGGCTTAAACATGAACAATATTTATAAAGTTGCGAAAGCTATGGCAGAAGTGTTATCAAAATCTGCTTAACCCATCCATCACTTATAAAACTCGAAATGGTTGTTTCACGTGAAACAACCATTTTTTATTACGCATAAGATGAGATTGCCTGAACTGATTGACAGCGATACATCTGACTTACTCAATTATAAAGGATTCAATCTGTATCTATGGTTGTTCAAGCCAGTCGAGTCTTTGTATACTGCAAGGCATTTAAAACCACTGTGTAAATAAAAAATGACTCAACTCACCTGCTTTAAAGCCTACGATATTCGCGGAAAATTAGGTACAGAACTCAACGAAGACATCGCCTATAAAATTGGTCGTGCCTATGGACAAATCTATCAACCTAAAAAGGTCGTGATTGGCTGTGATATCCGTTTGAGTAGTGAGGGCTTAAAACAGGCGACGATTCGTGGTTTAAATGATGCAGGTGTCAATGTGCTGGATTTGGGTATGACTGGCACTGAAGAAGTCTATTTCGGAGCGTTCCATCTCGATGTACAAGGTGGGATTGAAGTGACTGCGAGCCATAATCCGATGGATTACAATGGTATGAAATTGGTACGTGAAAATGCTCGTCCAATTAGTGCTGATACAGGCCTAAAAGAAATACAGGCACTCGCTGAATCTGGTGAGTTTGCAGAGGTTGAGCAAAAAGGCTCAACTGAAAACTATAATATCTTACCTGAGTTTGTTGAACACCTACTGACTTATATTGATCCGCAAAGAATTAAGCCCCTTAAACTGGTGGTCAATGCTGGTAATGGTGCAGCAGGTCATGTCATTGATGCGATTGAACACAAGTTCCAACAACTGAATATCCCTGTTGAGTTTATTAAAATTCATCACGAAGCAGATGGAACTTTCCCAAATGGTATTCCGAACCCAATCTTGATCGAAAACCGTGATAGTACTCGTAAGGCTGTGCTTGAGCATAACGCGGATATGGGCATTGCTTGGGATGGGGACTTCGACCGTTGCTTCCTGTTTGATGAAAAAGGACAATTCATTGAAGGTTATTACATTGTAGGTTTATTGGCACAGGCATTCTTGATCAAGCAATCAGGTGAAAAGATTGTGCATGATCCACGCCTAGTCTGGAATACCATTGATATTGTGGATCAATATCAAGGTATTACAGTTCAATCCAAGTGTGGTCATGCCTTTATTAAGGATGTGATGCGTGAACATAATGCCGTTTACGGTGGTGAGATGAGCGCACATCACTATTTCCGCGACTTTGCTTACTGTGATAGCGGTATGATTCCTTGGCTACTCACTATTGCCCTGCTCTCTGAAACAGGTCAAACACTTTCAACATTGGTTAAGAATATGATTGCCAAATTCCCATGTAGTGGTGAAATCAATTTTAAAGTAGAGAATACCCAAGCAACTGTACAAAAGATTTTTGATCATTATACAGACCAGAATCCACAGATTGATCGTACTGATGGGGTCAGTCTTGATTTTGGTGCATGGCGTTTAAATGTACGCGCCTCGAATACTGAGCCTTTATTGCGTTTAAATATTGAAAGCCGCGCTGATCAGAATCCACAACCAATACAACATTATGTAGGTGAATTAACCAATTTAATCCAAGCTTAATCTGAATCAGCTAAAAAGTGATTCCTGTAAATTATAGGAATCGCTTTTTTAAAACACACCTTTCAGTGTTGAATAATATCAATTGGCTTGCTAACTCTTATAGCCATTTGGATTTTGCTTTTGCCAATTCCAGCTGTCTGCCAACATATCCTCTAAGGTATATTGAGGTCGCCAACCTAGTTCATTTTTTGCTCGAGAAGCGTCAGCATAAAAGGCTGCTAAATCTCCAACTCTTCGATGAACAAACTCTGTCGGAATCACAATTCTATTTACTTTTTCAAAGGTTTCTTTTATTTGTAAAACTGAAATTGGAATGCCAGTTCCAATATTCCACGCCCGCCATCCCTGCTGATCCAAGCGATTGGTTACTGCTAAAACATGCGCCTTGGCTAAATCAACAACATGGATAAAATCTCGTTCACATGTTCCATCCGCAGTTGGATAGTCACTTCCAAAAATTGAAAGCTTTTCACGTCGCCCAATAGCAACCTGAGTGACATAAGGCATCAAATTATTTGGTGTTCCTTGTGGATCCTCCCCAATTTGACCACTTTGATGAGCCCCTACTGGATTAAAATAGCGCAATAACGCAATCGACCACCGCATTTCAGCTAACGCGATTTTTTGTAACATTTGCTCAATCATCAATTTTGTATAGCCATAATTATTATTTGGTAAACTCAATGGCATATCTTCTTGATATGGCGATGGGTTTAATTCACCATAAACCGTTGCCGATGAACTAAATACCAGTGTAAATACACCTGCTTTTTCCATCGACTTCATTAACTGAATACTGCCAGCAATATTATGATCAAAATAGGTCAATGGAATCTTTTGACTCTCACCGACTGCTTTTAAACCCGAAAAATGAATTACCGCATCAATCTTATGTTCCTGAAAAACTTGATCAAGTTCCTTTTCAAAGCGAATATCACCTTGTACAAAAACCAAAGTTTTGTTGGTTAATTGCTGGACACGATTTAATGACTCTTCAGAACTATTCGATAAATTATCAAATACAATGACTTCGTGTCCTGCATTCAGTAATTCAACACAAGTATGAGAACCAATATAGCCAGCACCACCTGTCACTAAAATCTTAGCCATCTGTTTTTCCTAATAATATTCTAAGCAGACCTTGCGTTGAGGTATCAAATGCAGATAAATCACCCTGTTCACCATTTAAAATTGGTAATAGTTGATTGGCGATTTCTTTACCTTTTTCAACGCCCCATTGGTCAAAGGGATTGATATTCCATAAAACAGATTGCACAAACACTTTATGTTCATATAATGCAATTAACATTCCCAAGCTATAGGGATTCAACTCTTTTAATAGAATGGTTGAACTCGGTTGATTACCCTCATATTGCTTATAACTAGGCAAATCTTTCAGTTCATCGGCTGAGAGTGCCTGATTGCCAAATGCGAGCAAACGCGATTGTGCTAAACAATTTGATAATGCCAAATGATGTTGCTCAACTAAAGCCTCTGCATTTTCAGCATAGGTAAATTGGTTGGCATTATAACGTTTCACTGGCGCAATAAAATCACAACTGACTTTATGTGTTCCCTGATGCAGTAACTGATAAAAGGCATGCTGAGCATTTGGACCCACCTCTCCCCAAACAATAGGACAAGTTGCTGCATTGACCTTTTCCCCATTTCGCTGAATAGATTTACCGTTCGACTCCATTTCAAGCTGCTGTAAATAAGCAGCAAAGTACTTCAGTCGACCATCGTATGGCAACACTGCATGTGTCTGAAGCTTAAGAAAGTTATTATTCCAGATACCCAATAATCCCATGAGTACAGGAATATTTTGAGCAAATGGAGCAATTTGAAAATGCTCATCCACAGTATGGGCCCCTGCCAAGAGCTGCTTAAATCCATCCACCCCGATAGTTAATGCAATCGGCAAACCAATACACGACCATAAAGAATAACGACCACCAACCCAATCCCATAATAATAATTGGTTTTCAACTGCAATACCCCATTCTGTCATTTTCTCTGGTTTGGTCGAAATCCCAATAAAATGGCTTTTTAATACAGCACTATCTCTACCTAACGATTTCTCTATCCATTTTCTTGCCGTATGAGCATTGGAAAGAGTATCAATCGTACCAAAAGATTTAGAAGAAATGATAAATAAGGTTGTCTCTGGGCGTAACTGATGCAGAATATCTGATAACTGGCTTCCATCCATCGTCGATACAAAACGAACATTCAATGGTTTTATCGTTTTGACTTTAAAGTCAGATAATGCACAACTTACCATGAGTGGTCCTAAATCAGACCCCCCTACACCAATATTGACTACATCTTGGATTACTTCTCCTGTAACTCCCCGATATTGCCCAGCGTGAACTTTATTAACTAGACGATACATGTTATGAAGTTGTTCAGAGACCTGATGAGCCAGTTCAGGAAATTTTATATTATCTTCAGGCAAACGTAGTGCCCAATGCATTGCTTCTCGTTGCTCAGTATAATTAATTTTATGCTTAGAAAATAAAGTATTAATCCACTGATCTAAAGCTTTATCTTTAGCAAGTTCAACTAATACTTCCCAAATGGTACCATTGATACGCTGCTTACTAAAATCAAAGACTAAATCTTTACATTCAACGCGATATTTATCAAAACGATTCTGCTCTTTCTCAAAAAGTTCATTTAAATGAACTTTCTCATACTGCTCTATCAATTTAGTAAGCTTTTGTTCAGATGTGAGCACCATTTTCTTTGGAAACTTTTCAATCTTTTCATTCATAATCGCCCTACTCCCTCATAAGCAAACCCTTGTTGTTTTACATAGATGGGATCATACACATTACGACCATCTAAAATTAAAGGGTGAGCCATTAATTGTTGAAGCTTCTTATAATCTAAGCTTAAATATTGCTTCCAGACGGTCACCAAACATAACGCGTGTGCTCCCTCGGTTGCTTTATATTGTTCTCGGCATAAAATTAAATCTTCTCTTTTACCATAATATGCTTGAATTTCATCTAACGCCTGTGGGTCATGGAGTTTGACAATAGCCCCCTGTGCCCATAAAGCGGATAACATACTATGAATAGGAGAATTATGAATATTTGAAGTATTTTCCTTAAATGAAGCCCCCCAAATTGCAATTACCTTACCATTTAAATCACAATGATAGTAATTCCAGAGTTTACGAAATAATACTTCTTTTTGCTGTTCATTGATTTCCCAAACCTGCTCAAGCAAGCGGCTACGTGTACCTGCGTCAGAAATGACATTTGATAAGGTTAAAATATCATGGGAGAAGTTTTCCCCACCAAATCCAACACCAGCCGACAGGTAAGCGGCCCCAATACGAGTATCGGCTGCCATACCATTTTTTACATTAGCAATATCTACGCCAAGCTTCTCGACTACAAGTGCCAAATCATTTATATAACTAATACGTGTTGCTAACATGCCAGAAATACTCAGTTTAGTAAATTCTGCATCCAAAATCGGCATAAACAAATATTGGTGAGTAAAACGGAAGAATGGTCGCAATATTTCATACATTATGGTTTTAGTATACTCTGTCTCAATACCTACAATGACATGCTGAACATTTAAAACACTATTTAGTGCATTGCCTTCCTGGATCATATCTGGGAAATAAACCCAATAATCCTTAGGTAAATTTTGTGATAATTTTTTTGTAGAATGTAAACCAAAAGTTGAACCATTAATCATTAACCGAGGATGAATGATTGTTCGTATACTCAAGTACTTGGTTATTTCTTCTGCTACCTGAAATTCAGTAGGACTAAAACAAAAAAAGTAAGCCTCTATATCTAAAGGAATAGAAGAAAAACAGCAGTCTTTTAGGAAACCTAATTGACGCTGTTTAAGCAGCAATCGGTTTACATCCTGTTCCTGATATGTCACACAAGCAATCTGCTTATCATTACCTATATAATTATGATCTACACACCAAAAAACTTCATTACCTCGTTCTGCCAGTAAAGCAGACATGACACCAGCATGAAGTGTGCTTCCAAAAACTGCTATCTTCATTCTATTCTTTTCCAGAAATTTTATAAATTCAGTTCTATAATTAGCTTTTTAAAATCTTCTCCTAATTTAGAATGCTCTATCCCATAATGCAGTACTGCTTTGAGATAACCAATTTTGCTACCACAATCAAAGGTTTGTCCTTTCATACGATACGCTTCAACTGTTTCAGTTTGCTGTAAAGCTGCAATTGCATCGGTTAACTGAATTTCATTTCCTGCACCACGAGGCGTATTCTCCAATAAGCTCATAATCTCAGCAGGTAGAATATAACGTCCTACTACAGATAAATTCGAAGGTGTAGTTCCAACAGTTGGCTTTTCCACAATACCCTGCATCGCAATACTTTCACCCTCTTGTGGTGAAATGGTTACGTCAACAATACCATATTGATCGACTAAATGATCAGGCACAGCTTCCACCATAATTTGTGCAGCTTGAGACTGTTCAAAACGCTGGATCATAAGGGATAAGTCGTTTTCACTAGATCGATTTTTTACTAGAACATCAGGGAGTAAC
Organism: Acinetobacter thutiue; assembly: GCF_030385805.1. Lineage (NCBI taxonomy): Bacteria > Pseudomonadati > Pseudomonadota > Gammaproteobacteria > Moraxellales > Moraxellaceae > Acinetobacter > Acinetobacter thutiue. The sequence goes on from NZ_JAUDZE010000009.1 coordinate 106,866, forward strand.
ACCGCAAATGCTTCATTACCAACAATATCTTTAGCACATAACACTGCATGACCTAAGCCTAAAGGTTGAGGTTGGCGTACACTCACCACACTCACATGCTTCGGTAAAATATCAGTAATTTCCTTAAGCAAATCAAATTTCTTTTTTTGTTCTAAAGTTGTTTCCAACTCAAAATTACGATCAAAATAATTCTCAATCGATGCTTTAGATGAGTGCGTCACCAAGATAATTTGTTCGATACCAGCTTCAACCGCTTCACGTACCACATATTCAATTGCAGGGCGATCCACAACAGTGACCATTTCTTTTGGGATCGATTTACTGGCAGGTAAAAAACGAGTCCCTAACCCTGCAACAGGTAAAATTGCTTTTTTGATCATATTTAAAACCTTTACTTTACAATAGAACTAGATTGAGACTCTGAACCAGTAAAACGGCTTGAACCAACTGTTTGATTTGGCGCATTAATCCCCTCTCTTTTCAGCATAACATCAACGGTTTTAACCATAATTTTAAAATCCAGTAATATATTATGATTTTCTACATACTGAACATCTAAGTCAAACTTCTCTTCCCACGATAAATTATTCCGTCCACTTACTTGGGCAAGTCCAGTCATACCTGGCTTGACCTCATGACGTCGCATTTGATCAACAGTATAATGCTCCAAAAACTCAGTCATTTGTGGACGAGGACCAACAATACTCATATCACCTTTAAGTACATTGAATAGTTGTGGCATTTCATCTAAGCTGGTTGAACGTAATTTTTGCCCAAAAGGAGTAATTCTTAATTCATCAGGTAAGGGATTTCCACATTGGTCAACTCCATTTTTCATTGACCTAAATTTAATCATTTTAAATAACTTACCATTCTCCCCAGGTCTTTCTTGATAAAAAAAGATTGGTGCGCCTAAGTTTTTTCTAACTTTATAAGCCACTAAAATAAATATTGGTGAAAGTAATAGAATTGCTACAGAGGCAACAACAATATCCACGAACCTTTTCATCGTTTGAAAACCCATATATCAAAATAATTTAGACTTTCTTCCTAAGAAAATTATTATAAATTTTCCCCAACATCGTGGATGGTAGTAGTCGAAACATTGACCGTATTAAAAAGATTATATTAGCATGAATCGGATGCTGTAACTTCAATTCTTTTTTTAAATCAAGTAATTTTTTTTCACTTTTAATATATTCCAAGCCCTTACGTCTTGTGTGCATACCATTCCCTACACGTGCATATAAAATTACATCAGGTAGATTTGCAACCTCATACCCAGCAGCTATTACACGCAACCATAAATTATAATCTTCCATAAATAAATGATGCTGATAACCACCAAGCTTGATAATTGCATCTCGCTGATAAGCAACAGTCATGTGATTAAAAGGGCAACGCTTTTGTGCAAAAACCTTAATATGATTATGATTTTCAGGTACAGCTTTTAATACATGGGCATCTGAAATATCTTGATTAAATTCTAAAATTTGTCCACCAAATAAAACAATGTTAGGATAACTTTCTATAAAACCAACTTGTTTAGCAAAACGATCTTCTATACAGATATCATCAGTATCCATACGAAAAACCCATTCATTTGTACAATATTTCAAACCTTCATTTAGGGCCTTGCCTAAGCCAAGATTTTCAGGTAGTGCCACTACTTTTAAAGTGTTACCGATTTTTTTCTGCCAATATTCTACACACTCCGTAAGCTCTCCTCCAATAGGACCATCAAGAACTAATACAATTTCATCAGGTTTAATAGTCTGAGAATCCCAAATACTTACAAGAGATTGTTCAAAATATTGTGGAGATTCTTTAAAATATAATGATAATAATACAGAAAACATCATTATTTAAATCCTTTACTATTAAAATTATTTAAATAGAACCATCTTTATCCTTAAATCCATCAGAGATACCTCTATTCATGTATTCCACATATTTTTTTCCATTATTAACAAATACTGGATAGTAAAAATACTTAATAAAGTATTTAATTCCATTAGAAAACTTCCAATAGAAAGGTACATAACTCCTATCCAACAGCTTTATATAGTTTCTAAATTGGTAATAAGTTCTAATTGGTGCTGGAATATGAATCTTCATTCCTAAAAAATTCTTATCTCCCTCCCCAAGTTGATGACTCAAGAGTACATCTTCTATAATAAAAAACCTATAATTACCAACTGCTTTAGCACGCCAACACCATTCATGATCAACTGCATCAATAAATAAACCATCCTCCAATAATCCAACTTTATTGAAAGTTTCTACGGCTATTAGAGAAGATGAACTAATTAATTCCCCTACTTCTGTGATATTATTATATAACTTTTTTCCTTTTTTAATAATACCTTCATATTTTTTATTTTCACCACGGTTAAAAGGGCGTGGACCAACTGCTCCAACATCAATATTTTTATTCAACAAAAATAGGTAATTTTCCAACAAAGTAGAAACTAAATTTCTAGGTGGAATACTATCTTGATCCAAAAATAAGATATGTTCATAATCTTTGAAAAAATTTAAACCCATATTCTGAGCTGATGCAATCCCTATGTTATTACCTAATTTCTCAAAAACCACATTACTATAGCTGGAAAAATCTAAAAAATGGTCTACAGTAGAATTATCCACGATATAAATTTTTGAGACTTGATTAGATATCTCATTTAATATTGTAAACAACATAGACATGTTAGGATTATATAGAACTATTATACAACCTATTTTCTTTCCTACATTCATAAATTAACCTTAAAACGATAATTAACACAACATGATTTGTATCCAGAAAATATGGATTACTTATAGCATATGAAACATATACAGCATAGATAAAAAGCAAGTCTTTATAATAAATTTTCTTTAAGGCAAAATAACACATTAGACCAAAAAAAATAATAGAATTTAGAATACCCAGTTGAAATATATAATATATGCCTTGCAATTCAAAATAAATATCTCCAGTATAATCTCGAAATGATGTTCTAACTGATAATGTGCTACCTAACCCACTGCCAAAAATAAAGTTAGAAATATTGTTAGTTAAACTACTTATCAATACATTATACTGATCGCCTCTTGTACCCAGAGAGTCACTTTTTCTTGAAAGGACCTCAGACACATAATCAAGTAAGAACCCAGACATCAAAACAACTGCACTAACAATAATGACTGATTTTAATGTTTTACTTTTGCCAAAGAACAACGAATAACCAACGATAAACAATGCTGTTGAAATCCAAAAAGCAAAATTACCTGCAATACATATACCTATAAAAGCAAGAATCCTATAAATTTTAACATATTTAATGTATTCTTGCACTTCTTTGATAAAAGCTAAACAAAATGCGATTGGAATAAGTGCATTACCTTTCACCTGTACCCTATAAAAGTATCCATTATAAGTATACAAGTCCCCCCACCCTTTATCTAAAAAATACTCTCTTAAAATCAAATAAGAATTTTGCGTATAAAACATATTAAGCATTATTTCCATAAAAATCAAAAAAATAGATTGAAAGGAAATTAAAATATAGAATATCTTCAAAATTACTCTTGGAATTTTTTCAACAAAATTACTAGCCAACAATAATAAAATAGCCAACATAAAATGTATAATCAGTAAAAACTCATTCCCCTGAAACAAAGAATATTCAGCCAAAATACACAACCACAAAGAAACAAAAGATATATTAAGAATATTCAATCGATTGTATGCAATCATTCCAAATACTAAAAGCAGCACTGCAATATTAGCAATTAAAGAATAATCTGAAAATGGAATCTGCCTAGTAATAACAAAAAATACGGTAAAAAATAAAAAACTGTATATAATTTGCTTTCCATTAATGTGCATTTTATCTAAACCTTAGCAAATATAATCTCAGTTAATATTTAAAATTAAAATAACTATAAAATAAATTCAATTCCAAAAATTTATCTATATACATTCAATTCCAATAAATCTCTACCTAAGCTAAACTCATTAAAACTTTTGTTTTTCAAAGCTCTATTTAATTTAGAAAATCATTTTTAACTAGTTTTTCGTAAACTTTAAAAGTTTGATAACCAGTATTGGTCCAATTAAATTTTAGCAATACATTTGTGCTAGGTGTATCTAACTCATAAGCAGCCTGCATAGCTTTATGCATTGATTTTTTACTATATGGATCACAAACAAAAACATGTTTATTAATTAAGCTCTTAAAGTATGTGTCTATTGGACAATAATCACTATCACATACCACCACATTCATACCACTACCTAATGCCTCTAAAGAACTAAGTCCTGGAGACTCCCTAAAAGATGCTAGTATATGAACTTTATGAGTGTTAAATAGATATCCAAGTTCATTTTGATCTAAGTTTTGGGCATTAATCTTTATTCTACTGGAACCCATAGCATGTTTCTTAACAGCTTCTAAATATCTAAAATTATTCGGTGCTACTCCACCTACTAATGTTAAATCCCAATTGGATGTCCTACAAATATCAACAAGTTGAAGTTGATTTTTTACTGGCTCTATTCGTGCTGCTGATATAAAACCTTTTCTTTGCTTATTTGAAAAATAAGGAAATTTATTAAAATCAACGCTATTAGGAATCACAGAATAGTTTTTATAATTTGTACCAAAAGTGTCATTTACAATTTGCATTTCTTCTTCAGAATTTGGTAAATACCAATCAAACTCCTGAAGAAAGCTTCTTACTTTATCTTTATAATTTTTGGTTACGGATTTGGGTTTTCCAAACATAGATGCCATATAAACTTCTGTATTTTTGTAAATTTTATACATCCTTTTATAATTTTCACTATTACAGAAAAATCCTAGTTTTGCGAAATTATCAATAAATCTCGCATGGCTCATTTCCCAATAAATCGTCGAAAGTACTACTTTAGCACCTAACAATTTAGCCTCTTGAACATATTCACTACTCTCTTCAAGCGTCTGCATATTGAATATATGCGCAATATCTGGTGAAAAAGCATTTAAATCTTTAATATTATCTATAATTCTGATTTCAACATTATATGCTTTTTCAATTTCTGCTTTCGTATTAACCATCTGAACAACGTCACCACCATGTGCAACTTTCCAGTTTTTACGGATACAATATGCAATTTTCATTATAACTCCTGAATCACCTGAACAATTCGCTCACAGGCTTTGCCATCGCCATATGGATTATGGGCGCGAGACATAGCTTCATATTTATCATGATCACGAAGCAATGTCTCAGCTTCTTTGACCAGTGCTTGTCGATTGCACCCAATCAATTTTACAGTCCCAGCAATTACAGCTTCTGGTCTTTCGGTCGTATCACGCATTACTAGAACTGGCTTACCTAAAGAAGGTGCTTCTTCTTGAATACCACCACTATCGGTAATAATGAAATAAGATTGATTCATCAGATAAATAAACTCCTCATACTGAAGTGGATCTATCAAATACACGTTTTCAATACCAGAAAGAATTTCACTTGCAGGTTTCTGTACGTTCGGATTTAAATGTACAGGGTAGACAATATCAACATCAGGATTCTTCTGGGCTATTTCTTTCAGGCCTTCACAAATATTAATGAACCCTTGTCCAAAGTTCTCACGTCTATGTCCAGTAACTAAAATAACTCTTCTTGTCTCATCCAATTGATACTGGCTACTAATTTTCGCTTTTATTTTTACTTTTAATTCTGGCTGACTATCAATTCTTTGTAAAACGTGCATTAAGGCATCGATAACTGTATTTCCAGTTACATATATATCACTTAAGTTTTTGCCTTCTTTTAAGAGATTTTCTTCACTTTGTTGAGTAGGTGCAAAATGATAATTTGCTAAGACTCCTGTCAGTTGGCGATTTCCTTCCTCTGGCCAAGGTGAGTAAATATCATAAGTTCTAAGACCTGCTTCAATATGACCAACTTTAATTTTAGAATAAAATGCAGCTAAACTTGCAGAGAATGTTGTTGATGTATCTCCATGTACAAACACAATGTCAGGCTTAAAATCCCCTAATACATCTCTTATACCAATTAAAACATTCGCTGTAATATCATATAGATCCTGCCCAGTCTTCATAATATTTAAATCATATTCTGGAACGATATCAAATATTTCTAAAACTTGATCCAACATCTGTCTATGTTGTGCAGTTACACAAACACGAGTTTCAAAGTTCTTACAATCCCTTTTAAACTCTTTAACTAATGGTGCCATTTTAATAGCTTCTGGACGTGTACCAAAGATAATAAGTACTTTTTTCATAATTTAAACCTAAAAATTAGCGCCAACATGCAAATAGATAGAAGTATTTCACCTACAATCATTGAAATAAGTACGCCATTGATAAATAAATGTGGGATTAATACTAAATTTAATATCATTGTAACTAAACCAGCGACAACGAAAGAAGAAGTATAAAATTTGTCTTTTCTAGATGCTGATAAATATTGTATACCGATGATGTTATTCACTACACCAAAGAATAGCCAAATCATCATAATAGCTAAAATATAGCTATATGATTGAAATGCTACTCCATAAACTAAAGTAATAATTTTTTCAGAAAAGATTGTTACCAACATTCCAACGAGCAAGGCCATCCCACCAATTATTATTGCCAGTTTTTTAATATATAGTTTAGCATTGCTTTCTTGATTCACCTTTCTACAACTTATCGGATAAAGTGCTTGAGTGATCGGTGTAAATAATCCAACAATCGCTCTGAATAGTTTTTCTGCTGCAGAATAGTATCCTACGACCGTATTTGTTGATACAAAAGATAAAATTACAGTTCCAGAAGATGTTAGTAAATTACTCAACACAGATGTGAAAAATAAATTCAACCCACCCTTTAAATAACTCAAAATTACATTAGTTTTTGGGATTTCAAACTTTATCTTAAAATTTTTCCTAATTAAAATTAATGAATACACCCCAGCAAAGATCGTACCTAATGAGGTCAAGAATGGAACTAGCAAATAATCTGAACTATTTTTAACGAGTATAAAAATAGCAATAGTAAAAAAAACTTTAGATATAATATTTATAATTGTAATATAACGCATTTGTTCCATCCCCTGAAAAAACCATACAGGAAATAGGATTTGCCCCAGCACGCTCCCAAAGGTTAAATAATACAACCAAGGGTTTACATTAAATTTATGAAAAAAAATAATTAAAAGTGTTAATATAATAAGAGAAACAAAAAATAATACAGATTTAATAATCATTACTGAACTAAAAATCTCATTAAGCTTTTCTTTATTCTCTTTATTTAATGAAATTTCTCGAGTAGCCGTAAAATTAAAACCATAATCCGTTAAAACTATAAAATAGCCCACAATTGCTGTTGCAAAAGCTAATAAACCAAATTTTTCAGCACCCAAAACTCTTACAAGATAAGGTAGTGTTAATAATGGTAGAATATAATTAAGGCCCTGAAGTGTTGCTAAAGAAAAAAAGTTTGTAATAAACCTTTTTTTCTCTTCGGTATCTATAAGCTTACTAAATAGTGTGATCAAGGTACATAACTCATATCATTCTGATTAGTTCAAATCAATCATGTGCACAAAGCGATCGAACCATCAAATATCACTTATTTAAATAACTTAGCGTCTTTAATTTTTAAAGCAACCTCATCCTTATCACTCACGAGGACTTCTTCAATTTCTGACAAAGGCCATTCAATTGCAATTTTTGGGTCATTCCATAATATTGCCCCCTCACTTTCTTTATCATAATAATTTGTGGTTTTATATAAAAACTGAGTATTATCTTCAAGTGCAATAAACCCATGAGCAAAACCAGCTGGAATCCAGAATTGCTTATGATTTTCACCTGTCAGTTCCACACCCACCCACTGCCCAAATGTCGGTGATTCTTCTCGAATATCGACTGCCACATCCCAGGCCCGTCCTTGAACAACGCGAACAAGTTTACCTTGGGCATATGGATTTAATTGATAATGCAACCCCCTTAATACACCTTTCTGTGAATAAGAATGATTATCCTGAACAAAGTCTGGAACTTCAAGACCACGCTCAACTAAAACCTGCTCAAAGTTTTTCTGGTTAAAACTCTCCATAAACCAACCACGCTCATCGCCAAATACACGAGGTTCAAGGATGAGTAGACCTTTAATCTTTGTTTCAATAATATTCATTCATTCAACTCAAATAATTTGTATTTACGCTTTAATAGAGGTTTACTGTTCCTGATATAATTTCAGTAAATATTGACCATAACCTGTTTTCTTGAAAAAATTAGCTCTAACCAATAACCGTTCTTTATTAATCCAGCCATTGTTAAATGCAATTTCTTCTAAACACGCAACTTTCAACCCTTGGCGATGCTCAATCGTCTGAACAAACTGACTTGCTTCCAACAAAGAATCATGCGTACCCGTATCCAACCAGGCAAAACCACGTCCCAACAATTCAACATTTAACTCTTGCTGTTGTAAATAAATATTATTTACATCAGTAATTTCCAGCTCTCCGCGATGAGATGGCTTGATATTTTTAGAAATTTCAACAACTTTATTATCGTAAAAATAAAGTCCTGTAACTGCATAATTTGATTTTGGCTGTTCAGGCTTCTCTTCAATACTTAATGCCCTACCTGAAGCATTAAAATCCACTACACCAAAACGTTCTGGATCATTTACATAATAACCAAATACAGTCGCTCCACTTTCTCTTGCTGCTGCACGTAATAACTGTTCACTAAAGTGTTGACCATAAAAAATATTATCACCCAGAATCAAACAGACATCATCATCACCAATAAACTCTTCACCAATAATAAATGCCTGAGCAAGCCCATCAGGTGATGGCTGAATCTTATATGAAAGTTTTAAACCAATCTCTTCGCCTGTACCTAACATTTTTTCATAGTTTGATAGATCTTCTGGGGTTGATATAATTAATATCTCATTAATACCAGCTAACATTAAGACTGAAAGCGGATAGTAAATCATTGGTTTATCATAAATTGGGAGCAACTGTTTTGATGTACCCATTGTGATGGGATATAAACGAGTCCCTGAACCACCAGCTAGAATTATACCTTTACGTTGTTTTTTTTGATTCATGAGAACAGCTCCTCTAATACTTGTGTTACACCTTGCTGCCAACTTGGTAAATGTATTTCAAAATTTTGTTGCAACTTATCAGTATTCAACCTCGAATTCAAAGGTCTTTTTGCTAGCGTTGGATAATCTTTTGTTTCTATAGGATGAACTTTTTTTAATGTAAGTTCATACCTGTGTTCAGTTGCCACAGTAAAAATAAACTGTGCATAATCATACCAATTCGTTTCACCCGCTGGAGCTAAATGATAATGCCCATGCAATTGTTTCTTTTGCTCAGGAGATCGCAATAAATAATAACGAATAGCTTGAGCCGTTACATCTGCAATCAAAGCAGCCCCTGTTGGCACGCCAACTTGGTCATGAATAATATTTAATTCATCTTTAATTTGACCAAGCTTAAGCATTGTTTTAATAAAATTGTTACCACGTGAAGCATAAACCCAACATGTCCTAAAATTAACAAATGCTGTACCACTTTGCTCTAAAACAATCTCACCATCACGCTTGGTTTTGCCATAAAAATTAACAGGAGATGTATAATCATCTTCTTTCCATGCATTTACACCATTACCATCAAATACATAGTCAGTGGAATAATGTATTAAAAGCGCTTGATATTTTTGACACTCTTCTGCCAAGTGTTTAACCGCTAAACAATTAATTAAATGTGCTTGGTCTAAATCAGATTCTGCTTTATCCACAGCAGTATAGGCAGTTGCATTCACTACAATATTCGGTCGAACTTGTTCAAAAACATGTGAAATTGCCGCAAAGTTTGAAACATTGCCACTCAACCCCTCTAAACTCTGTTGGCGATCTAAAGCAATCACTTCGCCAAGAGGCTGAAGCGCTCGCTGCAACTCCCACCCAACCTGGCCGTTTTTTCCTAGCAATAATATTTTCATAACATTAATAACTTAAATTGGTTTCTTCTATAATCTGATACTGTTGTTTCATCCAATTTTGATACTCACCACTTTGAACATGTTGCACCCATTCTTGATTGTTTAAATACCATTCAACCGTTTTACGGATACCTGTTTCAAACGTTTCTTGAGGTTTCCAGCCAAGTTCTCTTTCTATTTTCGCAGCATCAATCGCATAACGTAGATCATGGCCTGGACGATCTTTCACAAAAGTAACTAAACTTTCATAAGGCTGGGCATTCGCTTGTGGTCTTAACTCATCCAGAATCTTACAAATAGTTTTGACCACCTCAATATTCTGCTTTTCATTATGCCCACCAATATTATAGGTTTCACCAACCAGACCTTGAGTGACGACCAAGTATAATGCTCGGGCATGATCTTCGACAAATAACCAGTCACGAATTTGATCACCTTTACCATAAATGGGTAAAGCTTTACCATCCAAAGCATTTAGGATCACTAAAGGAATCAACTTTTCAGGGAAGTGGTAAGGACCATAATTATTTGAACAGTTGGTCACAATCGTAGGTAAACCATAGGTTCTATGCCAGGCCCGTACTAGATGATCTGAACTCGCCTTACTTGCAGAATAAGGCGAACTTGGTGCATAGGGTGTTGTCTCAGTAAATAAATCTGTTGTGCCCTCTAAGTCACCATAGACTTCATCCGTAGAAATATGGTGAAAACGGAATCCAGTTTTTCTACTATCATCTAAACTTTGCCAATATTTACGTGCCACTTCCAATAAAGTATATGTTCCCACAATATTGGTTTCAATAAATGTAGCAGGGCCATCAATAGAGCGATCAACATGAGATTCAGCAGCTAGATGCATCACGACATCTGGTTGAAATTGCTCAAAAGCTTGTTCTAATTTTAAAGCATCACAAATGTCAATCTGTTGGAATTGATAACGAGAATCTCTATTAATTTCTTTTAATGACTCCAAGTTCCCCGCATAAGTTAGTTTATCTATATTTAAAACGGTATCATTTGTTTTCTGTATAATGTGGCGAACCACAGCAGAACCAATAAATCCAGCACCACCAGTTAATAATATTTTCATATTTTATCCATACTTACTCATTTAACCATTTTGCTTACTCCAATACATGCTCATTGAACTTAAAAACCAATAAAAGCTATAGAAACTTAATTAAAGTTTTATAATTTATTGAAAACAAAGATAAGTCGGACTCATTATGAATACATTTTATCATCACAGCACAACCTAGCTTAAAATATTCAATAAGCTTATGAAGCATTCAATTTTTCAGCAAATTGGGAGATTACGGTGTGGCATAATATAACAAAATGCATCAAGTTTGTTAGTATGTTTTCATTTCTAATGACTTAGGGATAATTTGAAAGTTTCAAACCTATTTTTTACAAAATTGAACCTATGTTAATAACAGATATAAACTAAAAGAAGTTATGTTTTTTCTTGGTTTTTAGGATAAAATCGCCAAAATTTAGCTGTCTGTCTGTTTTTTTCATTCATTTAAGATATCAGAAAAAATATGACGAAAGATTGAGTCTCAATATCATTGAATAAGGTTTTTTTGTGAAGTATTACCAACTTTTTTCTATGCTTACAATAAGCATCAGTGCTGCAAGCTGTGCAATCACTTCAGGACTTCAAACACATGATTTACCTGCGGAAGGAAGTTTTCGTACTGAACAAGGTGCAGAAATTACAATTATCCCTCTTTCTCAGGAAAACCTACCCTCATTAAATTTACAATTTCCACAGACTGCAAATAATTTAGATCGTTTATTTAATACGGCACACCATCAATATCGCTTAAGTTCGGGAGACATCCTGTCTATCCAGTTATGGGCTTACCCACAAATAACGCCGCCACTACAAGATGGGAATAATACGAAAGGCATAGGCTATCCGATTGATAGTAATGGGAATATTCAACTTCCATTGATTGGTCAAATCCATATTGCAGGTAAAACCCTGACAGAAACCAATCGTTATTTGCGTAGTCAGTTTGCCAAATATTTAAAGACTCCTGATGTCATTGTTCGTATCTTGTCTTATGAAGGCAACCGTTATTTCGTCAATGGTCAGGTTATGAAAAGTGGACAATATACGCTCAATGATCAACCGATCAGTTTATATACCGCTCTTGGTATGGCTGGAGGAATTAATACAGAGACTGGCGACAATACTTCTGTACAACTTATTCGCAACGGCATCACTTACAATCTAAATCTAGTTGCTTTGGAAAAAAGTGGCTTCTCATTGCATAGACTCTTAATCCAACCCAACGACACTATTTTTGTCAATACCAAACAGAACCAAAAACTTTATATCATGGGTGAATCCAGCAAAAGTCAGGCTTTAACTTTACGTGATCAAGGCATGACCTTGAGTGATGTATTGGGTGAAAGTGAGGGAATTAATCCATATACAGCAAGCGCTGCACGTATTTATGTGATGCGCACCAATCTAGATGATCGCCATTCAACCATTTATCAACTCAACCTAAGTAGTTTAGGCAATCTAGCTTTAGCCAATCAGTTTGCTATGCAAAAAAATGACATTGTTTATATTGATGCAACTGGTCTGACTCGCTGGCAACGTATGATTAATCAGATTATACCGTTCTCAAATGCGCTTTATAGTTTGGATCAATTAGGTAAATAGGCATAAATAGTTTAGATACCCCAGAATCTACAAGTTATTTCTTTAAAATTTAAGATAGTTGTTTCCCTATGAATCAAAATGCACAACTGACCGATGATACAATTAATCTCAGAGAATTATTTTTTACGCTCCTAACACAATGGAAACTTATTGTTTTTTGTACAGTGTTCACCTTGGTTTGTGCAGCAGCCTATCTTAAAGTCGCAAAAAGGACATATTCTGTTGATGCAAAAATTCAAATTATTGATAACAAACAAAATGGACTTGCTGGATTAAACTCTCAACTTGCTGCTTTGGGTAGTTTAGCTGGGATGAGTCTTGGTAGTTTAGGTAACCAGCAATCCATCCAAACTGAGATTGAAATTTTACAGTCTCGTTCGATCTTGGCAAAAACCATTCAGGACTTAAATTTGGATATTCAAATTCAGCCTGAACAATCATTACTTAACAAATTACTCAGTACAGATCAATTTCAGACGAATTATACGATTGATGAAGTACAAGTTAAAAATCATAAAGCTAAATTTTCTATCCATCAATTTAATATTCCAAAACAGTACCTCGACCAGAACTTGATTTTAAATTTTCATGGACAAAGTTTTAACCTTATTTCAGAAAAGACTGGACTAGAAGTATTTAAAGGGACAGTGAATCAAAAAACAGCGCCTAGACTTCTCAAAACAACATGGACAATTGACATCACCAGCCCTCAGCCGCTTGAAGGGCGATACATTGTTCAAAAACAATCTATTCTTACCGCAACCAAAGCAATATTAGAAGATTTTAAAGCAACTGAGCTTGGTAAACAAACAGGGATCATCACGATCAATTATGAAGGTGCAGATAAAGACCATATTATAAAGGTACTCAATCATATCCTGGAAATTTATCAGGAACAAAATCTGGCAACTAAATCCGCTGAAAAAGAAAAAACCTTGTCTTTTTTAAATCAGCAATTACCAGAACTTAAGAACAATTTGGAACAGGCTGAAAGAAAGTTTAATGCTTTCCGTGAAGCCCACGGCACAATTGATATTCAACAGGAATCAGCACTTTATTTAAAACAGAGTGTTGAACTGGAAACACAAAAAGTGCAGTTGGAGCAGAAACAGGCTGAGCTCGCAGCACAATACACAGCTCAACATCCAATGATGCAGGAAATTAATGCACAGCTTGGTGTCTTCAACAAGAAAATAAATGAGTTGAATGGTGCCTTAAAGAAACTACCCAACACTCAAAGCCAATATCTGCAATATTATCGCGATGTACAGGTTCAAACCCAACTTTATACAAATTTATTGGGAACCTACCAATCTTTAAATTTGGCCAAAGCAGGTGAAACAGGCAATTTACGTATTCTGGATTATCCTGTAGAGCCGACCAGACCAATTAAACCACGTAAACTCATTATTTTAGTTCTGTCTATTTTTGTTGGTGGCTTTATCGGTATATTAATTGCCTTAATTCGTAATATGTTAAAAACTGGTGTACGCAACCGAGACGAGATTGAACAAACTGTAGGGGTGAAAACCTACGCCGAGTTATCAGAAATCAGCAAAAAAAGTAATGCGTCATTACAGTCACTTAAAACGTTTATTCCAACCCTGACTTTCAAATTACAGCAAAGACAGCATAATGTGACACTTATCTCCAGCATTGTTCCTGATCAGAACCAGAATATTATTGCTCAACACTTGGCACTTTATCTCAGCCAAACAGGGAAAAAGGTATTGCTCATCGATAGTGATCTTTATCGTGGTCAACTCGATCAACTTTTCAATATTTCTACAAAGCCTGGGTTATGTGAATATTTGCGTGGTCAGGTTAGTTTGGAGCAAATTGTCACAGATACAGCTTCTCCAAATTTAAGCTTGATTGTTCGTGGTCAAAGCAGTGATGAGATTTCCATATCCTCTCATCAAACGCATATTGCCCAACTGATCCAGCAGGTCCGAGCCCAATATGATTACATCATTTTAAGTGCTGCCCCTGTTTTGACGATATCGGATAGCTTGACCCTTGCTCAGTTCACAGGCTTTAACCTATGTTTAGTGCAATATGGTCAAACCCAACTCAAAGATATTGAGTTGGCAAAATCTTATTTTGAAAATGCAGGACTCGAGATTGATGGTCTGATTCTGGATCAGGTACCCGCCTATCAAACCAAGCAGTATCAATATCAGCCAAATTAACCCTATTTGCTAATTATCCCTACAAAACAGGAAGCTCTTATCAGCTTCCTGTTTTTTATTGTTAAAATAAAAAACTTATTTATTTGATCAAAACACAAAATCCTCATATAAAAAGCCTGCATTTTTACTGTTCATTATTCTAGCGACTACGCAAGCATGGTAAGATCATTGTCAGGTTTTTATGAAGATTTCATTCTGGATAGTTCAATGAGTAAAGCTTTACCTGTTGTGGTTGCAGTTGTTTTAGCTGGTGCAGCCCTTGTTCCAATTTATTATGCAACTCAACACCCAGCGACTGAGCTAGGCACAAAAGCAGATAAAAATGCGGCACCTGTTGCAAAAATCAGTTATGCGCTAGGTTATGAAGTTGCAAAGCAGACTCCACCTGAATTGGAAACAGGTGCATTTATTACGGGTTTCCGTGATGCGCATGCACAAAAGCCTGCTGCCTATACTGAAGAGGAATTACAAGCCGCGTATATGGAATTCCAAAAAGAATTACAACAAAAGCAATTGAACGAGACAAAGAAAGCAGAGGCAACAAGTAATTCATTCCTCACTGAAAATGCTAAAAAAGACGGCGTTAAAACCACTGCTTCAGGTTTGCAGTATAAAATCATTACTGAAGGTACGGGCAAGCAGCCTACCGCCACTTCTGTGGTGAAAGTTCACTATAAGGGACAGCTCACTGATGGCAAGGTGTTTGACAGTTCCTACGACCGTGGTGAACCAATTGAATTCCCATTGAATCAAGTCATTCCAGGCTGGACCGAGGGTCTACAGCTTATGAAAGAGGGTGGTAAAGCCACATTCTATATCCCAGCAAACCTGGGTTACGGTGCTCAGGGTGTACCTGGTTCTATTCCACCAAATAGTACCTTAATCTTTGATGTAGAACTCATTGCTGTAAAATAACTGATTAATAGGGAGAGCATGTGCTCTCCTTTATTTTGGAAGAAATAATGAAAAAATTAAGCCTTATTTTAATAGCTTCAACTTTTGGTACAGTCCACGCTGCACCAATTACGCTAAAAAGCCCACAAAAAGATCAACTGGGCTATAGTTACGGTTACTTAATGGGCAAAGGCAACGCCGAAACCCTAAAAGATCTGAATATTGAAACTTTTGTTCAGGGATTACAGGAAGCTGTTCAAGGAAAAGCCGCGTCTTTGACTGATGAAGACATGGCAAAGGTACTCAACCAATATAAAAAACGTTTAGAGGCGAAACAGCTGATTGAGTTTCAGGAAGTTGGCCAGAAAAATGAACTTGCTGGTAAAACATTCCTCGCTGAAAATGGTCAAAAGACAGGCATCGTAACCACCAAGTCAGGCTTGCAGTACCAGATTTTGCAGGAAGGCAAAGGGAAATCTCCAAAGGCAACCTCTACAGTTAAAGTAAACTACGAAGGTCGTTTACTGGATGGCACTGTGTTTGACAGCTCAATTGCCCGCAACCATCCAATTGAGTTTAAACTGAACCAAGTGATTGCTGGTTGGACTGAGGGTGTGCAAACCATGAAAGAGGGTGGTAAAAGCCGTTTCTTTATTCCAGCCAATTTGGCCTATGGAGATGTTGGTGCAGGTGATGCAATCGGCCCCAACAGTACCCTGATTTTTGATATTGAATTACTTGAAGTTAAATAGTAAAAAAACCCTCCATCAGGAGGGTTTAGTTTTTTTAGAGAGGTATTAGGCCCTTAAATGTCTTGGGCGAAAACCTGTTGCCAACAATCCTACAGCATAAGCCACTACCCCAACAACACACAACCCAACCACTTCAGCAATCCGTAACCACTGTGAAATATCGCCCTGATACCAAGTCAGTGCATACCAAAGCGCAGCAATCATGGTCAGGTTGGCAATGGTAAATTGCATTGCCAGTTTTTTCCAGTGAGTTCCAAAGCGATAGATATTGCGTTTATGCAAATAGAAATACAGCATGCCTGCATTGACCAAGGCAGAACCTGAAGAAGCCAGCGCCAAAGCCATATGTTCTGCATGCCAGTCAATCAGCTTAAAGAAACCGATAAACACCACATTTAAAATGGCATTCGCCGCAACCGCCATTAACCCCACACGGACAGGCGTCTTGGTATCTTGCTGAGCATAGAAGCCTGGTGCAAACACCTTAATCAACATGAAAGAAATCACACCAGCACTCATACACTGCAACGCCAATGCTGTCATGTGTGTATCTTCAAGAGTAAATTCACCACGCTGGAACAATGCCTGAATAATCGGTGTAGACAACATAAATAGGGCAATACTTGCAGGAATGCCCACCAACATAATGATCTTGGCTGCCCAATCAATCATGCTCCTAAATTTGGCTTGGTCCTGTTCGGCATGGCGGGCCGAAAGTGATGGCAGAATCACTGTGCCAATCGCCACACCGATCAAGCCCAAAGGCAGTTCAGTCATCCGTTCTGCGCTATAGAGCCAGGAAACCGAACCATCCTGCATAAATGATGCCCAGATAGTATTCAGCAATAGGTTGATCTGTGTGACTGACACACCAAACAATGCTGGCAGCATCAGCTTTAAAATACGGTCGACACCCTCGTGTTTAAAATCAACCTTGGGTGGAATCAGCAGGTTCTTTTTCCATAATTCAGGAATCTGGATGGCAAGCTGCAAAATACCCGCAGCCACCACGGCCCAACCCAGCGCCATAATCGGCTCAGCCATATAGGGGGTTAACCACCACGCCCCTGCAATCATGGCCACATTTAGCAATACAGGTGAAAACGCAGGTGAGGCAAATGAGCCATAACTGTTCAGGATACTGCTGGCAAATGCTGTCAATGACATAAACATCAGATATGGAATGGTCAGACGGAACATACTGACCGCGAGATCAAATTTCTCAGGATCATTGTGGAAACCAGGCGCATACAGATAAATAATTGCAGGTGCGGCAACCATCGCCACAAAGGTCAGCAAGGTCATTGCGGTGATTAGACAACCAAAGACACGGCTAATCAGGATCTGAACTTCGGCATGGGCACGACTGGTCTTATATTCTGTCAGGACAGGAATAAAGGCCTGGGAAAATGCCCCCTCAGCAAACAGACGCCGAAAAAAATTGGGAATACGAAAGGCAACGACAAAGGTATCAAAGTCCTTACCCGCACCAAATACATTGAGCAGCACCACATCGCGTACCAAACCCAAAATTCGGGATAACATCGTCATTGCACTGACAATTACAGTCGATCGCCACAATGCCATCGCACTCACCTACGGCTTATCTTTAAAAAGCGTTATTGTAATGAAAGTTAAAATAGATTTCGTTGTGAAATCATAAATCGGTTGATGTTTTTTCAGATAACAACTGACGGAACAATTGCCAGTCAAAATACAACCCTGGGTCGGTCTTACGTTTTGGTGCAATATCCGAGTGCCCTGCAATATGGTTTTGAATTTTTGGATAAGCTTTGCGCAGAACTTTCACCACCTCTACCAGGGACTGATATTGTGCTGGCTCAAAAGACAGGTCATCACTGCCCTCAAGCTCAATCCCGATGGAGTAGTCATTACATTCTTTCTGGGCAAGATAACTGGAACGTCCCGCATGCCATGAACGGTCATTAAAGTTGACGAACTGAATGACCTCTCCTGTCCGCAAGATCAACAGATGGGCGGAAACCTGCATGCCCTTAATGGTCTGGAAATAAGGATGGATTGACCAATCCAGTTGATTCTGAAAAAACTGCTGGATATAGCCGCCTCCAAACTGTGATGGTGGCAGGCTAATGTTATGGATCACAATCAACTGAATCTCAGTATTCAAAGGACGTTCATTAAAATTGGGAGATGCGATTTGTGTTGCGCCGTGTAGTATTCCATCTTGGACTTTAAATTGTTGCATGCTGAGTCTGATCCACTCACAGTTTTATGTTTCCTATATAACATAACTCAGGTAGATAGCGTTATTGCAACCTATAAGAATCAGCCAATGCTTCTGCATCCGAAAGTGCATTATGTGGAACTTGAGAGGGAAATTTAATTGTTCCCTTCCATAACTCCAAAGTTAAAGGCGGTATTCGCATTGCTCGCCCTGCCCCAAGCACAAGACTACGGGTAAATAATGATAAATCTTCTGCCCAATCTGCAACCACATGTATTTCATCATACTCATTCAAAAATAAACTTAATTTATTTTGAAATTCAGTAAGTGAAATTGGTGCTTGAGCAAGTATGGGCATCACATTTTCAGTCACCCAAGTCAAAGGTTGAGGACAATCCAATACTTCATAAAAATAATGTCCCTCTTCATCAATCAATGCCATTGAAATCAGTTCACCACCAAAACCGTTAAATTCACAGTCTAAAAATAAGTTCATATCTTTTCTTTGTTTATATAATTAGCTAGCCCCAAAACATAAGTCAAAGGGCTAATATGAGTTATATACCTAACTGTTCAGCAGTTTTTTAGCTTCCAGAATTTCTTCGTAACTAAAAGATTTTTCTGAAATATTTTTTGGGATATAACCATCAGGATTTTCCTTATCAGGCATATGACTTCCACCATGATAAGCCCGAGACTCTCCTTGGATTGTGAAAATTACATATCTTGGCTGAATACCTTTCTTTCCTGTTTCACCCAATTTCAACTGGTCATTTGATGATTCCATATTGTGTAATACTTTCTCAAGATATATTGAGCCTAACTTATAAATAGGATCGCCCCAAATCATCATTTTCTCCTTTAATTTAGTTTCCAAGATGAAATAAAAATCAATGTAAAAACTCTATTAATTTTGGTTTTCACATATATGAATACAAACGAGAGGGCGAGAAGTTAAGCGCAAAATGTAATTTTTTGTAATTAAAAATATAACTTATTGATATTAAAAATTTTAAATTTTATAAAAATCACCATAATTGATTACTTATTATTCACAATTTTTAAATCATTTTCGTGAACTAATTTTAGTTTTCACATTATATTTACACTTTCATTCTATCCTGTGATGACATATCCTTTTTTATCAAGAGAATGCTAAGATAAGCCCCAAGTTTTTTGGTCAACATCTACTGGAAATCATATGAGCATCCCACAATCTTTGCTTGAACAATCTATTCAAATCAATATTCAGCAAGCATTACAGGAAGATATTGGGGACGGCGACATCACTGCCCTGCTCACACCAGCGGATGAACAGGCCACTGCAACCATTATTAGCCGTGAAGAGATGGTGTTGGCAGGACAGCCTTGGGTCAATGCATTGATTCAGGCTTATGACAATACCGTTCAAGTCACTTGGTTAAAACAAGAGGGTGAAGTGGTTGCAGCCAATGAAGCATTTTTAAAGCTTGCTGGTTCTGCCCGTAGTCTTTTAACAGTAGAACGCCCTGCATTGAACTTCATCCAAACCCTGTCTGCGGTGGCAACCAAAACCGCAAGCTATGTAAAACAACTGGATGGTTTACATACCAAACTATTGGATACTCGTAAAACATTACCAGGCCTGCGTATTGCGCAAAAATATGCGGTTGGTATCGGTGGCGGACAAAACCACCGTTTAGGTTTGTTTGATGCATTCCTGATCAAGGAAAACCATATTATGGCGGCAGGTGGAATTGCTCAGGCAATTGCCAAAGCCCATGAGATTGCCCCAGGAAAAGCTGTTGAGGTTGAGGTTGAAACCTGGGATGAACTGAATCAGGCGCTTGAAGCAGGTGCGGATATTGTGATGCTGGATAATTTTAGCCAACAGCAAATGATTGATGCAGTGAAGCATGTTGCAAGACGTTGCAAATTGGAAGCATCAGGCAATATCACCATTGAGAACCTACGTGAAGTTGCCAGCACAGGGGTTGACTATATTTCGATGGGCGTATTGACCAAGGATGTAAGAGCTGTTGATTTATCCATGCGTTTTAACGGCTAAACCTGTTCGGAATCATCTTCCTCTACAGTTGTTTTATCTTTAGCCGAAGCATCTGCAACCTTTGGAGTTTCAGATGTTTTGAGCTGTTCAGTCCAAGCTGACTTGGCTTCAGTTGAATCAGTTGGACGTGGATCGGCTGCCATGAGAACGAAAGTCACTGCGGTAAGAAATACTAAAAAAACCTGTAACATGATTATCCCTATTTATTGTTCCTGTTTGATTTGCTTAATCTAGCAGGGCAAAGTGAGATGAATTTGCTGGCTTTGTTACAACATACACAGGCTAAGTGAATTTATGTTGAGGATGGTGTTTTTCTGTCTATTTTTATTCCATTCTATGTAAATATACAATCCAAGCCATTCAATTTATGAAAAGAATAAATAATTGTAACAATGGAAATTATTTTTGAAGTTGGTTTTCATATTATCAGTGCTATCTTTCGCTTTATTCTGGTGAATATCCTCTTAGAAATCATTGTTGAAATGGTAGTTCGTGCGACAGGCTATGGAATTGTTTACTGTTATCGCTTTGGGCAAAATGTCGATATAGACAGTTTTGAAGTCATTTTGATGGGATTTCTCTTTTGGCTTGGGCTTATTCCATTCAGCCTTTATATTTTTGTATTCAAATAGCAATAATCAATTGGACAAAAAAAAGGCGGTCTAAAGTAGCCAGACCGCCTGCACTATCAACTGGAAATTACCAACCGAGAGCCTGCTGTTGTTTCTGAATCAGTTGTGCGATTCCTTTTTCTGCAAGCTCCAACATGGCATTACACTGGCTACGGGTAAACGGCTTGTCTTCTGCCGTTCCCTGAATCTCAATAAATTCACCAGCCTGTGTCATCACCACGTTTAAATCCGTTTGGCAATTTGAATCTTCTTCGTAGCAGAGGTCGAGTAAAACCTCGTCCTGATACATCCCCACCGAGATGGCTGCCACCAGACCTTTTAACGGGTCCTGTTTAATTTTCTTGTTGCTGAGCAACACATTCATCGCATCAACCAGTGCAACCGCCGCCCCTGTAATTGCTGCGGTACGCGTACCGCCATCTGCCTGTATCACATCACAGTCGATGGTGATGGTGTTTTCACCGAGCTTTTTCAGGTCAACCATTGCTCTTAGGCTACGGCCAATCAAACGCTGGATTTCCTGGGTACGGCCCGTCTGTTTCCCCCGTGCCGCCTCACGATCACTTCGTGTATGCGTTGAACGCGGCAACATGCCATATTCCGCAGTGACCCAGCCTTGCCCCTGTCCTTTCAAAAAACGAGGTACTGAGTTATCAATACTCGCTGTACACAACACCTTGGTATGACCAAATTCAACCAAAACTGACCCTTCTGCATAGCGGGTATAGTTACGGGTAATTTTTACCTCACGTAATTGGTCTAATGTTCTTTGGTCAATACGCATAATGATTCCTTAAAACTATGGCACAAATATAATTGCACCATAGTATATCTCAATTACACGCGCTTTCCGTTTTACTTATTCGTTACAATTCACTTATTTAAGCAAATTTCAATTTTGCCTTGAGTTTGCTTACCGCTTGAGTAAGATGACCACGTACATCATTTGGCAATGAACATTTCGCCAAAGCCACCCAAACAGTACCAAACTGTTTCATAAAGTTGGCTTCATTATAGTTGATGCCATATTCAGCACATAAAGCACGGATTTGTGGCGCAACTTGTTCATAACGATTGGCAGGCATATCAGGGAATAAATGGTGTTCAATTTGATGACTCAAATTACCACTCATAAAGTGCATCCATTTACCACCCGTAAAGTTACTTGAGCCACGAATCTGACGTAAATACCACTCTGCTTTGGTTTCCGTTGCAGTATTGTCAGGTTCAAAAATTTCTGCGTCTTCAGTAAAGTGACCATTAAAAATCACCGCAGAAGCCCACAGATTACGCATAATATTTGCGACTGCATTGCCCGCCAATACAGGAATAAAGTTGATGGTCGCAATCGCAGGGAAGAACACATAATCCTTTAAAGTTTGACGAGTTGCCTTTTTACGGAACTCCGCCGAATCTGCCCACACTTGTTTCCAGCTTTTGGTTTTATGGATAATCGCATCTTCCAAATGCAGGTTTTGCACACCCACATACCATTGGAAGAAGAACATCAATTGTAATGCCAACGGAATATTCAATAAGTTTAATGGCATCCATTCCTGTTTGTCGCTGACACGCAGGATGCCATAACCAACATCGTGGTCTTGCCCAATAATATTGGTATAAGTGTGGTGCATATAGTTATGGGTATAACGCCAGTCATTACCTGAACAGGTATTGTCCCAATCGTAGTTTTCGCCACGCAAACTTGGGTCATTGAGCCAGTCAAACTGACCGTGCATCACATTATGTCCAAGTTCCATATTTTCCACGATTTTAGACACACCGAGCATGGCTGTCCCCACCAGCCATACAGGTGGAATCCAACCACCAAACATCAACATGCCACGAGATGCGATTTCGGTATAACGCACAAAGTTACGTACTTTGTAGATATATTTTGAGTCTTCTTCACCCAGATTCTTCATCACGTTTAAACGGATTTCTTCGACACGGCGACCAAATTCCTGAACTTGTTCAGGGCTTAAATGTGCTGATTTTGATGCTGATTTTAATTCTACTGCCATATTCATAATCGTATTCCTTTAATTCTGAGTAACGCTTGGTTTATAGGTCAATGGTCACAGGACTAAGTGCCTGACTGACGCACAATTTAATGGCTTGGTTAGGTTGATCATCAATTTCACCTGTAAGCAGGTTTTTGGTGACACCACTGACCTTGGTACAACTACAGCGATTACATACCCCCATACGGCAACCGTGTTGCGGACGTAATCCTGCTTCTTCTGCGCTACTCAATAAATTTGTGGTCGCAATAAACTCTTGTTGCGCTCTGCGGAAACTAATTGGTTGCGCTTCACTGCTCTGCTCAATTTGAACAGGCTGGAAAAATTCCTGATGAAAATTCGATGCAGCATTGCATTGTTGATAAATCTCCTGCGCCTGACGCATCATGGCATGATGACCACAGGCATAGGCTTGCATGGTTTGAAAGTCAGGCACTCGTTCTGCCAAAAGCTCAACCGTTAAATGCTGCTTCTGTTGTGTCGTATTAAAAAAGTGATACTTCACTTGTGGATGCTGCTCTGCCAAAGCCAACATTTCGCTATGGAAGATTTCATCACGGTTAAAATACACCACGTGAATTTCTTTTAAATTCTGTGCAACAGCTTGTTGTAACAGTGAATAAATCGCTGTAATCCCCGAGCCTGATGCAATCAATAATGCAGCTTGTGATCCTTGATGCAGAACAAAATCACCTTGCGCCTGTGAAATCTCAATACTGTCACCCACATGCAAAAGTTGCACTGCGCTTGACACCAAGCCCTGTACTTTAATGCCCAGACGAATTTCGCCTTGTGCGGTAACATCAATAATTGAGTAGCTACGTTGATGATAAACCCCGTGAATCATCAAGGTGAGCAAAATACTTTGACCTGCACGTACCGCAGCGATATCAAAGTTTTTGTTTGGTTTTAAAGTCAATAAAACCATATCTTTACTTAAAGACTGTACCCCAGTCACTTCAGCAAGGATGCGTTTCCATGCAAAAGTCGGCTTGATTTTCTGTAAGATAAAATCAACAAAATCTTCTCTAACCCAATGTGGCTGATAGCTTAACTGTGCGTTCATAAGTTCCTCGTTTTGTATCTGGCTATTTATCTTGAGTGAACGTATGTTCATGTAGTGAACATATGTACACTATATTTATTTGTGTTCACTGAGTCAACACTTGTTCACTAATTTTTTGAATATTTTTTATTCTTTTTTATAAGTGGCTAAAAATCATGAAAAAATAAGTGATTTAAACTTGATGCTTTTTGCCCAGCCACAACACCCTGGTTTTGGACAAGCAGGAATCTGTCTTATTTAGCAATGGTTGGGACTAAAAAAGTTTTGTTTTTTTTGCTAGACTCTGCTGTATGGTTTTAATGGAACTTATTCATGTCGATTAGAGATGAACGAAAACAACAGAGTCGGCAGGCTCTACTGGATGCAGCACTTCATCTCAGTACCTCTGGGCGCTCATTTAGTAGCATCAGTTTGCGCGAGGTGGCTCGCGAAGTTGGGTTGGTGCCAACGGCGTTCTATCGTCATTTTCAGGACATGGATACATTGGGACAGGAACTGGTTGACCAAGTGTCACTCCATTTAAAAAGCCTGATCCATCAATTGGGGCAAAGCTATCTACAGCATGGCGGAAGCGCCAAAACCCGTACCAGCATTGAACTGTTTGTACAGGCAGTCAACCATAGCCCGCAGCAGTGGCAATTCATGATTGCTGAACGCTGGGGCGGTTCGGAGACAGTGCGTATCGCTATCGCACGGGAAATTGAGTTTTTGATTGAGGACCTTGCCATTGACTTGTGCAAGCTTGAAACCTTTAAGCACATTAAAGAGTCCAAGGACCTGCAAGTGCTATCCACCATCCTGATCAATATGTCATTTACATGGGCCATGACCTGGATCAATCTCCCGAAACAGTTCACGATTGATCATTTACTCGAACAACAGAACCTGTTTATTGACAACGCGGCAACTCAGGTACGCTTATTATTCCGTGGCATCTCCAACTGGGAACCACAAAACGCCTGATCATATCTAGGCCATGGTTTGATATATAAAAGCATTGCCTAACGTTGTTATGCGTTAGACAATAGTGCGATGCCGTTTAGAACACTATGAGGAGCTATAAGCACCATGAATCCTGATCGTCATACCCAGTTCTTAATTCGTAAAGAAAAAATTTTGCAGGTTGCGGAAAAGCTATTACTCGAAAACAACCAAGAAATGACCCTAGATGAACTGGTTGCCGAACTGGATATTGCCAAAGGCACCTTGTACAAACATTTCCGCAGCAAGAATGAGTTGCTACTGGAACTGATTATTCAGAATGAAAAAGAAATTCTCAAAATCTCAGATCGATACAATACCGATTTCAAGGAATATGCCCCGCGCTACATGCTGCATCACTTAACCGCGCCAAGCCGTACCATCCTGCTGCATCAACTTGAAGAGCATCTCACCATGACCGAGTCAAAGCTGAAGCACCTGTTTGATGAGCTGTATGCTGTTCGCCAGCAACGTATTGTTTCACTGAAAGAAATGACTGAGAAATATTTAAAGTCACTTAACTATGATATGTCGATCCGTGACTATCTGTCCTATATCTGGTCCTTGACCTACGGTGCCGCCCTATTGCTTAACTCAAGCTATTACCAACGTTCAATTGGTTCCCGCCAGAAGCTGATCAACCTCTATGTCAGTCAGGCGCTGTCACTACCGACCCAGACGGTACAGATTGACTTAAAAGAGTTTCAACTGGAACCGTCCTAAAATAAAAAGGACTGTATTGAACAGTCCTTCTTTACACCACAGACCAGTAAATTATTTACCGCCCTTACGTTCTTTTTCAAGCAGATAGTCAACCACCTGGGTTACCTTGCCATCTTCACCCTGCACCACATATTTGCCCGCGACCACCACGGCAGGCACACCCGTCAACTGGTATTGCTGTGCCAACTGGTTTGATTCAGCCACTTTTGCAGTGATCGGGAATGAATTAAACATGCTGTTAAATTTCTGCTCAGGCACACCATAGTTTGCAAAGAATTTCGCCTGTGAAGCCTGATCAAAAATCTGCTGACCACCGTCATGGATGGCATGGAACAGTGGAATATGGGTTTTCTTACGCACACCCAGTGCCTCTGACACATAGTAGCCACGGGCACCCTGTTCCCATACCTTGTTCATTGCCGCTGGGGTACGCAGGAAATAAACATCTTTTGGAATTTTCTTTAACCATGCCTGCATGTGCGGTTCAAGCTTGAAGCAGTGCGGGCATCCATACCAGAAGAATTCACGTACTTCGATTTGGCCTGCTGGCGCCGCGGTCTTACCTGGGTTGGCCACCACGGTATAGTCCTTGCCAGCAACAAAATCCGCAGCCATTGCATTCATTGAAAACGCCATTACAACTGCACTTAAACCACTTAATACTAACTTTTTCATTGAGTTTGCTTTTCCTCTAAGCATTTTTCGTAAGTTTATATGCTAAATATAAAACAAACACGACCAATTCGTTTTGCTTCTGTGAAGTTTTTTATTGGATTTATCGCTTTTTTTTCCAGAATCGCTACACTACCAACAGATTAAACCGAAATAATCATCCTAATATGAATGAGGTGACACCATGTCGCAGTTGAATGTTGACCCACAGGAAATCGCAAAATTTGAGGCCTTGGCTGCCAAATGGTGGGATCAGCATTCCGAGTTTCGCCCCCTGCATCAAATCAATCCATTGCGCTTAAACTGGATTGATGAGCGGGTTGGTGGGCTGGCGGGCAAGAAAGTGCTGGATGTGGGCTGTGGTGGTGGTATTCTGGCGGAAAGCATGGCACGCCGTGGTGCCAATGTGCTGGGCATTGATATGGGCGAGGCACCACTTGCGGTGGGCCGTCTGCATGCACAGCAGGACAATGTACAGAATATTGAATATCGTCAGATTCCCGTTGAGCAACTGGCTCAGGAACAGGTGGGACAATATGATGTCGTCACCTGTATGGAAATGATGGAGCATGTGCCTGATCCCGCCTCCATCGTCAAGGCTTGCCAAAGTTTGGTCAAGCCAGGTGGTCATGTGTTCTTCTCCACCATCAACCGTAATCCCAAATCCTACTTGTTTGCGATTATCGGTGCGGAATATGTGCTGCGCCTACTGCCAAAAGGCACCCATGACTATCACAAATTCATTCGTCCCTCTGAAATGGCACATGATATTCGCAATGCGGGCTTAACCCTGAAAGAAATGACAGGCCTGCATTACAATCCGATCACCAAGCATTACTGGCTGGCACCCAATGTCGATGTCAATTACATGGTTCATACAGTCAATACAGGTGCCTAATGAAAGCGGTTTTATTTGATCTTGATGGTACCCTGATTGACACAGCGGCGGACTTTGTCCGTATTATCCAGCAAATGTGCCGTGATGAGCAGCGTCCTATGGTGGAGGCGGAAATTATCCGAACCCAGGTGTCTGAAGGCGCACGTGCGATGGTCAAGCTGGTTTATCCTGAAATGGATGTAACAGACCCAGTATTTTTGGCGCATCGTCAGCGTTTTTTGGATATGTACGGCGATAAAATCGTAGTGGATACTGATTTATTTACAGGCATGTATCCTTTGCTTGAGGAACTCGAAGCCCGTCAAATTCCCTGGGGTATTGTCACCAATAAACCGCGTGGTTTAAGTGAATTGTTGCTGGCCGCACTAAACCTGACCGAACGCTGCGCGGTACTGGTGTGTCCAGAGGATGTCAGCAAAACCAAGCCTGACCCTGAACCGATGTATTTGGCGGCGAAACAGCTGAATCTGGAAGCCAAGGACATTATCTATGTCGGTGATCACCCACGTGATATTGATGCAGGGCGCAATGCGGAGATGTACACGATTTTGGCGGCCTATGGTTACCTGCCTGTTGAGTCCCGTGATAACCTGCTGGCATGGCAGGCCGATGCGATTATTCAAACCGTGCCTGAACTCCACCAACTGTTAAAAAATAAAATCGCGGTTTTAGCCGAAAATCAGGGTATGATGGGCTAAGCATACAAGATAACAATAGGAGGTATAACAATGAAATATTCAGAATATCAACCTCGTCCAGACCTGCTCAAGGATCGCATTATCCTGATTACAGGTGCAGGTGATGGAATTGGGCGTGCAGCTGCTATTAGTTATGCCTTACATGGCGCTACGGTTGTGCTTCATGGTCGTACCCTAAACAAACTCGAAGTCATCTATGATGAAATTGAGGGTCTGGGTGCACCACAGCCTGCCATTCTGCCCTTACAGCTTTCAACCGCCTCCAGCCATGACTATGAGCTTCTGGTCAATACACTGGAACAGCAGTTTGGCCGTTTA
Source organism: Acinetobacter thutiue (assembly GCF_030385805.1). Taxonomy (NCBI): domain Bacteria; kingdom Pseudomonadati; phylum Pseudomonadota; class Gammaproteobacteria; order Moraxellales; family Moraxellaceae; genus Acinetobacter; species Acinetobacter thutiue. Next base: position 135,667 of record NZ_JAUDZE010000009.1, read on the forward strand.
GACGGTATCCTGCACAATGCGGGTATGCTGGGTGACCGTGTTGAACTGGCGCATTATCCAATTGATGTCTGGGATGACGTGCTGTCCGTCAACCTGCGTGCGCCTTTTGCCATGACACAGGCACTGCTTCCACTGCTGCAAAAATCGGCACATGCCTCGGTGGTGTTCACCAGTTCCAGTGTGGGACGTGAACCGCGTGCGTTGTGGGGCGCCTATTCAGTCTCCAAGGTGGCTACGGAAGCCATGAGCAAGATTTTTGCCGCGGAGAATAGCTATCCAAATATCCGTTTTAACTGCATCAATCCAGGGGGCACACGCACCGCCATGCGTGCCAAGGCCTATCCTGATGAAGACCCGAAAGTGCTGCCAACAGCTGACGAGATTATGCCTGCCTATCTTTACCTCATGGGTGATGATAGTCTGGACATGAATGGTCAGAGCATTGATGCGCAGGCCTAGATTTTCAGCATCAACCAACAATGGGCCTGCGTGTCACAGCCCATCGTTTTTAAGGGGGAACTGGGGAGAATCTCCATCTTTTTAATGGAATAATGAATTGATCTTCACAGTTTCTCTGCATTTTTAGAGTACAGTTTTCCCATGAGAGACATCCGCCTAGGTGCATCATGAAAAAATTTTTCATCATCTTGATATTAGGTTCAACCACCCTTTTCAGCAGTATGGGTAGTTTTGCAGGCCCGCATTTTGACCGTGACGATTCCCGTGGCGGTGGTTGGCAGGGCCGCAACCTTGATCGTGATGATGATCCGCGCGGCAACTGGCAGGGCCGCCGAGCCGATCGTCCAGGAGAGGAAAACCGTGATCGTGAGCGGCGCATGCGTCAGGAACGCGGTGTTGAACGCCTGAAGCAGCATCGCTGGCAGGAAGGTTATGTCATGCCGCAGCATTACCGTGGTAACAGCTACAAGGTTGACTACAAGGACAATAATCTGCCAAAACCAGGCCGTAACGAGCAATGGTACAAAATCAACAATGACTACATCCTGGTCAACTCGGATGACAACAGCATTGTGCGCATCATGGGATTCTAGGTATTTTCCCATGTGCAGGTTCAATAAACTTGGGCCGTTGTTTTAGGAATAGATTTATCTTTTCATTTTTTTCGTTAGAATCAGATCAATTGATAGCGATCTGAGATCAACATGGCGAACCAAATCACTGAAATATCACAGAGTAGCACACAGGATTATGTGCATTGGTTTCGCCATTCCGCACCCTATATCAATGCACACCGCCATAAAACCTTTGTGCTGATGTTTGGTGGTGAGGCGGTTCAGCATAAAAATTTCCAGCACATCATCCATGATATTGCCCTGTTGCATTCGCTCGGCATCCGCCTGATTCTGGTACACGGCGCACGACCGCAGATTAACCAGAACCTCACTGAACGAAATATTGAAACACCGTTCCACCAAAACCGCCGCATTACCACACGTGAGTCACTGCGTGGGGTGATGAATGCCGTGGGTTCAATTCGCCTGGAAATTGAGGCGCTGCTTTCCATGGGACTTGCCAACTCACCCATGTACGGCGCACGCATTGATGTGGTTTCTGGAAACTTTGTCACCGCCAAACCCTATGGCATCCGTGATGGCGTTGACTTCCAGCTTACAGGCGATGTCCGCTCAATTGACACCGATGCCATCCATCGTCATCTGGACAATCACAATATTGTGTTGTTGGGGCCAACGGGTTACTCGACCACAGGCGAAGTGTTTAATTTGCTGGCGGAGGAAGTAGCCACCAAAACGGCAACCATGTTAAAGGCCGACAAGTTGATTTTTCTGGGCGAACAACAAGGTTTAATGGATGCCAAACAGCAGTTGCTGCGTGAGCTCAGCCCACGTCAGCTTGATCCCTATATTCAGCAATACCAAAACCAGTCTCCTGAATTTGCCCTGCATTTAAAACAGGCACAACAGGCTTCCCTGTCAGGCGTGCACCGCGTACACCTGATTTCCTATGCCTATGATGGCGCACTGATTGAGGAACTGTTCACCCGTGATGGCATTGGCACCATGATTACCGATGCCCATTATGAGGAGGTACGGATTGCCAATATCCATGACGTGGGCGGCCTGATGAACCTGCTGCGGCCACTGGAGCAGGAAGGTATTCTGGTGTATCGCTCCCGCGAACGCCTTGAAAGTGAGATTGAGCAGTTTGCCGTGATTGAACGTGATGGCATGATTCTGGCCTGCGCCGCACTCTACCCGATTCCAGCGGAAGCCAATGAAAAACGTTCTGCCGAAATCGCCTGTGTTGCTGTCGACTCCAGTTACCGCAAATCTAACCGTGGTAGCCAGATCTTGCAGTTTCTGGAAAGCAGGGCCAAACAGCAAGGAATCCAGCAACTGTTTGTCCTCACCACACGCACGGCGCACTGGTTTCTGGAACATGGCTTTAGCCCTGCCAGTGTGGATGACCTGCCAAATGCACGTCAGGCGCTTTATAACTATCAACGTAATTCTTTGGTATTTAAAAAATCCCTTGACTAATGCCTCTGGAGATATTGTTATTTTTGATAATGATATCTCCACATCCTGTCTTTTTATTATATCTGCCCTGAGCAAAACCATAGCCTTAAAATATAAAAATATTAAAAACAATAATTTATAAAAATAATGCCCCTTTTTGACATCTATACCCACGATAAGCATATCCAATATTCTGTTTTGCACTTTTTTAGATAAACAAAGCCTGATTAGTTATTTTTTATGCAATAAAAAAAGTTTTAGTTTGGTTGCTCAGCTTATTTCATCTTTTGATTTTCGGGGAGCGCAACCAGCATGGCCATTTCTATCAATCGTTTATGGACACAACCTATCCTGATTACAGCAATGCTTGCCAGCTTGGTTAATATCACAGGTTGTGCAAAAAAAGCTGAGCAGCAAGAGGCCAAACCACAAGAAACCACAACATTAAATATCGGCTTTCAAAAGTATGGGATTTTGCCGATTGTTAAAGCAAAAGGTGAACTAGAAAAAAACCTTGCTGCTCAAGGTGTAAATGTCAAATGGGTGGAGTTTCCAGCGGGTCCACAACTTCTGGAGGGCTTGAATGTTGGCAGTGTCTCTTTGGGTGAGGCGGGTGAAGCCCCACCTATTTTCGCTCAGGCAGCCAATCCAAATCTGGTCTATGTGGCCAACCAGCCAGCAGCACCTACTGCTGAAGCCCTGATTGTACAAAAAGATTCCCCAATTCAATCCGTACAAAACCTGAAAGGCAAACGTATTGCACTGAACAAAGGTTCAAACGTCCACTATTTATTATTGAAACTGTTAGAAGCCAACAACCTCACCCTCAATGACATCCAGCCTGTCTATCTTCCACCCTCAGATGCCCGTGCCGCCTTTGAAAAGGGCGCAGTTGATGCCTGGGTGATTTGGGACCCGTTCCTGGCTGCGGCGGAACATCAGGTACATGCGCGTGTCATTGCCAATGGCGAGCATTTGGTCAGCAATTACCAGTTCTATTTAGCGGACCGTAAATTTGCTGAAAACCACCCTGAAATTTTAAAGACCGTTGTTCAAACCCTGAACCAGACCACCGACTGGGTCAAGACCTATCCAGATGATGCCGCGAAACTACTGGAAAAACCAACCGCACTGGAATTTGAGGTGTTAAAAGCGTCGATTTCACGCATGGGCTTCGGGGTTCAGCCAATCTCTGAAAAGGTTGCCAAGGAACAGCAATATGTTGCTGATGCATTCTACGCGCAAAAACTGATTCCCAAACAGCTGGTAATTCAGGACGCGTTGCTTAAGAACGAAATCAGATAACAGGAGGAACGGGTATGAAGTTATGGTCTCAGGTTTCACTCACCAGTCTGGTCATCAGCACTCTTTTCCTGAATGGTTGTCAAAAACCTGAAGCATCGACACAGGAAACAGCTTCATCCCCTGCAAGCCAGACTGTCAAAACGCTTTCAATTGGTTTCCAGAAATCATCCCTCAACTTACTGGTTGCAAGACAACAAAAACTATTCGAGCAGGAATTTCCAAATGCCAAAATTGAATGGCGTGAGTTTCCTGCTGGCCCACAAATGCTGGAGGCACTGGCGGTAGGTGCGGTTGATTTTGGCTATGTGGGCAATACCCCACCGATCTTCGCGCAGGCTGCGGCAAAGCCATTGAGCTATGTTGCCTATGAAGTGGTTGCTCCAGATGCACAGGCAATTTTGGTACATGCCGATGGCAAGGTTAAGGTGCTGCAAGACCTAAAGGGTAAACGGATTGCGGTGCAAAAAGGTTCAAGTGCCCATGAGCTATTGGCAAAGGCCCTACAGAAAGCAGGCCTGTCGTGGCAGGACATTCAACCCATCTGGCTGCCTCCAGCAGATGCCCGTGCCGCTTTTGACAAACAGGCGGTTGATGCCTGGGTGATTTGGGAACCCTATCTGGGGACGGCAGAAATACAGGGTCATACCCGCATCCTCATTGATGGGTCTGCCTTTCCAACCACCTATTCATTTTATATTGGCAGCCCTGATTTCATTCAGCAGCATCCTAAGGCTGCACAAAAGTTTATCAATAGCGTCAATGTGGCCGACCAGTGGATTGTGAAACATCAGGATCAGGCTTTACAGATTTACGCACAAAGCACAGGACTGAATACTCAGATCGCACAGCGAGTTTTAGACAAGCGCCCAAAACCCTCGCCTGTACATGCCCTTACGGCCGAGGTGATCAACAATCAGCAACAGATTGCCGATCTGTTTAAACAGGAACAGCTCATCCCCGTACAGATCGACATTCAGCACAGTGTCTGGTCTGCCAAATAAATTTTTTACTTTTTCATAAGGAACATCGACATGAATATTTTCTGGTTTATCCCCACTCACGGTGACAGTCGTTATCTAGGCACCAGCAAGGGTGCGCGTCAGGTCGATCATGCCTATATGAAACAGATTGCGGTGGCAGTCGACAACCTGGGCTATGATGGCGTACTGATTCCAACAGGCCGTTCCTGTGAAGACCCGTGGATTACCGCTGCCAGCCTGATTGATGCCACCAGACAACTTAAGTTTCTGGTGGCCCTCCGTCCAGGGATTACCACGCCTGCGCTCGCCGCCCGCATGGCAGCGACTTTCGACCGTCTTTCCAATGGTCGTATCCTGCTCAACCTTGTCACAGGTGGAGATGAGCAGGAACTTAAGGGCGATGGCCTGTATGAGGACCACAGTACCCGTTATCAGACAGCTTCTGAATATGTCAAAATCTGGCGTGAAATCCTGACCCGTTCGCATACAGGTGAAGCTTTTACTTTTCATGGTGAACGCTTAAGCGTCGATGATGCCAAGCTACTCTATCCACCTGTACAACAGCCTTATCCCCCGTTATGGTTTGGTGGCTCATCCGAAGCGGCGACTGAGCTGGCAGCAGAACAGGTTGATACCTATTTAACTTGGGGTGAACCACCTGCCGCAGTCAAGGAAAAAATCCAACATTTACGTGCCAAAGCTGCCGCTAAAGGCAGAACCCTAAATTACGGCATTCGCCTGCATGTGATTGTACGTGAAACCAATGAACAGGCCTGGGCAGCGGCGGATGAACTGATCCAGTATCTGGATGATGCCACCATTGCCGCGGCACAGAAGAAATTTGCGCAAATGGATTCAGTGGGCCAGCAACGCATGGCTGCACTGCATGGTGGACGTAAGGATCAACTGGAAGTTTCGCCAAACCTTTGGGCAGGCATTGGTCTGGTTCGCGGTGGTGCAGGTACGGCATTGGTGGGTGATCCAGCAACGGTGGCTGCAAAAATTCAGGAGTATGCAGATTTAGGCATTGATACCTTTATTTTCTCAGGCTATCCACATCTGGAAGAATCGATTCGTTTTGCGGAACTGGTGTTTCCACTCTTGCCACTGAAAACACGTAAGAAACTGGCACAACCGCACTTAACAGGACCATTTGGGGAAATTATTGCCAACAACTACGTCCCTAAGACCACGGAAGAAAAAAATCTGGTCAAGGAGACAGCATGAGTGCAAAAGTTTTCTTAAACAATGTTTCACGTGGAACACAGCAGCTCGGCAAAGGCCTGTTACCGTGGCTGTTCCCAATCCTATTGATCACCATCTGGCAAATTGCTTCAAGTACAGGCTTACTGCAAAGTCGGGTTCTGCCCGCCCCCACTGCTGTGGTCAGTGCCTTTTGGCACCTGCTCATCAGTGGTGAGCTTTGGCAGCATGTCAAGGTCAGTGCTGGACGGGCTTTACTCGGCTTATTGGTAGGTGGGGGGCTGGGGCTAGTTCTCGGCTTGCTGAATGGCTCATCCCGTGTTGCATCGACGTTGCTGGACACTACTTTGCAAATGATCCGCAACATCCCTGCACTCGCCCTGATTCCACTGGTGATCTTATGGTTTGGTATTGATGAAACCGCGAAATTATTTCTGGTTGCTGTCGGCGTATTCTTCCCGATTTATATCAATACTTATCATGGGATTCGCTCGGTAGACCCTCAACTGATTGAAATGGGCAAAAGCTATGGCCTCAATCGTTGGCAACTGTATAAAGACATTATTTTACCAGGTGCCATGCCCTCCATTTTAGTGGGGCTACGTTTCTCTCTCGGTTTGGTGTGGGTGCTACTGATTGTTGCTGAAACCATTTCCGCCCAGTCAGGCATTGGCTATATGACCATGAATGCACGGGAGTTTTTACAAACTGATATCGTACTGGTGGGTATCCTGCTGTATGCCTTGCTGGGGAAACTGGCCGATGTCTTTGCACAACTGCTGGAACGTTATTTATTACGCTGGCATTCGGGTTATCAAAAATAATAAGGGAAAATAAACATGAGCAACCTCAATCTAAACCTATATGAAAATAATTTTATCCAGCCGATTATTGAACCAGACACCACAAGCGCCCCAGCCAATGGTGCAGATATCCTGATTGAGCAACTGTATAAGTTCTATGGCGATGTCAAGGTGCTTGAGGATCTGGATTTAAACATTCAGGCAGGCGAGTTTGTTGCCATTGTCGGGCGCAGTGGCTGTGGTAAAAGCACCCTGCTACGCCTGATTGCGCAACTGGAAAAGACCAGCTATGGTGAAATCAAGTTCCAGTCCGCACGCAACTTCCGTGAGGGCATCACCAGTGACGACATTCGGGTGATGTTTCAGGACCCACGCCTGCTGCCCTGGAAAAGTGTCTTGCAAAATGTGCAACTGGGATTGGCCAAAAGTCAGCATGGGCTTGCAGAGCAACTTCTAGAAAAAGTCGGCCTAAAGGAAAAGGCTGCACAATGGCCTGCCCAGCTATCAGGCGGTCAGCGTCAACGTGCCGCACTGGCTCGGGCATTGTCACATGCACCGCGCATCCTGTTGCTGGATGAGCCACTTGGCGCACTGGATGCACTTACCCGTCTGGAAATGCAGAACCTGATTGAACGCCTCTGGAAAGAACAGGGCTTTACCGCAATTCTGGTGACACATGATGTCAGTGAAGCAGTACAGCTTGCTGACCGAATCATTCTGCTGGATCAAGGGCATATCGCACACAGTTTTCAGGTCAATCTTCCGCGTCCACGCAAAAAAAGTATTGCTTTTGCCCAGTTGGAACAACAGGTCCTTGATGCGGTTTTAGCTACCTAAAACCGCTTTTGCCCATCTCAAAAACCACACATCAAGAACAATAACCACTCGACAATTTTTCGCAATGACTGAGAAATTATTTACAAAATATGTCTCACCTATTTTAGATTTCAATAATTATCAAACACATCGTGACTACTGGTCTGGCAATCCCTGCTTTTTCGATAAAAAAATGCGGTTATTTTGCACAAATCTGCCAATTTATCTTACAATGTCAATGACATTTTTTGAATCAAGCTCGCAGATGGAACAGAAAAAGAGTACACAAAAGCGCAATCAACTGCTGAATGCTGCCCTGGATGTTTTTTCCGTCTATGGATTTAGTGGTGCAAGTCTGGATGAAATTGCACAACTGGCAAATATGCATAAATCCAATATCTTTTATTATTATGAAAACAAAGAGTCGCTGTATGTTGAAGTGCTCACCACCGTACTGCAAAAGTGGCTGGCACCCTTACAGATATTGGAAGTCGAGCTTGAGCCAACTGAGGCCTTAACCCATTATTTGATGCAAAAAATCGAAAGTTCAAAAGATCAACCCAAAGCTTCTCGTTTATTTGCATTGGAAATCATTCAGGGTGCACCACATATTTTACCGATTTTAAAAGGTCCATTGAAAAAGCTGTTTAAACGCAAAACCAAAGTGATTGAGACTTGGCAGGAACAAGGCAAATTATCCAAAGAAATTGATGCAGAATTATTAATTATCAATATTTGGGCAATCACCCAAAACTATGCGGATTTTTCTACTCAAATGGAAATGGTCACAGGCAAGACCCTGCGCAACCGCAGTATGTATCAACGCACCATTGAGCATACGGTACACTTGATGCTGTATGGCGTATTGCCACGTTAAAACCAGAAAGCATTGAACAGGCCTATCTCAACAGATAGGCTTTTTTATTTAAAAATGGGTCTGGTATAAGGCCAATAATTTCTGTGCCCCCACCAGCAGATTTTCCTCCCAGTCCAGATGCGCGGTATCGTTGGCCCCATCGGTAATATACTTGACTGAAATCAGGCGCACCCCAAGCTTCTGGCACACTTTGGCAAGGGCATAGGCTTCCATGTCTACCAGATTACAGGATATTTTTGGCTGCCCTGTTTCAAAGGAGTCGCCTGTACCACAAATGCCTTTAGGTAAATGTTCAAAATGTGGCTGTGCATGAATTTCGGCAGGAATGTCCTCATCCATTGGTGTCACGCCCACGGCAAACCCCAGTGGTGACACATCCATGTCCCGTTGCACAAAGGTAATCACCTCAACCAGACTGTGTGCATCAAAGTGCGAGCTGCCCGCACTGCCTAGATTGATCAGGGTTTTACAGCCAGTTTTCTGAATCACCTCAAAGGCTTTAAATGCCGCATTGATTTTGCCAATGCCACTATAGTGAACCTGAATGCCTGCCTGTTCAAACAGGCCCTTTGATTCATTCGGCAATGCCATAATTAAAGCAATCTCAGACTGCATCGTGATCACCCAACAATTTAAAATGCGTAGTGTAGCGGATTATCCAACAGAATGAAGCAGGGTCAGCAATTGCCCTAGAAACCTATTCTCCGAATTTTTTGCTGATGAAAAACACAACAACAAGACGAAACGCCGAGAATATGGCAATATATAGCCTTTGCAAAATTCACTGTATTTAACGCCCATGAAGTTGCTTCGTCTCAACGCATTATCGCCAGATTTTCAGTTAGCCCCAACTGCGGTCACGATTGGCAATTTTGATGGTGTCCATTTGGGACATCAGGCGATGATTGCCCAGCTTAAAACGCTGGCAAGCGCCAAAGGCTTAAAAACACTGGTGATGATTTTTGAGCCACAGCCACTCGAATTCTTTCAGGGCTATGATGCCCCACCACGCATCAACTCCCTACGTGAAAAAGTAGAATATTTAACAGAGCTGGGCGTGGACTACATTGCTGTGGCAAAGTTTGACCAGCACTTTAGAAGCATGAATGCCACCGCCTTTGCCGATTTGCTCAAAAACAAACTGAACGCACAAAGCTTGGTGTTGGGTGATGACTTCCATTTTGGCAAGGACCGTCAGGGCAACAGCGAGTTTCTACGCGAATATGGCTTTGATGTCACCAATTTAAATACAGTGGCATTGAATGGAGAACGGGTCAGTTCAACCCGTATCCGTCAGGTTCTACAGCAGGGCGACCTTGCTTTGGCGGCAAAGCTGCTGGGCCGTCCCTACAGCATCACGGGACGGGTGCAATATGGCGACCAGATTGGACGCACCCTTGATTTTCCAACCATCAATGTCCGTTTAAACCGTCACAAACCCTGTTTAAATGGCATTTATGCGGTGGATGTGTTGTGTGAAAATGCCTCACTGACCACAAAGATCAAACATGCGGATGCAACACGAAATGGCATCGCAGGCTACCAAAATGACAGCCTGTTTGGCGCAGGGCATGTGGGAACCCGACCAGCCATCAAGCAGCAACAGCCTGAATGGCGATTAGAAGTACATTTCCCTGATGTTTCTGCTAATCTGTATGGCTTGTTGATGCGGGTAACCTTTCTTCACTATTTACATGGTGAACTGAATTACCTTTCGCTTGAGGCACTCAAAGCTGGAATTGATGATGACGTGCAGAAATTACGGGACTACCGTAAGCGCACAGCAGAATTTCCTTTTTAAATTTAATTTTCATTTGTAATACATGTCAGTTTAGACTGATAAAACTGGAAGAAAACTTGCATGAGCGATAAGCAAACTCCTGAAAATGCAGTGGATTATAAAGCCACACTCAATTTGCCAGACACTGAATTTGCCATGAAGGCAAACTTGGCTGTGCGTGAAGCCAAATGGCTGGAAGAGTGGTATGCCGACAACATTTATCAGCAGATTCGCGCATCGCGTATTGGCAAGAAAAAATACATTTTGCACGATGGCCCTCCCTATGCCAATGGTCAAATCCATTTAGGTCATGCGGTGAATAAAGTCTTGAAAGACATCATTGTCAAAAGCCGTGTGATGGATGGCTTTGATGCACCTTATGTACCTGGTTGGGACTGTCACGGCTTACCGATTGAACTGAAAGTCGAAGAAAAAGTGGGTAAGGTTGGTGTAAAAGTAGATGCATCTACGTTCCGCAAAGCCTGCCGTGAATATGCTTACACCCAGGTTGAATTACAAAAGAAAGACTTCGTGCGTATGGGAGTATTTGGGGATTGGGATAATCCATATCTTACGATGAATTTTAAGCAAGAAGCAGACATCGTTCGTTCACTGGGTGCAATTGCCAAGGCAGGTCACATCGAACCTGGCCTGAAACCTGTGAACTGGTGCTTGGACTGTGGTTCTGCGCTAGCAGAGGCAGAAGTTGAATACGAAGATAAAAAATCTGATGCGATTGATGTGGGTTTCACCGTTGTTGATCTCAAAAATTTAAGCGCACGCTTGAATGTTGATGTTCAAGATGTGACTGATATTGTGATTTGGACAACTACACCGTGGACCTTACCTGCCAACCAGGCAGTTGCGGTACATGCCGACATTGACTACCAACTAGTACAAGTCTCGACTGATCATGGCTCGCAAAACTTTATTCTTGCCAAAGATCTAGTTGAATCAGCAATCGAACGTTATCAGCTTGAAAATCCAGTGGTACTGACTGATTTTAAAGGCTCAGCAATCGAAAATTTATTATTACAACATCCATTAATTACTGATCGTCAGGTCCCAGTGATTGTCGGTGAACACGTTATTGCCAGCAGTGGTACAGGCGCTGTACACACTGCACCTGGACATGGTGTGGACGATTATAAAGTCGGTTTACAGTACAATCTAAAAGTGGATAACCCCGTCGGCGGTAATGGCGTATATTTACCAACTGCACCGATTTTTGCGGGCGAGCACATCTATAAAGCCAATCCAAAAATTATCGAAGCATTAGGTGCTGTGGGTCGTTTATGGGCACATCAGCCAATTAAACACAGCTACCCACATTGCTGGCGTCACAAAACACCCATTATTTTCCGTGCAACACCACAATGGTTTATTAGCATGGATGCCAAAGGCTTACGTCAGACAGCCTTGAATGCGATTGAAAATGACATCGAGTTTGTTCCTGATTGGGGTAAAAATCGTATTCAGTCGATGATTGAAGGCCGTCCTGACTGGTGTATTTCACGCCAACGTACCTGGGGTGTACCGATCCCGTTCTTTGTACACAAAGATACGAATGCTTTGCATCCACGTACCCCAGAACTCATTGAAGAAGTTGCAAAACTGATCGAAGAAGAAGGGATTGATGGTTGGTATAACCGTGAGGCCAGCGACTTCATTGGTGCAGATGCTGAACAATATAACGCAGTCCGCGATACATTAGACGTTTGGTTTGACTCTGGAACAACACACTACGCAGTCCTACGTGAACGTGAAGAGTTACAAGATCCTGCTGATCTGTATCTTGAAGGTTCAGACCAACACCGTGGCTGGTTCCAATCTTCATTGTTAACTTCAATTGCGATCAATGAACGTGCACCATATAAAGGCCTGCTCACCCACGGTTTCGTCGTGGATGATAAAGGTCGTAAAATGTCTAAGTCATTAGGCAACATCATCACCCCACAAGACATCATCAAAGATATGGGTGCAGATGGCTTACGCTTCTGGATCGCTTCTGCCGACTATCGTTATGAAATGACGGCTGGTAAAGAAATCTTTAGCCGTGCCTCTGATGGTTATCGTCGTATTCGTAATACCTTACGTTTCTTGTTGGCAAACCTGAATGGCTTCAAACCATCAACAGATGCCTTACCGGTAAACGAATTGATCGCATTAGACCAATACATCTTGCAACGTGCTGCTGAAGTGCAAAAAACAATTCAACAAGCCTATGAAGAGATGAATTTCCATATTGTGACCAATGCATTGACCAACTTCTGTATCAATGACTTAGGTGGCTTCTATCTCGACATTATCAAAGATCGTCAATACACCACCAAAGCCAACTCACAAGCACGTCGTTCTGCTCAAACAGCGCTGTATCATATAGTCCAAGCTTTTGTTCGCTGGATGGCACCAATCTTGAGCTTTACCGCGCAAGAAGCCTGGCCATTGATTCCTGAACAAACTGACAAATATGTGTTCACGGCTGAATGGTATGACATCCCAACCGCATCAACAGCAAACTTACTGTCTGAAGCAGATTGGCAAACATTGATTAGCGTAAAATCAGCAGTAAATAAACAGATTGAAGCCGCACGTAACGCTAAACTGGTCGGTAGTAACTTATCTGCTAAAGTTGAACTTTGGGCAGATGAAGCTTTACAAAAATTGCTAAACCAATTGGCTGATGAATTACGTTTTGTCTTGATCACCTCTCAAGTCATCGTTCATCCATATGCTGAACAAGGCGAAAGCACAGACCTCGCAGGTTTAGGTGTGAAAGTTTCAGCAGCAGATGGTGAAAAATGTGTACGTTGCTGGCATGTGCTGCCAGATGTCAATACGCACGTTGGCCATGCTGGTTTATGCGCTCGTTGTATTGTCAACGTCACAGGCAGTGGCGAAGTGAGAAAATATGCATAATTCTGTGCAATCAAGCCCAGCAAAGAAAAGCTTATTTCAATTTTATCCGCATAACCTACTTTGGCTTGGACTTTCTGTCCTTGCCATTGTATTGGATCAATGGACCAAATGGATTGCCAGCTCGCATTTAAATTATGCCGATCCCGTTCCAGTACTGCCTTTTTTAAACTGGACCTTACTGCATAATCATGGCGCAGCATTCAGCTTTCTGTCAGATGCGGGTGGTTGGCAACGTTACCTGTTCACCTCTTTAGCAGGCGTGGTCTCGGTTATTTTCATTTTCTGGCTGATGCGTATGCCTAAGAAAATGATCGTTCTACCTATGGCAATTGCCTTGATTCTAGGTGGTGCAATTGGCAATCTGATTGATCGTGTCAGCCTTGGTTATGTGGTTGATTTTATCCATGTTTACTACCAAAACAGCCATTTCCCAGCATTCAACCTTGCCGATAGTGCGATTACCCTAGGCACAATTTTGCTGCTGATCGATACGTTCTTCCTTGAGAAGAAACGCAACCAAAACGCGGATGCATAAGATGACTGAAATTATCCAACCAAACGAAGAAATTCGTATTCAAGATGGCTCAAAGGTCGACTTGCATTTTTCTGTTTCAATCGAAAATGGCGTTGAAATTGACAACACCCGTAACCGTGAAGAGCCTGTAAGTCTGGTCATGGGTGATGGCAGTTTATTGCCAGGATTCGAAAAAGCTTTATTTGGTTTACGTGCAGGTGACCGCCGTACTGTACATTTACCGCCTGAAGATGCCTTTGGTCCGTGGAATCCTGAAAACATCCAGACTTTCGATACCGTGAAATTTGAACAACGCCCTATTGTTGGTCATATGATTGAGTTTGAAGACAAGGCCAAGGCAACACTTTTTGGTGTAGTAAAATCGGTCAATGATGACATCACCGAGATTAATTTTAACCACCCCCTCGCAGGTAAAAACATTACCTTTGAGGTTGAAATCTTTAAGGTCACCCCTGCTGGACAGCAAGGCGTTCAATTGATGTAACACAAAAGCTCTCAAATGAGAGCTTTTTTAATCAATAAACAATTATAAAATCATTTAGATTTATTCAATTGCATTAAAAATCAATCCAACATCACAAATATAGGAATCCACCCATGCTTATTTATATTATCGTTGGCAGTGTTCGTGAAAATCGTACCGCCATTAAGATCGCCAATTGGCTACACCAAGAGATTGGCAATTTTTCCTTAAAAGACATCCAAACAGAAATTATTGACTTAAAGGAATGGGATTTACCAATTTTTGCAGGTGCCCACCCACCCGCGACTGGAATCTATGATCAACCGAAGCAACAGCAATGGGCAGATAAAATTGCCACGGCAGATGCATTTATTCTTATCAGCCCTGAATATAATCATGGCTACAGTCCAGCCCTTAAAAATGCACTGGATTACATTGGGAAAGAATGGCAGGGTAAACCCGCAGCCTATATCGGCTATGGCTCAACCAATGGTTCACGTTCGATTGATCAAATCCGTCAGGTAGGCACACAACTTGGACTGATTGATTCCAACGCAGTTCTTGAAATCCGAGATATCTTTAAACGAAACCAAGCGGAAACTTTTGAGGCAAATGAATTTGAGATTAAAGCACTCAAAGCAATCATTGAAAAATTACAGAAATACCATGTGAGATAAATGTAAGCTTAAACTTACAGTAATCAGGGTCATTAACGAATATACGGCTCTCAACTTTAGTTTTAATATACGAATCATAGAGAGACAGGAAGTCTCATTCAGAACAACAAGATGCACAGGATGTGGTTGTTTATAGGAAATAAACGACAATAAACTGAATATAAAGGAAGCCCTGTCAGGATGATGGGGCTTCTTTTTATCTATTATTTTTATGCATGATTTAAAGACTTTAAGATAAGCAATTACTTCTTCATGCTCTGCCATTTATGCAAGCTGTAATGCGGTGTACTCGCCTTTATAAGTGACATTTGCGCCTTTACCCACAAGTAGCTTCCCCCACCAGTAGCTGCCTGTAGCGCACTATAGTCGTCGTCATCAGTCGGTTGAGTTCTATCCCCTCATCCAATAATTGTTCGACTTGTTCCACATCACCCAGTGATGCCCAATAAACAAGCTCAGAAAGATGTAATTAATCATCATCTTCAGGCAGTGGAGAGAAAGAGTAAGTTTCAGAAAATTTACCATCATCTTAAATTTTGGTAATTTCTTAATTTTGCAAAATTGTTTCTTTATATGGCGACAACAGAACAATTATCGATAAAAATTTTTCATTTTAATATCCTAAAAATCTCTCCTAATAACACATCAAGATCACTTCTAAACTCTACTTGTGTATTCTTTGGTAATGATTCATTTCTTCTAATAGGTTGATGTAAGAAAGAATCACTAATATTTCTTGATGAGTTTTGCAAATACTGAAGAGACTTCTTTAGTGATTTACTACCATATTGGCTTGAAACTTCTGAGAAAGTATTAAGCTGAAATATTGGTGGTACATGATCAAGAATACTACGAACAAGCATTGCGGTTGAAAAATATGCTTCGTTATTATAAGCAATATTTAACTCTTCACATAATCGAATAAGTTTACATAAATCATAATTAATCCCTTCTAAACCTTTTAACTCTTCTATTCTTTTAGAACTTACAAAATTTGAATTTGTAGGTAAATCATTCATATGGCTAGTTTGAGAAGGCATTTTACTGCTGATAATTTTTTTTAGTTTTTCTAAAACTTGAAATTTATATTCATATGATTCGTCGTCAGAAGATGTATATTTACTTTCTAAATTTCTTAAACTCACATTAGTAACTGCTTCTATTCCAATACAATTTAAATTTGCGTCAATTAAAAAATCTAAAAAATACTCAGAAATTTTAGCCCAATGTTTAGCCGCAGATACATATTCAATATCTGCATCTAAAACGTCTTTTCCAGAATACTGTTTATCATGAATAGCTAATATTTCAGAGAAATCCCTCCATGTATTTGGTATTTCAAATGAATTATAAATTAATCTCATTTTCCTATTGAGAATTTTTATTTTTTTTGGAAAATCATCTAAACGGGAGACCGAAACAGTTCTTGTTGGTGTTATTAAGTTGAGCCTCTTAAGCTCATCACATAAAGAGTCTAAGTTCAAACGAAGTTGTTGAATTTCTAGTTTAATATCTGGAATTAACTGAATTAATGTATCTGTCATATTTTAGTCTTATTACAAGTAATAATAGATTATAACAATGATGTATCAAATAAAAAATTAAATAATAACTTAGATAACAATTCGTAAAGCTATTTAGTAGGGCTTCTTATAATTTGCACAACCACCCAATAAAAAACACCCCCTCTGCATTAGCGGAGGGGGTGTTTTGTATTTAAAAGCTGGCGATGACTTACTCTCACATGGCAAACGCCACACTACCATCAGCGCGGGGAGGTTTCACTTCTGAGTTCGGGAAGGGATCAGGTGGTTCACTCCTGCTATTGTCGCCAGCAAACT